>NZ_RJPN01000001.1:0-551212 GCF_003944225.1 Streptococcus cristatus
ATTAAGTTCTGTTTCAGAAATTAAGGTTCCGTTCATATCTTTAACTTTGATCAATTCCCAGAAATCTCGTTTTTTAAAATAAAATTTATATTTATCATTATTTTTCCAATGAAGGACTATATCTCTATCACTATCTTCATCTTTAAAATAGGTGTTACATAGCATATGTGTCTCCGAGATAGTCGCAGGAATATAAATATTGAATTCATCTTTTGAACGAGTAACATTTATATTAAACAGAGGAATATTTTCATCTTCTAATTGAAAAATTTCGGAAGTTATATCGTTATTAAATTGTTCATAGTACCTAGAGAAGTCTTCTACAATAGCTTCCATTTGACTTTCTTTTGAATATTTTATAACATTTGAATCTTTGTCCATTCTAGCAAAAAACACTGTCAAAACTATACATATCAATAATAGGAGGATTGGAGGAACGATATTAATTAATAATCCTTTAATACCTGCAATCTCTCTCCAATAATTCGATAGAGTCTTCCATAGTTCAGATAAGCCATTTTCACCTAATAAACTATGTAATTTACTCAACTGTTCTATAAAATTACTAAAATTCGTGAGTCCGAAGAACACAAAAGAACCAGATAAAAAAGCAAAGAACGTATTGTTTTTTTTTAGGTTTATACTTTTATTAACTTGTTTAATTGTATCACTATCAATTTTTTGTTTTTGACATTCGATAGCCATAGCATTGTATATATGAATCAAACCAGGATAATTCCCTGACCCCTTAAGCCAATAAAAATATAACTTATAGTATTTAAAAAATATATTTTCAAATATTCTTATTCTAGGTTCCACATTTGATTCTCTATTTTTTCTTCTTTGATAAAAATAGAAAAATATAAATAACATAGCAATTTGAATATACAAACTACTTTCTTTAAACAAACTAATCATCTTCCAATATCCTTTTTACACTCTTATTAATACTATTATACCAAAAACCCCAGCAAATTGCCGAGGTTTATAGCTTATTTCACGAGTTTCTTCATCTCATCAATCCGTGCTACGGTCGCATCGTACTTCGCTTGGTAGTCGGCTTGTTTGTCGCGTTCTTTTTGGACGACTTCTGGTTTGGCATTGGCTACGAAGCGTTCGTTAGAGAGTTTCTTGCCGACCATATCCAGTTCTTTTTGCCATTTAGTCAATTCCTTGTCGAGACGAGAGAGTTCTTCTTCGACATTGAGGAGATCTGCCAGTGGCAGGTAGATTTCTGCTCCTGTGATGACACTTGACATAGCCAGTTCAGGTGCAGGGATGGTTGATGCGATTTCCAAGTGTTCTGGATTTGTGAAGCGTTTGATGTAGTTGACATTACTGTTAAAGAAGGCTTCCAAGTCGCTATCGCTAGTTTTCACGAGAATGGTGATAGGCTTGCTTGGTGCAACGTTTACTTCCGCACGCGCATTACGAACAGCGCGGATCAAGTCTTTGAGGCTTTCGACACCAGTGTGAGCCGCCAGGTCCTCAAAGGCTGGATTAACAGTTGGGTATTCTGCTGTGACGATAGAGCCTTCGGAGATTTGTCCAAAGATTTCCTCTGTCACGAATGGCATGATAGGGTGAAGGAGACGAAGGATCTTGTCTAAGGTATAAAGGAGAACAGAACGTGTGATGACTTTTTCATCTTCGTTATCGCTATAAAGGACTTCCTTGGTCAACTCAACGTACCAGTCCGCAAACTCGTCCCATATGAAGTTGTAGAGGATGTGTCCAGCCACACCAAACTCAAACTTGTCAAAGTTTTCAGTAACTTTGCCGATCGTTTCATTAAGGTTGTGGAGAATCCAGCGGTCAGTGACATTGCCAGCTTCCTTGTTAACAACTTTTTCCACATTGGCTGTTGCTTGCTCAAGGGTCAAACCTTCGTTATTCATGAGGATGTAACGAGAGATATTCCAGATCTTGTTAATGAAGTTCCAAGAAGCATCCATTTTCTCGTAAGAGAAGCGCACGTCTTGACCTGGTGCAGAACCGTTTGAAAGGAACCAACGCAGGCTATCTGTTCCGTACTTATCAATAACGTCCATTGGATCAATCCCATTTCCCAGTGACTTGGACATCTTACGTCCTTGCTCATCACGAATGAGACCATGAATCAAGGCATTTTTGAATGGCGACTTGCCAGTAAATTCCAAACCTTGGAAAATCATCCGAGATACCCAGAACGGGATAATATCATAACCAGTCACCAAAGTTGATGTTGGATAATAACGTTTGAAGTCTTCTGAGTCAACATCAGGCCAGCCCATAGTTGAGAATGGCCAGAGGGCAGAACTGAACCAGGTATCCAAGACGTCTTCATCCTGAGTCCATCCGTCACCTTCTGGAGCTTCTTCGCCGACATATATTTCACCCTCAGCATTGTACCAAGCAGGGATTTGGTGACCCCACCAGAGCTGACGAGAGATAACCCAGTCGTGGACATTTTCCATCCATTGAAGGAAGGTATCGTTGAAACGTGGAGGGTAAAATTCTACCTTGTCCTCTGTGTCTTGGTTGGCAATGGCATTTTTCGCCAATTGGTCCATCTTGACGAACCATTGGGTAGACAGACGCGGCTCAACCATAACGCCAGTCCGCTCTGAGTGACCAACGCTGTGGACACGTTTTTCGATTTTAACCAGAGCACCGATTTCTTCCAGTTTCTTGACAACCGCTTTGCGGGCTTCAAAACGGTCTAACCCAGCAAATTCGAAGGCCAAGTCATTCATGGTTCCGTCGTCGTTCATGACGTTGACTTGTGGCAAGTTATGGCGTTGACCAACCAAGAAGTCGTTTGGATCGTGAGCGGGCGTGATTTTCACGACACCCGTACCAAACTCAGGATCAGCGTGTTCGTCGGCAACGATTGGGATTAATTTATTAGCGATTGGAAGGATAACGTTTTGACCAATCAAATCCTTGTAGCGCGGGTCTTCTGGATTAACCGCAACCGCAACGTCCCCAAACATCGTCTCAGGACGAGTTGTCGCAACTTCAAGGGCGCGTGAGTCATCTTCCAGCATGTAGTTCATGTGGTAGAAGGCACCTTCGACATCCTTATGAATCACCTCGATATCAGACAGGGCTGTGCGAGCTGCTGGGTCCCAGTTGATGATAAACTCACCACGGTAAATCCACCCTTTCTTGTATAGATCTACAAAGACCTTGCGAACGGCTTTTGACAGACCTTCATCAAGGGTGAAACGCTCACGCGAGTAGTCTACAGAGAGCCCCATCTTGCCCCATTGTTCCTTGATAGTAGTGGCATATTCGTCTTTCCATTCCCAGACTTTCTCTAGGAATTTTTCACGCCCCAGATCGTAACGGCTAATACCCTCACCACGCAAGCGTTCCTCAACCTTAGCTTGAGTCGCAATCCCCGCGTGGTCCATACCTGGAAGCCAAAGCGTATCAAAGCCTTGCATACGTTTTTGACGGATGATGATATCCTGCAAAGTCGTATCCCAAGCGTGACCAAGGTGAAGTTTACCAGTCACGTTTGGTGGTGGAATGACGATTGAATAAGGCTTAGCTTTTTGATCTCCAGAAGGCTTGAAAACATCAGCATCAAGCCATTTTTGGTAACGACCAGCCTCAACCTCGGCTGGATTGTATTTAGGTGAAAGTTCTTTAGACATGTGTGTGCTCCTTAATATATTTTCAAATAATTTATTTGTTCTAAAAAATTTTTTTCATTTTCTTCATTTTCTGACAAAACAGTGATATCAATGTTTTTGTGATATTGCTTATACAAATAGTCTTTAATACTTCTTTTTAACATTAATATTTCACTTTGNTTGTTTTTTTCACTATTGTTATAGATTAACAATAAATCAATATCATTGAAAAATTCTTTATCTAACGAAGATCCAAACTGATAAAGTTCAAACCGAATCTTAATGTTTAATATTCTTTTTAATTCTAAATCATCAATCAAATTTATACCCATGATCTCCATACATCCTTTTTCCATCTTCTTCATCAATTCCAGTATAATATTGAGACGGATCTGGGTAGTTTAATGCGCCCATAAATTCACGAGACTTGAATAAGCCAAAATGGTTTTTCAAAGCATATTCTTTTGCTTCATATGTATAGTCATTCCACCCGCTAATAGTCACTAACGCATCAAAATTTTCATCAATTTTTTCAACAATATCATGAATAGATACAGTGTATTTATTTGTTAACCAAACTAAATATGTCTTACCACTATTAAGAAATAAGTTATAAACGAAATCTTCTAATTTTTCATATCTAACAATCTTAACATGACTATCCAATATCTGTTCAAAATAAACCACTGACTCTGGTCTTGGTACGTCACTATAATTTGACATATTATTTTACTCCTTGATTACTTTACTAACAATCTTTTCCAACATCTTAGGAAATTCTTCTGGAAATGGTTCATAAGCATTTGAATCTAATCTCTCTTTATTATTTTGTTCAAATGATTTCACATTTAATTCAAACTTATGAAATAATAACTTTTCTTCCCGACTAAAAAGCAACTTATGCTGTTGATATATATTTAATATTTTCTTATTATTGCCAATAATTTTCATCCTGGATTCACACCATATTTTAAATGAAGCTTCGCTCATTGGACTATTTAAAGCAACGTCTGACTTTGGACCATACTTATAAAATATTTGGCTATTTTCATCTAAAATTTCAAGTATCATTTCTGATATTTCTATTTTTGAAATACTATTATTTACTTTATTTTCTTTAGTTAGATAACTTCTAATAATATCAAGTATCTTATCTTGAGCACTTGGATTTAAATCTTGATAATATTTTATTAAATCATCTGTCAGAAGAATATTCGTGTTAGGATTAAAACTTAGTTGTGGAATACAGTTATATTTGCCTTTTTTTACATTACTATTTTGTTTGCCAATAAAAACAAAATAAAGCTCAAATCCTTTATAATCTTCTTTCGATAATTCTTTTTTGGAAATTGTACTATGTATTTTTTGATTCTCACATGTACAAGAAACTTGAACAAGAATATTATTAGATTTATCAATTAAATCAATTGCTTCAAAGTTAGACTGAGCTATGTTTAAATTTTTTAATTCCCAAGAAAACAATTTATTCAAAATTTCTTTATAAAATGACTCAGCTAATACAGCTTTATCAAGTAAATTAAGCTTTGCTCTTTTCTCAATAATCTCATTTAAATCTCTTAATGCTAATATGAAGTCATCAATATTATCACTTGTATTCATATATTCCACTCCCACTCACTCCTCAGCAATCCATAAGCCAACTCTGCACAGCGATTGCCTTGGGCATCTTTGCGGTCTCGGATGCGAGCTTCAAGGGTGAAACCAAGTTTCTCAGCGACTCGTTGACTTTGTTTATTGTAATCAAAACATCGAATTTCAACCTTGTGGAGTTTAAGAATGGTAAATGCAACTTCTATCAAAGCACTGACGGCTTCTGGTACATAACCCTTCCCCCAATAATCTGGATGCAGGAGGTAGCCAATTTCAAAGACATCTTCCTCATGACGATGATTGAAGTCACAAGAGCCAATAACTCGGTCATCCCCCTTAACTGTAATGCCATAGCCAGACGGAAGTTCCTTCTTTTCTAAATTTTCAAAATAGCGATTTTCAAAATATTCACGCTCTGCTTCCAAGCTATCTACAGGAGGAAATCCAGCTGGATAACAGACTTCAGGCAGACTAGCATAAGCAAACATATCCTCCACATCATCTGCCGTTCTCTGACGCAATATCAAATGCTCAGTTTCCATCTTTGGCAACTCTTTACCATTATAAGATTCAAGAAGCTTCATTCAACCCTCCTTTCCGCTATATAAAAATAATCCCTTCCTAGTCAGACTAGAAAGGGACGAATGTGTTTATCCGCGGTACCACCCAATTTCGGGCAAGCGCCCGCTGCTCTGTTTATTTCATTTTTTCATCTCATCAGCAACCAGTTTTGACACATCTGTGGACTTCTCAGCGCCGCCACTTTCTGTAAAATGCTTGACTCAAAACACCTCTGATGAACCTATTCTATCACCTTTCCAGCGAAAAATCAATAATTTCTCTCACCGAAAAGTCCATCTGGCAGATCGTGAAATCCTTTGCCCGCCTGATAGTTGGCGAATTTCCCTAAAAGGAACTGGTAGGCATCTAGACGACTCTCATAGCGAATGGCTGCTTCCTTGGCCCTCTCGTCCTTGTCCGCCTCGTAGACCGCCTGACTCTCCTTGAGGGCCATCTCGTTAATCATGATCTGGGTCTTGACCCAAGCTTCAAACTCCTGTAAAAATTCCTGTTCGTAACTCATTTTTCTCACTTTCTAACTGCAAATACCTAGTCCAAATCTCGGTAAAAATCACTGTCAATGTCACGGAAGGGCTGAATGTCCTGTACATACTCCAGCACCCCCTGAAATTCACCGGCCTCATCCCGCACCGCCGCATAGGTCACATGGACAAACTTGCCCCGCGATTCCGACTTGAACCACATCTCAAACTTGTCCCGCTCTCCCTCACGCAGAGCCTTGAAAATCCGACGCACCTTGTCCAAAAGCTTGGGCGGGTGACAGAGCTCAACATTGCGTCCTATCTGAGAAGGCGTTCGCTTGAAAATCATCTCGTCCGCCGGCACACTGTCATTATAATACTGGAAAATATCATCCTTATTGACAAAGGTAATCTCCATGGGTAAATGGTCCAAAATCAGATTGGCTTCCGCCACCGACAGATAGCCATGACCAAAAGGCTGCTGAGAGTCCCGATTAAAGGCTTGCTCCTTCTTTTCCTTAGGCTTAAAGGAAATAGTGACCTGACCATCCGGCGTATCAATGACCTGTTGAAACCTGCCATCACTAGTCTGCTCCGTGCTGGCTGGCGCTTCGCTTCCTTCATCAGCAGCGTCCTCAGCTTCCTCCTCCGAGAATGAGTGCCGCGCAGGAATCCATTTTTCCGTCGGCTTGATGATGGCATAGCCGTAAGCATCACTCTCCTCAGCAATCTTGAGCCAGTCATCCTGAGTAAAGGATTCGAGGAGTATCATGAGAAGGATGGACTCTTCCTTAAAAATCATAGCTTCAAACTCAGCTGCAAAAGACTCAAACTTGTCCTTGACTTCTTGAATCGAAGTATCCGGCAACTGCTCAGCAGCAGCCTTAGCCTCTTGGAAAAGGTCTCGAATCTGATCGTCTACGCCCCACATGACCTTGGGCGGCGAATCGTGGCCGTAGCTCTCCATGATAGGAAACATGAGCTCTTCCTTACGCTGATAGTGGATATCAAACTGTCCCACCAAACCCAGCTGGCGCTGGAGTCCCTTGCGGATTTCAGGAAGAAGCTCCTCATCTTCTGTGCTTTCATAGGTAGATAGGAGCCTGCGAACCCGCATGAGGGCAGCCCGCAGCGCTAGATTTTCCTGCTTGAAGATCTGAACCGGATGGCCTGGATGGTCGGTATCAACCACCTCCACATTCTGAATGGCACCTTTAAAGAGGTTGGCATGGACATTGCAGAGGGACATGACATCTTCGAAGGTCACTCCCGTATCTGAGTTCATCAGCTCATGCTCCATCAGGCTGATCTCGATAGCAGACACACCAGCAAAATGCTCGTTGAAAAGCTCCTGAACGGACTCTGCAGAAGCTCCGTTATGTAGGTCCAACAAGATAGACTTGAGGACCTCAATGCGTTCAGTAGCCATTCCTAAATCCCCACCACTTCATAGCCGTTTAATTCCAGCGTTTGCTTGATTTTATCCAGGTCAATGCCATTCATGCTGGCTCCTTTTTTGATCGAAACCACGCGCCCGACTGTATTGCGCATGACAGGATTGGCCAGAGGCTTAAAGCCCAACTCGACCAAGACATCTAAAACTTCAGGCTGCTTCTCAATCACTTCTGCCACTGGAATAGACAAATCAATCACATTATCCATATGCCCTACCTCCGTGTATTTTATATTATTATATCACAAAAGATGCGTCCAATAAAAATCCTTTCCACGCTTGCTCAAATTCGATCTTAGAGAATATAACAAATTCTAATAGGCTATAAGTTATTTTTATAAGGACACTGATAAATTTAGTTTCACAAGGAAAAGCCAGTCCTATCAAGAATTTCTGAGATTTCTTTCACAAACTCCTGCCTTTTGCCAGATCACAGCTTCATTGAAAACGCTTTATTATAGTGATATAATGATTTTAAATACAGAATAAAGGAGATGCCCTATGTCTATTACAAAATTGTTGAACATCAAGTACCCTATTTTCCAAGGAGCGATGGCTCAGATTTCCCACTACCAACTGGCGGCAGCTGTTTCAGAAGCTGGCGGACTGGGAATCATTGCTTCAGGAGGAATGACGGGTGAGCAGTTGCGCGAAGAAATTCGTGAACTGCGTAAATTGACTGACAAGCCATTTGCCGTCAATGTTATGCTCATGATGAAAAATATCAAGGAGATTGTGACAGTCATCATTGAAGAAAAAGTTCCTGTCGTAACGACTGGGGCTGGTACACCAAAATTCATCATGCCTTATCTGAAAGAGGCAGGTATCAAGGTTATCCCTGTTATCGCCAGTGTCAAACACGCGCAAAAAATGCAAGAGCTCGGAGTTGATGCCGTGATTGCCGAAGGTTCTGAAGCTGGTGGCCACATCGGTGAAACCAATACTATGGCTCTCATTCCTCAGATTGTTGACTCAGTTGATATTCCAGTCATCGCTGCAGGTGGAGTTGCCGATGGTCGTGGTCTCGCTGCCGCTTTTGTCCTCGGTGCGCAAGGTGTTCAGATGGGAACTGTCTTCCTAGCTTCTGAAGAATGCCCAATTTCAGCAGGCTACAAGGATGCCATTGTCGCAGCCAATGACACTGCTACTGCCGTTACTGGTCGTATTGCTGGTGCGCCGGTTCGTTGTATCCGCAATGAAATGACTGACCACTATATCGAACTAGAAAACAAAGGCACCAATCGTGACGAACTCGAAGAAATCACCATCGGTTCTCTTTCTAAAGCTGTTTACGAAGGAGATACCGTGCATGGCTCTATGATGAGTGGCCAAATCGCAGGCTTAGTCAAGGAAATTCGTCCATGTAAAGAAATCCTCGACACAATCGTTTCCGATGCTCAGAAGGTTCTCCAAAACACTGAAATCAAGCTATAATCCTCTAACTCAAAAACCTGCAGAATTCTGCAGGTTTTTGCTGTTCATTTAGGCTTGTTTTTCAACAAATTGCTCTTTTACTTGACTTTTTTGACCAATTTCACCACCGCTTCCGTCCGAGCGGTATGGGGAAACATGTCAACTGACTGGATGTAGTGGACATCGTAGACCTGACTGAGCTTGACCAAATCCCGAGCCAGAGTTGAGACATTGCAGGAAACGTAAACCATCTTCTCAGGTGCATAGCGGACAATCGTCTCCAACAACTTATCGTCCAGACCAGTTCGCGGCGGATCGACAATCAAGGCATCCGCCCGATAACCCTCAGCGTACCAGCGAGGAATAATCTCCTCTGCCGTCCCAGCTTCGTAGAGCGTATTGTCAAAACCCATCCGTTTCGCATTGCGCTTAGCGTCTTCAATAGCCTCAGGGATGATGTCCATGCCCCGCAGAGACTTAACCCTTTTAGCAAAGGCAAAGCCGATGGTCCCCACTCCGCAATAAGCGTCAATCAAATGGTCTTCTTTCGTCACATCCAGCGCTTTAACCGCCTCCCCATAGAGCACCTCTGTCTGTTCAGGATTGAGCTGATAAAAAGCCCGAGGCGAAAGGGAGAACTCATAGTCCAACACTCCTTCTTGAATAGCTTCCTCGCCCCAGATAATCTCTGTCTTATCCCCATAAATCTCACTGGACTTGCTCGTATGATAATTGACCGCCACTGTCTCCAGCTCGGGAAATTCAGCCACCAGGTCTCGGACGACTGGAGAAAAGTCTAGCTTGCGACCTGTTACAAAAATCATCTGCACCTGACCCGTTTTTCTGGCCCTGCGAATCATGACCGTGCGTACTCCAGTTGTCTTGCGCTCATCGTAGATGGGCAGCCTGTATTTACCTAAAAGCCGAGCCACCTTATTTATGATCTGTTGTGTCACCTTGTCCTGAACCAGACAGTTTTTCAGCGAGACCAGATAGTGGGAATTCTGAGCATAAAGCCCCGCCTTGACCTCATCCTTAAATTTCCGAGTCTGAAACTGCAGCTTAGCCCGGTAATAAAGGGGCTCCTGCATGCCAATGGTCGGACGGATTTCATAGTTTTCATAGCCAGCTGGCGCAAACTTTTTCAGAGCCTGACGCAGCAAATCTTCCTTAAACTCCAACTGCTTGTCATAGTGGAGATGCATGATTTGACAGCCTCCGCAGCTTTCATAAATCTCACACGGGGCTTCCACCCGAAATTTTGACCGCTTATTGATGGTCAAGAGCTTGGCTTCAATAAAATTCCGCTGCACCTTGGTCACCTGACAGTAGACTTCCTCGCCTTTCAAAGCACCGGGCACAAAGACCAGCGTTTTCTTATAAAATCCAATCCCTTCACCATTAATCCCCATTTTCTTAATTTTCAAAGGGATTCTTTGTTTCACTTTTACATTCATGCCTCTATTATACCACGCTAGAGTCGATTCGTTGAGAATATGTTACAATAAAGATGAGAAAATAGTCTAAATCATAAAAATCTCTCGGCAACTGCGAATAGAGTCAGAGAGACGATGAATGACTCTACACTAAAATATCGTCCAAGTGAAAGGACTAGTATGAAAATCACAAAAATCGAAAAGAAAAAACGGCTCTACCTCTTGGAGTTGGACGACAGCGAAAAGCTCTATATTACAGAAGACACTATTGTCCACTTCATGCTGTCTAAAGGAATGGAAATCACGGAGCAGGAACTAAAAGAAATTCAAACTTACGCCCAATTTTCCTATGGAAAAAATCTAGCCCTCTACCATCTCTCCTTCAAGCAAAGGACTGCCAAGGAAGTTAAGGACTACCTGACCCAGCACGATATCCAGCCAGACATCATCAGCCAAGTCTTGGACAATCTAAAAAAGGATAATTGGATCAACGACAGAAAATATGCCAATTCTTATATCCAATCCAACCTTCTCACTGGTGATAAAGGCGCTTTTGTTCTCAAGCAAAAACTCAGTCAAAGAGGGATTCCAAGTACTATCATAGAAGAGGAATTAAACCAGTTTGATTTCACTGAAGTAGCCGAGCGAGTTGCCGAAAAGTTGCTCAAAAAATACCAAGGAAAACTGCCCAGCAAGGCCTTGCAAGATAAACTCCTCCAAGCCCTGATAAACAAAGGATTTTCCTATAGCCAAGCCAAAACTGCCTATCAGCATTTGGAAATCGAAGAAGACCAGGAAAACCAACAAGAACTGCTCTATAAAGAGCTAGACAAGCAATACCACAAGTACTCCAAAAAGTACGAGGGCTACGACTTAAAACAGCGTCTGACCCAAGCTCTGGCCCGCAAAGGCTATGATTTTTCGGACATTACCAGCGCTCTGAGAGAATATCTTTAAGATTTTCTATGAAAACTTAGGCATTTTTATGAAAATATGTTACAATAAAGAGGATAAACTTAAAAATTGTAGAAAGTTGGTAGGTTATGAAACTTCCCAAAGAAGGCGACTTTATTACAATTCAAAGTTATAAGCATGATGGGAATCTTCACCGCACTTGGCGAGATACCATGGTACTAAAGACAACAGAAAATGCCATTATTGGCGTTAATGACCACACACTGGTAACAGAAAGTGATGGCCGGCGCTGGGTAACACGAGAGCCTGCCATTGTCTATTTTCATAAGAAATATTGGTTTAATATCATTGCCATGATTCGTGATAATGGCACCTCATACTACTGCAACCTTGCCAGCCCCTATTATCTGGACAATGAAGCCCTTAAGTATATCGACTATGATTTAGATGTCAAGGTCTTCACAGACGGGGAAAAACGGCTGCTTGATGTGGAAGAATATGAGCGTCATAAAAGGCAAATGAACTATTCGGATGATTTGGATTTCATTCTCAAGGAAAACGTCAAGATTCTGGTTGACTGGATCAACAACGAACGCGGTCCCTTCTCCGATGCTTATGTGAAAATTTGGTACAAACGTTATGTTGAACTAAAGAATCGATAAAGTTGTCAAAGAGCGCAAGCTCTTTTTTCTTGCTTTCTTTTCCAAAAATCCTTTGTCCAGCAAGGAAGCAATTTCTTGCAATTCCTACTTATTTCTTGTATGATAGAACCATCAATGCTGCTAGTAAAGCACTAGAGGACCAATTTCTGGTCCTCCACAGCAAAATTTCCAGAAAGGAGTGAGTCTCATGGCTTTTACCAATACTTGTGGTCGCTATGCCAGCTTTGGCGCTATCACTAGCCTTCCAGATGATGTGATTGACACTTTCTGGTACATCATCGACAACTTCCTTAAAGATGTCTTCCCTTTGAATAATCTGATTCGCTTCGAGTTGATCAATAACGAAGGAAAGCTGACTTTTCGTTTTTCTGAGGACCATCTCGATACACTCATCTCCTTTGATTTCACCTATAAATTTGACCCATTCTACCCTCGCATGATCTACGTTGTGGATAATGACGGCAGAGAGACGGTCATGTTAGCCGATGAATACTCTATGTTTTAAAAATAAAATCCAGTTGAGACACCGTCATTATGAGCGGTTCTTCAACTGGATTTTGTTATTTTTTGTAAATCATTTTGATATGAGGCGTCGATTCAAAGATAAAGGGCTCTCCTTGACTTACAAAGCCGAATTTTTCATAAAGCCCCACGACTTGCTCCTGAGCCTCAATTTCAATCATTTTTCCCGGCCAATTTTTTTCGCAAAGAATCAATATTTCCTCTACCAATCTATTCCCTAGGCCCTTTCCCCGGGCTGACGGGGCCGTCACAAGGCGACCAAAAACGACTTTTTCATCTTCCTCAAACACGCGGGCATAAGCATCTATTTCCTCTTGCTCATTTACATGGAAAAGGTGCATAGCTGTTAGATCCTTCTCATCCAATTCATGATAGATTCGCTCTTGCTCGACGACAAAGGTATCGATCCGCAGTTTTAAAATCTTGTAAAATTCTAGTATATCCAACTCTTGCAAATATTTTTTATGCCACATGCTTGTTTCCGTCCTTGCTTTATTATATAATCATTGTAAATGCAACTATCAAAGGAGTTCTTATGGATTATCGTCAGTTATTTCGTCAAATGGGTTTCATCTCCCGTCAAGCCATGATGAAAATGAACCAAGAAGCTAGCCAATACGGGCTTGATAATAATCTCTTTCTCATTCTTACTCGCATTGTCGAACATCCCGCTATCCATCAATCTCAGCTGGCAGAGCTGCTTCAGATTGACAAGACTACTCTAAGCCGCTCCCTAAGAAAGCTGGAAGAAAGAGGCTTGATTATCAAGAAAACCAAGGCTCAAAACAAGAAATTCAAGGAGCTCTATCCACTGACTCCTGCACTAAGAGTATATGATAAGCTGATTGGCTACGAGAACAGATATATTCAGGCTAGTCTGCATCAACTGACTTCATCTGAACTCTTTCAGTTGGATCATATCTTACAGAAAATCCAAAACTCCCAACAAGAAGAAGTATAACACAACATAATTGCATTTGCAACTATGTGATATTAAAAACTAAAGCTATTAAAAGCGGATGCTTGCAAGTGACTGAGAAGACACCCTCGTCTCTGCATGCAAAACCGCCTTAATAGCTTTTTAAGTTAGTTGATTGAAGTCCCAGATTTGATCCATCCAGCCTTCATAAAAATCGGGCTCGTGGCAGACCATAAGGATGCTGCCCTTGTATTCTTTCAGAGCGCGCTTGAGCTCCTCTTTGGCATCTACATCCAAGTGGTTAGTCGGCTCGTCCAGAACCAGAACATTATTTTCTCGGTTCATGAGGAGGCACAGTCGGACCTTGGCCTGCTCGCCACCTGAAAGAACCTGGATCTGGCTCTCGATATGCTTGGAAGTCAATCCACATCTAGCCAGAGCCGCTCGGACTTCTGCTTGATTTAGAGCTGGAAAGGCATTCCAAACCGCTTCGAGAGGTGTCTGACGATTGCCGCCCTCTACTTCCTGCTCGAAATAGCCCAGCTCTAGATAGTCCCCACGTTCGACCTGACCTGCGATAGGCGGGATAATCCCCAGCAAACTCTTGAGTAGGGTTGTTTTCCCAATCCCATTTGCCCCGATGATAGCCACCTTCTGATTGCGCTCAAAGGTAAGATTAAGAGGTTGAGTTAGAGGCCGGTCGTAGCCAATCTGCAAGTCCTTAGCTTGGAAGATAAAGCGGCCAGGTGTACGGGCAGGCTTGAAATCGAAGGATGGTTTTGGTTTCTCGCTTTGCAGCTCAATAATGTCCATCTTATCCAGCTTTTTCTGGCGGGACATGGCCATATTACGGGTCGCTACACGGGCTTTATTGCGAGCTACAAAATCCTTGAGGTCTGCAATTTCCTTCTGCTGGCGCTCGTAGGCTGCTTCCAGCTGAGATTTTTTCATCTCATAGACCTCTAGGAACTGATAATAATCACCAGAATAACGAGTCAGTTGCTGATTTTCCACATGGTAGACGATATTGATCACGTCATTCAAGAAAGGAATATCGTGCGAGATCAGGACAAAGGCGTTTTCATAGTTTTGGAGGTAGCGCTTGAGCCAGTCAATGTGCTCCGCATCCAGATAGTTGGTTGGCTCGTCCAAGAGCAGGATATCTGGTTTTTCCAGAAGCAGCTTAGCCAAAAGAACCTTGGTCCGCTGCCCACCAGATAGCTCTGTCACATCGCTTTCCATACCGTAGTCCATGACACCTAGTGCTCGTGCAACTTCGTCAATCTTGGCATCTAGCGTATAGAAATCCCGGCTCTCCAAGCGGTCCTGCAGTTCGCCTACTTCTTCCATCAGGGCATCAACATCGGCCCCTTCCTCAGCCATGCTCATATAGATTTCATTGATACGAGCCTCGGTCTTGAAAAGCTCGTCAAATGCCGTACGCAAAACATCACGGACAGATTGACCTTGCTCCAAAACTGCATGCTGGTCCAGATAGCCAGCCGTCACATACTTGGACCACTCGACCTTCCCTTCGTCCGGCAGCATTTTGCCCGTCACAATGCTCATAAAGGTTGACTTCCCTTCACCGTTGGCACCGACTAGACCGATATGCTCTCCCTTGAGCAGACGGAAGGATACATCCTCAAAAATAGCCCGGTCCCCAAAACCGTGGCTGAGATTTTTTACTTCTAAAATACTCATCTTTTCTCCTCTACATTGATTGCAGTTTCTTGATTATACCATCTTAGGAAGCCAATTGGCAAGAAAATAAAAGAGGCTGGGACAAAGGTCCTAGCCTCTCAATTGTCTTTGGATTGTCGAGCAAGACGCAGTGGTTGAGTGGGCTCTACTACGCTGATTTCATCAGCTTTTACAGCCCTACTCAACTGTGCGGAGGTGGGACGACGAAATCGAATTCTAACGAATTACCGATTTCTGTCCCACTCTCTCTAACTTTATAAAACTTTTGCGCTAGTGCGGGTAATATCTTCTACTTTTATATTGTGTGCTTCAAACTTGGACTTCAAGGAAACCAAGTCAATATCTCCGTCAATTTGTACCTCAATGACAACTTTACCGTCCTTACGAGGAATATTGACTGTGTTTGAAATATTGAGGTTTTCTTCGACAAGTAAGGCGATAATATGCGATAGGACACCAACCTCGTCTTCTGTGACAAAACGCATCCGAACGCCCTTTTCGCCATAACCAGACACTTCTAGAAAAGCCTTGAAAATGTCGCGATCCGTAATGATTCCATAGACCTGCTCATTGTCAACAACTGGTAAGATTCCAATTTTATTTTTCAGCATCAAATAAGTCGCATCTTCCACACTAGCATACTGGGAAATCGTAACAACATCATGAATCATCACATCTTTTACCTTGGTTTTATTCAGAAGATAGTTCATTTCATAAATAGATAGGCTCGTTGCCTTTGATGGACTTGCTTCTGCGATTGTTCCTTCTGTCACAAGACCCACCAGCTTATCATTTTCAATCACGGGCAAGCGGTGCAATTTTTGGTCGCGCATAATATCTGCCGCATGCGCAATCGTTGTGTCTGGGCTAATATATACAACCTTGCGTGTCATAAAATCTTTTACTGCCATGAGAAGCCTCCTCTAGTTTCTTTTTCTAATCTTATTATACTGTATTTTCCAACTAATTTCAAACGCTTTCACAGTTTTCTCTCATGTTTTCAAAATTTAGAAAAATCAGGCAGGCTACCTATAAAAAAGCTTGATTCGCCTATGAGAAAACGAGGGGAAATATTTGACCCAACCTCGCTTTAGCCTATCTCTATAGTTTCTTGTCTAATACCACTAGCGACAAGATGACCAAAAACAATTGAAAGAAGAAATAGATCAGCCAAATGCTATTTTTCTATTATTTCTCAAAACTTCTGACAAAGGCTTGGTAGGTCTGCTCCATCAGCATGGTAATGGTCATCGGTCCAACTCCCTTTGGAACTGGAGTAATGAGACTAGCCACTTCTGCCACTTCGTCAAATTTAACATCACCAATCAGCTTGCCATTTTCATCTCTGTTCATGCCGACATCAATCACGACAGCTCCCTCTTTGACAAAGTCCTTGGTTACAAAGTGTCCTCGTCCGATCGCCACCACTAAAATATCAGCTTTCTTTGCAATTTTTGCTAAATGATGGGTCCTCGAGTGCGTCAAAGTAACGGTCGCATTTTTAGACAACAGAAGCTGAGCCATGGGTTTTCCGACAATATTACTACGACCAATCACCACCGCATTCTTGCCTTCCAAGTCCACCTTATATTCGCGGAACATTTCCATGATTCCTGCTGGTGTAGAAGGAATCATCAAGGGATGTCCTGACCAAAGTCGCCCCATATTGGTTGGATGAAAGCCATCTACATCCTTGTCTGGATCAATGGCTAATAAAACCGCTTCATCATCAATATGGGCTGGCAAAGGAAGCTGGACTAGGATTCCGTGCCAAGCTGGATCCTGATTATATTTAGCAATCAAGGTCAGTAATTCTTCCTGACTTGTTGACTCAGGCAGACGCACAACTTCACTGCGGAAGCCTGCAGCTAGAGCGGACCGTTCTTTATTTCTCACATAAACCTGACTGGCTGGATTGTCGCCCACCAGAATCACCACTAAACCAGGTTCCTGACCTGTCTCTGCTTTTAGTTTTGCTGTTTTTTCTGCAAGTTTCGCTTGAAGCTTTTCTGCTAAAGCTTTCCCGTCAATAATGTTTGCCATTCTTTTCTCATTTCTTTTTCACTATATTTATTCATTATATCAGAAATCCTTCTGTCCCACTTATACATTTTTCTTATATAAAGTTATAAGATTAAAGACTGAGCTTGACGAGCAAAATAAAAAAGCAGAAGCCTGCTTTTTAGTATAATAATTCATAAATTTCCATGGCAATCAAGTCAATACTATCGAAAGTATAAGTCTCACGCGCTGCCACATCACGCAGAGTAAAAATTGGTCCATTTTCTTCGTCGTAGCTGTACGCCACTTCGGCAACAACTACTCCTTCACGTTCAAAATTACGTTTTAAATTTCCACCATCTTTGGCCATAGCTTCCAAACGATTGATGATTCTAACTAAATGTGATTCCATTTTATTTCTCCTATTTACTTGCTTCTCTCCTATTTTACCATAAAAAGAAACTGAAATACCAGTAAAAGACCATTTTTTTCTCTTTTCGCGCTATAATTTCTCAAAAAATCAGTCTCAGGGAGGATTTTGTAGTAAATTCTTGCATTGTGTAAGAATACTGATATAATGAAACTATAATACTTTGACTATTTTTGACCATTTAAAAATAGGTGGATCTACGGCCAAAGAAAGAGGTAGAATATGCTTTGTCAAAATTGTAAAATCAATGAATCAACCATCCATCTCTATACAAATGTAAACGGAAATAAGCAGCAGATTGACCTTTGTCAAAACTGCTATCAAATCATGAAGACAGACCCTAACAATAGCCTTTTCCGAGGACTGACTCAGGCTAACAACCAAGGAATTGATCCTATTGATGATTTCTTTAACAGTCTTGGTAATTTTCAACAACCCCAAGAACCAAATCCAAATATCCCGCCAACTCAATCTGGAGGAGGCTACGGTGACGGTGGCTATGGTGGCAATTCCAATCATGGAGGCGGAGCACGCCAACAGGCTCCGCAAAAGCCAAAAGGTCTCCTAGAAGAGTTTGGTATCAATGTGACTGAGATCGCCCGTAAAGGAGAAATTGACCCTGTCATTGGTCGGGACGAAGAGATTACTCGTGTCATTGAAATCCTCAACCGCCGCACCAAGAACAATCCTGTTCTCATAGGAGAGCCAGGAGTCGGAAAAACAGCCGTGGTGGAAGGCTTGGCCCAGAAAATTGTGGATGGGGATGTACCTCACAAACTCCAAGGCAAGGAAGTTATCCGCCTAGACGTTGTCAGCCTAGTACAAGGGACTGGTATCCGTGGTCAATTTGAGGAGAGAATGCAGAAGCTCATGGACGAGATTCGCTCACGTCAAGATGTCATTCTCTTCATTGATGAAATCCATGAAATTGTCGGAGCGGGTTCTGCTGGCGATGGCAATATGGACGCTGGAAATATCCTAAAACCAGCTCTGGCTCGTGGTGAACTCCAAATGGTTGGGGCTACTACCCTCAATGAATACCGTATCATTGAGAAAGATGCAGCCCTCGAGCGCCGCATGCAGCCGGTCAAAGTAGACGAGCCGACAGTAGAGGAAACGATTACCATCCTCAAAGGGATTCAGAAAAAATACGAAGACTACCATCATGTCAAGTACACAGACGCGGCCATTGAAGCTGCGGCACTTCTCTCCAACCGCTACATCCAAGACCGCTTCCTGCCAGACAAGGCTATCGACCTCTTGGATGAGGCTGGCTCTAAGATGAATCTGACCCTCAACTTTGTTGATCCTAAAGTCATTGACCAACGTCTGATTGAGGCCGAAAACCTCAAGGCTCAGGCAACCCGTGACGAAGACTTTGAAAAAGCAGCTTACTTCCGCGATCAGATTGCCAAATACAAGGAACTCCAGAAGACAAGCGTGCTAGATAACGATATTCCAATTATCAGCGAGAAAACCATTGAGCATATCGTGGAGCAAAAAACCAATATTCCAGTCGGCGATCTCAAAGAAAAAGAACAGTCTCAACTAGTCAATCTTGCCAGCGATTTAAAGGCTCATGTCATCGGACAAGACGATGCCGTGGATAAGATTGCCAAGGCCATCCGCCGCAATCGGGTCGGACTAGGAAGTCCTAATCGCCCAATCGGCAGCTTCCTCTTTGTCGGACCAACTGGTGTCGGTAAGACTGAGCTGTCTAAGCAACTAGCCATTGAGCTCTTTGGCTCGGCTGACAGCATGATTCGCTTTGATATGAGTGAATACATGGAGAAACACAGCGTGGCCAAACTGGTCGGTGCCCCTCCGGGCTATGTCGGCTATGATGAAGCTGGTCAGTTGACTGAGCGTGTCCGTCGCAATCCATACTCACTCATTCTGCTGGATGAGATAGAAAAGGCCCATCCCGATGTTATGCACATGTTCCTGCAGGTTCTAGATGATGGCCGCCTGACCGATGGTCAGGGTCGGACTGTCAGCTTCAAGGATACCATTATCATCATGACATCCAATGCTGGAACTGGCAAAGCTGAAGCCAGCGTTGGCTTTGGAGCAGCGCGTGAAGGTCGTACCAACTCCGTCTTGGATGAATTGGGCAACTTCTTCAGTCCTGAGTTCATGAACCGCTTTGACGGCATTATCGAATTCAAGCCACTCAGCAAGGACAATCTGCTGCAGATCGTCAACCTTATGCTAGACGATGTTAATCAACGTTTGGCAACCAATGACATTCATCTGGATGTTACGGAGAAAGTCAAAGAAAAATTGGTTGATCTGGGCTACGATCCGAAAATGGGCGCTCGCCCACTGCGCCGCACCATTCAGGATCATATCGAAGATGCTATTACTGACTTCTATCTGGAAAATCCAAGCGAAAAGGAACTCAAAGCTATCATGACCAGCAATGGCAAGATTCTCATCAAGTCAGCCAAAAAGGCTGAAGCAGAAAAAACTAAGCTGGATGAAAGCCAAAGCTAACTGACTTTAACTCTGCGTCTTGATAAACTTTTTAAAACAAAGCAAAAAGAGAACGGATAAAGTATTCCGTTCTCTTTTTGAATTCTATTTAATTTTTAGTGGAGCTCACTGGATAGCCTTATCTTCTAGCGCTCTCTAGCGTAATTAACCATGTCGTAGGGCAGGGTATTGGCTCTTTCTTTCAGTGAGTAATTTTCTAAATTATTGACATTTTGGCGCAGGCGTTTAGCATAGCTACTTGAGATCAATTTCTTTTTCTCGTATTCAAAGATAATTTTTCTCTCTAGGTAGTAACCCCAGATCATTTCTGAGATGTTATTGGGCTTGAATCGCGCAATAACACGCTCGACGAAGGCACCACTACCGATGATCTCCGTTTCCCTTAGTCGAGATTCCTGCAAAAAAGTAATTAGAGAAGGCTTATAGATGCCCTTTAGATGTTCCAAACTTTCGATAATGACTTCGGTATTGGACAGATAAAGCTCTGCTATATCCTCCATATCCTCAGCAGTTAGATGCTTAGCTCCACCTTGCCTCCAAGAGCGCCATCTAGCACCAAGTGTGACGATTTCATGGAGCAACATGCGCAATACGCGCAGTGTAACGAGAAACATATAGGTAAAACGAGAAACTAAGTTTCGATTGATGCCCTGCTCGATATTATGTAGGTAACGCTGATAAAGGTGATAGCTACGGTCGCTGATTTTTCCTTCCTCAAAAGCCTGCTCCAAGCCATCATTTTCGATACTCAAAATCAATAATTTCAGAGCCGCCAAGTCTCGCTGAGTGGCCTTGTCTTCCTGTTCAAGGATTAGGTTTTCGATACGACCATGGTAATTGTCAATAGCCGCATAGAGAGGGGCCTTAGCCTTGGTTTGCTTGAGGCCTGCTTCTAGCTCACTCACCACTTCATTTAAAATAGCAATGTGCATCAGGTGCTCATTTTCCTCTTCTCTTTCCTCAGACAGATGAGGAAGTGTGAGTAGCCCCGTCAGAAAGCTAAGAAAGGTCACACCTGCTACCAAAAAAAGTAACAAAGGATGATCTTGCTCCAACTGACTCGGAATCAAAAGAATAGTCGCAATGGAGACAGTTCCTTTGACACCTGAAAAGGTCAGCAGCAGCATTTCCTTCAGGTAGTTTCCAACATTCTTGTGCAATCTTCTGATTCGAATGAAGTAAAAAGTGAACAACATGACAAACCGAAGGGCAAAGAGTAGGAAAGTCAGAAGGACAATGCTCATGAGTAGCAAGAGATTATCGTAAATCGGGCTCTTTAAGATTGGCTCTGCAATCATCTCCAGTTCGATCCCTAAAATGATAAAGACAGAGCCATTGAGCATAAAGTTCACTGTATTCCAGATGGTTTCTGTAACCGAATCCACCTGGGCTTCCAGAAGCGTTATCCGCTTGAAGCGGCTAGCCTTAAAGATACCTGCAACGACCACTGCGATAATCCCTGAAACATGGATTTCCTCTGCTAAAAAGAAGGTAACCAAGGGTAGGCTCAGCTCCAGCAAGAGCTCACTAGCAATATCTGATACTTGGGCACTCATCAACAGTTTATGCAACCAGCGATTAAGAGCTGCGCTGACCATCCCGACGGCAAAACCACCGATAATGGAAAGAACTAAGGAAATACTAGCTTTTCCTAGGGAAAAACTTCCTGTAGTCCAGGCCAAAAGAGCCACACGAAAAGCAACCAGACCAGAAGCATCATTGAGCAAGCCTTCTCCTTTTAGGATATTTTCCACCCGCTTGGGGAAGGAAAAACGTTCTGATAGGGAAGCAAAGGCAACCAAGTCTGTTGGACCCAAAGCGGCTCCTACGGCAAGGCAGGCAGCCAAGGGCAAGGCCCCCCAGAGAAGATGAGCCAGATAGCCCAAACCAAGCGTTGAAATAAAGATAACTGGAAAAATCAAATACAAAATGATTCGCCAGTGCTTGAGAATACTGGTAATATTACTTTCCTCAGCCTCCCGAAAGAGCAAGGGCCCGATAACCAAGGCCAAAAACAGCTCTGTATCCAAGTGAAATTTCTCCTGAGGAAGGAGAAAACCAAGCGAAATTCCCAGCACAATTTGCACTAGAGGTAAAGGAAGCTGGGGCAGCAAGCGGTTGGTCACATTCGATACAACCAACAGGAGTAGAAAAACAATCGTGTAGAGAAGGATTTCCACTTTGAACCTCCTTTATCTTTGCTGGCAGCACTCTTTAAACAATTCTTTTTGCGCTGAAATCTTTTGATCAATTTTGGATAGGTCGCGGTGCTCAATCATCTTTTGGCAGCGCTCCATTTCTAAATTCACCAATTTTTTCTTGATTCGCAGCATTTTTTTATTCATTTTGGCCTCGTCCAAAAGACCAACAGTCGTTTCTTCATTGGCAGATTCGACGTATTTGTTTCGTAAGCCAGCTAATTTTTCATGCAAATATTGTTTATCCATTTTTCTCCAAATGATTCCCCAGAAAGTTTTTAGCAACTTTGGAATCCTTATTTTCTTTTAATTTCTCAATCATAACCAAAAAAGGCGGATTGTTAATCTGATTGATGGTCTTGTAGAGGGCAACAGTGAAGTCCTGCTGAGGCAGCTGACTGACAAAGTCCAGCACCGCATCTTTTTCAATTTCGCCACCTTCATGCCCATAGTAAATCATGATAGCTGCACGACCGCCTTTTACTAAACCTTGGCAGACCTTTTCCAAAGCCTCCAGCGTCGTAGCGGGTCGGGTAATGACAGACTTGTCCGCCGAAGGCAAGTAGCCAAGATTAAAAATAGCAGCCTTGAAATGGTCCGTGTATTGGTCCAGACTCTCATGCCCAGACAAGATTAGCTGAACATTGTCCAAGCCAGCTTCTGACAAGCGCTGGCGGGTCTTTTCCACAGCCTGCTCCTGAATGTCAAAAGCATAGACCTGCTTGGCCAATTGAGCCAGAAAAAGGGTGTCATGCCCATTCCCCATCGTAGCATCCACTACGGTATCTTCCTTGGTCACGACTTCAGCTAAAAAGGCATGGGCCATCTGTAAGGGTCTTAACATACGAATCTCTGCTCCTTTGCTTTACAGCCTTGCTTGCTGCCACGACGACGCATTTCTGCCTCAATGGCATTGAGAACTTCCCATTTATTGAGGCTCCACATAGGGCCAATCAACATATCTCGCGGGGCGTCGCCAGTGATGCGGTGGATGACGATATGCTCGGGGATAATCTCCAGTTGGTCGCAGACGATAGAGACATACTCCTCCTGACTGAGCAGCTGCAGCCGCCCTTCGTGAAAATCCCGCTGCATACGGGTATTGGTCATTAAGTGGAGTAGGTGAAGCTTGATCCCCTGAATGTCATTGTCCGTCACACAGCGACGGACATTCTCCAGCATCATCTCATGGGTTTCCCCCGGCAGACCATTGATCAAGTGAGAGACAATCTCCGCCTTGGGAGCCAGCTTACGGACTCGCTGGACCGTCTCCACATAGAGCTCATAAGAATGGGCACGATTGATGAGGTCCGAGGTTTCCTCATAGGTAGTCTGAAGGCCCAGCTCTACAGTCACATGCATACGCTCAGACAGGTCAGCCAAGTAGGCAATGGTCTCATCAGGCAAACAGTCCGGTCGAGTCCCGATATTGAGTCCAACGACACCTGGCTCGTTGATGGCTTGTTCATAGCGCTCACGGATTACTTCAAGCTTCTCATGGGTATTGGTGAAATTCTGGAAATAAACCAGATACTTACGAACATCAGGCCACTTGCGGTGCATAAAGTCAATTTCCTTATAGAACTGCTCGCGAATGGGCGCGTCTGGTGCCACAATGGCATCACCAGAACCCGAAACGGTACAGAAGGTACAGCCTCCACGCGCCACCGTACCATCCCGATTGGGACAGTCAAAGCCCGCATCAATGGGTACCTTAAAAGTTTTTTCTCCAAAAAGTTTTCGATAATAATCATTCAAAGCATTGTAAGATTTCATACCTTTCATTCTACCACAAAAAAGGGATAGATAGAAACAAACATTCCCTCTTTCACAAGGAAAGAAGGAAATCACCGCTCCCACTGATAACACTTGAGGTCTACACAGCCATTGGCCTTCAAGTCCACTCCCTCTGCCCAAAGCAAGTGTCTCTGGTCTTCCCAGCCGGGTGCGAGGCGCCCTGACGCATTGACCACCCGATGGCAGGGATGCTTGCCGCCATAAAGCTCCGACTGACTGAGGATCTTTCCCACCAAGCGGGCATTTTTTGGCCGATCAATTAAACAAGCAATCTGACCATAGGTTGCCACGCGCCCAGCAGGAATCTCATCTACAAGAGCTAAAACCAACTTGATGACTTCTGGATTCAAAACAGACAACCTCCTCTTCACCTCACTTGCTCCTATCTTAAAAGAAGAAGCCTCCTTTGTCAAGATAAAAAGGCCGGCAAAGCCAACCTTTCTCATCTCTATTTATTTCTGCTTTCCCCTGAAGCGCCATTGAAAACGCAGCTTGTCATAAAAGGGAAATTCTATATTGAGAATGGCAAAGCCCAGCAAGGCTCCTCCGATCACATCTGTCGGATAGTGCACGCCCAGATAGACTCTGGATGCCATAATGGTCAAGATAAAGAGCAAGAGCAAGCCCTGTACCAGACGCTTGATTTGTTGATTCTGCATCCGTTGCTGGACAATGATAATCAAGGTGCCTATCACAATAGCTGTCGCCATAGAATGACCACTTGGGAAAGAATAGCCACCCTCTTCAACCAAATGCAAAATGCTAGGTCGGCTTCTTTGGTAAACGACCTTAATCAGCTTAATCAAAATCCCATGTAAGACCAGATTTCCAGCTAGCAAGGCAGCTTCGAGCTTCCATTTTTTATAAATGAAAAATAGGACAAAGGCAGAAACCCAGATAATAATCCCTAGCGGGTCAATGAAACTAGTAACCAGTTTGAAAAATGTCGTCAAAGCTGTGGGCAAGTCACCTCGTAGCCAAGTCTGAATCGGGCTATCAAAGGCAACCAGCTGCTCTGGATAAAACTTGACCATGTAGCCTAGTATGACGAAAAGTAAAAGGGCAAAAGAGCCCTTTGTTAGATAAGATTGTTTATTTTTCATAGCGTTTTAGAACGGGCGTCAAAAGCGTGTAAATCAGCCAGAAAGCCACCGCCCAGATTACTCCTTCTAATAGGTTAAAGGGAACAATCATGGTCAGTAGATACTTACTTACACCAATGATCTGACCGATATCAAAGTTTGCAAAACGAGCATAAAGCGGAATGGCATAAAAAGCATTCAGCGCCAGCATACTTGCAGTCAAGGAAAGAATTCCTAGGAATGATGCAAGCAGATAGCTCATCAAATCTCTCTTCTTTTCCCAGAAAAGAGCAAAGAAGATGACATAGACCAGAATCGCCACAATATTGATTGGCAAACCGATCAAGGTTTCCACTCCATGACCATTTAAGGACAATTTTAAAACAGAGCGGATGAGCAGAACTGCTACAGAACTCTTAAAATCCAAGAGAACCAAGGCTAATAAAATCGGAATAATCGAAAAATCCAACTTTAGAAACTCGGCTACCAAAGGGATTTGATAGAACATGAGCAGGAATGATAGTGCAGATAGAGCCGCAACTATCGCCATTTTGCGCGTATTTGTCATAACAGGTTCCTCCAATTTATAAAAATTAGAGAAGCTGGAAGGCTGCTAACACAAGGCCCGAAAAATCCTTTCAGAATTTATAAGAGTATATAAAATACCCCTTAAAATAAAATTAAAACGACCAACCGGCCAGGCAATAACGCCTTTCGTCTTCTCCCATCCAGACTATACTGTCGGTTGTGGAATCGCACCACATCAGCTTTCGCTCGCGGACTTATTTGGCTAAGATATTTTAGATTTATCTAGGCGTCGCAGTCGAAGATAATACTTAAAGTATATCGCGACAAGACAACGACGAGAAAGCTAAAATAGCTAGTCAAATTTACCGCCGGTCGGGAATTTCACCCTGCCCTGAAGACACTCTTATCATAACAAAAAAAGCCTGCCAGAGCAAGCTTTTTGATTGATGTAATCAATAGTATTTTAACTTAAGTATTTTTCATTTCATTTCAACTTATCCGCTTCGTATTCGTGCACCAAGTCCAGTCCTGCAAAGTTCTGTTGTCGTAGGGCTTCATAGACAATCATGCAGACCGTATTAGAGACATTCAGGCTGCGGACATGCTGGTCATTCATGGGAATGCGCAAGGCCTTTTCTGGATGCTGGCGCATAAATTCCTCAGGCAAGCCTTTATCTTCACGACCAAACATGAAATAGTGCGGCCCTTCGGCTGCAAAATTCTCCTCCGAGTAGACCTTCTCAGCAAACTTGGATATCAGATAGAGCCGTCCGTCCATCCGCTTCATAAAGTCATCCAGACTCTCATAGAAGCTAATATCCAGCTTATCCCAATAGTCCAGCCCTGCCCGCTTCATCTTACGATCGTCAATAGGAAAGCCCATGGGCTTTATGATATGGAGGGGAGAATTGGTCGCTGCACAAGTACGAGCAATATTGCCTGTATTCTGCGGAATTTGTGGTTCAAAAAGGACGATATGATTTTGCTGTGACATGATTTTTTCCTGATTTTCATTAGAATAAAAAAATAGCCACACTGCCCGGAGTCAAGCTCAGCAAACAGCGTGGTTAAGGCATCATTAACTTACATCACAACAGGTTTGATGTAAATCAATGAGGGTACCTTCCTAGTATATCATTTTCTTCCGACAAGTCAATAAAAATGACTTCAAAAAGTGAGATTTTTGTAGGATTTCTTTTGAAACAGCTTACTATTCTGTAAAAAACGACTTTATTGAGATTTATAGATGAAATTTTATATAAAAAAAGGTATTATAGATACATATTTGGGAGGAATAATATGAAAATTATCGTCGTCGGAAGCGGGAAAGTCGGAGCCGCCCTTTGTCGCTCGCTCGTTGCTGAAAAGCATGATGTCGTTTTAATTGAACAAAATGAAGCTGTTCTAAATCATATTACAAAACGTTACGATATTATGGGCATCGTTGGAAATGGTGCGAATTTTAAAATCTTGGAGCAGGCAGATGTTGCCCACTGCGATATCTTTATTGCCATGACTGAGCAGGATGAGGTTAACATGGTTTCAGCCGTTCTCGCAAAGAAAATGGGGGCCAAAGAAACCATTGTCCGTGTGAGAAATCCTGAATACTCAAATGCTTATTTTAAAGAAAAAAATATTCTAGGCTTCTCTCTGATGGTCAACCCTGAACTCCTCGCTGCTCGTTATATTGCCAATATTATTGATTTTCCTAACGCTCTGTCATTGGAGCATTTCGCCAATGGTCGAGTGACCTTGATGGAGTTTAAAATCAAGCCAGAAAGTCATCTCTGCCAAATGAATCTCTCGCAATTTAGGAAGCACTTCCCTCACGTTATCATCTGTGCTATTGAGAGAGAAGGAAAACTCAGCATTCCAGATGGTGATTTCACCTTGCAGCCATCTGATAAAATCTTCCTGACTGGAAATCGTTCAGAAATTGTCCGCTTCCACAATAAAATCCGACCAAGAGTCATCAAGAGCCTCATGATTATTGGGGCAGGTAAGATTGCCTATTATCTCTTAAACATTCTCAAAAATAGCAAGATTGAGCTCAAGGTCGTCGAGATCAATCGCCAGCGTGCAGAGTTCTTCAGCCAAGAATTCCCTGAGCTCTACGTGGTCAATGGAGACGGTACAGCCAAAGATATTCTACTCGAGGAAAGAGCTGCGCATTACGATGCAATAGCTACTTTGACAGGCGTCGATGAAGAAAATATCATCACCTCAATGTTCCTCAATAATCTTGGCGTTCAAAAAAACATTACCAAGATCAACCGGACAAGTCTCCTCGATATTATCGACAATCAAGACTTCGCAAGTATTGTCACGCCAAAAGGAATCGCAGTTGATACCATTATGCACTTCATCCGCGGGCGGAATAACGCGCAATTCTCCAGCCTAGAAGCCTTGCACCATGTAGCAAATGGCCAAATTGAAACACTCCAATTTCAGATCAACGAAGGAAATAAAATGATCGAACAGCCTCTTTCTCAGCTCAAGTTAAGGAGCGGGGTGCTGATTGCTGCTATCATTCGTCAAGGTGTAGCCATCTTCCCAAGTGGAGATGACTATTTGGAAGTCGGAGATAAGATCATCGTGACAACCTTGATTCAAAACATCGATAAGATTTACGATTTGTTAGAGAGGTAGCCCCATGAATAGATCTATGATTCGCTTTCTCCTCTCCAAACTCCTGCTAATCGAAGCAGCCCTCTTGTTGGTTCCAACAATCGTTGCCCTGATCTACCATGAAGATCTTGAAGTCTTCCTTTCGATCGGCGCGACAATGATTATTTTAGTGATTTTGGGTGGATTAGGTTCAGCCTTTAAGCCTAAGGATGCCCACATTTACACCAAGGAAGGGGTCCTGATTGTTGCCCTTTGCTGGATTCTCTGGTCCTTCTTTGGCGCTCTGCCTTTTGTCTTTTCTGGCCAAATTCCTAATCTGATTGATGCTTTCTTTGAAGTCAGCTCTGGCTTTACCACTACTGGTGCTACGATTTTAAATGATGTATCTGTCCTTTCCCACTCCCTCCTCTTTTGGCGTAGTTTTACCCACTTGATCGGAGGAATGGGGGTGCTGGTCTTTGCCTTAGCTATCATGGACAATGCCAAAAATGGCCACTTAGAGGTTATGAAAGCAGAGGTTCCTGGACCAGTTTTTGGCAAGGTTGTGTCGAAACTAAGAAACACTGCCCAGATTCTTTATATTATCTATCTAGCGCTCTTTGCACTTTTTACTTTTCTTTATTTCCTAGCTGGCATGCCACTGTTTGATAGTATCGTCATCGCAATGGGAACGGCTGGTACGGGAGGCTTCACTGTCTTTAACGACGGAATTGCCCACTACAATAGTTCTCTAATCACCTACCTTGTCAGCTTCGGCGTTCTGACCTTTGGGGTAAACTTCAATCTCTACTATTATCTCTTGATTCGAAGATTTAAGGCCTGTTTTCATGACGAGGAGTTGAAAGGCTATCTCTGGATTGTCCTCACTGCCACTATTTTGATTAGCTTCAATGTTCTCCATATTTACGGGGAATTTGCTAAAAGCTTAGAAATTTCATTTTTCCAAGTTTCCAACATCATTACTACGACAGGATTCGGCTATGGAGATACCGTAAAGTGGCCCCTCTTCTCACAAGTCATTCTGCTGCTGCTCATGTGTCTAGGTGGTTCTGCTGGCTCCACTGCTGGCGGTTTCAAAGTGATCCGTGCCATTATCATCGGTCGCATCGCTAAAAACCAAATCCTTTCCACGCTTTCGCCAAACCGCGTTCTAACCATGCATATCAACGGCGCTGTTTTGGATAAAGATACCCAGCACAAGGTTCTCAAATATTTGGCTGTTTATATTTTGATTATCGCAGCTTTGATTTTCATCATCAGTCTGGACAATAACAATCTAATGACTGTTACCAGTGCTGTCATCAGCTGTTTCAATAATATCGGACCAATGATTGGGACAACCGAGACCTTCTCTATCTATAGCCCATTTTCTAAATTTCTCCTCTCTCTTGCCATGATTGCAGGACGTTTAGAGATCTATCCTATCCTGCTTCTATTCCTACCAAGAACCTGGTCTAATAGATAGCAGGAAAATAGCTATCGTTACTTAACTAATGCCCGTAACAACGGGCTTTTATCTTGTTCTAAAACCACCATCTAAGAACGCTTTGACACTTAACCTTTCAAGGACAAGGTTATTTTTTCCCAATCCCGAATATATTTGGCAGCTGCCTTTCCGTTTAGGCCAACGGTACTTACATATTTATCAAATATCCTGTGAAATCAAAAATCAAAAGTTTTGGAAGGATCAAGACAAGTATGTGAACATGATCTGGCATCATCTGTCCCTCAATAATTTCCACACCTTTGTATTGACATAAATGACGAAAAATCTCAATGAGATCTCGTCTTATTTTGTAGTAAATGATTTTTCTGCGATACTTGGGGGTAAAGATGATAGGATATTTGCACATCCATTTGGTATGTGATAAACTGTGACTGATTTTAGCCAATTCTTTTTCCTCCTTTGTCTTACCTGAACAAGTAGATTCTACCAGGAAAAAGAAATGAAAGCTCAAAGCCTTGGCAGCCACCAGCTTAGCTGATGTTTTTCTTGTTTTTATCGTAGAGAAAAACTGGCTTGAAGACATAATGAAATAAGACGGAAGCCCCTTCTTCCGTCTTATTTCTGATCTCGAGAATCTGGAATCAATCGATTCCCAAACTCTTCCTTCTTCTTCTGCTGCTGGATTTCCTTGTGATTATCATAGTGATTAACCAAGAACTTAGCGATTTATTTGAGGATAGAATAAGTCGGGATTGCCACAATCATCCCTAGAATGACATATATATCAATGTATAAGAGCAAGAGTACCATAATGGTAATAGGATCGACCTTCATCACACCGCCAATGATAAGGGGATAAAAGAAGATCATCGTTAGCAAAAGGACCACATCAGCTTACTTTTATAAAGCATCTGCCTCCTCCTATCAGTTATTTCTCATAAATTTTGTTATAATAAAGGAGTTTTAACGAAAGAGAGAGTAAAAATGGAAAAAATTATCAAACTGGAAAATGTAAGCTTGTCTAAACAAGGCCGAACCATCTTAAGAAATCTCAACTGGCAGGTGAAAAAGGGAGAGCATTGGGCCATTCTCGGTCTCAACGGCTCAGGAAAATCTACTCTCCTGCGCTTGCTTATGGCTGAACATTGGAAGACTCAGGGCAAGGTGACGGTTCTCGGTACGGAATTTGGTGCTGGAGACATTCCTCAGCTGCGAACTAATATTGGAGTAGTTGGCTCCTTCATTGCTGAGCGCCTGCCCAGCCATCTCACTGCTGAAGAAATCGTCCTGACAGGAAAGTATAAAAGCAGTATTCTCTATGCTCCTTACGGACAAGAAGAACTGGACCAAGCTAGGGAAATGCTGGCTTCCCTTGGCGGGCAAGATTTGATTGGCCGAAGCTACATCAGTCTGTCTCAAGGGGAAAAGCAGCTCTTGCTGATTGCGCGCAGTCTCATGGAAAAGCCAGAACTACTTATCCTAGACGAAGCGACCAGTGGTCTGGATCTCTTTGCCCGCGAGCGCCTGCTGGATCAGATTGGTAAGATTACACAGATGGACCAAGCTCCAACCATCCTTTATGTCACCCACCATGTAGAGGAAATCACTGCTGCTATGGATCATGTCCTGCTCCTAAAAGAAGGAGAAATCACAGCCCAAGGTCCTAAAGAAGACATTCTTCAAAAAGAGGTCATGGATCGATTTTATCCTCAGCCAGTCGAGCTGATCGAGCTGGGAGAAGACCGTTATTTCATCAAGGTGGAGAACAGGCCCTCATGAAGCAATTTTCTAACACCATCTTTAATCTGGGCTAGTTTCTGATTCTGAGCATGACTGCGATTGCCTTGCTTGACCTGTCTGGGCAGAGTCTGCTGTCCTACACTTACATCCCTTTAAGGATTGCTGAAGGGGTCCAATTCGTCAGTAATCCTTGGTATTTCTACCCTATCCTCCTGTTCTCTCTCCTCAGCCTCTTTTTAATCCAGCCCCTGTTGGAAAAGGTTCAGACCAAGTATTTTTTTCGGATTTTGTCCCTCACCTGACTAATACTATGACAACGGGATTTTACCTTGTGCTAAAACTACCATCTGAGAACGATTTGACTCTTAGCTTTTCAAGGACAAGGTTGTTTTTTCCCAATCACGTATATTAGAAACTATCTTTTCATTTAGGCCAACGATACTCACATAGTCTCCTCTCGCCCAAAACTCTCGATTATCATAATATAACCCCTCTTGTTCTTCAATCTGAACAGGAGGGGTTGTTTTGAATAGCTTAGTTTTGTGTTATTAGCATTTTCATCACTTCATTTTAATCGTAATCAGCGTACCTCCACCAAGCTATTGTTGCGATAAGACCTAGAATACTGACCCCAAATAAACTGACAATGCTCCCAAAATTCAATAGTGCTTTTCCTGCAATACCACTTGCGAGTGCAGGAATCGCCCATGGAATGTATTTCCCAAAGTTAAGAGCAGAACCAAGCTGAGAAAAAATAATAGTAAAAATGATAAATGCCAATGGAGACAAATATCCCCGGCCTAAACAAGCAAAAAAGGCCACTGGAGTAGAGAGTACGATCGTAAGAGTAGTACAAAAAACAAAAGTAAGTATACCTTTGAAAATCACCGTTAAGCTCCCACCCTCAAGTCCAATCAGATTGCCAGCTAATAATCCTAATAAAAGAGCAAAAATTGATAGAATATAGCTCCACAAAGCGATAACGATAAACTTGGATAATACGATTGTATCTCTTTTTATCGGGAGCGCTAATAGGTCTATCATCGTTTTATCAGAATATTCTCTACCAAAAACCCAAGATGCTGTAAATCCAAAAATGAGCAATCCTCCAACAGAAATGACTTGTGATGCAGTTATTAAGTACGACGACCAGTCTGTTATCCTCATCATTTCCATTTTTGCAGAAATCAAACCAAGATTTTTGAAATTCTCTGGATATTTCATCATACTTGCAAACAACCCAACAATAAAAGGAACTAAACAGATAGAACAAGCAGTTACGATGGAAAGTTTTGATTTTATTAACTTTTTCCATTCAATTAAAATACAGGAACTAAGCTTTTTCATTCGAAATACCTCCACTATAGTCATTCAGTATTCTTAAAAAATAATGCTCCAAATCTTCTTTTTCAACAGCCAGCGATTTGGGTGGATACCCTGCATGGACTAGCAATGTAGCAACATCTTCCGGGCATTCCACAGATTTTGTATCAATTAGTTCTAAGAAATTGATATTATTTTCTGTGTCTGATTGAATGTTTACATGATAGCCCTGGTTAGATAATACTTCTTTCATAGCCTTATTATTAGAACCACTTACTAGTAACTTCTTTTCTAAGTACTGCTCTAATTCATTGCTTTCAACTTCTCTTATAAGTCTGCCCTCATGTATAATGACTATTCTAGTAGCAATTTTAGATATTTCCTCTAGATTATGACTTGAAATAAGAACAGTTGTACCCAGATTATTCGCCAATTCCTTTAATAATTCTCTCACTTCAATAACTCCAAAAGGGTCTAATCCATTTGTTGGCTCATCAAGAATTAGGATTTTAGGTTTATGGATAATCGCTTTTGCAATTCCTAAACGCGCAACATTTCCTAAAGAAAGATGCTTCTCCTGTTTATGTTCATATTGCTTTAGTTTTAATTTTTTAATTACCCAGTCAATATTATCTTTATCAACTCCTCTTAATTTACTAACGATTTCTAAATTTTCTCTCACCGTTAAATCCGGATAAGAATAAGGCGTCTCAATAATATAACCTATTTCGTTTCGAAGTTCTAAATTATTCAGATCTAACTTTTTTCCTTGAATATAACACTCTCCTGATGTAGATTTTATCAATCCTAGCATCATTCTCATCGTTGTTGTTTTACCCGCACCATTCAGTCCTAAAAAACCTACTATTTCACCAGGTTTTATTGAAAGATTCAAGTTGTCGACAACATTTTTTGTTCCATATCTTTTAGAAAGATTTGCGGTTCTAATTGCTTCTTTCACCATTACCTATCCTCCTTAGTAATTTGTTCCACAACTCCTTGTATGACTAACTTCAATATAGTATCAAATTGTTTTTCACCGATTTCCTCGATGTGTAATATAGTCATAGCAATCGTTCTAAATAAAGCAGAGACGATTTCTACCGATACATTTTCTATAATGTTGATTCGGGATACAATTTCTTTAACCATCCTATCATCTACCAGATGATGATTTGTTATCGCCTCTTTTGGTAATTTTCTTATGAGTAATTCCATTTCATTATTTTTAAATATGGTATACATAAATGAGTATCGAAAATCTTGATAAAAATCATAAAGTAACTCTACCAGACGATTTGTATCTATCTTGGTTTCCATACCTAATTGTTCTGTCAGACGATTCATAACATCTATTTGATATTCTTCTAAGACCGCAAAAAATAACATTTCTTTTGAGGAATAAAAATTATAAAAAGAACCTTTGGAAATATCTACCATGGCTGCCATTTGGTCAACTGTGGTTTTCTTAACCCCATATCTTTGCAGACATTCCCTTGCAACTTTATGTAATTTCTTTCTAATAACTTCTTTTTCTTCAGTAGTAAAAGCAGTAGCCATAACTTCCTCCTAAAAACGCTATGACGTTTTTTGTTTTTTCAGTCATAGATTATCATATATACTGAAAAATGTCAAAAGTCTTATATCTTCTTTGTAAGAAAATATAAAGCTTTAAATTAACAAACACCTTAATTCTCTTCTTTTAGAGCTAATTATTTGATTTGCACGATTTAAAAAATAAGGATACAGTACTGCAAGCTCCTATTATCTGGCTTTTCTCTCTATATCCTTATTGTGTCTCAAGCTCCTTCTCTCAATTTCTCAATCATGATCAAGAAAGGCGAGTTGTTAATCTGATTGATGATCTTGTAGAGGGCAACAGTGAAATCCTGCTGAGGCAGGTAACTAAGATTAGCTGAGCATTGTTCAAGCCAGCTTCTGCCAAACGCTGACAGTTTACTACTTCATTTAAAACAAATAAAACGATTGAGACAATGTCTCAATCGTTTTATTTAGCATAATCAACTGCTCGCATTTCGCGAATAACTGTGACCTTGATATTTCCTGGATATTCCAAGTTGTTTTCAATCTTTTCACGCACGTCATGCGCCAAGATTGTAATCTTATCATCCTTGATTTTCTCTGGACTGACCATGATTCGGATTTCACGACCTGCCTGAAGGGCAAAGCTTGTCTTAACCCCTTCAAAACTGTTCGCAATTTCTTCCAAATCTTGCAATCGCTTGATGTAGCTTTCCAGCGATTCACTGCGAGCTCCTGGACGAGCTGCACTTAGGGCATCAGCTGCTGCAACGATGACTGCAATAACGCTCTCAGGTTCCACATCTCCGTGGTGGCTAGCAATCGTATTGATAACAACCGGATGCTCCTTATACTTGCGAGCTAACTCAGTTCCAATTTCTACGTGGCTGCCTTCTACTTCTCTATCGATGGCCTTACCAATATCATGGAGGAAACCAGCACGACGAGCCAAGTTAACATTTTCACCCAACTCTCCAGCAATAACTCCAGCCAGTTTGGCAACCTCAATCGAGTGACGGAGAACATTTTGCCCGTAAGAAGTACGGAACTGCAAGCGACCCATAATTTTCATCAAATCAGGATGCAAGTTTGGTGCTCCAATTTCATAAGCTGCGGCTTCACCATACTCTCGAATACGGTTATCAATCTCTAAGCGATTCTTTTCGACCAATTCCTCGATACGAGCCGGATGAATCCGACCATCCTTGAGAAGAGCTTCCATAGTCATCCGAGCAATCTCACGGCGAACTGGATCGAAACCTGAAAGAGTAACTACTTCAGGCGTATCATCAATGATAACATCAATCCCTGTCAAGCTTTCAAAGGTTCGAATATTGCGACCTTCACGTCCGATAATCCGTCCCTTCATGCTGTCATCAGGAAGATGAACCGTTGAATTGGTCTGCTCAGCCACATAGTCACCAGCAATCCGCTGCATAGCTTGAACCAAGATATCCTTTGCTACCTTGTCCGAACGCTCTTTGATATCCTGCTCTGCTTCCCGAATACGAGTTGCAATCTCCTTGGACAGCTTGTCCTCGGTCTTGGTCAAGATAATCTCACGCGCTTCCGTCTGAGTCAAGGACGCTACCCGCTCAAGCTCAGCTTCTTTTTGCTTCTCTAGCTCAGCTACTTGTGCTTCACGCGCATCAATGTGTTTAGCTTTATCAGTCAGACTTTGTTCTTTATGCTCCAAAGTCTTTTCCTTGTTGGTTAAATTATCATCTTTGCGGTCAAGACTACTTGCGCGCTCTGTTAAGCGGCTTTCAATTTGTTTTAACTCTTGACGCTCAGACTTAAATTCTGCATCAACCTCTTCACGATATTTTCTGGCTTCTTCTTTTGCCTCCAAAAGTGCTTCTTTTTTAAGCGAACTGGTTTCGCGCATCGCTTCTTTGACAATCAAATCCGCTTCGCGTTCTGCCTGACCGCGTAAATTGGTTGCTTCTTGTTCAGCATTTAAAAGAGTAAGTTCCGCGGCTTCTTTAGATGCTTTCATCTTAACCGCGATTCCTACATACCCAATCACTAAACCAATGATGGCAGCAAAAACAAAAGCAGCTATCGTATATAAGCCCATGTTTTTACTCCAAATCTATTTAATTATTGAATTCAAAATTCCTTATTATTCTATCATAAATAGCAAAAATTCACAAATCAATTTTTTGAAAAAGAAGGCCGTTTTTTGCCTATTATTGGGCGAAAAGGCGCTAAATCAAAGAATTTAATATATAAAATTTTTTTATTTCCTAACTCTTATTTTTTTATGCTATAATCAAAAGGAAGTGTTTGAAATGTCGCTTTTGAAACCTGATCTCATTTTCAGGTTCCAATTTTAAAATTTTAAAGGAGAAATCATGTCTAAAGAAGTTATCGTTGAAAGTTTTGAGCTTGACCATACAATCGTAAAAGCACCCTATGTTCGTCTCATTGGCGAGGAAACTGGTCCCAAAGGAGATATTATCTCTAACTTTGATATTCGCTTGGTTCAGCCAAATGAAGACGCTATTCCGACGGCTGGCCTGCATACCATCGAGCATTTACTAGCTATGCTCATTCGCAAGCGGATTGACGGTATGATTGACTGCTCACCTTTCGGTTGCCGCACAGGCTTCCATATGATTATGTGGGGACAGCACTCAGCAACCGAGATTGCCCAAGTCATCAAATCTTGCTTAGAAGAAATCGCTGAGACGACTACTTGGGAGGATGTCCCTGGCACTACTATCGAATCCTGTGGCAATTACAAGGATCATAGCCTTTTTTCTGCCAAAGAATGGGCGAAACTCATTCTCAGCCAAGGAATCTCTGACAATGCTTTTGAGCGCCATGTCCTCTAAGCAGAGGGATTTTAATCTTCTAGGATTTTATTATTTGCGCTAAAAATTAACCCGCCCTTCTGGAGACAGAGGGCGGGTTTGTTCTTATTATTCCTGCATAGCATAGCCGATACCACGGACAGTTTTGATATAGCTGGTCTGCCCAGCAACGTCAATCTTACTCCGTAGGTAACGAATATAGACATCTACTACATTAGTCTCAGTGGCACCTTCATACTTCCAGACACGTTCTAGAAGCTGCTCGCGGCTCATGACCTTTTGGTTGCTCATCAGCGTCACTAGTAGATCATATTCCCGTCGTGTCAAGGCAATCACTTCCTCTCCACGATAGACGATATGATTTTTCAAATCAACTCGTAGATTGCGGTAAGCAGTCGGTGTTTTTAGCTTGCTACAATGCTGGTCGATAAAGTCCCGACCTCGAAAGATATCGGATACTTTCTCAACCAAATCACTGATAATAAAAGGTTTGACGGTATAGGAAACAGCAAAGCGCTGAATCTCATCTGCATGTTCTTTGATTTCTTCACGGCTGGCTAAGACGATAATGACTGAAGCCGGCTTGAACAAACTCAGTTGCCTAGCAAACTCACTAGCGGTCATATCCTGCAGGTCATAATTAAGCAAAAATAGATCATAGTCATTTTCTTTAGCTAGTGCCAAACCTTGACTTCCTGTCTCAACCACATCCAAAAGAAATGCTTCCTTTTGCAGTTCCAAAGTCACAAATCGTGCAAGATTCTTTTCATTTTCTACTAATAAAATTCGCTTTGCCATAGGCCTATCCTATTTTTCGTCATACCAAGAGTAGTGGAAGGTTCCTTCTTTGTCTTTACGTTGATAGGTGTGAGCACCGAAGTAGTCACGTTGTGCTTGGATCAAGTTAGCTGGAAGATCCGCTGAACGGTAGCTATCAAAGTAAGTGATGGCTGCTGAGAAGGTTGGTACTGGTACACCTGCTTGAACAGCAAGAGCTACGATATCACGTACTGCTTGTTGGTACTTAGCAGTAACATCCAAGAAGTATTCATCCAAAAGAAGGTTAGCAAGATCTGCATCGCGGTTGTAAGCATCTGTGATCTTTTGCAAGAAACGTGAACGGATGATACAGCCATCGCGCCAGATAGATGCGATATCTGCAAACGGCAAGTTCCAGTTGTTTTCTTTAGAAGCTACACGCAATTGGGCAAAACCTTGTGCGTATGAGATGATTTTTGAGAAGTAAAGAGCTTGACGAATCTTTTCGATCAACTCGGCCTTGTCACCTTCAAATTTGAAAGTAGCTGGTTTTGGAAGCACCTTGCTAGCATGTACACGCTCTTCTTTGTATGTAGAGATGTAACGCGCAAATACTGACTCAGTGATAAGTGACAATGGCACACCAAGGTCAAGTGCTGATTGGCTAGTCCATTTACCAGTTCCTTTGTTTCCTGCAGCATCGAGGATGTAGTCTACGATTGGCCCATCTTGGCCTTCATCGTCTTTACGGCTCAAGATATCAGCTGTGATTTCGATCAAGTAGCTGTCCAATTCACCCTTGTTCCACTCAGTGAAGATTTCAGCCATGTCTTCTGCAGAGAGACCGAGCAAGTGTTGCATGAGGTCGTAGCTTTCTGCGATCAATTGCATGTCACCATACTCGATACCGTTGTGGACCATTTTTACATAGTGACCAGCTCCATCAGGACCGATGTATGTCACACATGGTTTGCCATCTTCAGGGGCTTTAGCTGAGATTTCTTCGAGAACATCCGCAACCAATTCGTAGGCTTCTTTTTGGCCACCAGGCATGATAGAAGGACCTTCAAGGGCACCTTTTTCACCACCAGAAACACCAGTTCCGATAAAGTTGATACCTGAGTTTGCCAATTCTTCGTTACGACGGATTGTATCTTTGTAGAAAGTGTTTCCTCCGTCGATCAAGATATCGCCCTTGTCAAGGTGTGGAAGAAGAGCTTGGATAGTTGCATCTGTACCAGGTCCAGCTTGAACCATGAGCATGATACGGCGAGGTTTTTCGATAGATTGAACGAAAGACTCTACATCGTAGCTAGGTACAAATTTCTTTTCTGGATGGCAAGCAATCACGTCTTCTGTTTTTTCTTTGCTACGGTTGTAAATGGCAACTGTATAACCACGAGATTCGATATTTAGGGCAAGGTTACGACCCATTACGGCCATACCTACGACACCAAAGTTAGCTTTTGTCATTTTCTACTCCTATAATCTTAGTTGTTTAATCTGTTATATTTTAACATTTTTACATGGTAATGAAAAGTATTTAGCTGATAGAAATGCTTTTCTGATGGATGATAAACAAACAGCCAGAAGTTGCAACTCCCAGCTGTTTGGATATCATAGATACATTTGGATTTATTTCTCATCAACTTCGATGACAGCTTGTTCATCTTGTTTGAGCTTGTTAACAGTCATATTGACACCAAGTGCTCCAGCTAGGAGTTGACGAATGTCAAAGCCTGCCCCTTGAGAAACTTGGTCAATACTCTGCATGATGTCGCCGACCATTTTAGAAGCGTTGCCTTCACCATACATGGTGATCTTGTCTACCTTGGTCAATGGCTCTGCCACCGCACGAGCGATTTCTGGCAATTTATCGACAATCATCTCCGTAATCGCAGCTTCCTGCATCTTCTTCATGGCTTCTGCTTTCTTGTCCAAACCTTGGGCTTCCGCTTCTAGTTTAAGACGAATGGCTTCCGCTTCGGCACGTCCTTTGGCTTCAATAGCTTCTGCTTCTTGCAGTTGCGCAAATTTCTCAGCCTCGGCTTGAGCCTTGCGGGCTTCGGCTTCTTTTTGTGTTTCAAAGAGTTCCGCTTCGGCCTGACGCTGACGTTCAATCAATTGCGCTTCTGCGGCCTGTTGACGGGCATATTTTTCAGCTTCGGCTTGCTTGCGGATATTGGCATCCAATTCCTGCTCACGAACCTTAACTTCCCGTTCTTTGACTTCCGCTTCCTTTTCCTGCTTCATGATGTTGGCTTCTGCCGCCACACGTTCTTGTTCACGACGCTGGATTTCAGCCTCAATCCCTTTAGCCGCATCAGCTTTAGCTTGCGCAATATCTGCTTCCTGCTTGAGGGCAGCTTGTTTCAGTTTGAGTTCATTTTGCTTTTGAGCAATTTCCAAGTCAGCAGCCACGCGCTTGTCGTTAGCCAACTTGTCCTGCTCAGCTTCAACTTCCTTACGCTCACGTTCAGCCTTAGCCTTGGCAATCAGGGCGTCTTTCTTGATCGTTTCAACATTTTCAATACCGAGGTTGTCAATAACACCACCTTCATCAGAGAAGGATTGAACGGTAAAGGCAATGACTTCCAGACCCATCTTAGCCAAATCTGGTGCCACATTATCTTGCACTTTAGAGGCAAATTCCTGACGGTCATTGACCATCTTGCGCAGTTCCATCTGGCCGATTACCTCACGAAGGTTCCCTTCGAGAACATCTTGGACAGAATTAGAAATATCTGTTGTATTCCAATTAAGGAAGTTTTCTGCCGCACGCTCAATCATTTCATCCGTAGTACCAATCTTCAGCTTAACAGCCGCATCGGCACGAACGTTGATAAAATCAAGTGTTGGCACAGACTCAGAAGTACGGACGTCTGTAGAAAACTGCTCAATATCCAGATAAGAGCGCTGCTCTACAAAAGGAATCATGAAGCCAGCCTTACCTCTCAAATGACGCTGCTTACGCAGACCAGTAATAACGACTACTTCATTTGGCTTAGCATTGACATAGCCCTTAGCCAAAAGAATAATAAGCACAATGGCTGCAACGATTGCAAAAATCAACCAGCCTGGGATAAATAACATATCCATAGAAACTTCCTTTCTTTTCCAGAGCAATAGACGAATGCATTGCCCAAATATATTTTTAGTTAGTATATCAAAAAATTAACAGTTTGCAAAACTTTTACTGCTACTCCTATCCAACTTCCAAAATCCCTCCTAAAACAAAAAAGATAGCTCCTCATTCATTGAGGAAACTATCCATGTTTTATTAGTCATTTCTTCCAAAGATACGAAGGATACTGAGGAAGAGGTTGATAAAGTCAAGGTAGAGGCTCAAAGCTAGAGAAATAGCCCAGCCAAGACCTGCCTGTCCACCCGTTTGCTCATAAACGTAGCGAATTTTTTGATTGTCCCAAGCAATCAACCCTGCGAAAATGACAACACTGACATAGCTGACAATATAGTCTATCATATCGCTACCAAGGAAAATATTGACAAAACTTGCGATTACAATCCCAATCAGGCCTGCAATCATAGCTCGGCCCATGCCAGATAAATCTTTTTTAATGATGACGCCCATGGCTGCCATAACAAGGAAAACAGCCGCACTAACTGCAAATGCTTTGAAGACCACGCCTCCTGTGTACATGGCCACAATGAAACTCATGGTAAATCCGTTTAGGGCTGAGTAGCTCAAAAAAAGCGGAAGAGCAGCTGGACTATTGCGGAGGCCTCTGCTGGAAGCTGACCAAACCAAGGCCAGCTCAATGAAGATAGCTCCATAGTAAATCCAGCTATAATGGAGCAAAATCTCAACTAGAGCTGTCTGGAAGGTCGTCAGCATCAAGCCTGAAACCAGAGCAGAGATGGCAATTCCCATCCCAACAAATCCGTAGACCTTAGAATAAAAACTAGAAAGTCCACTGTTTTCTTGAATAATTGTATTGTTCATAATGTCTCCTTTTTACATTTTAACTTTTCATCATCTTTCGATGATACTTTTTACGCCCACTCAGCTTTTGTCGCCAAGGCGCCGTCGCTTCTTTGATCGCCCAATACTTGTCCACCATGGTTACAACGAAGGACTCCTTGTAGCGGGGTGGTGCTAAGGTCGCTCCCCACATGTGCTTGATGATAATATCTTCCTCAACTCGATTGAGCTTGGTAATCTTGCGGGCATTTCGGACTGCTAGGCGGGGATGAACCCAGGCATGACTCTTTTTAAACTTGGTTTCGCGCCAGTCATAATAAAATAGATCATGCAGAAGAGCACCTCGTGCTGTACTGCGGGCATTCCAGCCAAATTTTTTAGCAATCTTATAACTAGTATAACTGACATTGATCGAATGTTCAAGCCGATTAGAATGAATATGATGGGTAATTCCTTTTAAGCGTTGGACGCTGGGCTTCTCGATCAAATGCCCCACATAGGCCATAAATTCATCATCTTCTCTGTAAGGCATATCATCACCTCCATTTAGTTTTATTATAGAGAGATTTCTAAAAGCTAGCTTAAAGCAAACATCAGAATGCCGGCTGCCACAGCAACGTTAAGACTTTCAGCCTGCCCCTTCATGGAAATGTGAACCAGAACATCAGCCGTATCCGTCATTTCTTGGCTGATTCCTTGCCCTTCATTACCCATGACTAGGAGAAAATTCTCATTTTTTTCAATCTTTTGATAATCCACAGAATCTTCTGATAAAGTCGAAGCCAAAATTTGCAGGTCACTTTGACGAGCTAGGGCCAGCATATCCTCTCTGCTCACGCGATAAATGGGCAGATGAAAATGGCTACCTTGCATAGAACGCAAGGTTTTGAGATTGTAAATGTCAGCGGAGTGACTAGAGATGAAAACTCCTTGATAACCCGCCGCATCCGCTGTTCGGATGATGGTTCCGACATTACCAGGATCCTGCACATCTTCTAAAAAGAGATAGGCACCTTCCAGCTTTTCTGGAATAGTTTGCTCCTCAAAGGCTAATTCTGCAACGATTCCCTGAGGTGTCTTACTATCTGCCAAATCACTCAGAATCTCAGGACTGACAAAAATCGTCTGAGAAAATGCTGCCAAGCGCTCTTCGTACTCTGCCAAGGCAAAAATTCGCAGAATACGTGCCTGACTAGCCAGAGCCTCCTCAAAAAGATGCCAGCCCTCAATCAAATACGACTCGCTACGATATTTTTTTTGATGCAGCTTTTTAGCTTTTTTTACCACATTATTGGCTTTTGAGGTTATAATATTCATAAGTACATTATAACACAATCTAGCAGTTTTGAACTCATCCTCTAGACTTAGCTTCAGAGAAATTCTTGTCTCCAGCAAGCAACCGCTCGCTGCGCTATATGCTGAGAAGCGAGTTTCAAACCGCTACAAAAGGAGGTAACGATGCAAAAAGTAAGAATGATCGCGCAAGGACGAGTCCAAGGTGTCGGCTTTCGTTGGGGCGTTTACTCCCTCGCTCTGCAAATCGGCGGGATTACAGGTCGTGTCTGGAATAATGACGACGGTACAGTCGAAATTTTGGCTCAAGCTGAAAGCTCTGCCCTCATGGCCAAGTTCATTCAAGAAATCCGCAAGGGACCAACTCCTTTTTCAAAAGTCAGCTATTTAGATGTCACCATGGCCAATTTTGATTCCTATACTGACTTTAAAATTGCAAATTAGGTCTGGAGAACTATTGTATATTTCCTTAAAAAACAGTAGAATAGATAGGTATTATTTTTTTAGAAACAAAGGAAATGAACTCGTGAAAACATTTAAACGTATTTTATTCTCTGGAATGAGCTTGTCCCTCCTTCTATTATTGACAGGGTGTGTCGGACGAGACAAGGCAGGTAATCCTTCTGGTATTATTTGGGACGTGCTTGGTCGGCCTATGGCAGATAGCATCCAGTTCTTTGCCAAGAATTCAGGTCTTGGTTATGGTCTAGCGATTATTATCGTTACACTCATCGTGCGGCTGATTATTTTCCCATTGGGAATCTATCAATCTTGGAAGGCTACTCTTCAATCAGAAAAGATGAACTACTTCAAGCCCATCTTTGCTCCTATTCAAGAACGAATCAATAATGCCGAAACTCAAGAAGAAAAACTAGAAGCGCAGCAAGAACTTATGGCTGCTCAAAGAGAAAATGGTCTGAGTATGTTTGGCGGTATCGGCTGCCTCCCCCTACTCATTCAAATGCCTTTCTTCTCAGCCCTCTTCTTTGCTGCCCAATACACAAACGGTGTAGCCAGCAGTACATTCCTTGGCATCAATCTTGGAAAACCTAGTCTAGCCTTGACTCTCATTGTCGGTGTACTCTACTACATCCAGTCACTTCTCTCCCTACATGGTATCGAAGATGAAACCCAAAAAGCGCAGATGAAGAGTGCAACTTACATGAGCCCGATTATGATCGTAGTCTTCTCTTTCATGTCACCAGCAGCTGTGACGCTCTACTGGGTAGTCGGTGGTTTCGTTCAAATTATCCAACAATTCATCATTAACTACTTAATGCGTCCTCGGATCAGAAAGCAAGTAGCTGAAGAATACAAAAAGAATCCTCCGAAAGCCATGAGCAATGCAGGTCGCATCAAAGATGTGACACCAAAAGCGAGCCAAGCAGTCACTCAAAACAATAAAAAGAAAAAGAATCGCAACGCTGGTAAACAACGTTCTAGATAAATAAATTATCCATATCCCTCCAAGATTTCCTATCTAATCTTGGAGGGCTTTTTTTCTACTCGCCCTAAAAATACTAAAAGAGAGGCTGGGACAAAAGTCCTAGCCTCTCAATTGTCTTTGGATTGTCGAGCAAGACGCAGTGTTTGAGTGGGCTCTACTACGCTGATTTCATCAACTTCTACAGCCCTACTCAACTGTGCGGAGGTGGGACGACGAAATCGAATTCTAACGAATTAGCGATTTCTGTCCCACTCTCTCTTTCTTAAACGTTTAATCAATATACTTCAGCTTTCCACGGAAGTCTTCCAGGCTTTCATAGCCTTTTTCTTCCATAATGGCCTTGAGTTCTGCGGTAATGCGCTCAAAGGCTGCCACTCCTTCTTTATGAAGAGTCGTTCCTACCTGCACCATACTAGCTCCACAGAGGATATGCTCAAAGGCATCGCGCCCCGTCAGGACACCACCAGTTCCAATAATTTGGATTTCTGGTTTCAGGCGTTGATAAAAGGCATGGACATTGGCCAGAGCGGTCGGCTTGATGTACTGTCCTCCGATACCCCCAAAACCATTTTTGGGACGAATGACCACTGACTCATCTTCTATATAAAGACCGTTTCCGATTGAGTTTACACAATTGACAAACTTGAGCGGATAGTTGTTGAAAATCGCAGCAGCCTGATCAAAATGCACGATATCAAAGTAAGGAGGCAGCTTGATACCCAGGGGCTTAGTGAAATAAGCAAAAACTTCTGACAAGATCTTATCCGTCGTTTCAAAATCATAGGCAATCTGCGGTTTGCCAGGGACATTGGGGCAGGAGAGATTGAGCTCAGTAATACCTTTAAAGTCGCTTGCCTGCACTTTCTTGAGAATGGTGTAGGTTTCTTCTGGCGACATACCAACCAAAGAAAGGAAGAAGGTGCGATTTGGCTCGCTTTCTTGCAGCTCCAGCAAGTAGTCAAGATAATAATCTAAACCATTATTGGGCAGGCCCATGGAATTGATAGAGCCCAGAGGAACATCCTGATAGCGAGGCTCTGGATTGCCCTGACGAAATTCCAGCGTTGCCGTCTTAGTCACAAAAGTTCCTGCAGCAGAATTTTTGACTTCTTCTAACTCTTCCACTGTCATACAAGCCACCCCTGCTGCATTCATCAGACAGTTATCAAATTCAAAACCCGCAATTTTTGTCTTGGTTGTTGTCATTATTTTGACCTCTTATTCCTTAATTTTCTCTATTATATCATTAAAATTCTTCCTATAAAGGATTTCTCCTAATTTTCTAGCAAAAGGTTCGGCATTTCCACCTAGAATCTTCAAAAAAATATTATGGAAATTTTCAGAAAATTCAACTTTTTTCTTTACACCCTAAAAAAATTCTGCTATAATGGCTCATGTAATAAAATATAACAACAAAAGGAGAACGATATGACATCTGCTAAAGACTATATCCAAAGCGTGTTTGCAACTGTGAAAGCTCGTAACGGGCATGAGGCCGAATTTCTCCAGGCGGTTGAAGAATTCTTCAGCACTTTGGAACCTGTATTTGAAAAACACCCTGAGTATATCGAAGAAAACATCTTGGCACGTATCACTGAGCCTGAGCGCGTGATTTCTTTCCGTGTTCCTTGGGTTGACCGCGATGGAAAAGTCCAAGTCAACCGTGGTTACCGTGTTCAATTCAACTCAGCTGTTGGACCATATAAAGGCGGACTTCGTTTCCACCCAACTGTAAACCAAGGGATCTTGAAATTCCTCGGATTTGAACAAATCTTTAAAAACGTCTTGACTGGACTTCCAATCGGTGGAGGTAAAGGGGGATCAGACTTCGATCCTAAAGGAAAGACTGATGCTGAAGTGATGCGCTTCTGCCAAAGCTTCATGACTGAATTGCAAAAATACATCGGACCATCACTTGACGTCCCAGCTGGTGATATCGGTGTTGGTGGACGTGAAATTGGTTACCTTTACGGACAATACAAACGCCTGAACCAATTTGATGCTGGTGTCTTGACTGGTAAACCTCTTGGATTTGGTGGTAGCCTGATTCGCCCAGAAGCTACTGGTTACGGTTTGGTTTACTATACTGAAGAAATGCTCAAAGCTAACGGTAACAGCTTTGCTGGTAAAAAAGTGGTGATTTCCGGTTCTGGTAACGTAGCTCAATACGCTCTTCAAAAAGCGACTGAACTTGGCGCTACTGTTATCTCAGTATCTGACTCCAACGGTTATGTCATCGACGAAAATGGTATTGACTTCGATCTTTTGGTTGATGTTAAAGAAAAACGTCGTGCTCGTTTGACTGAGTACGCAGCTGAAAAAGCAACTGCTACTTACCATGAAGGTTCTGTATGGACTTACGCTGGTAACTACGACATCGCTCTTCCATGTGCGACTCAAAACGAAATCAATGGTGAAGCGGCTAAACGTTTGGTTGCTCAAGGTGTTATCTGCGTATCAGAAGGTGCCAACATGCCGAGTGACCTTGATGCGATTAAAGTCTACAAGGAAAACGGAATCCTTTACGGACCTGCCAAAGCTGCCAACGCTGGTGGTGTGGCTGTATCTGCCCTTGAAATGAGCCAAAACAGCCTTCGCCTCTCATGGACTCGTGAAGAAGTGGACGGCCGTCTCAAAGACATCATGACCAACATCTTCAACACAGCTAAAACAACGGCTGAAACATACGGTCTTGGTACTGATTACCTTGCAGGAGCAAATATTGCTGCCTTCGAAAACGTAGCAAACGCTATGATTGCGCAAGGTATTGTTTAAGATTCATTTGCTTAATCCTCAATCGCTCCGATTGGGGATTTTTATATTGGTTTCAAAAAAGCTCACTATTTTTAATAGTAAGCTTAAAAATCAAGATTTATTTTACTTCTACTAAGGCAGAAGATAGGCATTCAACAATTTCGTTTACTGCTTCATCTATGTTCACATCTTCCTTATCATTTAACATCATTGGAATAACATAAGAAAGACTCAAAGCTAAAATATAACGAACGATTCTTTCATTTGACCAATCTCGGATAACACCATTTTCTTTAAACTGATTCAGAACTGGACTAATTGGCTTAATGATAGAGTGAACAATAACATTCCCTAACTGACTAGAAATAGTTTTATCAATAAAAGAACGGCTCAAGATAATTTTAACTTGCATTTGATTCTCCTGAATGAAAACTAGTCTATCTCGAACAATGCTTCTCAAAAACACTGGAAAACTCTCTTGGTTTGCTGTAAATTTCTTCTCAGAAAAATCAGCAATCACATCTGGAATAACTTGTTCGAGAAAAGTCGACAGAATAGCTTCTAATATTCCTTCCTTGGTTTTAAAGTAACTAAAAACGGTCCCCTCTGAAACCCCAGCCTCCTTAGCAATAAGGCTGGCTGTTGTATTTTCAAAGCCAATTTCTGAAAATAACTTTAGACTTGATAATAATACTTGACGTTGTTTTAAACTCAAGGTGCTATTTTCTAATGTCTGAGCATACTTTTGTTCTAAACTATCCATTGCTACACCTCTCTTCTACTCTCTTACTTTTACGACTTTTTTGCCTCGAGTGTGCCCCAACTTCAGACTACGATATGCCTCTCTAACTGACTTTAGAGAAAAATCATAAACCTGATCAATATTCAGCCGAACCTTCCCATCTGAGACCATTTCCGCTAGAACTTTAAAATCATCATATGTGGAATGTCTCGGACCTGTGAACTGGGCACCTTTTATCATAACATATGGTGAAGGTACTAGCGTTCCAATATCCGTGCCCTTCAATCCCAAACTGAAAGCTAATTTAACATAATCACTTCCATAGCAATCCAAGAATTTTGTAATCGGCTTTGGACTTGCTGATAGAAGAGCATTCTGGATGTTCTCTTCGTAAGCTACTGGTATGGCGCCTAAGGACTTCAGATATTCTGAATTTTTCTTACTTGCAATTCCGATAACCGTTGCCCCCTTAGCAACTGCATACTGTACTGCAATACTTCCAATACCACCTGCCGCTGCTGAAATAACTACAACATCTTTAGAACTTAACTCAATTTTTCTAAAAGCACCTCCCACTGTTAGAGAGGCTACCCCCATAGTAGCAGCATGATTCATATCAATCATATCTGGTTTCAAAACAATTTCCGATTCATTGACACAAATTTCTGTTGCCAAAGCTCCCCTCTTGGTGCCTAATCCAGGGTCACTGATCATTGTTCCAAAAACCTTATCGCCTACTGCAAACCGACTTACTCCTTCACCAACTTCTGTGATAACTCCAGCAAAATCCCGACCAACACCTCTTGGAAAAAGAGATGATTTTGACTCAAACCAACGACTTGGTTGCTTTAGTTTCGTCATAAAAGATAGAAATCGGAGTGGCTTTGCCCCCTCAAAAGTCTTATAATCAATAGGATTTAAACCAACTGCATAAACTTCTATCCTCACTTGATTCACTTTCAAAGAATCAGATTTAATGTTCACTAAATCTAACACTTCTTCATCACCGAAACGACTATATTGTATTGCTTGAACAACCATTTCATGAACTCCTTTTTTCGTCTACAAATTGAGTGAGCACTCAATCATATTGCGATTATACGCTCATTTCCCAAATATGTCAATCTACGCACTTGTATTTCTATAGATTGCTTAAATAATCAGGTTCTTAATTAAAGCGAGATTACTTTTTATCTCTTAACATGTATTAAAAGCATTAGACCAAACTCCAGAACTATTGTTTATTTAAAAATCAGCTTGCTCATTTGAGCAGCTGATTTTTTGTCTATCAATGGATTGTAACGATTTACCGAGCTGACTCTTTCAAAAGGGCCAGATATTCCTCTAAAACTAGATGATGTTTTTGCATATATTGGGCCGACTCTAGGCCAACATAACGATAGTGCCAATTTTCAAAATCCACACCAGTAATATCGCTTTTCCCTTCAGGATAGCGCAGAATAAAGCCGTATTTAGGGGCAATTTCCGCAATCTTATTTGCTACTTCATCATTCTGACCTTTTGGCTCGCTCATATCAATCGCCAAGCCTGTCTGATGCTCACTGGCACCTGGCAGCTGGATCCGCTTTTGCACTTCTTGCTCCGCTTCTTGCCGAGACAGGCCTTCTTCTTCGGCCAAAGCTAGGGCTTCTTCATAGAGCTCTGTCTGCTCCGCTCGGCTACGATAGCCCGAAATCAAAGTTTCCTCTGGCGCAATGACCCGAGCTGCAGCTAAAAATTGTCTGGTATTTTCAGCAATCCGACTATCTACCTGAATATCATCGATTTGGGTCAACTTAGGATGAGACTCTTCCTGTAAATGGCTACGATTAATTAAAGTCAACTCCCAATCATCAACTGACACCTTGGGCAAGTCAGAGGTCCAGACTCCCAAACCACGACTAATAAAAGTTAAGAAGTCTTCATCCATGTCTTGCACTCGCAATAGAGCAAACAGCAAACTGATCCCAATTCCTAGAAATAAGAGCCTATTTATTAGTCGAAACAGAGAGAGTTTTCTCTTTCTTTCATGGCGACCTCGTCTCAAGACTTGTCCTCCAGCTCTTTCGCTCCAACTTCACGATAGGACATATCACCGATGGAAACAACTGAAAATTGTCCATCTTCATAGTCTACGATGGTCACACTACCATTGCCTAGGCCATGAGGTTGCATGCGATTAATTAGATAGACAAAGGTTCCGATGGTCATGCCATGACTAACTACCAAAGCATTGCCACCACCCGCAGCCTCCAGCTCCTCAGCAATCTCTGAGAAGCCTTGCCAAATTCGGCCGCTGAGTTTTTCCCAATTCTCAGCCCATCCAGCCGTGTCGACTTCTACTAAGCCTTCTGCCAGCTCGGCATAGCTGAGTTGATGGACATGGTCAATATTAAAGACCCTAGGCATGACCCCCATAAAGAGCTCGCCATCATAGCCACCATCAAAGCTGCCAAAACACCACTCTCGAATGCGCTTGTCAAACCGATAAGGAATCTTTCCAGTCAAGCCCAGCTCTTCCAGAATAATTCCCATGGTCTGAATGGTTCGACCCGAATCACTGGATCTAGCTAGTTTAAAATCAATACCCGCTTTTCGCAAACCAATTCCTAATTCATGGATGCCACGTTCGCCTTCTGCTGTCAACGGACTATCACTCCAGCCCTGAGCTCGTCCGATTGTATTAAACATCGTTTTACCATGCCGGATCAGGTATAATCTTGTTTTTGCCATACACTTCCCCCTTATTCTCCTCTCATTATATCACGTTTCTGAAAAAAAGTAGTTTCTAAGATTGAGAGAAAGCAGCTCAAGAAAGCTCAATTATTGCCATATTTTCTTTCAACCGTTTATTTAGCGTCCAATATTTTGGCACCAACTTCACGGTAGGACACATCTCCCAAGATCTGAATCGTAAATTGTCCTTTTTCATATTCGACGACTGTCACACTGCCGTTGTCAACTTCAGGATTTTTGCTAATGGATTTATCGAGCAGATAGGCAAAAGTCCCAATGGTCATACTATGGCTGACGACCAAAGCATTGCCTCCACCAGCAGCTTCCACTTCTTGAGCAATAGCTGTAAATCCAGCTAAAATCCGCCCACTGAGTTGCTCCCATGGTTCAGCCCAGCCAGCCGTATCCACTTCAACCAAACCGTCAGCCAATTCTGGGAGAGTCAGCTCTTTATAATTGTCAGTGTCACGTACCCTTGGAATCACTCCACGGAAAAGATCGCCACCATAAGCCCCGTCAAAGCTCCCGAAGCACCACTCTCGAATACGCTTGTCAAACTTATAAGGAATCTTCCCTACCAAATCCAGCTCTTCTAGGATAATCCCCATGGTCTGAATGGTTCGACCAGAGTCGCTCGAGAAAGCCTGGGTAAATTCCAAGCCAGACTCTCTTAGCCCAATCCCTAGTTCACGGATACCACGTTCGCCTTCTTCAGTTAAGGGAGTGTCCGACCAGCCCTGAGCTCGACCAATAGTATTAAACATGGTCTTACCATGCCGGATGATGTATAATTTTGTTTTTGCCATGAATATCTCCTTTTTTCATCAAGGCCACTCGTCTAAGAGTGGCTTATTTGCCTCGCACTTGACTGAGCAAGGCAGAGGGAAAGGGTCTGTCTAAACAGACCCCCTATTTACTTAGTTTTTAAAACTGTGAATCGGTGCTGGAATCTGGCCGCCACGCGCGATAAAGGCAGCTGACGAAGCCTGATTGACCTTCATGACCGGAGCTGTTCCCAAGAGCCCGCCAAATTCAATCATATCACCTTCCTTGCCCTTCGGAATAATCCGAACAGCTGTCGTCTTTTGATTGATAACGCCAATCGCCGCTTCATCCGCAATCATGGCTGCGATGGTTTCAGCTGGCGTTTCCTCTGGAATGGCAATCATATCCAAACCGACCGAGCAGATTGCTGTCATAGCTTCTAACTTTTCTAGATTGAGCGAGCCATTTTGCACAGCTGAAATCATGCCCTCATCTTCAGAAACAGGAATGAATGCACCAGATAGTCCGCCCACTTGATTGCAGGCCATGACACCGCCTTTTTTGACTTGGTCATTGAGCAGGGCAAGCGCCGCTGTCGTACCGTGGGTACCGACTGTTTCCAAACCCATTTCTTCCAAGACACGGGCCACTGAATCCCCGACTGCTGGCGTCGGCGCCAAACTCAAGTCAACAATCCCGAACTTGACGCCCAGACGCTCGCTGGCCATCTGACCGACCAACTGGCCGATACGGGTGATTTTGAAGGCCGTTTTCTTGACCGTTTCAGCCACCACATCAAAGCTCTCACCACGGACCTTTTCCAAGGCTCGCTTGACAACACCTGGCCCAGAAACACCGACATTGATGACCACATCCGCTTCACCGACACCATGAAAAGCGCCCGCCATGAAAGGATTGTCCTCTACCGCATTGGCAAAGACGACCAACTTGGCCGCCCCCATGTCAGAAAGCTGGGCTGTTTCCTTGATAATCCGCCCCATATCCGCAACTGCCGTCATATTGATGCCAGTCTTGGTTGAGCCGATATTGACAGAGGAGCAGACTTTGTCCGTCTCCGCCAAAGCACGCGGAATGGAATTAATGAGGATTTCATCGCCTTTTTGATAGCCCTTTTGGACCAAGGCTGAGAAGCCGCCGATAAAGTCAACACCGATTTCTTTTGCTGCCCGATCCAGAGCATGAGCCAGAGGCAGATAGTCCGTAGCGTCCGTAGCTGCCCCAATCAGAGAAATCGGAGTCACGGAGACCCGCTTGTTGACGATAGGAATCCCGAGCTCTGCTGCAATCTCATTCCCGACTGAAACTAAATCTTTCGCTTTTGTCGTAATTTTTTGGTATACCTTGTCTGCCGCCCGATCAATATCTGTGTCGATGCAGTCTAAGAGAGAAATGCCCATGGTAATGGTCCGAATATCAAAATTCTGCTCCTCAATCATGGCAATGGTTTCTGTAACTTGTCTAATATCCATGTGCCCTCTCCTTAGATATTGTACATAGCGTCAAAAATCGCTGCGCTTTGAATATTGATTTTGACATTAAGCGTCTGACCAAAGGCCACAAATTCACTACGAAGTGCTGCAAAATCCTGCTTTTCGTCGCTAGAAACGACAGCCATCATGGTAAAAAACTCATCCAAAACCGTTTGTGAAATATCGTCAATATTGAGCCCCAGCTCGGCAATTTTACTAGCTACACCAGCCACAATCCCTGCCTTATCTTTTCCAACAACCGTAATAATCGCTTTCATCGTTTGCTCCAATCATCTTTATTGCTAATATTGTAGCATAAATGCTTGTTTTTTGCATGAAATTGCAGAAACCCAAACTGCGAATATTACGGGCTGTTTCAATATCAGACTCAAACACTCTTCAGAAATTACACATATCTCTTTCTTTTGTTAGAAGTTTATTTTTTATCTATGTTTTTAATTGTAAACGGTTTCAAACTCTGTTATACTAAACTTAAAGAACACATTAAAAAGGAGGTTTCTTATGAAAAATTCTTATAAGAAACGCTTATACACACAAGCCCTCAGCCTATCCGCTGCGGTTCTATTGGCCGTTTTAGCTCAAGGAAATGCGGCGGCTGATACGCTTAACCCTGCTGAACTTCCGCAAGACAGCAGCAAAATCAGTTCTCTGGTGGAGCAGCCTATACCTGCAAGTACAGAGAAGGCTGAAGAACCCTCAACTACTCCACAAGCTGATTCACTAGAGAAAAGTAGCCCATCTGAAGCTACGGACAGCAAGTCTCCAAGTCTTCCTTCTACAGCCCTAGATGAAAAAGCAGCTGATGCTAGCCAAAAACTGGATACTACGACTAAAACAGAAGTCCGCGCAGCTATGCCCCAAGAAAACAAGGTTCAACTTGCCGACAGTAAGGTTTACATGTCCGAAAAAGCCAGCATAGAAGAAACTATTCAAGAGCGAGGAGCTCAAGCTGGTAAAATCACTTGGACACTGGACAACAAGCCTATTAGCGAGTGGAAAACTTGGAAGATGGATGATGGAAGCTTCACAGGCGATCCATTTGTCACTGTTGAAGAAAAAGCTGATGGAAATGACCTCAAAGTTTCCCTAAAATTTAATGAATTATTTGGGCAAGACTTAAGCCTGCGGACACCAAACAATATCCGTAGAACCTACCGCAACTTTATGGGAACTCATGAATTAGTCGGAACCAGCGAAGATCTTGGCCTGACTATTCGCAAGAATATTGTCCTTCGTCCCTACGAAGATTTCCATACCCACGATGAAATGCTGGCAGCTATCGAAAAGAGTCGACAAGATGCTAAAACGGATCGCTTGGTACAGATTGAAAACATCGGAAAGAGTGCTCAGGGTCGCGATATCAAGTTGGGTATCATCAGCTCCGACCAAAAGAGCATTGACGACTATCTCAATACAACCAATAAAGTCGCCCTTACTAAACCAGCTGAAATGTTAGCTGCTCTGAAAAATGGTACGCTGGACTATAAACTTCCAGTCCTTATCAACAATACCCACGCCGATGAACAACCTGCTATCGATATCATCACTGGACTCTTCAATACTTTTGCGACCAAAGATCAAATTTCTTTCCAAACCACTGATGCTAATGGCAATGCTAAGACTGTCACACTCAGTGTCAAAGAACTCCTCAAGAAATTCATTTTCCTCTTTGATTTTACTGAAAATCCTGACGGAGATGTTGCCAATACCCGTGCCCTAGCTAACGGAATTGATCCAAACCGCGATACTAGCTATCAGGCCAACCCAGAAACCCGTACTGTAGCTGGACTCATTAACAAATGGAATCCAATTGCACTTTATGACATTCATGGATTCGTTAAAGAATTCTTGATCGAGCCAGCGACACCGCCGCACGATCCAAACTTTGAATATGACCTTCTGTCAAAAAATATGTTGGAAAATGCCCACCACATGGGCCGCGCCGGTGTTGCCAATTCCAAGTATGACCACTACATCATTCCTAAACTAGACTGGGGCGATGGCTGGGATGACTCCTTCTCTGGCTACACAGGCGTTTATGCTATGTACCATGGAATATTAGGACATACCGTTGAAATCCCTGAGGGCAATCAGGAATCCTACAAGGCTGGCTATCACGCCGTCCTTGGAGGTATCTCTTACCTGTCCCAAAATCCTGACAAGCTCATGGAAATGCGCCTTAACTTCTATCTCCGTGGCATCAACAAGGTTGAAGATCCAAAAGCTGAAAATGAGTTGGTCGGACCTGACGGCAAGGTTGTTGGACGGGTGAAAAATGGTCAGAAAAAATTCTTCCCTGACTATTATGTTATCCCAATGGGACTCGACAAAGACAATGATTCCCAACAAGCCTTTAACATGATTGAATACTTCAAGAGAAACGGTGTTGTCATTCAAGAATTGAAGGAAGATGTTGGCAACTATAAGAAGGGTGACCTGGTTGTCGATATGTCTCAAGCTAAGCGCGGCTATGCCAACCATATCCTCTACAAAGGATCAAACGAATCTGCCTGGGCTGCCATGTATGCTGAACTTTTGGTCAACTTCCCAGATATGAGAGGCTTTAAAGCTGAGCCTATCTTTAAAGATAAACTCTTTGATGGCAAACTCGGCGAAGTCACTGCTCTCCGTGCTACTCGGACGCGCGATATCAACTACTCAGCACCTTACTATGTCATTGCTAATACATCTGATAGCACGGTCAAAGCTGTCAACCAAGCCATTCGCCAAGGTAAGAAAGTCTATCTGACAGAAGATGGCTATATCGTTGATACATCAACCTTTGCAAATCTCTTAGGTGATTATGCTATTTATGGAGATGCCTTGTATAAGGTTCCGGAAGGGCCAAGCTTAAAAGCACTGAAGGTCTATGCACCCCCTCATCAATTCTACTGGGCAGGAGTGGACTCACCTACTCATACCGCTCTGGCACTGAAAAATCTAGGCTTTGATATTGTCGATACGCCTGATGAAGCTGATGTCATCGTCCTTGAAAGCAACAAATTTGACAAGTCTATTCTTGGTCGCAAACCAACCATTGTAGTGGGTGGCTCTGCTATGCAACGCCTTGAAAAACTCGGTGTTCTAGATGGATTTGATGCGGAAAGATTCTCTGGCGGCAGCGATTTTGAAGGGCTGATGAAGGCTATTATAGACGATAAAGATCCATTGACTAGCGGCTATAAGAAGAATGATCTCTTCTATTCTAATTCTGGAAACTGGATCGCAAAAGCCCCTGCCAACTTCAAGACTTTGGCGACTATTGCAGACAGTGACTACTACATTGCAGGCTGGTGGCCAGGCAATGAAAAATTAGCCAATAAAATCGTTGCTATTTCTGGTAATTACAAGGAACATCCGCTCTTCGTTTATGCTGGAAACCCAACCAACCGTCTGCATACCATTCACTTCTACCGTTGGGTATCGAACGCTGTCTTTGGAAATCAATTGGTTGAGCTGAAAGATATGCCTGTCACTCACAAACCAAGTGTCGAAATTGTTGAAATTTTGAACCAAAAACCTCAGCCAAAACAAGCAGGCAAACCAGCTGACAAACCGACAGCTCCGAAAGCAAGAGAAGAGCAACTAGAAAGCCTCGCTCAGAAAACAAGCGAAGCACAGCCTACCGCTACAGCCCAAAAAGCAACAAATACTCAGCAGGCCCAGCTCCCTCAAACAGGAAGCAAGGAAAACTCTGCTCTCTTTACAGTCGCAACGATTCTTCTGGCTACAAGTGGTGGTCTCATCTTGCTCAAAAAGAAAGAAGCGTAAACATTTCTATTCTGCTAGATAAACCTTTGCTCACGATAGTTCCTTAAATATAAAAATCGCATGGACAAATCATTTTAGATTCATCCATGCGATTTTTTTCGTGAATTACCGTCTTGTAATTTTATCCGATATTTAGGAAAGCTTAATCGAATATAGACTTTCATTATTAAGCTAAACCATTTAGAACAGCGCTCACAAGAGCCGATTTCTGGTCTTTATCATGGATATTAAGGATTTGAATCATTGCTCTCTTCCACCATCTCAATCCAAGAATCAAAATACTGCTCCATAAATTGAGTCTGCTCCGCTATCAAAATTTTGTCAATCTCCTCATTAGCAGGAGCCAAGACCCACTTGTCTTCTATATCATCACGCCGATGGATGATAGCAACCAGCTTTCCTGTAAAATTTTCCAGAGGCTGCTGCGGGTCACGGGAAATAATATACACATCCTGCTCTTCGCCATCTCCACCCATCAGCTCAGGGATATAACCATAATTAATCAGATAGACATTCCCAAAAGAATCTTTAAAACCGACCGGCCGATCAATGACAGCACTAAATATCTTTTCCTTGCATTTCAACCTTTCTTTACCTCCATCAGCTACTTTCTAGCTTCATTATACAAGAAAAATCCCACTGGAGCGAGATTTTCTATCTATAGCCTGATTATTCGTTTATATTTCCTATATTATGCAAGCCTTGCACTACATGAAATTAGAATAGACTTCACTGTTTTTCCTGTTGCTACTTGCCAAGGACTTTTTAATCAAAATCATCTTTTTTCATCCAATTTTCTCCTAAGCTCCCTCAGCATTATTCTTGTAAGTTTTTCTTGCATTGCTTCAGTTGCATTTTCATTGAAATGGACAAGAACCTCATAGGTGGTCTTTCCAATCTTTCTCTTTGTGCTAATGCCTTGTTTATCTGTGTTCTTCAGTTCTTCCATAAATTCTCCTTTCCGTTTTTGAATGTTTGACAAGAAAAAAGGAAGTATCAGCTATTTGCTTTTACTTCCTCTCTATCATTTTATTTAATTGTTTTGCTTCGACAAACTGAGATTTAGATTTTAACCCTTAAGGAAAATAAAATGGGCTATTCTCCTGAAGTATGTTCTATAACATTATAGTTTAATGCAAAGTGTAGCTATATAGTCATTTCCATAACGTGATAATCTATTTCTTTTATCACATGATTCATAAAAATCTATCATAGCGAGACCATTTTTAAGTTGTCCTCTAATCTGAGTTTCTAAGGTATGGCTAAATTCATATCCATATTCTGGATTTATGGTTATCTTGCCTTCCTCTTCAAGCTCTTTTGAATTAAAAGGTATTGAAAACTTTAAAAGTAATTCCTCATCAGGTTTGTCCCATACAATGTCAGCATCATACATGTATATCCAAGGGTTCATAAATCCGACCATTAACAGTCCACCCTTTTTCAATACTCGAGTGGCTTCTTTATACATGTTTTCTAAATCTTCTATATATACATTTGAAACCGGGTTAAAAATAATATCAAAAGTTTCATCTTCAAAGGGAAATGCTTTTGTCATATCGCCTTGAATCGTCTTGATTTTTAATCCTTCTCTTTTAGCAACCATCTCGTCTCTTTCTAATTGTGATTTAGAAAAATCCATTATGGTGACATCATAACCTTTTATAGCAAAAACTGGCCCCTGCTGTCCACCACCACAAGCTAACCCTAATATCTTTTTTCCATTTGCTTTTTCAAACCATTCTTTCGGAACTTTTTTCCCAACAGTTAAAGCAACAGAAATGGGATTATTTCTAGCTTCTTCTAATTCTTCATGTGTCAGTGGCTCAGTATAGTCATTTTTTACATTATTCCATCTATCTTCATTTAATTTTATATAATCGGTCATCTTATAATCTCCTCGTAATTCTATACTATTTCGATTAAGTTGAATATATTGCCATTACTTGATTTCATTCTATTATATCATATGTTCAATTACTATGTTTTATGCCATCTTTAAAATATTTGAAGCTTTTGTACTAGCTATTCTTATCATTCTGATTCAAATGTTAAATATCATCGCTCAAACTCTCGTACTAATGATGATTCTATTTCAACTCACATTTTTCGTCACACACATATCAGCTTTTTAGCTGAGCAAGGAATTCCACTCGAAGCAATTCAAGATCGTGTTGGGCACACACGAGGAAGTCGTGTTAGAGATATCTATTTGCACCTTACACAAAAAACAAAAGATCTAATTATTCCTGTATTAGATTCGTTAACTAAATAAGTATGGCAAATTTGTGGCAAAACAAAGAAAAAAGGTTTATCCAAATCGGATAAACCCTGTTATATCAAGCTTTTACAAGCTTCTTATGCTTTACCTTCTGAACCGAATACGTCGATACGTTCTTCAACTGATGCTTGGATAGCTTTTACACCGTCAGCCAAGAATTTACGTGGGTCGAAGAGTTTCTTCTTGTCGTATTCTGCTTCGTTTGCTTCGTAGTCACGAGCAAATTTACGAGTTGCGTTAGCGAATGCGATTTGGCATTCAGTGTTAACGTTAACTTTTGCAACACCAAGTTTGATAGCTGCTTGGATTTGGTCATCAGGGATACCTGAACCACCGTGCAATACGATTGGGAATCCTGGTACAGCTTCAGTCAATTTTTGCAAGTGGTCAAGATGAAGACCTTTCCAGTTTGCAGGGTATGGACCGTGGATATTACCGATACCAGCTGCCAAGAAGTCGATACCAGTTGCAACCATTGCTTTAGCATCTTCGATTGGAGCCAATTCACCATCACCGATGATTCCGTCTTCTTCACCACCGATAGTTCCAACTTCAGCTTCTACTGATACACCATTTGCGTGAGCAAATTCTACAACTTTACGAGCTTTTTCAAGGTTTTCTTCAACTGGAAGGTGTGAACCGTCAAACATAACTGAAGTATAACCAACTCGGATACACTCAAGTGCATCTTCGTAGTGACCATGGTCAAGGTGAATCGCTACTGGTACAGTGATACCCATTGATTCAACAAGGTTAGCGATCAAGTTGCGAGCAACTTTGTAACCACCCATATATTTAGCAGCACCCATTGAAGTTTGGATCAAAACTGGTGCTTTTTTAGCTTCTGCTGCACGCAAGATAGCTTGAGTCCACTCAAGGTTATTTGTGTTAAATCCACCAACTGCATAACCATTGTCACGAGCTGCTTGGACAAATTTTTCTGCTGAAACGATTGCCATTTGTAATAGGCCTCCTCTAATTTTTTGTGGAATGAACCACTTACATTGTTTATTTTATCACTTTTTCATTAAAATTGCTAGTTTTTCCTGAAATTTTAAGTAATTCCCAAGCAATTTTTGAATTCAGACATCTTCAGCTTCTTTGAGAAAACAAAAAAACTGACCGAAGTCAGCTAATCCTATGCGGAGAGAGGGACTTGAACCCTCACGACCTAAAGCGGTCACAGGATCCTTAGTCCTGCGCGTCTGCCAATTCCGCCATCCCCGCGATTGAGTACTTTACTAGTATAACAGGATAATCTCCACTTGTCAACACCTTTTTTCAAAACTTTTAAAAAGTATTTGCAAAAATAAAAATGAGACAGGGCTCGTAAACACTGCCCCATCTCACTCTTTTCATTAATGTTTTTCTAAATTGCGTAACATTTGATCAATCTTATTACCGTACTCAATAGACTCATCTTTGACGAAGGTCAAATCTGGAATCTTATACATCTTGAGGTTTCGGCCCAGTTCACGCTTAATGGTACCGGTTGCCTTTTCCAAGCCCAGCTGTGCCTTTTGATTATCTGAAGCCAAGTCACTCATGATGCTATAGTAGACCTTGGCCATAGACAGATCGCCCAACATTTGGACATCGGTAATGGTCACACCTTGGACACGTGGATCACGGACCTTCTTTTGCAAAATCTCATTGACTTCACGCTTGATTTCCATTCCTACACGGTCGGTACGAAAATGATTTGCCATAGGATTTCCTTTCTAATTTTTTCTTCTGCAATATAAGCTAGGCCTAGCCTAGCTTATATTTTTAATTTTAGTTGAATGAAATTCGCTCTAAACTCTTTGCGAAAAGGTGCTTGGGATAGAAGTATCGACTTCCACTCAATATGCTTTTCACTGGGAGTTTTCGGCGGAATTCTCTTATTTCTTGATTTCTTCCATGATGTAGGCTTCAATCGTATCATCCACTTGGATATCGTTATAGCCGTCAATCATGAGACCACCTTCGCGGCCGTTAGTGACTTCTTTCACATCATCCTTGAAGTGCTTCAAGCTAGCCAACTGACCGTCGTAAATTACGACGCCATCACGGATAACACGAACCTTGGAATCACGGGTAACTTTACCATTGATAACCATAAATCCACCGATAGTACCAACCTTGGAAACTTTGAAAGTTTCGCGGATAAGGGCTTCCCCGATGATTTTTTCTTGGTATTCTGGGTCCAGCATTCCTTTCATGGCATCTTCCATTTCTTCGATAACCTTATAGATAATGCTGTGAAGACGGATTTCTACATCATCAGCTTCTGCTTGCTGACGAGCTTGCGGTGTAGGACGAACGTTAAATCCAATAATAAAGGCATTTGAAGCTTCTGCCAAAGTTACGTCGGATTCATTGATAGCACCAACCGCTGAGTGGACAATGGTGATCTTAACACCTTCCACTTCAATCTTCTGCAAGGAAGCAGCCAAGGCTTCTACAGAACCTTGTACATCGGCTTTGATAATGACGTTAACAGACTTAACTTCACCGGCTTTGAGGGTATCAAAGAGATTTTCCAGACTGACACGATGAGTAGCTTGACGTTGCTTGAGAAGGGCACGTTTAGCACGTTCCTCACCAGCTGCACGCGCAGCTTTTTCATCTTCATAGACGGCAAAGTGGTCACCTGCCATCGGAGTTTCGTTGAGACCAGTGATAGAAACCGGCGTAGATGGACCTGCCGCTTTGACACGACGACCTAAGTCATTAGTCATAGCACGAACACGTCCGAAGGTATTTCCGACAACAATTGGATCTTGAACATTCAGCGTACCTTGTTGGACGAGAAGGGTTGCAACTGCACCTTTTCCTTTATCCAAACGGGCTTCGATAACAGTACCGATAGCACGAACTGTCGGATCTGCCTTGAGTTCTTGAATTTCTGCTACAAGCAGAACTGTTTCCAAAAGTTCATCGATGTTTTGGTTGAACTTAGCTGAGATTTCAACAAACTCAGAATCTCCACCCCAAGCAGTTGACATAACACCATGCTCAGCCAATTCACCAATCACACGCTCAGGATTGGCACCTGGCTTATCGATCTTGTTGATGGCCACAATAATTGGCACATTAGCGGCTTTAGAGTGGTTGATCGCTTCAATAGTCTGAGGCATAACACCGTCATCAGCTGCTACGACCAAGATGGTAATATCGGTAACAGAAGCACCACGCGCACGCATCGAAGTAAAGGCCGCGTGTCCAGGTGTATCCAAGAAAGTAATCTTCTTGCCATTTTCCTCAATCTGGTAGGCACCGATATGCTGAGTGATACCACCTGCTTCACCTGTCGCAACGCGAGAGTTACGTAGAGTATCCAAGAGGGTTGTTTTACCATGGTCAACGTGTCCCATGATAGTCACAACTGGCGGACGCTCTACTAATTCATCTGGATTGATGTAGCCTTCTTCGACAAAGAAACGCTCAATATCAGCTGTATCCACTTCTACCTTCTTCTTAGCTTCGATACCGTAATCCACCATTAGGAGCTCAATAGTATCACCGTCAAGAGATTGGTTTTGTGTTGCCATCACGCCCATCATAAAGAGCTTCTTAACAATTTCAGCTGGCTCGCGCTTGATCCGTTTTGCAATTTCCGCAACGGTCATGCCATCTGTGTATTCGAATTCGCTTGGCAACTCATGGAACTTGCGTTCTGTAACAGGTTTTGGAACCTGATTCTGGTTACCTTTTCCTTTTTTATTTTTCTTATTGTTATTCCAGTTACTGTTTCTTTGATTTCTCACTTGATTTTGACTATTTCGATTCTTTTGTTGTTTTCTTGGACCTTCTTCTTCGCGATCAAAATCATCGCGCTTCTTATCTGGTCGAGCTTGTTTTTTACGACGAGTATCTACCGCAGCTTGTGCTGGTGCAGGAGCAGCCGGTTGGACTGTTTCAGCCGGAGTAGCTTTAAATACTTCAGCAGTTGTTGTCTCTGCTTGGACTGGCTCTTTTCGTCTATTCTGGCGTTCCTGTGCCTCTTTAGCTGCTTGGGCCTGTTTAAAACGCTCCTCACTAGAACGTGCATACTCCGCATTTTGCTCTGCTTTCAGAGCTGCTGCCCGAGCCTTAAAGTCAATTTTCGGACTTTGAGGCTGTTGGCGGTTTTGACCCTTAAATCCTTGATGATTCTGACCATTCCGACGGCCATCTTGACCACGATTATCACGACGGTCATTGCGGTGCTCTTGGCGATCGTTGTTGGCCTTGCGGTCATGACGATCACGCTCTTTACTTTCCTTCTGGTCAGAATTTTGTGGTTTCCGATTTTGTTGCTGCTTACGTCGCTCTGCTTGTTCCTTGGCACGCGCTTCACGCTCTGCCTTAAAATTTCGACTTTGTGGCCGAGCTGGAGCCGGTTTAGCAGGGGCTTCAGCCACCGCTGCTTCAACAACTTTTGGCTCTTCTTTTCTAGCAGGGGCCACTTCCTTTTGGACTGGAGCAGCTGGTTTTTCAGCTACTTTATTTGGTGCTGGCTGGGAATTCACCTCTTTTTCTGGAAGAGGCTTAGCAACTTCTTTAGTTGCGAAGCTAGCCTTAATGCGCTGGCTTGCTTCTTCTTCTACGCTGGAAGAATGGCTTTTGACTTCTAGGCCTAATTCCTTAGCCCGAGCTACTACCTCTTTACTTTCCTTCCCCAATTCTTTTGCGATTTCGTACAATCTAATTCTAGACAATTCTTGTCCTCCTCTTCTATTGCATAAGAGACCTCATTTTCTTTGTAAAACCAGCATCTGTGATGGCGGCTACTTTACGAGCCTTGCCAATCGCAGTGCTTAATTCCAGTGTTGAAAACACGGTTGACACTTCTATCTTGTAATAATGGCTTTTATCAGTAATCTTTTTCGTCAGATTTGGTCCTGCATCTTCAGCTAGAAAGATCAGATGAGCCTTGCCTTCTTGGATGGCTTTGATGACCAATTCTTCTCCTGAAATGATGCGGCCAGCCCGCTGGGCCAAACCCAGCAAGTTTGCTAGTTTTTCTTTATTCAAGACCCAACTCTCTTCTCTTGACCTTGTGATCGACATAGGCAATCAGTTCGTCGTAGAAGCTTTCTTCTACTTCCATACTGAAACTACGATTAAAGACCCGCTTTTTCTTGGCCTGCTGAGCTTCTTCATTATCTAGCTTGATATAAGCACCTCGCCCATTAGCCTTGCCTGTCGGATCAATGAAGACCTGACCTTCTTTATTCTTGACGATGCGCAACAGATCACGCTTGTCAATCACTTCATTTGACACAACTGATTTTCTTAAAGGGATTTTTCTTGTTTTTGCCATATCTGCCTCCCTTATTCTGCGGCTACTGCTTCACTTTCTTCGAGTTCGATTTCAGTTGCCACTTCTGTACCATCTGCCAGCTCTTCTGCTTCAAATCCTGCTGAAAGGGCATCGACTTCGGCTGGTACTTCTTCTGCTACGTAATCTTGGCCAAATCCACCAAGCTCGTTGGCTGCTTCCATTGCTTCAAATTCGCTGGCTGACTTGATATCAATTCTGAAGCCAGTCAAATGAGCTGCCAAGCGAACGTTTTGACCACGACGGCCGATAGCCAGAGAAAGTTTATTATCTGGCACAACAACCAAAGCTCGCTTGTTGTCTTCTGCATGGAAGATAACTTGATCGACCTCTGCTGGAGCAATGGCATTGTAGATGTACTCGGCTGGATCAGCAACCCACTCGATGACATCGATATTTTCCTCAGTCGGAATCATACGACCACTTTTAGCATCGTATTTGGCTGGGTGGAATTTGCTGGTAATCTTCTTGATATTGGCACCACCACGTCCGACGATGGTTCCGATAGCATCCACGTTTGGATTGTGGCTGCGAACCGCTACCTTGGTCCGATCGCCCGCTTCACGAGACACGCTCATGATTTCTACCGTTCCGTCGTAAACCTCAGGAATTTCCTGTTCCATCAAGCGCTTGATCATCTCTGGATGACTACGGCTAACAAAAACATTGACACCACGCGGATTGTCTTCTACTTTGTAGACAAAAACTTCGATGCGGTCATGAGAAGCAAAGACTTCACCAGGAATCTGGTCTTGTTTAGATAATTGTGCTTCAATAGTGCCCAGGTTGACATAGATAAAGCGATTGTCAAAGCGCTCTACTGTTCCTGACATGATTTCATTTTCATGTTCTTTGTAGGTATTGTAAGTGATGGCACGAGTTTGTTTGCGCATCTTTTCCATGATGGTCTGCTTGGCAGATTGAGCTGCTACCCGGCCAAATTCAGCTGGCGCTTCTTCAAACTTGATCTTGTCTCCTAGCTCATAGGCAGAACTGATAGCCAAGGCGTCCTTGAGACTGATTTCCAAGCGGCTGTCAAAGACCTCGTCCACGACTTCACGGACAGTATAGACATGGAAATCACCTGTTTTTTCATTAAACTCAATGGCTGCGCTGTCTGCCTGACCGTAGCGACGACGATAAGCAGAGCGAAGGGATTCTGTCACTGCTTCGATAATATCTTCTTTTTTAATACCTTTGTCCTCTTCCAAAATACGGAAGGCCTCTAGCATTTCTTTACTCATCTTCATGTAACTTTTGCTGAAGCAAAAGTATTCCTTTCTTCATTATATTATTGCGATCTGTTACTAAAATTTAACGGCCAGTCTTGCTTTTGACACTAGATTATATGGAATTTCAACTTCTTTTTTGCGTGTTTTATCCATATATTCCATGAGCAAGACATCATCTTCAAATCCAAGCAACGTTCCTTCGAAAACCTTATTTTTATCCAGTGCCTTATAAAGGCTGACATGGATATAGCTTCCAACTGCAGCTGCCACAGCTTCCTTGGTCTTCAGCGGACGCTCCAAGCCTGGGCTAGTCACTTCCAGAAAATACTGGTCAGGAAAAGGATCGGGCTTGATAGAGTCCAACAGAGGACTGATAATATCAGTCAAATCTGCTGTATCATTGACCGTAATCCCCTCGGGCTTGTCTACAAAAACACTGAGAACATAGTCACCGCCCATCTTGCCGTATTCAATATCTACTAATTCATAGGGGTCTTGGATGGCTGGCTCAATGACTTCTCTTACTAATTCAACAATCGTTGCGATAAGACTGCACCTCCTCACAGACAAGAGGCGAAGATACTTCCTCGCCTCTCTTTTATATTCACTAAAATGATTATAGCATAGTCTGCCTTGAAAATCAAGGGATATACTTCTATTTCTCTACAAAGTCTAAAATAGACTAGATAGGATAACTGTAGCTAGTCGCCTTATTGATGGTCCGTAGATGCTGTTGTAGAGCTGCTGGAAGAGCTAGAGTGACTTTCACTCTCACTCGTGGTGCTGCTGGAAGGCGATGACGACGATGAACGTTCGCTTGTACTAGAAGAACTTGTTACCGTACCATCTGTCACGTAGAAAGTAATCTTGGTATTTGATTTCAATTTAATACCTTGACCAGCTGCTGGAGACTGGGCTGTCACCAAATCAGCTTGACTGGACTCCACGGAGCGATCAATCACTCGCTCAATACGAGACGAAGCGATTCCCATCTCCATCAGATAGGACCTCGCATAGGCATACGAAACTTGGAGATGACCAAAGTCCGGCATTGGAACAGTAGTCACTGTTTTAGCAACGGTCAGAGTAATCTGTTTATTTGACGTCACATCATAAGAAGAACCTGCAGCTGGAGTTTGGCTGATGACCACTCCTTCTTCAACATCAGAACTTTCTTCTTCTACGATCTTGATCAGCTTCTCAGGAATATTGTAAGTGCTTTTCAGATGTTCAATCGCCTCTGAGGACTTCTTACCGACGTAATTTTCTACTGTAAAGGTTTTTGCTCCTTTGGAGACAATCAAATCCACTTTACTGTTTTCACGACGTTGACTATTGGCTGGTGGATCTGTCTTGATGATCTTACCTTCCGCCACTTTATCACTGTAGTCCTCCTTGATCTCTCCTACCTCAAGACCCTTAGCAGTAATGGTCGAACGGGCTTCTGCCACTGTTTGTCCTGCTACATCTGGAACCGTAGTATTAGCAGGACTCTTGTAGATCAGAAAGAAGAAGGCTGCAAAAACTAAGAGAATAGCTAAAAACATAACTTTGTATCTAGCTCTTAAATGACGTTTTTTCGGCTTTTTGACTGGAGCTTTTAAAACAGGGGCCTCTCTCTTCACATCAGCCGCAGCTTTAGGAGCCACTGCTTCTGCGACAGGACTTGGAGCTGACTGAGGAATTGGAGGAACTTTTGGCAAAGTTTTAGTATCTGCCTTTACCCCATCATCAAAGACCAGTTTCTTTTCATTTCGACGGTCATAAGATAAGCTACTGGACAAATCAACATACATCTCTGCAACGGATTGATAGCGATCGCTCAGCTTTTTAGCCGTTGCCTTAATGACCACATTTTCCAAGGCCTGAGGTACATTCGGATTTTCTGCGATGATTGAAGGCAGGGGCTTTTGGAAATGCTGCAAAGCAATCGTCACAGCACTATCTCCGTCATAAGGGATATGCCCTGTCAGCATCTCATAGAAAATAATCCCCATGGCATAAATATCACTCTGAACAGTGGCTTTGGAACCCCGTGCCTGTTCTGGTGAAAGATAATGCACCGACCCCAGCATCGAATTGGTCTGGGTCAGACTGGTCTCTGCGAAAGCCACGGCAATCCCAAAGTCTGTTACCTTAGCATCGCCATCTGGTGTCAAGAGGACATTTTGTGGTTTTAGATCACGGTGGACAATCCCGCGTGTATGCGCCAGGCGCATAGCCAGTAGGATTTGCCCCATGATTCTGACTGCTTCTTCGTTTGAAAGTGGAGAATTTTCTTTGATATAGCGCTTAAGGTCAAGCCCAGACACATATTCCATGGCCAGATATTGCTGACCATCTTCTTCTCCAATATCGGAAATCCGGACAATGTAAGGATGATCCAAGTCCGCCATTGCTTTGGCTTCTCTTTGGAAGCGGGCAACTGCAATAGGATCCGTCTGATAATTGGTTCTAAGAACCTTTACAGCAACCTCCTCACCATCAAGTATCAGATCTCGAGCCAGATAGACATCTGCCATGCCTCCACGGCCAATCTGTTTGATGATTTTATATCGCCCGGCAAAAATCTTGCCGATTTGAATCATTCCTGTTCCTCCTTGTCAAAATGAACCAGAGCAACTGTGATATTATCCAGCCCTCCAGCATTGTTGGCAAAGCGAATTAAGGTTTCAGTTTTTTCAGATAGGCTGATATCGCTGGTGACAATATCATAAATTTCGCTGTCTGAAATCATATTGGTCAGACCGTCACTGTTGAGCAAAAGGTAATCACCATCTTCTAACGTGATCATGCCATAGTCAGGCTGCACTTCGTCTTTTTGACCGATAGATTGAGTGATAATATTCTTCTGTGGATGGCGTTCCGCCTCTTCTTGTGTAATCTGTCCAGCCTTGAGCAAAGCATTAACAAGTGAATGGTCACTGGTTAATTGGCTATATTCCTCACCACGAATCAAGCCAATTCGAGAATCACCAATATGAGCATAGATAGCTTGATTATCAATAATGGCTAAAGCTTCTAGCGTCGTGCCCATGCCCTTGTATTCTTCGTCTTGACCAAATTGGTGGATGCGCCGATTTTCTTGTTCCAAATGCTCTGCAAACCATTCACGGACTTGGTTCACTGAGTCAATCTGAGTATCAACCCATGCGGCACCCAGGTCTGTTACTGCCATTTCGCTGGCAATGTTACCAGCTCTGTGACCACCCATACCATCAGCCAAGATAATCATGGTCTTGCCAGCCCTATTCACAAAAAGATTGGCATAATCCTGATTATTTGTCCGCTTTTGACCAACATCTGTTAATATTGAAATTTCCATACTATCAGTTTCCTCCTCTTAGTCTGATATCTTCCTAAATTGACTGATAAAAAATCCATCGCTTCCATATAATTCCGGCGTAATCAAGATACAGCCGTCTTTCACGATATCTTCTCTTTCATGTTCTAGTCTAACTTGCTCAAAATTTGGGTGTCTCTCTAGAAATTTCTTAACTACTTCAAAATTCTCTGCAGACACAATCGTGCAAGTACTATAAGCTATTATACCACCTTTACGTAGACTTTGACAAACGCTGTCTAGTATATCCAGCTGAATTTTTTGTAAATTTTCAAAATCAGCGTTTTCTTTATTGTACTTAATGTCTGGTTTGCGGCGAATTAAACCGATACCAGAGCAGGGAGCGTCTACTAGGATTTTATCAAATGCATTTGGTCCAAAAGTCTCAAACACCTTGGTCGCATCCAGTTTTTTAGTGGTGATTTTATCTGTCAAGCCTAGACGTTCTGCATTTTGACGAATCAAGTCCAGCTTATGGTCGTAAAGATCCAAGGCTGTAATCTGACCACTCGTCAAATAGGAAGCCATGTGCACAGCCTTGCCACCCGGCGCACTGCAAGCATCCAAAATCTGCTCATGGCCTTCGATATGCAAGGTCGGAGCAACTAGCTGGCTAGACTCGTCTTGAATAGTGATCAAGCCTTTTTCAAAGAACTCATGACCAGCAAAATGGCCTTGCCTCTTGACCAAGGCTGAAGGAGCCAAGAGCGAATCGTCCGCATCCAAAACTGCTTTAATTTCTTCCTTTCGAGTCACATCCGTCACTCGAATGCTGGCCTTGTTGCGCTCAAAGAGACTAGCAAAGATGGATTCCGCGCGTTCTTCCCCGTATTCGTCAATCAAAACCTTGACCAACCAGACCGGCAGAGAATACTGGACTGAGTAGCGCTTGTTCTTGCGTTTGATGGTAGTCGGATCAGCTGCGCCTTCCCGCTCGATCTTCCGCAGGATCGCATTGACATATTTTTCACTGCCACGCTTACGGCCTTTTGCAATCTCAACGGCTTCATTGACAACAGCATGCTGGGGGATTTTATCCAGATAGAGCATCTGATAAAGGCTGAGCTCAAGCAGGATGTAAAGCCAAGCATCCAGCTTGTCTCTATCCTCCACAAAATGAGCCAATTGCCATTCCAGAGTGATTTTCCGAGCAACTGTACCATAAACCAGCTCGGTAACCAAGCTTTTATCAGCTGAACTGAGGGTACTCTGTTTCAGAGCCTTATTAAGGGCAATATTGGAATAAGCTCCCTCTTCAAAGACTTCTTCCAGAATTTCCAGAGCAAGCTCGCGGGCTCTTTTTTGCTTACTTTCCAAATTCATCACCTACTGCTAAACTTCGACCCAGACCGTTGAGGAAGTCCTTGATGTCCATCTTAGGCTTGCCGAATGGCTGCACCGTCTTTAGAGAAAGGGCACCCTGCCCCGCTGCGATCACTAATTCTTTCTTGCTGATCGTCAGGATTTCACCTGGACGACCGCTGCCTTCTACTTGGCTAACTTCGTAAATCTTGAAGCGCTGGCCAGCTAGTAAGGTATGGGCCACCGGCCAAGGATTCATGCCCCGAACCTGATTGAAAATCTGGCGACTGGTCTTTGTCCAATCAATCCTCTCTTGCTCTGGGCTGATATTCGGTGAAAAAGTCACCAGCTCTGGATCTTGAGGCTGGGCTTGAATCTCTCCCGCTACATAGGCTGGCAAGACTTCTAAAAGAAGGTCGCGACCAATCATAGCTAGTTTTTCAAAGAGAGTTCCGACATTATCAGACTCTTCAATGGCTGTCGCTCGACTGGCAATCATATCACCAGCGTCCATCTCCTTGACCATCTCCATAATGGTCACACCAGCTTCTTGGTCACCATTTATCAAAGCATAATGAATGGGCGCTCCGCCACGGTATTTAGGCAAGAGAGAGGCATGGACATTCACCGCGAAGTTAACGCTGTCCAGTAAGCGGCTCGGCAGAAATTGACCAAAGGCTGCTGTCACGATGCCGTCAGCTCCCAAGCTCATAATTTCTTCCAAGTCCGCGCTTTTAGCTAACTTTTCTGGTTGGTAAACTGGCAAGCCGTTAGCTAAAGCCACTTCCTTGACCGGTGTCATGCGGATTTCCTTTTTACGACCCACCGCTCGGTCTGGTTGAGTGACCACTGCTAAAATTTCATATTGTTCGCTTTCCAGCAGGCCTTTTAAGACCGTTGCTGAAAAGTCAGGCGTTCCCATAAAAATTAATTTCACTGTCATTTCCTCAAATCTGTCGCAGAATCCTGTCCCCTGCGACTGTTTTTCTTTCTATTATATCAAAAAAGCGAGCAAAGATGATAGCTCTCGCTCACTTTCGCCATCAGATAAAATTCTGGGGTTCATTATCAATACTGAGTCTCAGGTCCTTGTTTTCCGCTTGCTGCGTTAGTTCCAAGACCCGATTGAGTGTGGCTTGCAGGTCATCCTCAAAGCGATACTTCAGTAAAATCTGATAGTGGTAGAGATTGTGGGTTCGGGCAATGGGCTTGGGTGTGGGGCCCAAAATTTGCACCTTGTCCGATAAGCCACTCCGTAGAATATCCATGACCTGATAAGATTTCTTGACTACCGTTTCCTCATCTTTGTGGGATAGGGTCAGCCCGACTGTATAGTAATAAGGAGGATAGCCCAACTGCCGACGAATTCCCATTTCATAAGCGTAAAAGCCTTCGTAATCCTGCTTTCTGGCAAAGTCAATGGCATAGTGATGCGGGTTGTAAGACTGGATAAAGACTTGCCCAGCTTTTTCAGCCCGACCTGCCCGACCTGCTACCTGAGTCAGCAGCTGAAAGGTTCGTTCTGAAGAGCGAAAATCTGGCAGATTCAAAGCCGTATCCGCATTGAGCACACCGACCAGGGTCACATTAGGAAAATCCAAGCCCTTGGCAATCATCTGAGTTCCCAGCAGAATGTCTGCCTGTCCCTGACCAAAAGCCTCTAGGATTTCTTCATGACTGCCTTTCTTACGGGTCGTATCCACATCCATCCGCAGAATGCGAGCCTCTGGAAAGAGGGTCGCCAGCTCATCATAGGCCTTCTGCGTTCCCGTACCATAGTAGCGGATACTGCGACTGGCACAATTAGGGCAGGCTTGCGGAATATCCTTGGTAAATCCACAGTAGTGGCAGTTCATGGTCTTGGTATCCATATGCAGGGTCAGGGAAATATCACAGTTGGGGCAGGTGTCCACCGTGCCGCATTCCCGACACATGACAAAGCTGGAATAGCCTCGCCTGTTGAGCATGAGAACCGTCTGCTCGCCTTTATTTAGACGATCCTGAATAGCTTCTAGTAGGACTGGAGTGAAATTACTAGCTTCATTTTGCCCGATATAATCTCGGAAGTCCACCACTTGAACCTGAGGAATCTGTGCCAGCGGATTGGCCCGCTTAGTCAACTGCAAAAAGTCATAGACGCCACGGCTGGCTCTGGCCCTGCTTTCCAAACTCGGAGTCGCCGAACCCAGCACCAAGACAGCTTGATTGTAACGAGCTCTCAGAAGAGCCACCTCTCTGGCATGGTAGCGAGGATTGGAATCCTGCTTGTAGGAGGACTCATGCTCCTCATCAATGATGATAGCTCCGATATTTGTCAGCGGAGCAAAGATGGCTGAGCGCGCACCAACAACGACCTGAGCTTCTCCCCGCTCCACCTTGCGCCATTCATCGTACTTCTCACCGTCAGATAGACCTGAATGTAAAATAGCCACCTTGTCACCAAAGCGCGAAATAAAGCGATCGGTCACCTGAGGAGTCAGAGAAATCTCCGGCACCAACATAATCGCTGTCTTTCCTTGACCTAGAGCCTCCTCAATCACCTTGAGATAAACCTCAGTCTTGCCACTCCCCGTCACTCCTTCTAGCAAAACGGGTTGAGCGTCAGCTTGACCAATTTTTTCACAAATCGCAGCGACTGCGGCTGCCTGCTCCTCATTGAGAAGCAGTTTTTTATCCTGTCGCTCCTTTTGGAAATGCGCTGCAGACCGGCTGACCTCTCTCTCCTCTGTATGAAGAAGCTCCTTTTCTAAGAAAATATTGACGACTGCAGGTGAAAAGAGTTTTCGTAAGTCTTTGAGAAGACCTGATTGCGGATTTTCCAGCAGAAATATCTGAAGTTCCTGCTGCTTTTTCGCTCGGGCAGAAGGCAGGAACTGAGTCAATTTCTCTCTGTTCACATGATACCAAGTTTCAGTCTTGATATGCTTACGGTCCGTCGCTTGGTATTCCAAGCGAATCTTACCAGCCTGAGTCAACCGCATGAGCTTGGACTGACTTTTCTTGTCCAAATCAGAAAAACGAAGACTAGCTTCCTGACCAAAAATGGCCTGCCGCTCCTCAGAAGAAAGCTGCTCCGTTGGATAAAGCAACTTGTCATAGCTGGAATTAAGAAGACTCGGCAACATGGCCTTCAGGATGGAAATTTTATAGGAAAAGACAGACTGGCGCAATTGGTCAGCTAGCCAGAGCTGCTCCGCATTTAGAACCGGCCTAAAGTCAAGAACTTCAGCAATATCTTTCAATTCTCCGATATGCCCCGCCAAATCTTCAGCTTTCTCATCAGACAAGCCAACAATCAGCCCCTGAATCAACCGACCGCCCTTGCCAAAAGGCACATGCACCCGCATCCCAGCTTCTAGCATCCCAGAAAACTCCTCTGGAACCGCATAGCTGTATGGTTTATCCGTCTGCATCAGAGGAACATCGACAATAACCTTGGCAACTTTCACACTCTCACCCCGCTTTCCCTAAACGAAAAATAAGATTGAGTAACCCCAACCTTAAATTTTCTCACCCTCTTCTTTTTCTTTGGCAATTTGTTCTTTGATCTTGCGCTCTTCTTCTTCTTTGCGCAGGCGTTCTTCTTCCGCACGTCGGCGAACTGCTTCACGTTTTCCTTCTGGATCTGGGTGAATCACAACATTACCAGATTCAATTTCTTCTAAAGCACGTAGCGTTGATTTTACTGATTTAAAATCTTGAGTTGGCTTAGCGCCAGCTTCTAGCTCATGGGCACGCTTAGCTTCTAAGATAACCAAAGAATATTTTGACGGTACCTTGTCCAACAAGGTATCAATAGACGGTTTTAACATCATAACTATTTACCTAATTTCTAACTTTATTAACGGACGACTGCTTCATCTTTAGGAAGCATGTCTTGGTAGTGACCGATGACACGGTCCACACGAAAATGCTCGGCTTCAATCACACGTTTCACACGTTCAGCTGCCAAAGGCACTTGGTCATTGACAATAGCGTAGTCATACTCTCGCATCAAGGCAATTTCTTCTTTTGCTTTCTCAATCCGCTGAGCAATAACATCTGCGCTGTCTGTACCACGACCAACCAAACGGTCTTTCAGCTCTTCCAAGTCTGGCGGAGTCAGAAAGATAAACACAGCATCGGGCACTTTTTTCTTGACTTGGAGTGCTCCTTGAACTTCGATTTCCAAGAAAACATCTATACCCTTATCCAAGGTCTCATTGACATAAGTGAGTGGAGTCCCATAATAATTGCCGACATACTCTGCATACTCGAGCATCTGCCCTTGACGGATCAACTCCTCAAACTCTTCACGAGTGCGAAAGAAATAATCAACACCATCAACTTCTCCAGGACGCTGCGGACGAGTCGTCATAGATACAGAATACTGAAACTGATTGTCCGTACTCTCAAAAATTTCCCGTCTTACTGTCCCTTTTCCAACGCCTGAGGGGCCAGAAAAGACAATTAACAAGCCTCGTTCTGTCATCATATCTCCTTCACAGTCTTTCTATCTAGTGTAACAAAATTGCGCTCATATTTCAAGAAGATTCAAAGAGATTTCCTTGATAATCCTCCAGAATTCTGCTAGATTTTAGACGCTTTTATTCATCAAATAAGCCTTGAAGACTGGCGAAAGGACTGTTGGCTTCTTTCTTCTCCATTTGCTGCTTTTGGTAGTCTTCCTCCGTCAGCACCTGCCAGTCATTTCCCGTAGGCATACTCGCACCAGCTTCCTCTTCAGGAGTCAAAACTTTTAACGGAATATGAAGCAAAATATTGTCCGCCACACTGGCTGCCAAATCAATCGTATCTCCCTCAAATGGTAGAACCAAATCATCTTCCAGCAAATCCTTTTGCACAGAGCCATCTTCGACAGAAGCAAAGACTTCATGAACCGTGTAGGCTTCCTCCCTATCAACCGGAGCCATACTGCGACTAGAAGCCAGGGTAATCTTGTAGGTCAAGGTGTAATCCAAAAAATATAGCCCATTTTCATACTGAGCCTGACCTCTAGCCACGATGTTCTGGATATCTAGCACTTCACGATTACGCTCTTGTAGCTCTTGCGCCAAATCAAACTCTTGATCAAACTGCAAGCCGCCAGCATTCTTCTTAATTTCTTGAATATTTAACATTTCAGCCTCATTTTACATTATTTCTTTCTTCATTATATCATTTTCTCAGCCAAATACCTATACCCCAAACAGCCAATGAAACAACTAAAAACAAAATCTCTCAGCCAGCTGGACTGAGAGAAAATACATTTTTCCTAAAAAGGGATTATTTTCGGAATTTGAATTGGCTGTAAAGACCAAAGACGACGATCCAAACAGCTGAACCGATCGCTCCCACCACCGTTGACTCTTGTAAGAAAAGAGTGACAAAGACAAAGGCAAAGAAGAGCATGGTCAAAGGATTGAGAAACTTGTAAGCTGGCATGAGATAACCATCTGCCATAAAATCTGGTGACTTACGATATTTGAGGTGGGCCAGCATAGTCAGACCATAGATAGCGATGTAGACACCAGATGAGGAGGCCGTAATCAGAGCAAAGGAGTCTGATACTCCCGGAAGAATCTTGATAAAGGCCGCAAAGGCAATGGTAGCCGCCGAAGCCAAAATCGCATTCTGCGGAACATTTTGCCGAGATAGCTTCCCAGCTCCTATTTTCTCAAGAAAAGGATTGGGCGTATCGTGGGCAATCTGATACAAATGGCGGCCTGTTGAGTAGAGGGTCGAGTTCAGTGCGGAGGCCGCTGAGGTCAGAACCACGAAGTTAATCAAGGCTGCCGCCCATTTGAGACCCGCTAACTTAAAAACGATAACAAAGGGAGAGTCAGCCGTTGCTAGTTTTTCCCAAGGAATGATGGCCATAATGGCAAGGAGAGACCCCCCGTAAAACAAGACAATCCGCAAAGGAATTTCTTTGATGGCCTTTGGCAAGACCGCTCGTGGATTAGCCGTTTCAGAAGTGGTAATCCCGATAAATTCAATAGCCTGATAGGCAAAGAAGACCATCTGGAAAGCCATGACAAAACTTACAAAGCCATTAGGGAAAAGCTGAAAACCTCGACCAATATTCCCAAGACTAGCTACTCCGTGAGGCGTTTTAAAGCCTGTCAATACCATAAAAACAGCCGTTGCAATCAAAGCAATAATAGCTACAATCTTTATCATAGCAAACCAAAATTCGACCTCGCCAAAGACTCGAACCGCTATCAGATTGACCAAGCTAAGAAGGGCTAGAAAGACAAGCTGAATCATCCAAGCTGGCCAGTCAGGAAACCAGTACTGCACATACTGGGCAACAGCCGTAATCTCAGCCATTCCGATAAAAATCAGAGAAATCCAGTAGGACCAACCAGAAAAATACCCCCAGCCAGTTCCCAAATATTTGGTAATAAAGTTGATAAAGGTATGCTGGTCAGGGTCGTAGTAAAGCATTTCCCCAATCGCCCGCATCATCAGATACATGAAAAGGCCCGTCAGCATGTAAATCAAGATAATGGATGGACCCGTCAAACTAATCGAGCGACCCGCCCCCAAGAAAAGACCCGTACCAATGGTTCCAGCAATGGCTATAATCTGAACATGCCGATTTTGTAAGCCACGTTTCATCCCGTTCTTTTCTGTTTTTTCGTTGTTTTTCAACTCAGTTTCACTCATTCAATCATTTCCTTTCACAAATCGCTTTATTGTATCACAATTCAAGCAATTCTGCTAGATTTTTTCATTTTATATAAACATTTACTCTAGAAAATTTATGCAAAAAGACAGACTCATAGTTCGTAGAATCATTATAACAGACAGAATAAGGCATTGTATGCTGTTCTTATGAAGAGGCTCTATCTAGCTCTAACTCCCTTACTTGTCTAGGATAAACATCCCTATTATCCACCACTTGATGATAATCTGCAAGCAAGTAGCAGTCCTGAAAATTCAGTTCTTCATTTTCCTTAGCATACAAACAGAAATCATCCTCTAGCTCTTCCGATTTTACAGCCTCCATGATATATTTTAAGAAATAGGTTTAGTTTTCTTCATTGGTCAAAAGTCCCTTTCCATTCATAGGCCAGATAAGCTCCTAGACATTGATAGTCCAAGCTTTCTGCAACCTTCTTGGAAGCTTCGTTGTGCGCATCCCATAGTGGAAAGAGTGAGCGTTTTTGAGCTTCTAAAATCATCCGGGCTCCCAAGATTTTGGCCAAGCCCTGCCTTTGGTAGGCTGGCTTGGTAGCAATTTCAATCTCAAGAGCTCCATGATAGACCAATCCTGTCGATACAGCAGCGATGATTTCCTTATCTGAATAGAGTAAAAAACCAAAGCCACCCGACGCTTTAAAATGGTCAAAATCAGAAAAATCACCCCGCAAATCCTGAGACCAGACTTCCTCAGCCAAACGCTCATAACTCTCCTCAACAATCGGACAAAGGTGGTAGTTTACTGGTAGACTGCTCTGACATTTCTCCAAGGCCTCTGTGTCAAAGTCTGCCCTGTCAGCAAAAGCGTAGCGAGTAAACCGTTGCAACTCACTCTGACTATCCAGAAACTCTTGCCAACTGGGCTCCTCAGAGATAATGACCTTGTCAGCCAAGCTGTATTTTGTGCTATAGTCCTGCCACAAATCCGGATCCACCTGACCAGCTGGAAAAAGAAAGTTCCCTAGTTGGTAAAGACAGGATGTCTCAGGAGCATTCATAAAGAACTGCCCTAGACCAGCATCCAAACCGTAAATTACCATATTTTTGGTCCAGATTTGGAAAAGGTTCTTAGCTTTTTTCATTGTTCGCATCCTTCATTCACTTACTTCAAACTCCAGCCGCCGTCGATTTTGATAATCTCACCTTGCATAGCAGCTGCCTTACCGCTTGCCAAAAAGAGACTGACATCAGCTACTTCTTGAGGGTCCAGCCAGCGCTTGATCGGCGTTTCCTCAGCAACCCAGTCTGCCAGTCCGCCTGGCTCAAAATCTGCAGCAGTCATAGCTGTCTTGACAGCGCCTGGCGCCAGGCCAAAAACTTGGATATTTTGATCCGCATAGTCCAAGGCTATCTGCTTAGTCAAACCAGCTAGAGCATGCTTAGAGGCTGTATAGGCTGCACCGCCTCCGCCAGCCAAAAAACTAGCAATCGAGCACATATTAATGATGATACCAGACTTTTTCTCCAGCATTTTCTGAAGGTAAAAACGAGTGATTTTCATGGTTGCGGTCAGATTCAGCGCAAAAATCCGCTCCCAATCCTCGTCACTTGTCTCGTGCAAGGGACGATAATCGTCCAAAATACCGGCCGTATTACAGAGAATGTCCACTTCAGGCAAGCTAGTGAAAAGTGGTGTCAAATCATCTGTCAAATCCATTTTAAAAAAACGTAATTCATTTAGAAAGCCAGGATTTTCACCCTTATCTACTCCATAAACGCGGTAGCCATTTTCTAAAAAGGTCATAGCCTGAGCTCGGCCGATGCCAGAGCTAGCTCCCGTCACCAGTACTGTCTTAGTCATCCACTTCCACCCAATCTGTCGCGAGGACATCACAAGGAGTTGGACTCCACATGGAGAAACCCTCCCCTTCGCCTGAAACATTGATGAGGAAATAAGGTGTCACCTCGAGAGCTACCCCATTTTGCTCAATCGTATCAAAGAGCTGGACATAGTTTTCCGCTCCGCCCCAGCCTGTCCTCACATATTTTTTCTTGGCCTTAAGGCCTGGTAAAATTTCTTCAAATGTCATGGTTTTCTCCTTTTGTTTATTAATACTCTTATCAAAATTTGCTATTAGCAGTCATAGGTATTTTAGACTTTCTTCTCCATTTCCACAAAGAGATGAATATCGCCATTGCTTTCCTGCGGAATGCGTCTCACCACTTCAAAGCCCATGTTGAGATAAAGCTGCTGGGCTCGGTGATTGAAGTCAGCCACGGATAGGCTTATGACTTGGGGCGCAAAATTATCCATGATAAAGTCCAGAATTTCCTGCAGAAATCCCGCGCCCTGGCCTTTTCCGCAGTTCTCTGGCTTCATCCCCAAACCAAGCTCCAAAGTTCGATCTCCTTTCTGCTCTAAGCAGAAAAATCCATAGAGTTTCCCTTCTCTCAGGACTTGATAATAACGGTCCCCACGCGCTTCTTGGGAGACTATTTCTTCATAATCCTCCAGATCATTTTCCATATCATAAAAGTCATAAGGCGTCTCGTAATGCCAGTCGTTAGCAATTTCTAAAGCATGCTGCTGGCTTAATTGTTCAATCTCCATCTTCTCCTCTTTTCTCTAAAATTCCCAATAAAATCGTTTCTGGTCTGCTTTTTCGTTGCAGCCGAGGCTGCGGTAAAATTCATGGGCTGCGGAGCGGGAAATACCTGAATTAATCCGAATCCCTGTGTAGCCTGCGGCTTTTGCCTCCTCACGCAAGGCCTGCATCAGCGCTCTGCCATGTCCCTGCCCTTGAAAATCCTGAGCGACTGCTAAAGCCAAGAGATTGAGCAAGGACGGGAAATAGAGACAGTCGTAGCTAGCCGCATGAGCGTATCCTATGACCTGACCGTCTTCTTCAACTACCAAAATCAAATGCTGGTCATTCTCTAGTAACTTTTTCAGTTGAGCCTCCGTCGCTTCCCTATCGAAGTCATAGCCCAGGCACTCAGCATTGAGCCGCTGAATAGCTGCAGCGTCTCTTAGTTTTATCTTACGAATCATCTGTCACCTCGTTCTTCTCTTTATTATAGCAGAAAAGCAGTCTCTTTGACTGCTTTCAATAAACTATTCTCCCATCTGTCCCTTCAACCAAGGCTCCGCCTCTTCTAAAGGCTGGTCTGTTAGGACATCGGGCTGGATTGCCTCATTCTCATAAAGCTTGCCCGTGCGATCTAAGATACTCGAGGTGGTCAAGAGCAAAACCGCTCCATCATACAGTTGATAATAATTATTTCCCGTAGTATAGCTTGCCGTTGGCTGACCAAATATTTTAACATTTTCAAGTCCCTTAAAAGCTAAAACAGTCATCTCTCCTGAGCTACCTGTCTTCCCATTGATAAGAACAGCTATGGGCACTTTCTTTGCTTTTTCATCAGTCTGCTCCAGACCAAGCTGCTTAAGGACATCTAATCGCGAAACCGCGCTCTTGCTTCCGTTTTTATAAACGAATTGGAAGAGGTCTTCATCAGGCAAAAGAGAGGACAGCCCAGCAATCATCGGATACATATTCCCGCCAGTATTGTCTCTCAAATCCACAAGAACCGCCTGATAGTCATCCTTTTTAAGAGCTGCTGACAGCTTGTTGGCATAAGCTTTCGCTGCCTGTGCGTCACCAGTGAAAGCAGGAACTTTTACATAGAGAATACCCTCCCGATTCTGCACTTCAGGCTGATTTTTGCTTTCTGGACTGTTTTCAGGATTATCCTGTGGGCTTAAAAAATAAGAATGCTTCCCGCCAGCTTCTTTGGTTAATTTTTCCAAGACAGGATAGGTGTCTTGATAAGTCTTGGCTGATTCAAGCTTCTCTAAAGCTTTCTTTTTCTCATTTTCCCAATCTTTATCCGTATAAAGACCAAAATCAAGCTTTTTCACAACCGAGCGAGCGTAGTCCTGCGGACTAGGTGGAAAAAGAAAAATTCCATAGTCTGGACCAAAGTAGACTAGAAAACCTATTAAAAGAGCAAGCAAAACCAGTACTGTTCCCAAGCAACCTAAAAGAACTTTTTTCATAATTGCACAACCTTTCTTGTGAGGATTCCTGAGCTGATTATAGCAAAATAGAGACACGTTTTCCATGTCTCTACCTTACATTTATCATCGTCAATCTTACATTTTTGTAAGATTATTTTATTTTAATCTACAAAAGCTTATTTCCATCTTTCACTCTTGGAAAGCGCAATCATGAGACCAGAACCAGCTAGAACCGCTAAAATGACAAGACAGATATTTTTCAGAGGATATAGCCAGTCTTTATTTTCCTCATGCCATCTTGACTTCCAAAGGCCAACATAGTCAGCGCCCATATGTTCGGGTTGATTCATCTGAATATTGATCACAATGGCTAGTAAGATAAGGGCAAGCAAAGCAAGCGCAATCAGCCAAACTTTCTTCTTTTTCGTTAGCTTAACATTCTTCATTCTTTTCTCCTTCTACTTTCTGTTTAAAACAACTCTTTACACTACTTTTCTTTCACTTCTATTTCCGAATGACGATAGCCGTAGCTAAAGTAAATCAAAATTCCCAAAAGCAGGGCAATGCCAAAGGCCAACCAAGTGTCCCAGGTGTACTGAGTCATAAAGGAAAGGCAGATGACAATGGACAAAATCGGAGTTAGAGGCACCAGCGGAGTTTTAAACTCTCCTGCCTTGGGCTGCCCCTTTTCCTTGCGCAACTTCAAAATGGCAAAGGCCAGCATAATCAGATAAGTCAAGGTACAGATATTGAGGAAAGAGGCGATGCTAGCAAGAGGAAAGATACCCGCACAAATAGCTGAGGCAATCCCCACTAAGATGGTAGCATTTTGAGGCACGCGGCTAGTAGCAGTTAATTCCTTGAAAGACCGTGGTAAAAGTCCATCACGCGCTATACTGTAAATCATCCGAGACAAGGCATAAGTCATGGAGATGCAGACAGTGATCAGGGTCAAAATCGCTACGATAGAAACATAATTGGCAGCCCAATCTAGTCCAATACTGCGAAGTGAAAAGGCTACTGCATCTGGAACATTCAGCTTGGTATAGTGTACCAACCCCGTCAAGACTAAGGTTACCAATATATAGAGGATGGTTACAATCCCAAGGGAAAGAACAATGCCGCGTGGCACATTTTTTTGCGGCTCTTTGATCTCATCCACAGACATAGAAATCGACTCAAAGCCCAGAAAAGCAAAGAACATCAGAGAAGCTCCAGCCATAATCCCCGTCTGACCGCCATAGATCTGACCAAAACCGAAAGGTGCAAAGTTAGACCAATTCTCAGGTCGAAGATGGAAAAGCCCAACGAGAATAAAGAGAGCCAAGGCTGAGAATTTGAGGACGACCAAGGCTGAATTAAAGCGCAGGGCTGCTTTTGAGTTTAGAAGTACCACGCCTGTCACAAAGACCAAAACCAGAATAGGCAACAAATCTACATAAGTCCCTGCTTTTGGATTGAATGTGCCATTCAAGGCTGTCGGTAGCTGGATATGAAAGCCGCTCAAAAGCCCTTTCAAGTAAGAACCCCAGCCAGAAGCTACACCTGATATAGCTGTCATAAATTCCATGATGGTCAGCCAACCAGCCAGCCAAGCCGGAAATTCCCCTAAAACAGCGTAAATATAGCTGTAAGCTCCGCCATTAGCCGGAACTCGAGAGGCAAACTCCGCATAAAATAGGGCAGAGATGCTGACACACAGGGCAGAAATCACGATCGACACAATCAGAGCTGGACCAGCATAAGTCGCCGCCCCAATTCCTGTAACCGTGAAAATCCCTGTACCAACCATGGCACCGATCCCTAAAAGAATCAAATCCATCAGTTTCAGGTGCCGCCGCATTCCCGTCCTGTTTTTACTGGCATCTTTTTTTCGAAAAATATTCATAAAATCTCCCTCCAAAGCATAGATGGTTTATTATATCATAGATTATTGGATTTACCAAAGTCTCTTTTAAAATGCCACTTTATCGTTTGGCAAAGAAATGCAAAATAAGAAGCTGGGAAATCCCAACTTCTTACATAGAGACAATTTTACGATAACTGCGAGAAGTAATCATGAAGACAATCACATAGCTGATAAAGAAGATTGCACAGACACCCAGTGTCACAGCCAGCATGAGAGCTGAGTTAAGAACACCAAGAGCAGACAAGATCAAGCTCAGCATATGATAGGCAAAAGTCAGATGGATAAAGGCGAAAGCCAGTGGTAGGAAAAAAACAATCAAGATCTGTTTCCGAATGGTTTGTCTGATTTGCTTCTCATCCAGACCGACCTTTTGTAGAATCACAAAGCGATCCCGATCCTCGTACCCTTCTGAAATCTGCTTGTAGTAGATGATGAGGATGGTTCCCAGCATAAAGACGATTGATAGGAAGATACCGATGAAGAACATACCGCCCAGCATGCCTTTGATTTCTTGCTTATCAAAAGCTGTTACCGAACCATAGACTGCTTGATTTTCAGGCAAGGTCTGATTAAACTGCTGCAATTTTTCTTGGTAAGCATCCCTCAGATTACGCTGTTCTTCCGTTGACAGCTTTGTATCAAGCCAGCCATAATAATTAAGGTTTACAGCATATTTATCTGTCATTGTAGAGAAGATTTGGTCAGGATTTTTAAGAACCATGTAGATTTTCTCTGGGACGATCATGTTCATCTGATCGGGTAAATGACCAAAGATAAAGTCTTCTTTGAGTTCTTCTTTTATTTTAAAGGTCTGACCAGCCAGCTGCAAGTCTTGCTTGGAATCTAACTTCACTCCTTGCTGATAGAGAGCCACTTCATCATCCCCAAGATTCAGAGTTTTCCCCGTCATACTTTGATAGTCCGCTTCTGAAATAGCCAGAATATACGTTTTCGGTGTGACGAATTTTTGAGCGGCAGCATTGATATCGAGCTGGTTGCCAGCACGACTTGTCACTCCCATCGTATAGTATGGATAGACACCTTTCTTTGTGACCGGTAACTGCTGCTCATTCACAAACTCTGTCAGCACTTGGTCCATCTGCTCACCTGTGGTTCCTTTTCCTTGAATGCTAAAATCATGAGGAAACATAGCCTTTTGCATGTAGTCACCACCGGCATAGATATTAGCTCCGCCAGATAAGGTTACCAAAACCATGGTTGATAGGATAGCAATTGTTGCCAAGCCCACTGCATTTTTCTTCATGCGGAAAATCAGGTTGGAAACGGAAATCATGTTATTAGGTTGGTAATAATAGGACTTCCTCTTTTTCAAAAATTGCAGAAAGACTGTAATTCCAGCATTAAAGAGCAGATAGGTGCCTAGAATCACAAAGAGCACTGCGACAAAGAATGTAAAAATTGCTGATAGAGGATTGGTCACTCCTAGTGCAAGAAAGTAACCATAAGCCAAGGCTGCAAGCCCAAGTAGTGTCTGCAGGAATAAAAAGCGACTTTTCTTTTCTCCGCTATTCTTTTCTTTGACCAATTGCAACGCATCAAGCTTTCTCAGACGCAGACCATTGCTAATCATCAAGCAGAAAAAGACAAAGGCATAGAAAACAGCAACCGCGATAACGACAGCAGGCTGAAAAGTTGACACCAAGACGACCTTTATCGCCATGATTTTCAGCAAGAGAGCATAGATCAACTGGTCAAATAAGAGTCCAATCCCTAGTCCAAGGATAAGAGTGACCAGACCAAATACCAGTAATTCAATTACCACCATGACAAAGAGGTGGAATTTATTGAGCCCTAGCACACTGTAGAGGCCCAGCTCTTTGGAGCGATTCTTGAAAACAAAGCTATTAGCATAAAAGACGATAATGCTGGTCGTGATGCTGACAATCACCATCCCAAAAGATAGCACCATAGAAACGGCGCTTGCCCCCGTCATTTTTACTAAATTAGGATTAAAGGTCAGAGAGAAAAAGATGTAGGAGATGGCGATAGCCAGACAGGTCGCCAGAGCGAAAGGATAATAAAGCTTACGATTCTTGATTAAGTTAGAAAGCGCAAGCTTACTAGTTAATCTAAGCATGAGCTTCCACCTCACTTGCCATGACCGTCAGAGTATCGGAAATCTCTTGGAACATCTGCCGCTCGGTCTTGTTGCCACGGAAGATTTGATTATATAAAATCCCGTCCTTGATAAAGAGCACCCGCTTGGCCCGACTAGCTGCCGAAGTCGAGTGAGTCACCATGAGAATGGTCTGGCCGCGGTCATTGATGTCGTCAAAGACATCCAATAGAGCTGCCGAGGACTTAGAATCCAAGGCTCCCGTCGGCTCATCTGCCAGCAAAATCTCAGGCTCAGTAATGATAGCGCGGGCAACTGCCACCCGTTGCTTCTGACCACCAGAAATTTCATAAGGAAACTTTTCTTGGAGTTTGTTAATCCCCAACTCATTGCAGGTGGTGACCAGCTTTTGCATCATCTCGGTAATAGGACGACGAGAGAGCACTAGTGGCAGCAGGATATTATCCTTGACCGACAGAGTATCCAGCAAGTTGAAATCTTGAAAGACAAAGCCTAATTTCTCCCGGCGGAAGCTGGAAGCCTGACTGTTTTTGATGGTTGCCGTGTCAGTTCCGTTGAGAAAGACACGGCCTTCAGTCGGCTTGTCCAACATGGCTAGGATATTGAGCAGGGTGGACTTCCCAGAGCCTGACTCACCCATGATGGCCACATATTCGCCTTTTTCTATCGTAAAGTGAATGTCCTTCAGTGCCTCAACTTGGCTGCCCTGAAAGCGAGTTTTATAAATCTTTTTCACATGTTGTACATCTAATAATGTCATTACTTGAACCTCTTTTTTTATTTATATGTAAAATGGTTATTTAGCTTAGCTTTCAATGCTTTATTAGCTAGCTCTGCTCTACTGTTGCCTGAGCTGCTGCTCCCTACTGAAAGCGAAATAAAAACGATACTATTATCATACCGAAAAGCCCGATAAGTTTCCATAAGCTAATCTTTCATTTTGGACTCTAATCTTACATTTTTGTCACTTAGCGGTCTTCCCGTTATGGAAAAACCTGATGTTCATTAGAGAGAGCAGGCTGTATGATTGGCTTGCTTTGCAAATTTACCTCTCTAAACTTTCAGTTCCATTTGGGAAAAAAGGTGGTGGGACTGGGAAAAAAGTCCTAGCCTCTCAATTGTCTTTGGATTGTCGAGCAAGACGCAGTGGTTGAGCGGGCTCTACTACGCTGATTTCATCAGCTTTTACAGCCCTACTCAACTGTGCGGAGGTGGGACGACGAAATCGAATTCTAACGAATGACCGATTTCTGTCCCACTCTCCAGCCCCTTCACTGCATCTGCTTCTTAATGACTATACTGTAGCCAGAAATAATACTGGCTTGATGCACAGCCCAGTCTAGTTTTTTCGATTTCTTCTTTGGAAATCTTTTGCGCCATTTGTGTTTTTTGTTTATGGTTGAAGAGATTTGTTTTCATAGTGGGCCTCCTTTTATTTGGATATTATTTGTGATTTGTTTTTCCTTACACCTATATGATATAAAATTCCCCGTCCCGCTACCATCGAATAACCTTTCATTTTAGGATTTAAACTTACATTTTTGTCATTTTAAAAAAAGATGAGTGATTATCACCCATCCTTTTCCCATATATTTATCATATAAATCATCCGCTCTTAGAGTTTAGCTAGGTATTTCTGTACAAGTTTGATGTCTTCTTCCTTGCCACCTCGGTCAATATCGCAGATATGCGCCAGCCCATATTTTTCGATAATCAAAGGTGTCGCCCCGCAGAAGGTCCGTCCATGCTTCACCGAATCTCCATTATTGACAAAACCCTTAATCAAGCTTGAATGTTTCTTAATAAAGCGCTTAGTGGACCAGGGAATTTTCCCAGCCCCAGCATTTCGCGTAATCAGAATACAAGGTTCTTCCAACTTTTCCTTGATAGTTTGTGTCGGATAGCCCAGCGATTCTGCAAATTGCTTCCCAATGCCCGTTACTGAATCATAAACTATGATCATTTCCTCTACCTACTTTCTCAATAAAAGCACTGCCCAAAAAGCAGCAAAGCCTACAACAGCCACATCCGATATTAGTTGTAAGAGAAATGCTAAATCAGGCATACTGTGAATATAGAGCAAGATACTGATCGTCGTCAAGGCCAAGACCACCAGCTTGACAGCTACTGCTACACCTGGCATCACAAGCAATCCAACCAAGATACAAAGGAGACCACCAATCAGAAAAGACTGAAAGCCCAAACTTAGGTCAAAGCCAAATTCCACCACGCCATAACCAAGGGTCAAAAAACCAATCGCAACTAGGCAAACTCCCAAAATAGTCCTTCCACTCAATAGATTTCCACCTTGTTTCATCATCATTTTCCTCACTTTCTATTTGAATGAATGTTATATGCTATTCATTCAAGCATTGTCTCTAATTTAATTAATCTATCGCTCTATATCACACAAATCCACCTCCTTATCTGAATGAATATTCTTATAAATTCATTCACATCATCTTCCAAGAAAAGGAAATTCTTATTTAGAAAAAACTCCCTTTAAAAAATATTTCACCAAAGTCTCGATACTCTCAAAATAACCTGGAAAATCCTGCTCTGTCACATGCATGTCAATGTAGTAGATCAGATCGTAAGCCTTCATGATTTGGGCGACTTCCTCTTGTGAAAAGCCCTTCTCCTGCAAACGCTGGCTGAAAGTCCGAATCAGAAACTGGTGAAAGGCATTGGCCGCGCGGCCAGCATCCTGATTATAGTAGTCGTGCAAGATCTGAGAAATGCCCGGCTTGCTCCACTCAGCCAAAATTTTATTAGGCGAAATCAATTCAAAAGTGACTGCAAAAAGCTGCTCAACGACTGCCTCTGGCTCACCCTGCCAATCCACGCGCTGCATGGTTTCCTCACGTATGCGATTATTCTCCGCTACATAGACCTCTAAAAAAATAGCTTCCTTGGACTCATAATACTTATAAAAGGAACCAACAGCCATGCCAGCACGCTTGGTAATATCTGAAATATTCGTCTTTTTATAGCCTTTCTCAGCAAACACCTGCCTAGCCTCAGCCAATAATTCAGCTTTTTTGTCCATGATCTTCTCCTTTTATGAATGAATTAAATTTTATATTCATTCAAATTATAACACTTTAAAAATCTTTGTCAAGAAAATCGGAAATCGTACTTTGAAAGGAAGACAGCAGTTTGAAACAATAGCTCCTTTGTTAAATAAAAAAACAAACAAGTTCTCGAAAAAACTTGCTTGCGTCTTGGATACATTAGTGTTTTCTACGATTTTTCAAGGCCTCGTTGATTTTCTTGGTTTTAATCATCGAATCAATAGTGACAAGAAACCAAACCAAGAGGTAGATCAAAACAAAACTTAGCCAGAAGGGCCAACCAAAGAGCATGGTCCCCCAGCCATTGCAGATCATAGCTAGACTAACGATGGTCGCTGTCACTACAAAGTGGCAGAAAAGTAGGAAAGGAAATGGAAAGCGGTCTGTCGCGTCAAAGATATAGCTTGCTACTCCAATTAAGGCACTGACAAGGAGGACATTGAGAATTGAACGCGGAGTCAAGAGACTTGTTTTTCCTGAAATAAGGCTTACCAGCAGAAAGACCAAGCTACCTGTTCTCAAACCATCTTGCATACCGATCAGAATTTTTTTAAAGGTCATGATTTTCCTCCTAAATTCCCAAATAGTCCATGAGCAACTTGACATAACGGCGACTGACATCGGTTTTGAGCTGATTGGTCAGCTTAGCAGTCATGTTGCCCGAAAAGCTATCCGACAAGGATTCCAGATGATCGATGTTAATGACTGCGTGGCGAGATACCTGGATAAAATTGCGACTATTGAGACGATTTTGAAAGCGAGTCAGCGTTTCTGTCGTTGTATAAACGCCTTCGGTGCTGTAAATCATCAGGGTTGTCTGGTTGATATCGGCCAAGATAATGTCTTCCGTCTTGAGCATGACCAGCTTATCATCCGACTTAATAGGCAGGACACCACTTGGTCCAGCCTTGAAGTGTTCCAGATAGTCTAGGACGACCTTGGCCTCGCCAGTCAGCTGATCAGCTCTCACGACCACCAGCGGGTCTTGGGAGGAAATCTGGGCATCTTCTTCAAATCTTGTCTGCAAACCTAAGCCTCCTACTTTCTTTACTTGAAGCTCATCCGTCGATTCAGCAGCCAATTTTGACCTAGCCAGAACAGGGCTGCTACCGTGAGCACTACTCCAACTATATAGTATGTTTCTTGGCTTGTCAAGAGCTGTTGCCATTCGATACGGATACCTAGGAGCTTCTCAAATTCTTGCTGGAGCTGACTCTGGTCCGCAAAAACTTCTGTCAGAGAATCCTTCATCAGGACTTGTCTGAAGAGGGAGGCCATGTAGGTTGAGGGAGTCAGTTTCATGAGATTTTGGGCAAGGCTGGGCAAAGTCCCGATTGGAATATAAGTTCCTACTAGAAAACCAGAGGCCGCACCGATGACCGTTGCGTATTGCCCCAAGGAATTCACCGATTTAAAATAAGGGACAACTAGCGCATTGAGGAGACTTGCCAGCAAGCTATTGAGCATCATGAGGCCGACCAGCTGGGGAAGAAGACCCCAGTCAAAGGAAATCTTGTCTGCTAGAATAAAGTAGGTCAGCATGACAGCAAACATGAAGACTTGCATGACAAAACCAATCACAAGGGCACTGATTAAGTAGCTAAACCGCAAGCCCCATTGCCCCAAATCTGTGATAAAGAGGTCAGCGGTCACCTTTCTTTCTCGGTCTTCAGTTTGTTGTGAAAAAGCTGATAGGGTGGTTGTCAAGGCAGTAACAGCCAGCGTTCCGCTAATCAACCAGAAGTCGAGCAGTTCCGTCGCATGGCTACTGTCTGACCAAGAGCCTTTCATGTTGTTCTTTAGGAAAACCAGATATAAAACAAAGGGAATAATGGCTCCAAAGAGAGAGAGAATCACCCCACTATGATTTCGAAAATAAAGTAAAAAGTTTCGTTTGATCAACATTAACATTTAACGTACCTCTCTTCCTGTCAGAGCCATAAAGGCATCATCCATCGTCCCTGGTTGGAATTCAAATTGTTCAATATAGGAGCCAAGCTGGCTCAGCAACGTCAGCGCTTCTTGGGTCGTCTCTGGATAAAAGAAGAACTCATTTTCCTTGCCTTGCTCCCATTCGCAGCGAGCCTGCAAAGCAACCTTCAAGTCCTCTGAATCCGAGGTCTGAATCCGCAAAACATTGCGGGCATAACGCTCCTTGATCTGGTCAGCAGAGCCTTGCGCAATGACTTGACCATGGTCTACGATATAGATCTTATCCGCATCATCAGCTTCATTGAGATAGTGTGTGGTCAAAACTACGGTCATCTTTTCCTTCTGCTGCAGGTCTTTGAGCAGCTTCCAGATACTTTCTCTAGTCTGGATATCCAAGCCTGTCGTCGGCTCATCCAGAAAAAGTAGGTCAGGGCTATTGAGCAGCGCACGGGCAATGTCCACCCGTCGCTTTTGTCCACCAGAAAGCGTCCCGTAGCGTTGTTTGGCAAAGCTAGCCAGTCCTAGTTGCTCGATCAATTGCTCAATCTTACCAGTTTCCACCTGCTTGTACTGCTTAGCACGGATTCGCAGATTTTCAACTACTGTCAAATTGGCATCTAGCACACTATTTTGAAAGACTACGCCCAGCTTGGTTTGTTCTGCATAAATGATTTGTCCCGATGTCGGCTGCAAAAGTCCAATCAGCATCTGAATCGTTGTCGATTTTCCTGCTCCATTTGGCCCTAAAATTGCTGTGAAACTACCTGCCTCAATTTCTAAATTCAGGCCATTAACTGCTACCTTGTCTCCATAAACTTTGGTAAGATTTTTTACTTGGACTAACATGATCTTTTCTCCTGTCTTAACTTCTGAGACTATGATAGCAAGTCTTTTTTGAAAAATCTCGGCTTTTTGGACAAGTGGTAAAATGAGGGAGATGAGAGGTAAAAATCCAGACATCAAAAAATCCCCGACCAAGGGTCAGGGATTTGCTCTTATCTGGCGACAATCTTGCGGTAACTGCGAGAAGTTAGAAGAAAGACCAGAATATAGGTCAGGAGGAAGACGCCGCAAGTCGCAAGTGTTGTCTGGATTAAGAGAGGAAGATTGGTCACTCCCAATAGAGCAACTATCAACCGCAGCATATGAAAGACTGCTGCTATATGTAGAAAAGCAAAGATAAGAGGTAGGAAGAAAACAGTCAAAATCTGCTTGCGAATGGTACTTCTAGTCTGCTTTTCATCTAAACCAACCTTTTGTAAGATAATAAAGCCATCACGGTCTTCATAGCCTTCAGAAATTTGCTTGTAGTAAATCACAAGAACAGCTCCTAGAAGGAAGATAACGGAGAGGAAGACACCGATGAAGAGCAAGGTTCCAGTAAGTTCCTGATAGCTCTTTTCTGCGCTATGACGATCACTAGCCATTGCGTAGCTACCATCTTGGGCCTGTTCCTGATCCAAAGTGTCCCTCAGTCCCAGCTGGACTTGCTCAACAAATTTCTTACTGCCCTTAGTCTCTGAAGCAACTCCAATGTAGTAATAATGTGCAACATTAAGTCCAACTTCTTTACTATCATTGACCACCATATAAAGGCCCTGTTCCATGACCACGTCGTTTGGATTAGGGATTTCCCCATGCGTGAAATTCGACGGTAAAATCTGCTTAATCTTCCAGTCTTTACCATTTACTCGGAGAGGTTTATCCTTATTTAAGGAAACATTTTTTCCATAGACAAGAGTTTCATCATCTGCCAAGTCTATCTTTTTCCCTGTCATTTTTTCATAATCCTGACGATTGATAACTGTAATCGTGCCAGCAGACTTGGTCAAGATACTTGGATCCGAATCCAGCTCGCTTTGCGCTGGAACCGTGATATCATTTCCAGCTAGTTTCATGATGAAGGCTGATTGGTAGAGATAGGTAGTATAGCTTGGCTTCTTCAGGCCTGCGTCCTGAGCGACTTGCTGAACCTTATCCAACAGAGCTTCCGTCTGATCGGTCGATTTTGGCAAGACGACGCTAACATTGTAATCCTTTGGATGCAAGGTAGTAATATAATCCTGACCTCCAACATAGATATTGATTGTACCAACCAGAGTCACTAAGAGCATGGTAGATAGAATGGAGATAGTTGCCAATCCTGCTGCATTTTTACGCATCCGCGAGATGAGATTGGAAACAGAAATGAAATTCTGCGTTTTATAATAGTAGCCTTTGCGCTTTTTGAGAAATTGCAATAGTGTAATCGAACCTGCATTAAAAAGCAGATAGGTTGCTAGAATAACCATGATCACGGCTATAAAGAAATTGCCGATAGCAGCGACAGGCTTGGTAACGGTCAAAGCCATGTAATAAGCCACACCCATGAGTAGGAGCCCCAGCAAGGTTTGCACCCAAAGGAAGCGTCCCTTCTTCTCGCCTGCTTTCTTTTCTTTCATTAGGTTAAGAGAGCTATAGCGTAGAAGGCGAGTCGAGTTAAGCAACAAAATCACCGCAAATGCGACACCTAGACTGACTAGAGTCATCCAGACATTTTGCCATTGGAAGGTCGAGGCAAGAACTGCCGGCATTCCCATCAATTTCAAAAGAACGGCGTAGAGCATCTTATCTAAAGCTAGTCCAGACAAGACTCCCAGACCGACCGTGCCCAGATAAAAGACACAGAGCTCAAAGAAGGTCATAAGTAGCAGGTGGCGTTTTTCCATCCCCAGCACGCTATAAACACCGAGCTCCCGCGAACGGTTCTTCATAACAAAGCTATTGGCATAGGTGATAAGGATGAGCACCGCAATCTGAATGACCTGGATACCAAACTGCAAGGTCATGCGAGCCGCTGTACCACCATAAGAGCTCTCCATATTAGGGCTATGAGCCAGTGAGACAAAACTATACAAAATCGCTGTTGCCAGTACCGTTGCCAAAGCAAATGGATAATACAAACTGCGATTTTTGATCAGATTTGATAAAGCCAGTTTACTCGTTAGTTTGAACATAATTGCCCACCTCACTTGCCATGACTGTCAGAGTATCGGAAATCTCTTGGAACATCTGCCGCTCGGTCTTGTTACCACGGAAGATTTGATTGTAGAGAATCCCGTCCTTGATAAAGAGCACCCGCTTGGCGCGGCTAGCCGCTGAAGTCGAGTGAGTTACCATGAGAATGGTCTGGCCGCGATCATTGATGTCGTCAAAGACATCCAAGAGAGCCGCCGAAGACTTGGAATCCAAGGCTCCTGTCGGCTCATCCGCCAACAAGATCTCAGGCTCAGTGATAATAGCGCGGGCTACCGCCACCCGCTGCTTTTGACCACCAGAAATTTCATATGGAAACTTCTCTTGGAGTTTATTTATCCCTAGCTCATTGCAGGTTGTGACCAGCTTTTGCATCATCTCGGTAATGGGACGACGAGAGAGCACCAAAGGCAGCAGGATATTATCCTTGACCGATAAGGTATCCAGCAAGTTAAAATCTTGAAAGACAAAGCCTAATTTTTCTCGGCGGAAGCTGGAAGCCTGGCTGTTTTTGATGGTTGCCGTGTCAGTTCCGTTGAGAAAGACGCGGCCCTCAGTCGGCTTGTCCAGCATGGCTAGGATATTGAGCAAGGTGGATTTCCCAGATCCTGACTCACCCATGATGGCGACATATTCGCCTTTTTCCACCGTAAAGTGAATGTCTTTCAAGGCCTCTACTTGGCTGCCCTGAAAGCGAGTTTTATAAATCTTTTTCACATGTTGTACGTCTAATAAGGTCATCATGATCTCCTTTTCTATAATTCCATTTTAATACAGAAACAGCTTTATTTCCATATTTTACTAATTTTTAAATGCCAATATTTTTATCTCTGCACTAGATAAGCAATCAGTGCGATGATCCAGAGATGGGCTGGGTAAAAGATATAGAAGAAATACTTGCCCCACTTGCCATCATAGCCTCGCTCGCCATTGTAGAGATGGAGGAAGGGCAAGACAGTAATAAAGGCCCAATCTGAATTGTAGAGCATCATCGAAAGGGTCGCTCCCATGCTTGGGTAGATTTCAATGCTTAGGCAAAAGAGCAGAAAAGCCAAAACCATGTAAGAGAAAGTTCTAAGAGCAGGCTGATTGCGGAAGATATAGCTAATCAGCATCAAAGGAATAATGGTCATGCCTCCTTCTGTCAAAAAAACTCCTGCCAAACCAATTAAGACTGCCGCTCCAATCCGCAAATAGCGCTTCTCATCCATAACCTCTTTACTATTTTTTGAAAGGCCAAATACAAGATTAAGCACTAGAACGCCGCAGGCTAAGCTGAGAAAGATATTATTCTCAAGATGAATCCCCTTGCTATGAAAAAGCATGGTCAGGATGGTATTGCCCAGCTGCATGATAGCCGCCCAGATAAACAAGCGTGCATTGTAGGCCAAGCGGTTGCGCGTATGCAGAAAGCCTTCTACTGCGCTAAAAGCAAACCAAGCGGCTACACAGCGGGTCAGCAGGTGAAAAATCCCGTCCCAGCCCGTCGGCAAAAGCCCTGGAATCTTACCAATATGATCAAAAACCATTAAAAAGGCCATGAAAAGCTTGAGTTGGAAAGCATTTAATCCTCTTGTTTTCATTTCATATCTCCTTGTCTTCTTTATACATCTATCTTACAAAAAAAGAAAGGTCGGTACCATAACCTAACCTTTCAATTTCACTGGCCAACCTTACAAATTTGTAAGAATGCCTTATTCAAATATCATCTTCTTCTCTGAAAAGCTAATCATGACAGTTGTTCCCTGTCCAACCTGCGAAGCGATGCTAATCTGATGTCCCAGCTCATCTGCGATTTTCTTGGACAGATAAAGTCCCAAGCCAGACGATTGCTGGGTCAAACGACCATTATAGCCCGAAAAGCCTCGCTCGAAAACCCGCAGCAAATCCGCATCTTGAATGCCCAAACCGCTGTCTTTGATATAAAGCGTATCCTCCTGAAAATAAATTTCAATCCCGCCTTGGCTGGTGTATTTCAGACTATTTGACAGCACTTGCTCCAAAATAACGACAAACCACTTTTTATCTGTGATGATGGTTCGATCCAGATCATGCAGATTGAGGCTCAAGCCCTTTTGGATAAAGAAAATCGCATACTTCTTGACAATCTCCTTGACCAAGTCTTCAACATTTTCCTTTTTCAAGATCAAATCCTCGTGGAAACTCTCCAGACGAAGATACTGCAAGACGATATTGACATAGGACTCGATCTTGAAGAGCTCTTGCTCCAGCTGGTTCTTGACCTTCTTGTCCTCAATCTCTCCGACCAGCAATGAACTAGCTACAATAGGCGTCTTAATCTGATGAGCCCAGAGCGTATAATAGTCCATCAGGTCATTTAACTTCTCCCTCTCCTCAATCGCACGGTTCTTCTTGTCCATTTCCAAAAGAGCCAGTTTCTCAAAAAGGAGAGCCTCTAAGGCTGTCTGAGGCCGACCCGAGGCATAAAAGAGCTGGTTACGATATTCCTTATAGGCACTAGCTAGATCCATTCCCAAGAAAAAGCTAGCGAGGAGAAAGGCTAAGAGCAACTGATACTCTAGCAGACTGCGCCCATCCTCGAAAATAAAGGCAAACATCCCCATAATTGAAAATACAATCAGTAAGAGCAACAAGATGAAGCGACGGGAGTACAGATGATGCTTCAAAAAGAAAAATTTATCCTGCATGTCCATTGGTTAAACCGTACCCTATCCCTTTTTTCGTCTCAATGAAATGCTTCAGACCGTGCTCCTCCAACTTCTTGCGCAGGCGGGCAACATTGACGGACAAGGTATTGTCATCAATAAAGAAATCACTGTTCCAGAGCTCCTTCATCAAGTCATCACGCGCCACGATGCTACCGGAATGCTCAAAGAGCACCCGCAAAATCTGAAATTCATTCTTGGTCAGCGTTACAAGCTCGCCCTCATAGACCAAATCCATGGATTTAAGATTTAAAATCACGCCCTGATATTCCAAAAGGCTTTGATCCGTCCCAAACTCATACGAACGTCGCAGCAGGCCTTGAACTTTTGCCAAAAAGACATTATTATCAAAAGGCTTGGTCACATAGTCATCTGCACCCATATTGATGGCCATGACGATATCCATGGACTGGTCGCGCGAAGACAGAAACATAATCGGTACCGTCGAAATCTTCCGAATTTCCTGGCACCAATGGTAGCCGTTAAAGAGGGGCAGGCCAATATCCATCAGCACCAGCTGGGGCTCCTCCTTGACAAAGGTTGTCAAAACCTGCATAAAATCTTCAATCGCCACAACCTGATAGCCCCATTGCTCCAGCATTTTTTTGATCATTTGACGGATGACCGCATCATCCTCGACCAGTAAAATCTTGTGCATTCCATTTCCTCACTCATTTTTCTTACTGCTATTATATCAAATTCTCCCTTAAATCACAGAGACTTTTTTGATCTGAGATTCATCTTATTTTCAGAAAGTTTCAAGAAATCCTTCAAGGAGTATTGACAAAAATAGAGTAAAAAGATAAAATAACACTACATTCAGAATTGTCTGAAAATTCATTTTTTATAATAAGGAGATTATTATGCTAGAACAAACTCAGACATCTACCTGGCAGTCAAAACTGAAAGCCCTCGGTCCTGGGATCCTCATGGCCTCTGCTGCTGTTGGTGGCTCTCACATTGTTTCCTCTGCTCAAGCAGGCGCCAAGTATGGCTGGGCCTTGATGGGACTGGTCATCTTGGCCAACCTCTTCAAATATCCCTTCTTTCGCTTCGGTGCTGAGTACACCTTGGAAACTGGCCACAGCTTGGTTGAAGGCTATGCTCAAAAAGGAAAAGTCTACTTGGGCATCTTCTTCGTTTTAAATGTCTTCTCCGCCTTGGTCAATACAGCAGGGGTCGGGATTCTCTGTGCTGCTATCATCGCCAGCGCCTTTCCAAATGCCCTTGGACTCAGCATTACTCAATGGTCTCTGATTCTCATCATCCTGATCTGGGCAATGCTACTCTTTGGTGGCTACAAGTTTCTGGATGGCCTTGCCAAATGGATCATGTCCGCTCTAACCTTTGCAACCGTTATTGCGGTCATCGTTGCCATTATCAAGCATCCTGAGTACGGAGCAGACTTCGTTGAAAAGACACCTTGGCAGATGGCTGCCTTGCCTTTCATCGTTTCTCTAATGGGCTGGATGCCAGCTCCAATCGAGATTTCAGCAATCAACTCCCTCTGGACTGCTGAAAAAGGAAAATCTGTCAATATCTCTGTCACGGACGGACTCTTTGACTTTAACGTTGGCTATATCGGTACAGCTATTCTGGCCATCTTCTTCGTCGCTATGGGCGCTCTTATCCAGTATCCAACTGGTCAAGCAGTTCAGGATGCTGGGGCTGCCTACATCCAGCAATTCGTTGGGATGTACGCATCCGTTCTTGGCGACTGGTCACGGATCCTGATCACATTCATTGCCTTTCTCTGTATCTTCGGTACCGTTATTACCGTTATCGATGGCTATTCCCGTGTAAATGCTGAATCTCTACGCCTTCTTCTCAATGAAGAGCAGACTTCTCAAAAAACTCTGCATATCTGGATGACCGCTACAGCTATTATCGGTGGCGTTATCATCTACTTCTTCCAAGGTAGTGTGGCTCTCATGCTTCGTTTTGCCATGATTGCTTCCTTCCTGACTACTCCATTTTTTGCCCTTCTAAACTATCTCCTCGTTACAAGCGAGAATAAACATCTGAGCAAATGGCTAAAAGGTCTTTCCATCCTTGGTTTGATCTTCCTCTTTGGCTTCGCCTTATTCTTTATCTACGCCATCCTCATCGGTAAGGCTTACTAGATCAAAAGAGCTGGAAATTCTGAAGGATATCTTCAGGTTTCCGCTCTTTTCTTTTTCCTTTCTGACAACCTGCCCCACTTATGCTATACTGGAAGAAGATAGAATATGGAGATAAATATGGGAATAATTTTTGATTACCTAGACCAAGTAGCTTACGACAGTATCTACGACACCCCCTTTAATGAACTGGATATGCTGATGCTAACCGAGATAACTTATCTGCCTTTTGACCAGATCGTGTCTGATCATATGTCCCCCGATTGTACTTGCCGCTTCTTTGAAGCTGCTGAAAAAGTGCCTCAGGATTTATCCATGTTGGTAACTAAAAATCGTCTGAAACTTTTAGAAAAGGTAGCCAGCTCCACCCGCTTCAAAAATATCAAGCTCATGGGCTATGTCAATGACATTGATCCTGATGTTCAAAAGCAATTTGCAGCTATGATTTTCAAAATCAAGCCTGAGACCTATGTCCTGACCTTCCGCGGAACCGACGATTCCATTATTGGCTGGAAAGAGGACTTCCACATGACTTATATGGATCAGGTTCCAGCTCAAAAAACGGCGGTCAATTATCTGCGAAAAGCTATGGATGCTCTGCCTGGACAGTTCATCCTGACGGGTCACTCGAAAGGAGGCAATCTGGCTTCCTACGCTGCTAGTCAGATCGAGCCAGAATACCAAGAGCGGATTCAGAGTATTTACAGCTATGATGCTCCCGGACTGAATCATTCGGTCATCACCAGTCAAGGCTACCAGACTATTTCAGAGAAGATACAGCGCTACATTCCACAGGGCTCTATCGTCGGAATGATGCTCGAAACGCCCAAGCAGGCTCAGATTGTCAAAAGCACAGCTTTCGGCGGTCTGGCTCAGCACGATACCTTCACTTGGCAGATCATTGACCAGACTTTTGTCCTACTGGACAACCTCAATCCAGATAGCCTTCAAGTAGATAAAACTCTAAAAAATTGGGTTGATAGCGTTTCTGATGAGGAATTAAAAGACTTTTTCGATCTCTTTTTTGGCCTCATCCTAGATGCTGGCATCAGCTCCATCAATGACCTCACCAAGCTGGAAAATTTCAAAAAAATCCTGGCTGTTTTTGAAAATGCCAATGCTCTCACAGACCAAGAGCGGGAAATGCTGACGCGCCTGGCCAAACTACTGGTAGACATGCGCTACCAGTCTTGGAAAGACGACATGAATCTGCTGAAGCCTAGTAAACTTGTTCAAGAAGTCAAGGAAAATCTATCCGAATTCACTAAGAATCTTCCTTTTACAAGCAATGATTTCGCTCAAACAGATAAACCCGATGAGCAATAAGCTATAAATACAGCACTTGGAAACTCTCTAATATAAAAGAAAAACACTCCTGTCAAAATCTAGAAAACTAGATTCAGGAGTGTTTTATTATGACTAACAAGTTAATTCTCTAAAATTGGACGCAACATGTAGTATGATGAAGCAAGTTAAGCTCTCATCAAGGAGAAATCAACTATCGAACAGCATCGTACAAGAAAAACAGCTAATGCAGGTAACATAACGATTAAGCACGCTGCTTTTCTTAGTTAATATTAAGCGACTGCGTTTCTTGGTCGGTTTTAACATCTAATTCTACCGTATTCTTGCTTGGAAAAGCTAACAAAATAAGGAGTGCAATTGAGCCTACCCCAGGAATAAAAGCGATAAAAATCAGAGCCCAGTGAAAACCAGCATCTCTTAGACGACGAATGATTAGAGCCAAGGTAGGCAAGAAGAAAATGACTATCAGAAAGATACTAAAATAAGTTAAGGAATTTACTGTTTCAATTGCCTCAATACTGTTTGGATTAGATACTACAGTTGAGTAAGTTATCATGTACAAAAAAAAAGCAAGAATCAGATTGGTTAGGTAGATCCACCAATACTCAGCACGTGTAGAGCGACCAGAAAAATCCACATAACCTTTGAAAAAATTTTTATAAGCATTAATCATACAATAAACCTCTTTATTTTTTTATCATTTTATCATATGTAAGAAATTTTTACAAGATTTTCAGAAAATAACTTTCTTATATAAATAAATACCATGTGCCTTAATCCACATCAAGTGAGGAAAACTACTCAAACAAATTCTTCTTTTCCCTTAGTGTAAGACAGGTAGTAATGCTATTTCATAGTCCTGAACCATGGATTTCCAGAAGCTTGTGACTCCATTCTCTTCCTCTATGTTCTACCAATCGTCTCATTCGATCAAAAGAACCCCCAGCAAAATAAACTTGCTGGGGGCTTTACATTAGATGAGATTAACACAAATGTTATCAATTGAAATAATGGGCTACAAAATTCTCTACCCAATCAAACTTCCATTTGGTACTTTCTCGTCCACAGTTAGGAGAGTCAGTTGGTCGCCGTGCTCGGCTGATAGAATCATACCTTGGCTGATGCGGCCCATCATTTTGCGAGGTTTGAGGTTGGCTACGATTTGAACTTTTTTACCAACCAGTTCTTGCTCGTTTGGATAGTATTTCGCAATACCAGAAAGGATTTGACGATCTTCGCCGTCTCCTGCATCCAAACGGAATTGAAGAAGCTTGTCAGAACCTTCAACTTTAGAAACCTCTTTGACTTCTGCGACACGGATTTCCACCTTATCAAAGTCGTCAAACTTGATCGCTCCACGGTGAAGTTTGAGCTCGACTTCTTCTGGATTCCATTCTTTTTCAACCGCTGGTTTGCCAACTTCCATTTGTCCTTTGATATAGTCGACTTCTTCTTCCATATCGAGACGCGGGAAGATTGGTGTCCCTTTTTCTACAACTGTCAGACCTGCTGGGAGCTGGTCAATTGCTAGGTTTTCCAGCGAGGTTGCTTGAGGCAAGCCCAGTTGACTGAGGACAGCCTTGCTGGTTTCCATCATGAAAGGTGCGATCAAGTGCGCCACAACACGAAGACTCGCTGCCAAGTGGCTCATGACTGCTGCCAGTTCTTTGACCTTGGCTTCATCTTTTGCCAGAACCCAAGGAGCGGTTTCATCGATGTATTTATTAGTACGGGAGATGAGCGTCCAGACTGCTTCTAGGGCGCGTGGGTAGTCCACTGCATCCATGTGTTTGTAGTAGTCAGTGATGGATTCAGCTGCTACTTGAGCCAGAGTCCCATCAAAGTCCGTCACATTTTCTTCATAGGCTGGCACTTGACCGTCAAAGTACTTGTTAATCATGGAAACAGTACGGTTGAGCAGGTTTCCAAGGTCGTTGGCTAGCTCGTAGTTGATACGGCCAACATAGTCCTCAGGTGTGAAAGTTCCATCAGATCCCACGGGAAGACTGCGCATGAGGTAATAGCGCAAAGCATCCAAGCCATAACGTTCTACCAGCATTTCAGGATAGACCACGTTTCCTTTAGACTTAGACATCTTGCCATCCTTCATAACAAACCAACCATGGCCAATCAAACGTTCTGGTAATTTCACATCCAACATCATAAGGAGAACTGGCCAGTAGATGGAGTGGAAACGAAGGATGTCTTTCCCAACCATGTGGAAGACTGTTCCGTTCCAGAACTTATCAAAGTTACCGTGCTCATCTTGACCGTAACCAAGAGCAGTCACATAGTTGAGCAAGGCATCGAACCAAACATAGACAACATGTCTTGGATTAGATGGCACAGGCACGCCCCAAGTAAAGGTCGTCCGAGAAACTGCCAAATCTTCCAAACCAGGTTCAATAAAGTTTTTCAACATTTCATTGAGACGGCCGTCTGGCGTAATGAAGTCGGGCTGTGATTTGAAAAATTCTACCAAACGGTCTTGGTACTTGCTGAGACGGAGGAAGTAAGACTCTTCTGATACCCACTCCACTTCATGTCCAGATGGCGCAATCCCACCCGTTACATTTCCAGCTTCGTCACGGAAAACTTCTGCCAGCTGGCTTTCGGTAAAGAATTCCTCGTCAGATACAGAATACCAACCTGAATATTCACCCAAGTAGATATCATCTTGGGCCAAGAGTTTTTCAAAGACATCAGCTACAACCTTTTCGTGGTAGTCATCGGTCGTTCGGATAAAATTATCATACGAAATGTCCAGCAGTTTCCAGAGTTCCTTGACCCCAACTGCCATGCCATCGACGTAAGCTTGCGGGCTGATACCAGCTTCCTCCGCTTTTTGCTGGATTTTTTGGCCATGCTCATCAAGACCAGTCAAATAAAAAACATCATAGCCCATGAGACGCTTGTAGCGAGCCAAAACATCACAAGCAATGGTCGTATAGGCAGACCCGATATGGAGCTTGCCAGACGGGTAATAAATAGGTGTCGTAATATAAAAGGGTTGTTTTGTAGTCATTTTTTAATCCTTTCAAGGCTAATGAAACCTTTTTTGATAACACTTCATTATATCATATTTCCTAGCGATTGAAAGAGGATAACTGACATTGATTTTAGGCCTTCTTCTCTTAAAATAAATAAGGACGATAGGTTTTATTCCATAGTTTCTTTCGACGATAGTAATAGTAAAGAACAGCTCTATTCATCAAATCGGTTGAGAAACGATCTTCTTAGTTTGTTCATAATTCTTTTCTAGGGCTATAATAAAACACCTTGATTTAGCCATCTATTTTGTTCTGGCCAAAGATCGCTATTTCCCCAAAACTTGCCAATTCTTGCTAAATTATAGTAGACTATATAAAAAATATTTAAGGAGATTACTACATGATTGATGCATATAAAAAATTTTGGAAGGGCTATGTGGATTTCACCGGTCGCTCAACTCGCCCAGAATATTGGTGGCCAATTCTCTGCCATTTTTTAGTAATGATACTAATACTTTGTACTGCTCTTCTGATTGAGACGGTTTTGAACTCTGAGACTGGAGGAGCCTTATCTACCGCCTTATCTAGCCTGATAGTTGTCTATTACATTGCAATTCTGCTTCCCTCTCTCGCCATTCAAGTTCGACGATTGCGAGATGGTGGCTATCATTGGGCTCTTCTCTTTTTGTACTTGGTCCCACTTTTTGGCCGTTTGATTCTGTTTATTTTTTATTGTCAGCCTACAAAATATGAACTCGTTAGCAATGATTCCTATAATAATACAGACTACCGAGATCAGCAATTTAGCCAAAATCCCTATCAAGAGCAGCAAAATTACCAACAAAATTTTGTGGTAACTGAAAACGAGTAAAGTCCATTTGAATAAAATAAAAACCATTCTACTTTAACAGGCCTCCCGAAAAGTTAGATTTTTTATGTCTAACTCTTTGGGAGGCCTGTTAAATTCATCTGATTTTTTATGTTTGTTAGACCATGCTATTTTTCCACAGCTTCATTATAGATTCGAATCCGAGGGGCAACTTGATTTATCACATCTAAAAACTGTAATAAGTCAATATATTTTTGATCCGTATAAGGCCCAAAAGCTAGACGAATATCTTTGTTAGAACTCATTGGATTGTAATACAGATACAGGTGATGAACTTTTGCATACTTTGTTTCTTGCACTTCCTCAATCTTAATGGTCACATCAACTAAATCAGAAAGCATGAGAAATTGGAAATAAGCATCCACCCGTATGATGGCATCCTTGTAGAGATAAAGAGATAGGCTTTCACGCGCATAACGAGAATCGCTATAAATCAGTTGAAAATCCTTTTCAAGCTCTGGAAAGTGAGAATAAAGTTCTTGACAGCGTCGCAAACTCTTTTCTCTATTGACTATAGCAAGGCAAGTAAAGAGACCACTCATTGCCATTAGCAAGATGATTAAAATCAGGGTCATTCTCCCACCGATTTCATCTGTCTGTGACAAAGCCAAGAGCAAAACGAAAGCCCCTAGACCACAAAAAACAGGAAAAAGTAATTCCTTATAAAATTTAAGATTTATTTTTTCTTGCACCAATTATCCTCTCAATCCAAATATGGCTGGTTTTCCATCTTTATCCTATGCCCAAGGATTATAAAAGCGTCCTTGATTGACAACGAAAAGAAGAAGGCCGAGGGCTAGTAGAAGGACGGACACCATGATTACAAGTTTGTCTAGTTTTCCGAAGGCTTGCTGGGTGTACCAGGTCCGCTTTTTATTTTTCCCAAAGCGACGCAGCTCCATGGCTGTTGCGATAGTGTTGATTCGCTCGAGCGAGCTGAAAATCAGGGGAATGACGATTTGCAGATTGCCCTTGACCCGCTTGCTGAGGGGAGCTTTTTGGGATAATTCTTGCCCACGCGCCTCTTGAGACATCTTGATGAGGTAAAATTCTTCCTGCAAATCTGGAATATAGCGCAGGGTCAGACTGACCGCATAGGCAAGCTTATAGGAAAGGCCGATTTGATTTAGACTGGAAGCAAATTGACTGGGATGGGTGGTCATGAGAAAGATCACCGCTAGGGGAATCGTTGAGAAATACTTGAGCAAAAGATTCAAGAGATAAAAGAGCTCCTGAAGCGTGAGATTATAAGCTCCCCATCCTGTCCAGAGCAGATTCTTGGCTCCGTAAATTTCCACCCCATACTGAGGGGCAAAGAGATAGACCATGAGAATATTCAGCGCTGCAAAAGTTCCCGCAAAAGCTAAAACGAAAGAAATGTCTTTCAGCCGAATCTCAGACACTCGAAATAACATCAGGGAAAGCAGGGCCACAAGAAGGAGGAAACGCGTATCGTAGCTCATCATGGCCGCCACCGAAACCAGGATAAAAAAGATTAGTTTGCTGGCACCAGAAAGAGCATGGAGAAAAGTCCTTCCGGCATGGTAGCCAATCAATTTCTGTTGATTAAACATGACTTTCCTCCTTTTTTCGCATGTAAAATTGAGTCAGAGCTAGCGGATCCACTCCCAGCTTCTCAGCTAGGCTAAAAATCGAAGTTTCCTTTAGATTGGCCACTGCAATCAACTCATGATTGGACAAAACCTGAGCAGGCGACTGGTCTGCTAAAATCTGGCCGTCCAGCACCACGATTGCCCGATCAGAATAATCCAGCATAAGCTGCATATCATGGGTAATCATGATAATCGTATGTCCCTGCTGGTTTAGCTCATTGAGAAAGTCCATCATCTCTGTATAATGGCGCTGATCCTGACCAGCTGTTGGCTCATCCAAAAGGATAATCTCTGGATTTAGCACCAAAATAGACGCAATGGTCACCCGCTTCTTCTGACCAAAAGACAGGGCTGAGATTGGCCAACTGCGGAATTCATAGAGACCACAAGTTTTGAGCACAGCATGAACCCTTTCTTCAATTTCCGCCTCTGCCAAACCACGCAACCGCAGTCCTAGAGCTACTTCATCAAAGATCATTGTGGTCGAAATCATCTGATTAGGATTTTGCAGGACATAGCCAATTCGCTCCGCTCGCTCCTTGATAGAGTCGCCCTTGATATCCTGTCCCTGCCAATGATATTGCCCTTCTGTATCAATAAAACGACAGAGAGCCTTGGCTAGCGTAGACTTGCCAGCTCCATTTTTCCCAACGATGGCTATCCGCTCACCCTTGAAAATCTTCAGACTGATATCCCGCAAAATAGGTTGATTACTCTGATAGGCAAAGGAAACATGATCGAGCTCTAAAAGAGCTTCGTGACGATTGTCAATCTGCTCTGTTTTTTGCTCGGTCAGTCTCTGCGAAAGTCCTGTAAGTTCCAGCTTGGTCAAATCAGCCAGATGAGTCGCGCTTGCTACATCAAAACCAAGTTGCCGCAAGGCTGTGATATAGAGGGGTTCTCGAATCCCATTTTCTGCTAAGAGTTCCGTCTTGAGCAGATCATCCGGCGCGCCGTTAAAAAGGATTTGCCCATCATTGACAAGAACAACTCGATCAACAGGTCGATAAAGAACATCTTCCAAGCGATGCTCGATGATGATGGTCGTGGTCGCAGCTTCTCTATGAATCTGATCAATCAAGTCAATCGTGTCCTGACCAGACTTGGGATCGAGATTGGCCAAAGGCTCATCAAACAGCAAAATTGGACTCTCATCGATCAAGACACCCGCCAGACTGACCCGCTGCTTCTGCCCGCCAGACAAGTCTTGAGGACGATTGTCCAAAAGCTGCTGCAGATCTAACTGCTTCGCCCAACGCAGGACTTTCTCTCGCATCAAGGGCAAGGCCACCATATCATTTTCCAGGGCAAAGGCCAGATCCTCTGCCACACTGAGCCCGATAAACTGACCATCCGTATCCTGCAAGACCGTGCTGACTAGATTTGACTTGTCATAAATACTGGTGTCAAAAGCTGGCGCCCCCTTAATCAAGAGATGTCCACTGGCCTGACCCTTGTAAATATTGGGAATAATGCCGTTGAGACACTGACCTAAGGTTGACTTACCAGAGCCAGACGGCCCAATCAGCAGCACCTTTTCCCCTTCATAAATGGTCAGATTGATATGCTTCAAAGTTGGCTCCGACTGAGCCTGATATTGAAAACTAAAATCTTCAAATTGAATAATTGGTTTTTTCATGTTTTTCTATAAGGCCAGAGCGATCTGAATCGCCAGATTGGCCACCTTGTCTTTCTCGTCTAAGTCCGCGTGATTAGCCAGGTTGCGCATATCCCAAGCCTCCTCAGACAGATGATCCGCCGCATAAAAGAACTGGCAAACTTGAACGCCACGAAAGGCCGCCAGAGCTGCTACAGCCGAGCACTCCATATCCACACAGATAGCTCCCGCCTCTTTTCGCCTGCGCAGCTTGTCCGCAGTTTCTCGGAAAATACCGTCGGTCGTCCAAACCTTTCCCAAGCTATGGGAAATCCCTCGCTGTTCAAGGAAATTCACGAGAAAATCCTGCAAGCCGACATTGACCGCTATCTCCGAACTAGCCGGCTGGTAATGATAGCTAGTCCCCTCATCGCGCAAGGCTGCTGTCGGAATAATGACGGATGTTGCTTTGATATCCTCGTCCAGCACACCACAAGTCCCAAAGAGAACCAGCTTTCTCATACCAAAAGCAATCAAATCTTCCAGAATAGCCACACAAGCAGAAGCCCCAACTGGAGCGTTGAAAAGAGCTAGCTCCTGCCCATCCGCAAAAACCCGATAGATAGGAATTTCAATGTTAGCCATAGACGTCGTCGTAATCAACTCATGGTCAAAATCCGCCAACATTCGGGCAAAGGTCTCCCGAGCAAAGCAGGACACTGCCGTCTGAGGAAAGCCTTCAATAGGCTCTATCAAATCCTCTGGATTGATGATGGCCTTACGGTTTTGGTCAAACTCTTCAAGAATCATAAACTTCTTTTGTCCATTTCTTTAGCATAAAATAGCCAGTTAATCTCCACTGACTCTATCCTACTATTGTATCATAAAAAAGCAGGCTCCTGACTATCACCAGCATATTTTCTAGCTAGCCAAGGATATAGGCAGACTCTATAGCAAGGATGGGCTCAAGCGCATTTCAAAACAAAAAAATTGGGATAAAGCAACTGCCCCCATGCGCTAGATTAATATCTAGCTATCGGAGGGCAGTCAATCTGAACAAGAATTTTCACATAAAAAGATTATTTATCCATAATAGAAGCTGAAGCTAAACTGGCTGAGTCCAGTTTTGGCATGAACAAAGACTACAAAACAAACTCCTGGCAATCTTCAAAGAGAGCTTTCATTTGGGCAAAAGTCATAGCAGAAACAAGAACTTTCTCAGCATCAAATAATTGTGTCATATTTTCAGGAAGCTTGTCCAAAAAATCTGAATATGAAATTCTCTTGTAAATAAAGAATTTCTCCAGATTGTCCGGGTCTGCATCATCACATCCGACCAGATTACAGCACCAGCTAAGTTTTGATTCATCAATATATTCAGTATCTTCTGGTGCGAGAGTAGGTACGAGAGGAAGGATTGTATCAACACCAGCAGTTAGCGTATAGGTCCCTAAAATTTTTTCACTCTGCTCACTTCCATAAAATTTACTTTGAGCGTCATAGGCACCAATATACTGTCGAGTGGTGAAAAAATCACTATAACTCTGAGCAGGATTATCTGCCTTCAATAAACCTTCCACCAGATGTGGACTCAGGGCAAGCGTTCTCCGAATACCATCTTGATACACAAGCTCATAGCCTGATTTTAGAAAGTCCTCCAAGCCAAAAACTATGTCCTCTTGATAAGGGTAGTCCCAGACACTTGAACTGCTATATTCTCTACCATGTTCATCACGGATGCTTGTCCCCAAACGACTTGATAACTTAGAAATCAAAGTAAGGGTCTGAGACCAATCAGCAAGTGTTGAAGGAGTCAGAATCCGCACATTGTAAGTTTGTTGAGTCTTATCATATTCCAAGTCAATATAACGGCCTGACTTTGCAGGAACCCAGCATTTCAATAGAGCAAGCTTATCTAGTCCAAGGTACATAAACTCTTTCTGTATAGGGTGGGGTTCCAGTCCATCAACAAATCCAAGCAATTCACTGATTTTTAAAACTTTCTGAAATCCTAGAAACCCCCGTTTATTTGGAATAGAAAATGTAATACTCATAAAATAATGCCCCTACCATATTTTAACTATATTATAGCATAAATTGCTATGGGGAAAATTAGAATATGAAACAAGCTTTTCCATTTTTAATTCTTCATTTTGACATGGCAGTACAAATTACACAATCACTAAAAAAACAATCCGATCTCCTCAGATTGCTCTTTATTTACTAGAAAAAGGGTCTTGGTCAGCCTTGTTTTGCCACACGTATTCTGCTTTTTTAGCCAATTCTTCTGCCAAGTCCTGACCCCAGAAATTAGCCACAAAGCCTAAGGACATATCCATACCAGCCGAGACACCTGACGAAGTGTAGAACTTCCCATCTACGACCCAGCGTGCTTGATCTTGCCAAAGGACTTCTCTATCATGTGAAGCGACCCAAGACAAGGCAAGCTTGTTGCTAGTGGCTTTACGCCCCTTGAGTTGACCAATCTGAGCTAAAAGAGCTGCTCCTGTACAAATACTTAAGACCAACTCAGCTTGCTGGACAGCCTTTTCTAGCGAAGATAGGAAAATCTTATCCTCCACCATCTTTCTGACACCTTGACCACCAGGCAATAAGAGAAGAGAATTGGGAGGTAAGCTTTTAAAATTATCCGTCATGATTTGAAAACCTTGCCGACTAGAAATCAGACCACCATCAAGGGAGACATATTTCGTCTCTACATTGGGTAAAGTAGCTAAAAACTCTACTGGCCCCATCAAATCTAGGGTCTCAAAATCATCAAAGAGAAATGAAACCATCGTAATTGGTTGCTCTATTTTTAACATTGATCTCCTCTCATTTTCCATTGGTTCATAGCAGTCACTTATTCTACTTTCGATAACGCCCCAGTAGGAATAAAAGTACCACCAAACCAATAACAAAGAAGACGATCCCTAGAATCAGCTTAATTATAAAACCTACAAAATAGAATAAAAAGATTAAACCTAAAATAAATAGAAATAATAGAATTCCCATAAGATCACCTCTGGCTACTATTATACCTAAAATAACGAGATTGGGATAGTTTTTGCTTATTCTTAGCATATCATAGTAAGGCAAAACTCATTTTTTATACCAACAAGTCTAATAATCTTCTAGACTCTCAATTAACGGGATATCTAGTGCAAAAGTATATAAACATTTGTATTAAAAAAAAGGCTAGCTTGATCCAGTAAGACAGTTCCTTTTGTCCCTCGACATCTAAATCAATATAGCCATGATAAAGCCTGCCTTTCATCACTGTGACACTGGTACCATTTTTAGGTAGGACCTGCTTTTCCATTTCCTTACCGATGCGGACCATGACAAGCTCTTGACCTCTCGAACTCACAGTAACGGTCATCTTCCCTCGGACCATAAAAGCCAAGCCACCAAACATCTTCTTCTCTTCTACCTCTTCTTCAAAAACACGAGGAGAAAGTTCAGTAGCTAAAATGGTACGAATCTGTTGAGCCAAAGATTTACTATATGCCATCGCTCTCCCCTACTTCATCATCACATCCCAGCCGATACCAAAACGGTCAATCAAGCGGCCATAAAACTTAGCAAAAGCCTGATTCTCTAGAGAAAAGAGAATCTGCCCACCTTCAGCAAGCTTAGCAAAGAGCTCATCGGCTTCTTCTCTACTGTCTGGGCTCAGAACTAACCATTGATTAGGCTGATGATTGCTAGGAATAGATAGGTCGTTAAAAATGCCTACATCCTCACCATGCAGAGTTAAGTTTTCCGTATCTAAGGCAATCCAGGCAACCTTATCCCGTTTTTCTGCAAGAAGATCTGCTAGATCCATCATCTCACTAGCTCGGACAAGTCCCTTTATCTCTGTCTGAAAAAGATCTGCATAGAAACGAAAAGCTTCTTCGGCCTGACCATTAAAACTTAAAAACACGTCTAATTTCATTATTGTTCCTCCAATTGTTTATAACTGAGAATAAATCTCTAGTATCAGTTTATCAATTAAGATAAAAATTTTCTTATTCTCAATTGCGCTTGTTTGGCTAGGGAACGCATGATTAAAACTGGAAGATTAACTGTAATAGGTGGATCGCTTGGCAAGGGCCTGCGCATGCTGATTTCCTCTTGATAGATGCTATCGCCTGAAAAAGTGAGAGGCTCATCGCTGCCCCAGCGAAAGTTATGCTTCAAGACATAGTTTTTAGTTAGGCGTAAATCCTCCAGCAATTCACAGGCCAAAAGATAGTAGTGACCATCTGGTACATTTTCAAAAGTAAACTGTCTCTCCTGACTCAGTGCTACTCCGATAACCGGCTCTTCTTTGGGTATGCGGGTTTTAAACAGCCCGACACAGCTAATGCGTGGTTTATACCCCTCAGGATAAGATAGCGCCACAGTCAAGCGATTGCCACTTTTACAGTCGGGATCCTGATGTAACAAAGCTCCCTTCTCCTCCAGCTGTTTGACCATAAAATCATAAGCCTTGGTTGATTCTTGATAGTATTTTTTAGGCGAAAGTCCAGTATGCCGCTTAAAAGTATTAGAAAAACTACCCAGACTATCATAACCAGCGTCCATAGAGGTCTCGGTCACATTTTGCCGGCCTTCTACAATCTCCTGAATTCCTTTTTCCATCTTAAGAGCTTCTACATATTGCTTGATAGAAAAGCCCATCTTTTTCTTGAAAGTTCTGGATAGATGGGAAGGGCTATAATGGAAATACTGAGCCAAATCGGTCAGACTCAACTCTTCATCTGCATGCTGACGCAGATAGGCTGCCACTTTTTCCATGATAGCTTTAGACATAGACTTGCTCCTTTCCCATTTATTTAAGCCCATTATATCACATCAAAAAGAAGGGACAAAACATCGAAACCTGAATAAAGAAGAGCTAAGCTGCAACTAAATAATGAAAAAACTTTAGACGCTTGAAACATCTAAAGTTTTTTATCTTCACGATTAAATTACTGAGCTACCAATGTTTCCAAGCTTTCTCCAATCGCAGCTAAACGCTCCACTACTTCTGCTTGGCTCAGGCCGTTTTCAGTCACATAGCGGTTGCGAGGGTGAACACGGCATTCGTGAGAACAGCCACGGAGGTACTTGTCTTCGTTTTCTTCTGAAGTCAGGATGCGGCGGTTACACTCTGGATTGCCACAGTTGACATAGCGCTCGCAAGGAGTCCCGTCAAACCAGTCTTTCCCAATCACAACTGGGTCAACATGGTTGATATCAACGGAGATACGCTCATCAAAGACATACATCTTTCCATCCCAAAGCTCACCTTGAACTTCTGGATCCTTGCCATAAGTCGCGATACCGCCATGAAGCTGACCGACATCCTTGTAGCCTTCACGGACCATCCAGCCTGAGAATTTCTCACAGCGAACACCACCGGTACAGTAAACAACCACACGCTTGTCCATGAATTTTTCTTTGTTATCACGAACCCATTGCGGCAACTCACGGAAGTTGCGGATGTCTGGACGGATGGCTCCACGGAAATGTCCTAGATCGTACTCGTAATCGTTACGTGTGTCTAGGACAACAGTGTCTTCGTCCAAGAGGGCTTCCTTAAATTCCTTAGGTGACAGGTAAGCTCCTGTCGTCTCCAGCGGGTTGATGTCATTGTCAAAATCATTGTCTTCTAAGCCCAAGTGAACGATTTCTTTCTTGTAGCGAACAAACATTTTCTTGAAGGCTTGCTCGTTTTCTTCGTCAATCTTGAACCAAAGGTCTTCCATGCCCGGAAGGCTGTGCACATAATCCATGTATTTTTGAGTGGTTTCATAATCACCAGAAACCGTTCCATTGATTCCTTCATCTGCCACTAGGATACGGCCTTTAAGACCGATAGATTTACAGAAGGCCAGATGATCAGCTGCAAATTTCTCAGCATTCTCAATCGGAACATATTTGTAGTAAAGTAATACGCGAATATCTTTTGCCATAAGATTTCAACTCTCATTTCTCTATAAATTTTCTGAATTTTTTAATTCATCTATTAATTATAACCTGATTGAAAAAACTGGGCAAAAAATTTGTTTGGAAAATAGCAGAGCTAGAATCTCTACGCAGAAAAGCAGGTTAGCCCTCTTTCTCCAATTCTTCCAAATACTTTTCAAAGCGCTTCTTCTGCCACTTGCTGAGACTCTCCAAGAGAATATTGACCAGCAGCATCAAGGGAAGTGAATGACAAAAGTAATTAAAATAACAAATAGAAACATGGGGTGAAAAACACTATTGTGATAAATAGCATGATTGAGCTGAAAATTCTGGCAGGCAATCAAAAGGGTCAGAAAGCCTGTTGCAACCAGTACGCCCCAGATAGTCAGACTGAAACTATTGTAATAATTGGCTCCCAGATACTGAGTTCGACACATGAAATAAAAGCTAGTGATGAGAATCAAAAGCAAGAAGGGCTGATAGTGAACGACTCCCCCATTCATAGCTACAGAACCCATATATAAAGCTAAACTACCACATAGCATGAGACTGAAACTCTCCATACCAGCCTTGTTGACCAGTTGTTCTTCGCGTTCGTCTAAGATTTGACGTTTAATAAGTTTCATTTTCATTTCAAACTCCTATACTTCTACTCCAAAAATAGGGACTGACAACATAAGAATGGCAGGAATTCCGTTATTTATCATGTGAACTGCGATACTGACTTCCAAGCGCCGAGTTCGACAAGCCAGCAAGGTCAAAATCACAGAAGCACCGCCATAAATCACAAAAGACATGATATTGGTTGGACCATGAAAAATCGCAAAAAGCAGTCCGCCTATGATATAGCCCCAGCTTTCATAGCCTTTAAAGATTTTTTGAGGAATAATGCCACGGAAAATAATTTCTTCTGCGATAGGCGCCAAAACTCCAAGCATGATGGACAATAAAACTATATCTCCTCTTTGGAATTCCTCCATCAAAGATGCCTGATTAGCCGTTGTAACTTCTCCATGCAGCCACCGAAGTAATACCGCCCCAAGGACAGATATGAGCAACATGCCAAAGAGGCCTAGAGCAATTCGCTTCCCGTCTCCTTTTTGAAAGATTTTCCCAGACGGAGATAAGATGCCAGTTTTCTTTGCTGCCACGACAAAGACCAGTAAAATGAAGATTATCAGCAAAAGTCCAAGACCAATGGTCCACTGTTTAGGAAATTGATAAGTTATGGCTACCTGCTGAAACAGCATAGGGAGGATATACAAGCCCAAGGCTAAAAAAGCGCAGCCAACCCAGAGCAATCGTTTCCACCAAGTCATTCTTCATCCTCCAATTCCTGATCGAGCTTTTCCTGACCTTTACTGTTTAGATAAAGACTGATCTTGTCCATGGTCAAGCTTCCAAGCATAAACAGTATCATTGCAAGAGCCAGCTTGAGCAGATACAAAATGCTGAACATGCTTGCCAGACTTTCTCGCTGAGCAAAGGAATCAATGCCTATAACGATGAGAACAAAGATGACTCCACCGCCAAAACGCTCTGGCCATTTTTCTTCTCTCACCATATCACCAACGTCAATGCCCAGGCTTACGCGACGAAGCAAGGCATATAGACCTACTAGGGTAAGTAGAATCCCTTCTGGCAGATAGGCCAGCAAGCTTAGATGGAGGATATAGGCTTTGAAAAATACAGAGATAGCCAAGAAGAGGAACATTCCTAGCACTAACTCCCCTGCAACTTTGCCGTCTAATTTTTCTGTTCGTTCATCTTTTATAACAGGCTGCTTCTTCATTTTCTTTCTCACTTTCTTATTTATAAGTTAAAGATTCATTGATTCTAATTCTCATCATTTTCTAGTTCTTGGTCTAATAAAAGCTGTCTCTTCTGATAAAAATAATCGACCAACTGATCAAATATACTAGAAAAGGCAGTTAGCAAAGCTACAATAAAAATAAATTGCAAAATTGGATGATGGCGAAAGAATGGTCGAAGAGCTGAATTTCCACTCCACATCTGAACAGCCACGATTACAATCGCTAAGATAGCTCCGTTAGCCAAACGACTTCTGAAACTCCTATGCCCAATAGATGGCTTGTCGCGTCTGATATCAAGTCCCAACTGCCAGCTACGAATGCCAGCATAAATTTCCATACTCAAAATAACTAGAATTTCTGGTAAGTAGCCTTCGACTGGCACATGCCAAATCATAATTTTGATAAAAATAGAGATAAGGAGCAAGATAATCGCAAAAAATGCAACTTCATTTCCTAATTTTCGCTCAAGTTGTAGAGTCCGCTCGTCTGTATAGACTTTTTGTGGTTTGTCCTTCATTTTCTTTCTCACTTTCTTCCTATTCTTCCCAAAACAACTGATCCAGCGTTTTATTGAGACATTTGCAAATGGCCAAGCATAGACTGAGACTGGGATTGTACTTGCCTGCCTCAATCAGGCCAATGGTCTGACGAGTCACACCAATGGCATCAGCCAAGTCGCCTTGAGTCATGTCATGCTCAGCCCTTGCCATTTTTAACCTAAGATTTTTTGCCATGGCCACCATCCTTTTCGTATTTCTTTTGCCCACCTACGGCATAGAAAGTGCAGCAAAGGGCGACATTACTAAAAGCAAGTATGATAAAGGTTTGATTTTTCTGAATCGTGCCAACAACTGGTAGAACTATCGCCGATACAAGACAGATAAGCAGGACACTTACTTTCTTATTCATATCTGCGCTCCTTTCATCTTCATAAGTACATTATACAATATATTTTAAATAATGCAATATATAAATTACATTTTGTTTTTTATTTTGTACAAAAAAAGATTGGGACTTTCCCAATCTTGTAATATCTAGTTTGATTAATCTTTCTTAAGGCTGCCTGAGCGAGTCTGAGTACGGGCGTAGGCTAGTAAGAGCAGGGTTCCTGCTACGGCAACTGTCACTCCATTGGACAGAGTTGCTACAAAGCCTTGCACAAAGACCTTATTGACTGGCTCGCTATAAATCAAGATATCGCCAATCGGAGCGATCAAGAGCCAGACAAAAGCATTGGCCAAAAGCTGGAAGATATTGAAGTTGACGATGTCCTTCACTTCAAAAACACCTTCTGCTGCACGAATGCGATTTTTAAACAAACCAAGAATGAAACCAAAGAAGGCACTAGCGATAATCCATGACCACCAGAGACCGTAGCCAGCCATAGCGTCTTTGATAACGTGGCCGATCAAGCCCATCAGGAAGCCAACAAAGGGACCAAAAACGACACTGAAGAGGGCCTGAACCGCATATTGCAGCTGAATACTGGTATTTGGGACAGGTGTTGGAATGCTAATCATTCCGATAACTACAAAAAGTGCAGCTCCAATCCCCGTTGCAACGACTTCTTTAATGGTAAACTTTGTATCTAACAATTTCTTTTTCATAATGTTCTCCTTTAATTTTCTATACGTTTAATCTCAATATGCCATTGAGCACCAACACCGACATTGTAGGCCTTGGCAAAGGAACCTTGGTTGATAGCCAAGCCCACCCGATAGAGGGAATTGATGTACAAAATCGGCTGACCAATACGGACATCCGCAAAGGACTTGCCATAGGTCACTTGGTTTTGATAAACCAACATATCATTGTTGTAAATGGTGACTTCAAAACGGTCACCAAAGTTGGGCTCTAAGGTACAGAATTCCTCACGCGTAATCGAAGTCCAAAGGGAACCAAAGCGAACATCCAAAATATCAATGGCTCCGCTGACCAAATTATCCGCCAGCCTTGTTTCCACAACAGGGATTTCAACAATTTCTTCGACACTCAGTTCTGGACCAACTTCCTCAAAACTGATGTGGCCGCTAGCCAGCTTGGCACCTGTGTAGGCATAGACATCTCGCCCGTGGAAGGTATAAGAATGCTCGGTATTCTTGCGGCGATTTTCCACTTCTGAAATCTCACGAATAGCTACGATACCGACATGCTTTTTGATAAAGGACAGAGTACCATTATCAGGTGTCACGATATATTGATTTTTACTGGTCTTAGCAACCACGCTTTTCCGCTTGGAACCCACTCCCGGATCCACGACCGAGACAAAGGTCGTTCCCTCTGGCCAATAATCTACCGTTTGAAAGAGACGATAACTACCCTCAAAAATATTGTAGGGGGTGATATCATGGGTCAAATGATGGATTTTCAGCGTTGGTGATTCCTCCAAAGCCACTCCAATCATAGCCGACACTGCTCCATCTACCAGACCGAAGTCCGACTGCAGCACTAATATGTTGTTCATCTTATTCCTCCCAGGCCTTGAGCCTGATATTCTCCAAGTCTTCTAATCTTACCAAAATTAGGCTCTTTTCGCTAGAGCTGGAGGCATAGGATTTTTTTATAACTGTCTATTTCTCAAAGATATAGCATGCAAGCTAGGGCATTTCTGGATCCAACTTATGTCAGAATAATTCCTTGAGCAAGCCGGGATAAGAAAGTCCGGAAGCTTTCGTCTTGCTTAACTTTTTTATGACTGAGAATCAGCTTTTTCACTGCGTTTCTTTACCAGATATTGACCGAGCAGACCACCGATTAAAGCACCTGCCACTACCATCACGATAAAACTAGCAATGGTCGGGAAATCCAACGGCAACAAAATCCGATTGATGTATTCTGCTGTCTTGCCACGCGCCACCAAGCTATCAATATAAGCTCGCCGCGCTAACCACATGAGGATAATAGGGCCTGAATTGACAAAAGAGAAACAAACAAAGGAAAGCAGATTCAAGAATTTATTTTCGTATTTGCCTAAGCCTGCAATCGTGTCCGCCAAGAGACCGAACACCAAGCCCGGCAGACCAGCAATCATAAAATGACCAGACAGGAGGAAAAAGCCTCCCATTATTAGGCCTACTAAGCTGATCGCTCCAAATTTTTTAATCTTGCTTTGCAGCAACATATAAACGCTTCCGCCAAAAACTGCAGCAAATACTGGAGCATAGAGCATATTGCCAGCATTGTCAAAAAAGTGCCCTACTAGTACTCCTAGTCCGACACAGAGAAAGTAGAGCAGAGTAAAGACTCCCGTCCATTTTAACTCTTTCAGTGTTAACGATGTCATTATCGAATCCTTTCTAATTGTGAAGCTAAAACTTCATAAAACTATTGATAGCTATATCCTTGATACGTGCAAATGCGCATTTCATGCTTTGCCATCCTTCCTGCAGGAGGAAGTTCTAGCAAGGTTTGTAGATCTAGCATCCTTGATAAGCTTTCTTCCTAGGAAAACTAGTTGTTTATTAAAGCAACTTTCCTCGGCATGGGCAAAATCCAGCACTGCCAAGAAGTAATGTATTATGCTATTTTTCTATACTTAGCTTTATTTATTATAGCATTATGAAAATAGAATGTAAATTAAATTTTCAGACTTTTCAAAAGATGATAGCTGACAAAAGGAGGCTGGGACAAAAGTCCTAGCCTCTAAATTGTCTTTGGATTGTCGAGCAAGACGCAGTGGTTGAGTGGGCTCTACTACGCTGATTTCATCAGCTTTTACAGCCCTACTCAACTGTGCGGAGGTGGGACGACGAAATCGAATTCTAACGAATTACCGATTTCTGTCCCACTCTCTGTCTAGCGATGACTGATCTTTCTAGTTAGGAAATCTCCCAGAAACTGGATAAAGAAGATAAGAAACAAGAGCAAAACAGTCGCTAAAATGGTCACATCTTGGTTGAAACGTTGATATCCGTAGGCAATCGCCACATTTCCAAGACCGCCTGCACCGATCGCTCCCGCCATAGCTGTTTCACCAACTAGCGAGATTAGGGTCACTGTTGTCACCCGAATCAAATCTGGCAAACCTTCGCGCAGATAAACACCGATGATATCCCATGAGTTAGCTCCAACCGCCTGCGCTGCTTCAATCACACCGCGATCTAATTCTGATAGAACCACCTGCACCTGACGGGCAAAGAAAGGGAAGACCGCCAAAGATAGCGGTACCAAAGCCGCTGTTGGCCCAATCCCTGTGCCCACAATCATCCGTGTGAAAGGATTGATCAAAGCTAGGAGAATGATAAAGGGAATTGCCCGAAAGATGGATGTGACCTTGTCCAAGATGAAAAAAGCTGTTTTATTTTCTAAAATACCACCTGGCGCTGTCAATACAAGGAAAAGTCCAGCGATCAAGCCTAGAATCCCACCGATCAGGAAGGAAATAATTGTCATATAAAGGGTCAGATAAATCGCTGTGCCCCAGCCAGCCTGACCAGCCCAGCCCATTTTATAGACGTTAGGCAAAAATGTTTTAATCAAGTCTATCAATCTAAATTCCTCCCTTAAGCACCTTTAATTCTACGCCAGCAGCTTGTAAATTGCTTTGAGCAGACGCAAGATTTTCTGCATTTCCTGACAAAATGACTACCATCTCCCCGACAGGCACATTGTCTAAAATCTCAATGTTAGCATGTAAAATATTGGCTGAAACTTGATACTGCTTGTAGATATCGTTGATAATGGCTGTATCTGTCACCGTACCAGCATACTTCAAATGCGCCAATACAGAATCTGCTGGCAGATCTTGCACAATCTTCTGTTGATTGATTTTAACCATCGCTTCAGTGATGCCTGTTGCCGTTGTGATAAAGTCTTGGGTCAATTCATTCTGTGGATTGGTAAAGATATCCAAAACCGAGCCTTCCTCGATCAATTTCCCATTCTGCATAACAGCTACACGATTGGCAATATCTTTGACAATCTGCATTTCGTGCGTGATCAGTACAATCGTCAGCCCCAGCTTTTGGTTCAAATCCTGAAGCAAGGCTAAAATTTGCTTGGTTGTTTTAGGATCCAATGCCGAAGTCGCTTCATCTGAAATCAAGATTTTCGGGTCATTGGCCAAGGCTCTAGCAATCGCCACGCGCTGCTTCTGCCCACCAGACAGTTGAGACGGATAATTATCCGCTCGATCTTCCAGACCAACCAGTTCTAAAAGTTTGCGAACCTTCTCCTCTTTTTCAGCAGCAGACAAAGTTGAGTGCTTCAAGGCAAATGCGACATTTTCCTTGGCCGTCATCTGAGCCATCAGATTGAAATGCTGGAAAATCATGCCAATATCCTTGCGCTTTTCCCGCAGTTGAGCCGCATTCAGCTGGACAGTCTCCTTGTCGTATAGGACTGTCCCATCCACAGTGATGCGACCAGCAGAGGGCTTCTGCAAAAGATTAATAACCCGCACCAGAGTGGACTTTCCGGCACCAGAATAACCCACGATACCGTAAATATCCCCCTGATTGATATGAATGGTCACATCTTCAACTGCCTTGATGACACGATTTTTCTGCGTGAAAGTGACATCAATACGGTCTAATTTGATAATTTCATTGCTCATAACTTCTGATTAACTCCTTGATTAATTCAATATGGGTATAATAATCGGCAATCTTGACATTTTCATCGCCACCATGATCCCGACTGTTGGCATTTCCCAAGCCAAAGGCAGCCATCGGAACTTCCAAAGCCTCAAAGACTGTATGCATGGGTCCTGTTCCTGCAGATGTCGGAAGCACTGAGATGCCTTCTGGATAAAAATCCTTGGCCAGTTCAATCACATTCAGGATAGAAGGGGCACTCATATCGCTACGATAGCTCATTTCTCCCAATGTATAAGTTAATTCTATCTTATCATAGCCATTTTTGTCCAGTTGCTTGCGAATCTTGTCCAAGACATCATGGGGCTCCAAGCCTGGTACCAAGCGTACTTCCATCTTGGCAGATGCATATGCTGGGAGGATGGTTTTGACTCCTTGTCCCTGATAGCCCGAACCGAAGCCTTCAATGTTAATGGCTGGCTCAAAATAGAAGCGACGCAGAAATTCCTGCCTTTCCTCCTTCAAGACTGGAAGCTGGAGGCCGTAAATTTCCTTCAACTCTTCTGGTGTCTTCAGAGCGTACTGGGCAATCAAAGCCAGCTCTCGCTCATTGGGCTCCTCTACTTGTTCATAGATGCCCTCCACTAAGATTCGACCGTCCACACTACGCAGGCTAGAGATAGCATCCATCAAGTACCAAGAAGCTGAATTAATGACACCGCCATAGCTAGAATGGATATCGACTTCTGCACTGCGAACAGACATATCAAAGGTGACAATGCCCTTATTCCCACCAGAAATCTCCAACTGACCTAGATTATTACGCGTGCCCTGCTCCCAGACCAGCAAATCTGCTCCCCGCAAATGTTTCTTATGCTTGGCCAGATATTTATCCAAGTCTGTTGAAGCCGACTCCTCTGCTCCCTCCATCATGAAGATGATATTGACTGGCAGCGAACCATGCTCTCGGATATACTTACGTACCGCTGTCAAACGCGCAGTAATGTGCCCTTTGTCATCATCGACCCCGCGACCATACATAACACCGTAGTGGACTGACAGAGTAAAGGGGTCGTTGGTCCAAGGCTGGTCATTATCGGCCGGAACCGTATCATAGTGGTGATAGAAAATGATAGTCTTGGCCTCAGGATTGTCCGACTGAAACTCTGCCAATACAAAGGGAGCCGTGTAACTGTCATCAATCATCACTTTAGCACCCGCGGCAGTGAAAATTTCTCCCAGATAGGTAGCTACCTCCTTGAGCCCAATTTGCTGGGCAAAGATAGACTTTTTAGAAATCAAGGTCCGCAACACCTCAAAATAGTGCTGGGCTACCTCATCATTTTCAAACTTTTTAATTTGTTCACTCTCAGTTGAGAAAGGCATGTGTAACTCCTACTAATCGCATCTCTTTAAAGATTATCTGCTATGATTCACGAAAGAGCAAAGACTTGCTGTCATGTAAGTCTTTGACTCCGCGTTTTAATATTGCTAAACCATATCTGTTGATAAAAACTCTAACTAATAGCAGATAAAGGGCTGGAGAAATCCATTCCCCGCCCTTTCTATCTTCAATTATTTTCTATAAAATCTTACCAAACTGGTTGATCCATACCATCTGAAGACTCTTCAATGACTTTTTTAACTTCGTCAGTATGGTAAGCCTTGATGATTTTCTTGATGGCGTCTGCCTTGTCAGATTTTTCCCAATCTTTCTTAGCAGCAATCAGGTTGTACCACAGTTTAGAATTTTCATCTGTCTTTTCTTTGTAAAGAGCGCTCTTGTAGTCAATACCAGCTTCGCGAACGAAAGTATTGTTGACAACCGCTGCATCTACAGAAGTAAGAGAAGCTGCTGTTTGAGAAGCATCCAATTCAGAAATTTTCAAGTTTTTCTTGTTTTCTTTGATGTTAGCAACAGTCGCAAGTTTAGTTGAATCCACATCTAACTTGATCAAACCAGCTGCTTGAAGAAGGTTCAAAGCACGGCTTTCGTTTGTCGCATCATTTGGTACGGCAATGCTTCCGTTTTCTGGAATATCTTTTACATCAGTATATTTGTTTTTACCATCTTTAGTACCAGAGTAAAGGCGGATTGGTGCGATATATGTATCTGCTACAGACACCAAATCAGCATTGTTTTCTTTATTCCAGTTTTTCAGGTAGTAGTAATGCTGGAAGGCATTGATATCTACATCGCCGTCACGAACTGCTTGGTTAGGTTGAGAATAGTCTGTAAATTGGGTAAACTCCAATTTAACACCTGCTTTATCCTTATCAAGGATTTCCTGAACCTTGTTCCAGCGCGCTTCTTCTGTATCGCTGAGGCTCATCACACCAACTTTTACAGTCACTGTTGCACTGTCTGCTGACTTAGCGTTTTTTGATGTTGAAGACGAGCAAGCTGCCAAACCAAATGCTGCTACAGCTAAGAGCGCTGTTGCACCAAACCATTTTTTCAATTTCATGAGATAATCTCCTTATAAAATATATTTTTTTCTAATGAAAGGGTTGTAAGTTATTTCCGATTGCCTAGGGCAAAGAAAATCAGAACTTACTTGATATCCTTGGCATCTGGCAAATAAGTACCGCCAAAGAATTCTTTTGATAATTTTTCAAGTGTGCCATCCTCATAGAGTTCCTTGATCCGCTTGTTCATGAAGGTTTGAAGCTCTTCTTGTCCTGAAGCAAGGATTGGATAGACATATGGTTGTTGGTCACTTGGAAGTTCAATCACTTCGACATTATCCAGACCTTGGTCTTTGATGATGGTATCCACCGTGATACGTTCAAAGATCTTGTAGTCTGAGCGGCCATCATTCAAATTAGCCAAGATTTGCTGGATTGTACCATCTGTGTAGTTGATGGTTGTTGGATTTGAACTGTGTTCTTCATTGTACTTTTCCAGTTGTTTGGCTGTTGAAGTACCTTGAACAACCTCAGTGGACTTGCCTCCGATATCGTCCAGCGACTTGATATTCACTCCTTTACGAACCACCAAGACGGTTGGGTTTTTAGCGTAAGGGTTGGTATAGAGGTATTTACCAGCACGGTCTTCTGAATAACTGATGTTATTGGCACCAATTTGGTAGCGGTCACTATCCAAGCCAGAGAAAACAGAAGCCCATTTGGTCTTGTTGAAGTTGACTTCGTACTTATCTGAACCTTTGAAGATTTCACGAAGCACTTCAATTTCGTAACCAGTTAGTTTTCCGTCCTTATCTTCATAAGAGAAAGGCTTAGTTGTTCCAACCGTTCCGACTTCAATCGTCTTTTTCTTTGTAGCACTATCTTTACTTGCAGAAGACGAGCAGGCCACAAGCAGCCCAACTGCAAGACTTCCTACCACAGCAGTGGCAGTGTATTTCAATATTTTTTTAATATTCATATCTCTATCTCCTCCTAAAGAGCATGTTTCTATCATACCAAAAGTCGAAAATCCTGACCATTATATATTTTTTATCAAGGTGATAGATTTTCTTTATCACTGATTCGATTATTCAAACTATTTGAAAAGATCGAAATCTTGTTTTTCTATGATAACAAAAGAAGAGAAGCTTGCCTAGTTCTTATTTCCTATGAAAGACTATAGTTATTTCTTATAGTGCTTGAGGAGAAAGAGGGCGTTTTCGACATAGTAAGGCACAGAGACCTGAAAGGCTGCATCGTCAATCGTCATGCTATCATGGTGCAGGTCAGGCGCATCTGCTGCACCATTTGAGCCGATAAAAGCAAAGACACCAGGGATTCTTTCTTGATAAAAGGCAAAGTCTTCGCCAGCTGAAGATGGCTGAGCAGTCAATAGCTCCCCGATGTTCTGGGAGTTTTCAAAAATAAGCTCGGCCAATTCTGGATCATTATAGGTCACTGGCGGAGTCTGATCCCAGACAATAGTGACCTTAGCACCGAAATTCTCCGCCGTATGCTCCACAATACGGATAAAATCTGCTTTCAAACGCTTTTGCAAATCAAGGTTAAAACAACGAATCGTGCCTTCAAAGAAGCCATTTTGCGGCAGAACATTCCAAGTCGCCCCAGCCTCAATGTGGGTCACAGACAAAACAACTGGCTCAAAGGGCGAGACAGTCCGAGAAACCAGAGCTTGGAGATTTTGAATCATGCTGGTCAGAGTCAGCACCGTATCTACTCCCAAATCTGGCCGAGCCGCATGGCTACTGACTCCCTCCACAGTCACCTTGAACTTTTCCACACCTGCCATCATGGCTCCCGGCTTCAAGGCTATTTGTCCAGCTTTTAACTGGGGCATATTGTGAAAACCGATAATCGCAACTACATCGTCCAGCAAACCCGTAGCCAGAACTTGACTGGCTCCTTGAGAGGTCTCCTCAGCTGGCTGAAAAATCAGGCGAATGGTTCCCTGTAAATCTTCTTCCATAGCCTTGAGCAACTCTGCCGCTCCCAGAAGACTAGTCTGATGAAAATCATGACCGCAGGCATGCATGACACCAGGATTTTGGCTAGCGTAAGGCAGACCGGTCTGCTCTAAAATGGGCAGGGCATCAATATCTGCTCTCAAGGCGATAACTGGTTCTCCCTGACCGATTTCGGCAATCAAGCCCGTCTCTAGGCCAGAGTCCAAGATTTTTATCCCCAAGTCTTGCAAATAACGGCTTAGAAAGGCCGTTGTTTCATACTCTTGGCCAGACAGCTCTGGATGCTGATGAAGATAATGACGCGTTTTTACTAATTTATCATAGAATTGTTTCATGGCAGGCTCCTTTACTCTACATATCTATTCTCCAGTATAACACAAAGCTAGACTAGGAAACAAAATAAAATAGAGAGCAGAATGAAGCATCTGCCCTCTCATCTTGCTATTAGGATATATCGCCTTCAAAAGCTCTGACGATGGATTCATAAGAATAATCACGCTCTAGAACCCATTTGCCATCTGTTTTGACGAATTTCAACTGATAATCGCGTTCTGGCGTAAGAAGAGGACGTGAATCCATTCCAGCCATCATATCATTAGCATAGCTCTTATCGGTAGCTTTGTAGACGTCACTCAGACTTCCATATTCAGAACGATGCTTATCATAAAAATCTTGACGGTAGGTATACATGGTTTTATTTAGACTGACCGTTCTCGGTTTGATCTTGATAACGATTGAATTTGGCATGTACTGGGCTACTGTGTAATCAATTTCTGAGCGTTTGGCATTACTTTTCACATAGGCATCAATGAAAGCGTTGATTTCATCATCACTAAAGGGATAATCATGCAATTTACGTGTGAAATCTGCTGCAAAAGCTGCTCTATAATCTTTTTTATCTTGCTCCAAATCGCCACCTAAGACCAAATCGCCTTTGTCTTTGGAGGATTTTGTCTTTGCTTCTCCTCCCAAGAAAACAGCATTGAGATAATCAGAAGCTAATTTCTTTGATTCGTCAACGTGATTCGGATATTTCGCAGGATCAACTTTTAGTTTGATGGCTTCTGCTTTTTCATCGGAGCCGTAGGATTTCTTCTCATAGTGAAGTTCATATTTCTTGCCATCTTCAACCTTAAAGACCAGATTACCAGAAAGAGTCTTTCCTTCCGCTAAATCTTCATAGCTTAGTGTTTTAAAGTTTTCTTTGTCGTCATAGACTCCGACCGGCTGGATCTTCTCTCCCTCTGAATCATAAAAACCAATGTCTGAGGAGGAAATCATAATCTTATCATTTGTTTTATTCTTAATTTCCAAAGATAAGGCCAAGTATTTTGCATCAGCTGATCCGTTGCTTGGCATAATAAACTGACCTTCTTTAATCTGGATATCAACCTGCCCATTGCTGGCTGATTTTTTAACAGTCTTCTCCTGACTTGGCTTACCAGAATGTTTTTTATTTGGACTTGAAAGCAAAGCACAAGCAGTCAAGCTCACACCTGCCACAAGCAAGGCTGTGTATTTAAATACTTTTTTCATCATTGTCTCCTTAATTTCTTAATACTGTGACTTTTCTATTTTATCATACTTGGCTAAACTGGTAAATACCGTTTGAAATTATAAATATATAAAAATGTACCTTCGCAATTGCTAGAATGACTAAGCAGCTCAAAAAACTTGAAAAGTGAAGGCTTAAATAAAATATGCAAAACGCCTATCGCCCATATAAAGAATTGCTTACAAAAAAAGAGAGTGGGACAGAGATCGGTAATTCGTTAGAATTCGATTTCGTCGTCCCACCTCCGCATAGTTGAGTAGGCCTGTAAAAGCTGATGAAATCAGCGTAGTAGAGCCCACTCAACCATTGCGTCTTGCTCGACAATCCAAAGAAAATTGAGAGGCTAGGACTTTTGTCCCAGCCTCCATTATCTTCGATCCAACTGAGATTATAGAAAGTAAAATAAGCAGATCAAATCTCTACTCTATAATAATATTTCTATGGAAAAAGCCACTTGATATGAGGAGCAAGTTGAGAAATTTCTTGATGAAGTTCATTGAAGCTAGCATTTTTCACATCATCCAAGTCCAAAGAGACCGCACTCTCCTCTTGATTTTTGGGATAGAAATATAAAATCCGACCGGTCGGTCCTGAGCTAGATCGATAGATATCGTATTCAATTTGCTCAATCTCCTGCCACAAGAAGTACTTCTCTCTTTTAGCAGATAAGCCTCTCAGCCTTATTCCCATTTCATCCATCTCTAAAATCGGTGGTTTATGATTCGAAATATAGCCTAGAACGATCATAAAAATAGCGGTTATGCCCATTCCCCAATAGAGCGGATTGAGCATATTGTTGCTTTCTTCAGTAGTCTGCCTGCTTCTTTGGTCTTCTTTGCTGGTAGGACTCCTATGAACCAGTTGATTGCTACTATTTTGACTTGTTGACTCAGGGGAGACCTTATTCATAGATACAGAAGCCATGAAAAAAAAGATACCAAAGAGTAAGGCAAAGCCCATGGCATAAAATGTATCTCCATCGCGCTGATATACTTTCATTCTATTCCTATCCTTTCCAGATATATTTCCTATATGAGAATGCCTTCCAAATGGTCCAATTCATGCTGGCAGATTTGCGCTGGAAAATCCTCTAAAGTAATGGTCTTCTTCAGCCAATTCTGATCCAGATATTCGACCGTGATTTTCTGGTAACGAATGGTTGACCGACTGCCTGTCAAGGACAGACAGCCTTCTTCCGTCTCATAAGCTCCTGATTTCTGAATGAGAACTGGATTGAACATGATCATGGGCAACATACCATACATAAAAATAATCACCCGCTTTTGGAAACCAATCATATTGGCAGCAAGACCGACACAAGACTCTCTATGAGCCAACAAGGTATCCTGCAAATCCTGAGCCAAGAATAGATCAGCTTTCGTGGCAGGAACTGATTTTTGCTGTAAAAAGAAAGGATCTTTCACAATTGCTTTTTGCATCTTTCACCTCAAATGGAAGAGGCTGGATTCCCTATCTCAGCCTCCTTCGTTTATTTGAACACTCTCAACGCCTTGTTTACTTATTTTGCATAGCGTTCGCTAATATCTTTTGCGAGGACAAAATTTCCTAGTGTGGCTGAACCATTTCCTGCGACAGCCGGTGTGACAATGTAGTCACGCACATCTGGCACTGGCAGGTAGCCATTGAGCAGGACAGTGAATTTCTCACGAACACGGTCCAGCATGTGCTGCTGTGCCATCACACCACCACCAAAGACAATAACATCTGGACGGAAAGTCACCGTTGCTTGAATAGCTGCCTGCGCAATATAGTAAGCCTGAATATCCCAGACAGAATTATTGAGCTCGATATTTTCACCACGCACACCAGTCCGCGCTTCTAAGCTAGGACCAGCTGCTAAGCCTTCCAAACATCCCTTGTGGAAAGGACAAACGCCATTAAAGCCTTTTTCTTCATCCATCGGGTGCTTAGCCACATAGTAGTGACCCATTTCTGGGTGGCCTGTCCCCCCAACAAATTCACCACGTTGGATAGCACCAGCGCCAATTCCCGTTCCAATCGTATAATAAACCAGATTTTCAATGCGACCGCCAGCATTATTGCGGGCTACAACTTCACCATAGGCAGAGCTGTTGACATCTGTCGTAAAGTAAATAGGCACATTCAAAGCACGACGAAGCGCTCCTACGATGTCTACATTTGCCCAATGTGGTTTTGGAGTTGTCGTAATGTAGCCATATGTTTTTGAATTAGGGTCAATATCAATTGGACCGAAAGAGCCCACTGCCAGACCTGCTAAATTATCAAAACGAGAGAAAAACTCAACCGTTTTATCTAACGTCTCAATCGGCGTGGTCGTAGGAAATTGTGTCTTTTCTACAACATTAAAATTTTCATCACCCACAGCACAGATAAACTTCGTTCCACCAGCTTCTAAACTTCCGTACAATTTTGTCATTTCAAACACCTCTTGTATTCTTTATACTCCATTATAGCATATTTCCATATTGGAAATGGCTCTATATTTTAGATTTTCCTCTGTAAATCTTAGCACTCAAGTAAAAAACGAACAAACATAAGTTGTTCGTTTTCCTTTGTTGACTTTGTCTAGCTAAGATTAAGCTTTCACTTCAATAATCGCATCGCCTTTAGCAACCGTTCCTTCTGCTACTGGAGTCACAGAAGCGTAGTCAGCTGTGTTAGTCACGATAACCATAGTCGTGTCATCCAGACCAGCTGCTGCGATTTTAGCTGAATCAAAAGTTCCAATAATATCGCCAGCTTTGACTTTAGAACCTTGAGAAACTTTTTGATCAAATCCTTCGCCATTCATAGACACTGTGTCAATACCAACGTGGATCAGGATTTCAGCACCATTAGCTGTCTTCAAACCATAAGCATGGCCTGTCGCAAAAGCAATTGTCACTTCTGCATCGGCTGGGGCATAAACAACACCTTCAGTTGGTTTAATCGCAATCCCTTGACCCATTGCACCACTTGCAAAGACTGGATCATTAACATCAGCTAAAGCAACTGCACTACCAACGATTGGAGAAATGATTGTTTCATCTTGGAGAGCCGCTGGAACATTACCAGTTGTTTCTTCTTTGACCAGACGCTCTGTAGTAGCATTCGTAGCAACTTCAGCTTCATCTTCGTAACCAAACATGTAAGTAAGGGCAAAACCAAGAGCAAATGATACAGCTACCATGAAGAGATATTGGAAGAGTTGTCCATTACCAATGTAAAGCATTGTACCTGGGATGATGGTGATACCATTACCAGTACCAGCAAGGCCAAGGATAGAAGCCAAGCCACCACCGACAGCACCAGCGATCAATGAAAGGAAGAATGGTTTGCGGTAACGCAAGTTAACCCCGAAGATAGCAGGCTCTGTAATACCAAGGAAGGCAGAAAGAGCAGCTGGGAAGGCAAGAGTTTTAAGTTTAGGATTTTTAGTTTTGACACCAACAGCAACGGTTGCAGCACCTTGAGCTGTCATAGCAGCTGTGATGATTGCGTTGAATGGGTTAGCATGGTCAGCTGCAAGCAATTGCACTTCAAGCAAGTTGAAGATATGGTGTACACCTGATACGACAATCAATTGGTGAACTCCACCGATCAGCAAACCACCTAGACCGAATGGCAAACCAAGAATAGCTTTTGTACCAATAAGGATGTAGTTTTCAACAACGTGGAATACTGGTCCAATCACGAAAAGTCCAAGAATTGACATCACCAAAAGGGTTACAAATGGTGTGACCAAAAGATCCAAGACATCTGGAACAACCTTACGGACAGCTTTTTCAAACTTAGCTCCGACAACCCCGATAATGAAGGCTGGAAGAACAGAACCTTGCAAACCAACGACTGGGATGAAGCCGAAGAATTTCATTGCAGTCACTTCACCACCAGAAGCAACAGCCCAAGCATTTGGAAGTGAGCCTGAAACAAGCATCATACCAAGAACGATACCAACGGCTGGATTTCCACCGAATACACGGAAGGTTGACCAAACCACCAAACCTGGTAGGATAATGAAGGCTGTATCTGTTAAGATTTGAGTATAGGTCGTTACATCATCTGGAAGTGTCATACCAAGGGCAGTTAACAGCCCACGAACACCCATGAAGAGACCAGTTGCTACGATAACTGGGATGATTGGTACAAATACGTCACCGAATGTACGGATGGCGCGTTGGAACCAATTCCCTTGCTTAGCAGCTTCTGCTTTCATGTCATCTTTTGATGAAGTCGGCAAACCTAAGGCTACAACTTCGTCATAAATCTTATTAACCGTACCTGTACCAAAGATGATTTGGTATTGGCCTGAGTTAAAGAAAGCTCCCTGAACTTTTTCTAGGTTCTCGACAGTATTTTTGTCGATTTTACCTTCATCTTTAACCATGACGCGCAGACGAGTCGCACAGTGGGCTACACTGTTAACGTTCTCACGTCCACCCAAGGCTTCGATGACCTTTTTTGCAATTTCAGTATTAGTCATTTGCAAAAATCTCCTTATAAAAATATTGTAAAACTTTTTGAAAGCGATTTTATCACCTTTACGAATATTATTTTACCATGATTCAGAAATATGTCAAGCGTTTTACAGAAAAAATATTTTTTTACTGTTAAATGTTGATTTTTCAGCAGAAAACGTTTACTATAGTAATAAGAAATAATATGATTTGGAGGACAAAAGATTGGCTTGGACGACTGAAAAACGCTACAAACGCTATGAAGACTGGACTCAGGAAGAGGTACAGCAGATCAAAGAAAACATCGCTAAATCTCCTTGGCGGGCTAACTACCATGTGGAGCCTCAGACAGGTCTGCTCAATGACCCCAATGGCTTTTCTTACTTTGACGGCAAGTGGGTGGTGTTTTATCAAAACTTTCCTTTCGGGGCAGCACACGGTCTCAAATGCTGGGTTCAGATGGAAAGCGATGACCTAGTCCACTTCACCGAAACTGGCCTTCGAGTGCTGCCAGATACTGCTCTGGACAGCCACGGCGCCTACTCTGGCTCTGCCATGCAGTTTGATGACAAGCTCTTTCTCTTCTACACTGGCAATGTCCGTGATGAGAACTGGGTGCGTCACCCTTATCAAATCGGTGCCTTGTTAGACAAATCAGGCAAGCTCGAAAAAATTGACAAGGTTTTGATTGAACAACCTACTGAGGCTACTGACCACTTCCGCGATCCACAGATTTTCAACTACAAAGGGCAATCCTATGCTATTGTCGGTGGGCAAAATCTAGACAAGCAAGGCTATGTCAAGCTTTACAAGGCTGTTGATAACGACTATACCAACTGGGAAGCCGTCGGTGATTTGGACTTTGCCAATGACAAGACAGCCTACATGATGGAGTGTCCAAACCTTGTCTTTATCAATGACCGGCCAGTCCTGCTCTACTGCCCTCAAGGCTTGTCCAAGGAGGTGCTGGATTATGACAATATTTATCCAAATATGTATAAAATAGGTCAATCGTTTGACACAAACAAAGCTGCTATGATTGATCCTAGCCCTATCCAAAATCTGGACTACGGTTTCGACTGCTACGCGACCCAAGCCTTTAACGCACCTGACGGCCGTGCACTCGCTGTCAGCTGGCTAGGCTTGCCTGATGTGGAATACCCTTCTGACCGCTTCGACCATCAAGGAACCTTCTCACTCGTCAAGGAATTGACCCTGAAAGACGGCAAGCTCTACCAATACCCAGTCCCAGCCATCAAGAATTTACGAGCAGAGGCTCAGCCTTTCGCTGCTTTGGCAGAAAGCAAGAACAGCTATGAACTAGAGCTGAATCTTGCTGCAGACACTGAGCATGAAATCGTCCTCTTTGCAGACAAGGATGGCAAAGGCCTACGCATCAATTTTGACCTCAAGGCTGGGCAAGTGACAGTTGATCGTAGTCAGGCGGGTGAGCCATTTGCACTGGACTTTGGAACTATCCGAAGCTGTAATATTAGCAAAGAAGCCACAAGTGCTACTATCTTCATCGATAAATCAATTTTTGAAATTTTCATCAATAAAGGAGAGAAAGTATTTTCCGGTCGTGTCTTCCCGAGAGAAGACCAAACAGGTATTGCTATTACTAATGGCAATCCAACCGGTACTTACTATGAATTAGATTATGGTCGCAAAGCTAACTGATGTAGCAAAACTAGCAGGAGTCAGCCCCACAACTGTTTCCCGCGTCATCAACAGAAAAGGCTACTTGTCTGACAAAACGATTTCGAAGGTTGAGGCGGCCATGCGAGAATTGGCCTACAAACCTAACAATCTGGCACGTAGCCTCCAAGGAAAATCAGCCAAGCTAATCGGGCTCATCTTCCCCAATATCAGCAATGTCTTTTATGCAGAATTGATTGGCAAGCTAGAGCACGAGCTCTTTAAACAAGGCTATAAAACCATTATCTGCAATAGCGAGCACGACTCTGACAAGGAGCGTGAATACCTTGAGATGCTGGAGGCTAATCAGGTGGACGGCATTATTTCCGGTAGCCACAATCTAGGCATCGAAGACTACAATCGCGTGACTGCTCCTATCATTTCCTTTGACCGTAACCTTTCACCAGATATTCCAGTTGTCTCCTCAGACAACTATGGTGGTGGAGTGCTGGCTGCTCAGACCTTGGTCAAGGCTGGCGCTCAAAACATCATCATGATCACCGGCAATGACAACTCCAACTCGCCGACCGGCCTGCGCCATGCTGGTTTCGCCTCTGTCCTGCCGGACGCTCCTATCATCAATGTGTCCAGCGACTTTTCTCCAGTCCGAAAGGAAATGGAAATCAAACACATTTTGACCCACAAGAAGCCAGATGCTATCTTCGCTTCAGATGATTTGACAGCTATTCTAGTCATGAAAGTCGCTCAGGAGCTAGACATCCAGATTCCTGAAGATTTAAAAATCATCGGCTACGACGGCACCTACTTTGTGGAGAACTACTACCCTCAGCTGGCAACCATTAAGCAACCGCTGAAAGAGATTGCCAAACTTCTGGTCGATTTACTGCTACAAAAAATTGACAAGCAAGAAGTCACAACAACGGGCTACTTCCTGCCGGTGAACCTCTTGCCAGGCAAGAGTGTGTAATTTTCATTCAATCCCTACTAAATAAGAAAATGGAGTTTGGGACAAAAAGATTTCAATTTTTAAAAGTCTTAATTATTAAGCCCTTAAAATCTATAATTAAATGCGAAAAGCGAACAAAACAGAATTCTGATTACCAGAAAACTAGTTTTGTTCGCTTTTTATATTTGAGGTCGGACTTTTGTCCCAAACTCCTCAATTGTCTTTGGATTGTCGAGCAAGACGCAGTGGTTGAGTGGGCTCTACTACGCTGATTTCATCAGCTTTTACAGCCCTACTCAACTGTGCGGAGGTGGGACGACGAAATCGAATTCTAACGAATTACCGATTTCTGTCCCACTCTCACTTTATTGCTTCTTTCTAAAAGTGAACAAGCCAGCCAAGAAGGCAAGAGAACCACCTAAAATCGCCAGCAGGGAAGTTTCTGTGCCCGTTTTCGGCAAGACTTTTTCTGTCGAAGCTGTCACACTAGGACTTACTTTGTCCTGCTGTGGCTCTGCAGCAAGTGGCTTTTGACTCTCTGACGATAGAGATGTAGATGGAACTTGAACAAGCTTATTGGACAAGCTAGGACTAGGGTTTTGTTCTTTTTGAAGCTCCTTAACGCTGCCTTGAGACGGTTTTTGCTGGGTGTCTTTACTTGTATCTTGAGGCTTTTCTTCTTGAGCTGGACTCGCCTTTTTAATCCGCAAAATTGTCGCTGTCAGCGGAGCTAGGGTCAAGCCATTGCTGTTTCTGGTGACACCAGCTGGATTCGAAATAGCTGTAATTCCTGCGCTATTGCCATCAGCCACAACCTCTGCACCTGCTAGATGTTTGTAGGTTTCACCAAAGTTGAAGTTTCGCTCCTTTTTGTCTGCATTGACAAAGACTGCATAAATATCGCCATTTGAAGCAACCACTTGGTAGCCGAGAACAAGATCCTCTTTCTCAACGCCATCCTTGCCAGGCTGGGTAATGAGAGTCACATTTTGATCTACTTCATCTTTGGAACTGCGAGTGAAGGCGTCCGTTGATTTCCGCAGACTAATCAAGCCCTTCATATAGGCACGGCTCTTGGCATTTTCTGGGAATTTCTCCGAATCAGTCGCCTTGGTCCAATCAAAATGATTGACCGCGTCGCTCGAATCATAAGAATCATGAATGAAATACGGATATTCAAACGGCGTGCCGTCCTCATTGGTCAACAAATGCGCTTTGTTTGGGACCTTGTCTTCGGAAACAGGATATTTATAGGCAGGATCGCGGAATTGCTTGGTTCGGCCGTATTCTTGTCCAGAGTGGATAAATGGTGTTCCTTGCGAAGTCAGCATCATCAGATTTCCCAGGCGCAGACGGCGATGGATCTCTTGATTATTGGCAGCGACTGCTGGATCTTTCTTGATTGACTGGGCAATGATATCAAAGAGGGTCAGATTATCATGGGCTGCAATGTATTGGATCACATCCCCTGGGCTATCTGCCTCAAAATTGGTTGGCTGTGCCTTGATATTCTTGAAAACATCTTCTACATTTCGTTTACCACCAGTGATAAAGGCTGGTGTTCCCTCATTTGGATAACCTGATTTCAAGGTGTTGCGAATATCATCTGAGAAGACCGCCACCGTGTCTGTTGACTTCATCCAAGTTTGGTCAGCAGGCTGGACTGCTTTATTTTCATCACCTGCATAAGTCTTCCAGCCCTCACCCAGCATAATGAGATTTGGATTGAGCTTTTTAGCTTCTTCAAAAGCTTTTTGAATGGACTCTGCATCATGGTCTCCCATCATATCAAAGCGGAAACCATCTACCTTGTACTGCTCTGTCAGATACTTGATCGAATCCACCAAGACCCGTCTGCTCATATAGTGAGTAGTCCCCAAGCGGCCGCCACCAAAGCTGGTTCTCGGTGTACCATCCGCGTCCATAAAGTGGTAGTAGTTGGGCTCCAAGTCCTCAAAGATAGAGGTCTTGGCTGTGTGATTATAGACCACATCCATGATAACGCCCATGCCACGCTTATGAATTTCATTGACAAGATTTTTGAATTCCTCAATGCGCTTAGCTGGGTCTGTCGGTGTGCTCGAATACATACCTGTCAGCGAGAAGTAGTTTTGCGGGTCATAGCCCCAGTTATAGTTGCTGTTGCTGGAAGCATACTTGTCCATGCGCTCAGCATTTTTCAGCTCATTTACAAAGTAATAACTCAGAACTGGCAAGAGCTGAACATGAGTCACTCCTAGTTCTTTCAAATAATCCAATTTCTCAATGAAAGCTGAGAAGGTTCCAAATTGAGATTTCAAATCCTTTGAAATAGCTGGATCTGAAGTGAAATCACGGACATGTGCCTCATAAATCAAGGCATCTTCCCGCTTCTTGAAGTTCGGAATAGTAGCATAGGTCAGATCTTTCGGTCCATATTCACTTGGATCTACAAAGGCTGCCTTGGCAATCTTGTAGGCATCCCCCTTGTCCGCATCTTCATTGTTCCAAGCTGCTAAAGACTTGGCATATGGGTCTAGCACAAGAACTTTTTTACCACCACGGCTAATTTCATAATGATAGAAATATCCACGATAGTCAGAAAGACCTAGCCCGCTCTCAGGCGTCAAGCTACTAGTCCATGTGCCAGACTCCCCCTTCTGCATAGCTATGCGCCCAAGAACCTTGTTCTGATCTTTTTTGTCATAGACCACCAAATCGACTTGGTCCGCACTTGGTGACCAGAAGGTCAGATCCACTTGTTTGCCCGCTTGAGAAACACGCGCGCCCAAATCACCATCATACTTGTAAAGGCTGTCCTTCAACTGCCAGTTCATGCTGGTTTTGAATTGGTCATTGCCATATTTGATAAGGTAAGGTGACTGAGCTTGATTAAAATCACCGATTAATTTTGCGCTTTTATTCTTAGAGTCCAGAACCACATCTTTAACAGTGACTTCTCCACCATCTTTGTTGGTAATTTTTAGGTTTTTCAGAATATCTTCTTTTTTAGCATTTTCTAAGGTAGAGAAAGTCGCCTCAATTTCTGTCAGGCTAACATGCTGGGCTCCTGTCATGCGGATATCATTGACAAAGTATGGGTTGGTATAAACCGTTGGATCCGCATCACGCAAGAAAATCTGGCTAGTTTTACCCAAATTTGCGAAATTATAATCCTGTTTTTGAATCTTCACATCATCTCCTGACTTACTTTCATCTAAAAGCAGGAAACCAATCATCTTTGCAGCCTCTTTCAAAGGAACATCTACGTAGCGACCGTATTTCCCAGTCTTTTCAAAGTCCACGCCATCAGGCCAATTTTGACCTGGACGTTGCACATCTCCCCAGAGCCAGAGGGATTTCTTATCATACTGACCATCTGTACGATAATAATTGATGCGAAGCATTCCTTCTTTCAAAGGCTCGGAGGTATGAGGATTATAGTCTTTGTCAAACCAAACTTCATTCATCTGAGGGCTCAGCAGCTCAACTGTCTTATCACCTGTAATGTTTTGACCTGCCGTATTGTTGATTAAGAGACTAACCTTGCTTCTTTTCTCTGCCATCTTGACATCAAGGTAATAGCCATAATCATCTTTTTTAGCTGTCGCAAAACTAGTCGCACCAGTCGGCCAACCTCCCTTTTGACCAGAAGGCGTTTCAACATCATCCCAAGTCCATAAGCCTAAGCTATCCAGATTTTCGGATGGCAGATTTTTGAAATGGAAACGCATATGGCCATCTGCGATAGCATCCTTGGTCGATGTCTCCGACTGACTAGTTGACGCTGGCTTTTCTTTCTCGTCAGATACAACTGTTTCCTTTGCTTCTTTACCAGCTGCTTCTGGGGTCGCACTAGATTCTGCACCCTCTGTCGGCTGAGCAGCTTGATTTACTACTGCTTCAGGCTGGGCGCTTTTCTCAATATTGACTTTTTGTTTGCTTTCTTTTTGCGCTGAACTATCCACTTCCTCAGTTTTGGCTTCAACCTCTGGCTTAGGCAAAGCTTCTGAATTAGCAGCTGATACTGCTTCCGTTGCTGGGCTAGTCGTAGCCTTTGTCTCATCTGCTTTGGCTAACTGGGCACCTCCAAAGAGAAAGCCAGACGCAATCACGACAGATGCTACTCCGACTTTTAAGCGACGAATCCCAAAATAATGACGCTTTTCACTGGTCCGAGACTGTAGATGATAGTTTCTTTTCATAAATAAAAAAACTCCTTTATTTTTTCCTATAGAAAATACGTATGCAAACGTTTTCTGTATTTATTATACAGATTCTCTATCGAAATGTAAAGGTTTTCATAGACCATTTTTTTATTCCAAAGCTTTATGTATGATTTCAGATTCCTTTTATAGGAAATCCACTGGCTCTCTCTTTGTTGTTTAAGATAATGAAACGAAATATTTCTTTAGACTCATCAAAAAAAGAGTGGGACAGAAATCGGTCATTCGTTAGAATTCGATTTCGTCGTCCCGCCTCCGCACAGTTGAGTAGGGCTGTAAAAGCTGATGAGATCAGCGTAGTAGAGCCTACTCAACCACTGCGTCTTGCTCGACAATCCAAAGACAATTGAGAGGCTAGGACTTTTGTCCCAGACTCTTCTTTTAAAGTCTTTTTAATGTCGTTCAATCCCTGATTGCCTTTTGGTGTTAGAATCACTAGCGCTTTCCTTAGGCTATCACCTGCATTTCAATAGCACTGTCCGTTTTTTTAGAAAGATAAGATTTTCCCAAACTTTAAAGAAAATCGAACTAATCTATATAGAAAAATCTTCTATAAATTCGAGCAATTGTTAAAACAATGATTAAAAATATAGCTATTATAGACAATACTATTTTCCCAAAACTTACTTCCGAACGAATTATAAAAATGTGAAAGAGAGGTGCCAATCCTACACCTATAGCAATTAGATAACTAGCAAAGTTTATTGCACCAAGACCTGCAAAAAAATGTTTCATTTTTAATACCTAACTTTTTACCTTTCATTTTATAGTGACTCTCTCTAAATCAGTTTTATTGTTTACTTCTAACCTTTTCAAAGAAATTTGATAGTAAATGTACTCCACTGAGGGCTATTACTATATCAATTGGTAAGAAATGGTAATCCCATATAAAATGAGACAAAATCAATGATAGAAATAAAATACAATCCATATAACTATTCTTGAAATGTTCTGCGATTTTATGATATAGAAATGCAATAATAACTGAAATCAAAATAATCGCCATACTTGTCCTCTTGTAATCTGCAAATAATCCATATATTTACCTGCTCTAAGCTCTTCCTCTTCTTGGAATTTTTCAAGTACCTTAAAGCTTTTAACAATACAATCTATTAGATACTTCCTGTTTCCTATTATAGCAATTATTATTTAATCCATAAAGTTTATATGTAGAAATAGCATATAAAAACAGACAGGAACTTTTTCAACATTATCAAGTTTACTAGCAATTTAAATTTCCCCACGTAGCCGTATTCAATCCAAAGATCCCCCTCAAAAACTCTCTTCTGAAGAATTGCTCTTCAGGCGATTTTCTCTTATATCTTTCTTTTCTTACTTAGACTGACTAGACCATTCCTCATCTCTAAAAAACCTAGTAAAAATCGTAAGAAACGAAAGCGATTCATCCTATAAATAGAGATGAAAAGCACATTCGAGGTCTAGCTTGCCATGAATCTATAGGAAAAGTAAGCAGCCAAGGCCTAGATTCCCATGAATCTATAGGAAAAGTGAGCAGGCGAGGCCTAATTTACCATGATTTTATAGGAGAAGTGAACATCCGAGACCTAGATTGCCATGAATCTATAGGAAAAGTGACCAACCGAGGCCTAGGTTACCACGAATCTATAGGAAAAGTGAGCAACCGAGGTCTAGGTTGCCATTAACCTATAGCAAGCTAGACTAGTCCAGCCATAGACCTACAGAAACTTTCTTATGATTTGTCAGCGACTGCAACTATCAAAAACCAAAAAAGCTGAGACAGTCGTCTCAGTCTTTTTCTTCTGTTATAAATTGACTCAAAATCCCATTGATAAACTTACTTGATTTTTCATCAGAAAATTGCTTGGAAAGTTCAATGGCTTCATTGACCGCTACTCGCTCGGGAGTATCGAACTCTGTCATTTCAAAGATGCCTAATCGCAGGATATTCTTTTCCACCAAAGTTAGACGCTCAACTGTCCAGCCTGCTTTCAAGTGCTGGGCGATTTTCTTATCTAACTCTTCCTTGGACTGGAGCACTCCTGTGACCAAATTGAGTAGAAATGCTGGGATATTGACCTCAGCATCCGTCTCTTCTTCGTCCTTATCATAGGTATAGGCAAAGCGGCAAGCCTCAATGGCATCACCCTCATACTCCAGACTCATCAAAGCCTGAAAAGCCCGCTGACGTAGCTCTCTTCTAGATTCTAACAAAACATCAGTCATTGAGGAAATCCTCATCAAATAGATCTTTCAAATCTGGTTTTGGTGATTTTTCTGGAACAATGCCTGCCACATGGATATTGACAGCAGACAGCTCCACTTCAGCCATATCGCTTACAGCACTCTTGACTGCTTTTTGGATTGCAACTGCAACTGTTGGCACACTAATACCGTACTCCAGATAGAGGTAGATATCAACTGATATGTCGCCACTTTCATCCGTATGCAGCGCAACACCGCGTCCAAGCGTACGCATAGAAAGGCTATCTGACATGCTTTTATTTGCAAAAGAATGAACGCCCTCTACCTTAGCCGTAGCAATGGCAATAATTTTTTCCAAGACTCGTGGCGCAATAACGATTTCGCCTAATTGTTCGTTTGCCATAAGAATTCCTTTCTATATGAAAGATTGAAATTACGCACGAGAAACGTAAGTTCCTTCTGCAGTATTGATGACCAATTTTTGTCCAACTTCGATGAAGTCTGGTACGTTGACAACAAGACCTGTTTCAAGAGTTGCTGGTTTACCAGAACCTGTTACAGTAGCACCTTTGATAGATGGTTGTGTTTCTGTTACCACCAATTCAACAGTTGTAGGTACTGTCACACCGATCACTTCTGATCCGTAGAATTGGATTTTCACATCTGAGTTTTCAAGGATGTATTTCAATTCTTCCTCTACGTTGACTACTGGGATTTCGTATTGGTCATAAGTCTCAGTATTCATGAAATAAGCAGTGCCATCCATTTGGTACAAGTATTGTGCTGGTACTGTTTCGATGATAGCTTGTTCAAATTTTTCTTCTGGACGGTAACTAGTCTCAAATGTAGAACCAGTACGAACATCACGCAATTTCATACGCATGATGGTATTTCCCTTACCTGGTTTGTGGTGGCTTGCTTCCAAGACACGGATCAATTTACCATCAGCAGTTTCAAAAGTCATTCCAGCTTTCAGCTTGCTTGCTTCAATCATTTGTTTTTTACCTCTTTAATAAATAATTTACTCTTTATTCTACCATAAAGCTTGATAATTCTCAAATCACAATCAATTCTTTTGGAGCAAGGGTCAAGACCTCACAACCAGTCTCTGTGATCAGAAGGTCATCTTCGATCCGAACGCCATATTTGCCATCCAGATAGATACCCGGCTCATCGGTCAGAACCATGCCAGCCTTGATCGGCTCTTCTGACTTGCCAAAGTAAGGAATCTCATGGATGTCCAGCCCAATTCCGTGGCCAATTCCGTGGCTAAAGTAAGGGCCGTAGCCTGCATCGTTGATAATCTGGCGTGGAATCCGATCGAAGTCGATATAACTGAGTCCGGCTTTAGCTGCTTCTATCAGGGCTTGATTGCTGCGCAGGACAATGTCATAAATCTCTCGCTCTTCATCTGTCACCTGCCCCACATGAACAGTCCGTGTCATATCGCTGACATAGTGGTTATAATAGCAGCCAAAGTCCATGGTCAAGGTCTCACCATTTTGGATGACCTTGTCACTGGCCACACCGTGCGGCATAGCAGAGCGGTAGCCCGAAGCGATGATGAAGTCAAAGGAGGCACCTGAAGCACCTAATTGGCGCATACGGGCATCTAAAAAGTTCATAACAGCCAGCTCTGTTGTCTGACCGGGCTTGATAAAGTCCAGCACGTCTAGGAAGGCTTGATCCGAAATCTGACAGGCCTTGCGAATGGTCGCAATTTCTTGCTCATCCTTGATCATGCGCAGATTTTCGATAAAGGCTGTCATCGGCACCAACTCATGACCAGCAAACACACTTTCCAGCATCTTGAAGTAAGCATAGGAAATTTCATCATCAAAACCGATTTTTTGCAGCTTGTCGTCTGCAATGATTCTAGCAATTTCTCCAACTGCATCCCGTGTTTCAACAATATCAAAGCCCTCAACCACCCCCTTGGCAATCAAGGTATAGCGAGAATCCGTCAGGAAAATCCGTCGTGACTTGCTGATGAAAACCGTCGCTTCTGTGCCACTAAAACCAGTCAGATAGTAAATATTTTTCAGATTGGTTACTAGGACAGCATCGCATTCTGTCTGAGACAAGGCTGCTTCAAATTTTTCAACTCTTGATAACATGAGAAAACCTCCGTAAAATAATTCGATTGAGTATCGTAAAATAAAAATTTAGCTGATGAAGAGTCACTACTCTTCGTCTTTTGTTTCTTTTTGCGCCTTTTCCATATTGCGCTGATAGGCCTGAATCTGCCGCTCCAACTCTCTTTTGATTGCAGGCTCTGGTGCGTAATTTTCTTCCCAATCATCCGGCTTGAGGATTTTATGGGTCACTGGATCAAAATGAGCTTTTCCATCTGGGAAAATTTTCCCCATATTGGCCTGATGGACAATATCAAAAACCCGCTCAGGATCGACTCCCATCAAGACAAAACTACCATAAGTAAAATACAGCATGTCGATCAGGGCATCTACTTGCCCAACCAAGGAAACCTCGGCCTCTCGCTTGCTCCGCACCTTGGCAGCAGCCTTATCTAAAGCCTCATGCATTCTAGCCATCGACTGGTCAAATTCTTCTTCTGAAGAGCTGGCAGCTCTGAGAAATTCAACTACTTCTTCCAGCTTAAAGTCAGCGCGGTGCCGTGCTTCTTCTGGTGTCCAAGCGATAGGTTCTTCCTGCGTACACTCATCCATGACTCCATGGAAGGTCTTGACCTTATTGAAATGGTGATCGCGGGACACAAAGACTTTCTCACTGGCCAAAATACCGAAATGTTCCAGCGCCCGATGAATCCCATCCTGACTATTGCTGCTAGTCGTATGCTTGGCTACTTCCTTGACAGAGCTGGTGCCATTTCCCATGGCAATAGACAAGCCAACTCCCGACAGCATTTCCAAGTCATTGTCAGAGTCGCCGAAGGCCATGACCTGATGGATATCAAAGCCGTATTCTTGACCGACTAGACGAATCCCCTCTAGCTTGGACATCCCTTGATTGATAATGTCCGCCGCATAGGGGCTCGAACGAGTAAATTTCAAATGGGGAAAATCCGCTTCAATTTTTTCACTCTCAGCTGGATCCGCCAAAATCAGCACTTGATAAATAGGCTCTTGAATCAATTTCAACAGGTCTTCTTCATGCTGAGGCAAGGCCTTGCTCACAATCTTGTTAAAACCGTGGCTCACCGTCCGAGTCATGCTCCTAGGGATAAACTGGATAGCCCACTGAGAAAGGGAACTCATACCAAAGGTCATAATTTTTGAACCTTGCATGGCCTGTTCTGTCCCCAAGGAAATCTCTTTCCTGTGCTCCTTGGCATAGGCAATCAAATCACGCAGGCTCTGCTTATCAATCGGTGTGGCAGAAATAACCCTGTCCTTTGAAAAAATATACTGACCATTGTAGGTGACAGCAAAGTCTAAATCCAGCTTGTCCATAAAAGGCTTGACAAAGAAGGGGCCGCGGCCTGTCGCTAAACCGACCAAAATCCCTTGTTCTTGCAAACTCTTAATGGCGGCCTCTGTCGATTTCAAGACGGTTCGACTGTCATTAATCAAGGTTCCATCTATATCAAAAAAGACGGCTTTTATTTCCATTGATTTTCTCATTCTTTCCTTTTATGATACAATAAATTATAACACAATTCACGGAGAAGCACATCTATGAATAAGCAGATTTTAGTTTTACATACTGGTGGAACCATTTCCATGCAGGCTGACGGAAGTGGTGCCGTCAATAGCAGCCAAGACAATCCCATGAACCATGTGGCTGTTCCCTTAGATGGTATTGGGGTGACAGTGGTTGATTTCTTCAACGTTCCCAGTCCTCACATCACTCCCCAGCATATGTTAGAACTCTACCAAAAAATCAAGGCTGACGCTAACCAATACGATGGAGTGGTCATTACCCACGGAACCGATACTCTGGAGGAAACGGCCTACTTCCTTGATACCATGGACCTGCCTGACATCCCTGTCGTTTTGACCGGAGCTATGAGAAGTTCAAATGAACTCGGCAGTGACGGAGTTTATAACTACCTGACTGCTTTGCGGGTGGCCAGTGATCAGAAAGCCCGTGGCAAGGGTGTCCTCGTCGTCATGAATGATGAAGTCCATGCTGCCAAGTATGTCACCAAAACCCACACCACCAATGTCAGCACCTTTCAAACTCCGACGCACGGTCCTCTAGGCCTCGTTATGAAGCAGGAAATCCTCTATTTTAAAACAGCAGAGCCCCGTGTCCGCTTTAACCTGACTAGCATTTCAGGTCTGGTGCCCATCATTCCAGCCTATGCTGGCATGACGACAGAACTGCTGGATTTGCTGGATTTGCAAAAGCCGGATGGTCTCATCATCGAAGCCTTTGGTGCTGGCAATCTGCCAAAAGAAACTGCGGAAAAATTAACAGAGATGGCAAAAGCTGGGCTCCCCATCGCTCTGGTTTCTCGCTGCTTCAACGGCATTGCTGAGCCTGTCTACGCCTATGAAGGCGGCGGTGTCAAGCTACACCAAGCCGGAATCATGTTTGTCAAAGAGCTCAATGCACCGAAAGCCCGCATAAAATTGCTGATTGCCCTCAATGTCGGTCTAAGTGGTCAAGCATTAAGAGATTATATAGAAGGATAAAAAAAACAAGCTTGTTTACTCGCTTGTTAGGCATTATTTCTTGATTTTCCTTTATAAATGCTGTATTCTTCGGTATAAAGTTCCAAGTTCATAAATATTCTTATCCTCAAGCGAAGTTATAAATTCAAAAAAAGAGAGTGGGACAAAAGTCCAACCTCAAATATAAAAAGCGAACAAAACTAGTTTTCTGGTAATCAGAATTCTGCTTTGTTCGCTTTTCGCATTTAATTATAGATTTGAAGGCCTTAATAATTAAGATTTTTAAAAATTGAAATCTTTTTGTCCCAGACTCCTCAATTGTCTTTGGATTGTCGAGCAAGACGCAGTGGTTGAGTGGGCTCTACTACGCTGATTTCATCAGCTTTTACAGCCCTACTCAACTTTGCGGAGGTGGGACGACGAAATCGAATTCTAACGAATTACCGATTTCTGTCCCACTCTCTCTTTTTCTTGTTGTTATGAATTTGGGTCATCCAGACTGCGGCCATGAAGACCTTTCTCGCGCTGAACTTGGCGCAATTTTTCAGGCGTCACATCATTGCCATCCTCGTCAACTATCTTGATACCTTCAATGTGATGGCGAACAGAGCGACGGTAGCCCTCGATATACTCTTCACGAAGCTTGGCTTGTTCCACTTTTTCCTCAGCAGTTAAGCCTTCCGTTTTTTTCTTTTTAGCCAGTTCGTTGATGCGTTCAATTTTTTTAGGATCCATGATTCTACCTCTCTTACCTTTTATTTGGTATTAATCTGATTAAATTGCGCCATTTGTCCCGCCTTAGCCGTCAATGAAGCTAGGAGAGCTAGGCGGTTGTTACGCACAGCTTCATCTTCTGCCATAACCATGGTATGGTCAAAGAAAGCGTCAATAACTGGACTGAGGGCAAAGAGTTGGTCCAAATTGGCAGCTAAGTCTGTAGTCAGCTCCACTGCTTCAATGGCAGCTGCCAAGTCTTTTTCCTCTTGATTTTCAAAGAGTGCTGGATTGACAGCTGTCTGCCCTTGGGCTTTCTCAGCTAGATTGAAGACACGAGACAAGCTCTCTACCGCTGACTTGAAGTTATCTTCCTTAGCTTTTTCTGCTAGAAGCGCAGCTGTTTCTACCAAATCGCGTACAACGAAATGAGTGCTTTGAAGAACAGCTGTCACGATATCCTTCGGAATGCTGCGGTCCATCATTTTCTCAACACGGGCACGGAAGAAGTCCAGCACGGCCTCTTGATTGTCATAGCTTAGACTATCAAACTTGAGTTCGTAAAGTCGACCAAGAAGCTGAGCCAAGTCAATGTTCCAGCCAAACTTGTCCAAGATACGCACAACACCTTGAGTCGCACGGCGCAGTGCATAAGGGTCATTGGAACCACTTGGAATCAAGCCAACTGAGAAGAAGGACAGAATGGTATCCAGCTTATCAGCCAGCGCCAAGACGGCTCCGACCTTGGTGTCAGGCAATTCGCCATCGGCTGAAGTCGGCATATAGTGCTCCCGAATGGCAGCCGCCACCGCAGCATTCTCACCAGCCAGAAGAGCATACTTCTCACCCATGATGCCTTGCAACTCATCAAACTCACCGACCATGCCAGTCAGCAAGTCAAACTTATAAATAGCCGCTGCACGAGCCAAGTCAGCTGTCTCAGCAGCATCCAATCCTGCTTCTTGCGCCAAGAGAGCCGCAATCTTGCCCGTCCGCTCCATGTGCTCTGCTAGAGAGCCTATCTTTTCGTGGAAGGTCACATTGCTCAGCTTTTCAACCAAGTCAGCAATAGCCAGCTTTTGGTCTTCCCGCCAGAAGAATTCCCCATCTTCCAGACGAGCCACCAAGACCTTCTCATTTCCTTTGATGACATTTTCTAGATGCTCTGCATTTCCGTTGCGGACAGAGATGAAGTGCGGCAAAAGTTTGCCTTTAGCATCGCGCACAACAAAGTAACGCTGGTGCTCTTTCATGGAAGTTACCAAGACTTCTTCTGGCACCTCTAAGTATTTGGCATCAAAATTACCTAAGAAAGCAGTTGGATATTCGACAAGATTCAACACTTCATTGAGCAAGTCTTCGTCAATTTCGATAGAAACACCGTGCTCCTCTTCCAGTGCTCGAATCTGCTCGACAATCATATCTCCCCGCTCAAGAGGGTTGGTTATTACAAACTGAGCCCGTAGATCATCTTCATAGGAATCAGCTGAAACAATCTCCGTCTCTTTGCCCAAGAAGCGATGTCCACGGCTTGTACGGCTGCTCTTGATGTCCAAGAAATCCAAGTCAAAGGCCTGCTCATCTAAGAGTACAGTTAAGGTGTGGACCGGACGGATGTATTCAAAGGTGTTGTTAGCCCAGTGCATGCTGACAGGGAAGGTCAAAGCTTGCAGAACTTCTGTCACTGCTGGGATGATTTCCTCTACCGGGCGACCGATCTCTTCCTTGGTCACATAGACGTATTCCTCGTCCTTGATTTCACGGAAAGTAATGTCCTCAACCGTCAAGCCCTTGCCACGAACAAAGCCTTCGGCAGCCTTTGTAAAGTTGCCATCAGCATCAAGCGCGATTTTCTTAGAAGGGCCTTTGAAATCTTCGGTCAAGTCAGACTGCTTGTCCGCCAAGCCAACTACGCGCACCGCCAGACGACGAGGCGTTGAGAACATTTCAATTTTCTCAAAGGTCAGACGATGGTCTGTCAGGAAGGCTCCCATCTTGTCGCGCAGCTGCTTCATGCTCGGTGTCACGACATAGGCTGGCATTTCCTCCAAGCCTAACTCAACTAATAAATTTTTTACCATGATTATTCTCCCTCCTCTGCCAAGAGTTTCTCACGAGTCTCTGCATCCAAAAGCGGATAGCCCAGACGCTTGCGCTCAGCCACAAAGGTCTTGGCCACAACACGAGCCAGGTTACGAATACGGGCAATATAACCAGCTCGCTCTGTCACAGATACAGCGCCACGTGCATCCAAGAGGTTAAAGGTATGCGAGCATTTTAGAACATAGTCATAAGCTGGGTGCACCAGATGTTCGTCCAGACAGCGCTTGGCTTCTGCTTCAAACTTCTCAAAATTCCCCAAGAGCAAGTCTTGGTCGCTGACCTCAAAACTGTACTTGGAATGTTCATACTCAGGATGCGTGAAAATTTCGCCGTACTTAACGCCATCAGCCCACTCAATGTCATAGACAGAGTCTACTTCCTGGATATAAGAAGCCAGACGCTCCAGACCATAAGTCACCTCAGCGGTCACCGGCTGAGTTGGCAGACCTCCGACCTGCTGGAAGTAAGTGAACTGAGTGATTTCCATCCCATCCAGCCACACTTCCCAACCCAGACCGGCTGAACCAGTTGACGGGTTTTCCCAGTTATCCTCAACAAAGCGAATATCGTGCTCCAGCGGATCGATGCCCAAAAGCTCCAAAGACTGCAAGTAAAGTTCTTGGATATTGCTTGGAGATGGCTTCATGACCACCTGAAATTGATGGTGCTGGTAAAGACGGTTTGGATTTTCCCCATAACGACCATCTGCTGGTCGGCGAGACGGCTCTACATAGGCCGCATTCCAAGGCTCTGGCCCAATTGCCCGCAGGAAGGTATAGGGACTCATCGTTCCCGCCCCCTTCTCATTATCATAGGCCTGCATGAGCATACAACCCTGATCATTCCAGAACTGCTGTAAAGTCAAAATTATTTCTTGAAATGTTAACTTCTTAGACATTTTTTACTCCTTTATTTTCTTGAGATTCTTGCGAAGCGTTCAAAAGGGAACGATTATTTCCCTTTTGAAAAGCTAGTACATCGCCTAGACAAACCGCCCATAGCGGTTGTCGTTAGTCAATCGAGCCCTTAGGTTCGCAATTGACTTTGGCGAGGTGAAATGTTAATTTCTTAGACATTTGTTACTCCTTTATTTTTATTTCTAGCACTAGGCTCATCCTCTGTTCTGTTTGAACAAGCAAAAGAACCACATCCGACAGTCCTAGGCTATTGTGACCTAGGGGCGTCAAGACGCGGTTCCACCCTAATTTATTACTTCATTACGTTTTAAAATGTTAACCGAAAGCGCCACCTGCACTGCTTCCCTATCCGGCTCACACTATCCCGAACTCGCTAAAAAGTAGACAATGAGAATTCTCTCTGTAAAAGATTATAGCAGAAAATAGATGATTTGTAAAATACTTAATAATCTTTAAATAGGAATCCAAAGTAAGTTATTTCTATAATATAGGTTATAAAATTGAATAAGTATCTGTTTTCATAGAAATTTTCAAACACTTTCATATATTAACCTACTTACTTTAGAAACCTAATCTTTATCTAATTATTTATTAGGAAGAAACAGCCAGAAAAGCTTGATAGAATAAGATTTCTCTACAACAATAAACTTTGAAAATCTTTGTTGCTTTGACTCAGGTACTTGCATTTTTCATGAAAACGTTTTATAATAATAGTTAGCCTTAAAGTTTTCTTAAACTTAAGTCAAACATTTTATAAGGAGGAAAAACAATAATGAGTATTGGAATCATTATTGCCAGCCACGGTGAATTTGCTGCCGGCATTCATCAGTCAGGTTCTATGATTTTTGGTGAGCAAGAAAAAGTTCAAGTTGTAACTTTCATGCCAAACGAAGGTCCTGATGATCTGTATGCAAAATTCAATGACGCTGTGGCTTCGTTTGATGCGAACGATGAGGTATTGGTCTTGGCTGACCTTTGGAGTGGGTCTCCATTTAACCAAGCTAGCCGTGTCATGGGTGAAAATCCAGACCGCAAGTTCGCGATTATTACAGGTTTGAACCTACCTATGCTAATTCAAGCCTACACAGAGCGCATGATGGATGCAAACGCTGGTGTAGATGCTGTCGTTGCAAATATCATCAAGGAAGCTAAGGAAGGCGTAAAAGCACTTCCAGAAGAGCTAAATCCAGTCCTAGAAAGCGCTGCTCCTGCTGCTGCACCAGTTGCTCAAGCGGCTATTCCAGAAGGAACTGTTATCGGAGACGGCAAGCTCAAAATCAACCTTGCTCGTATCGATACACGTTTGTTGCACGGACAAGTTGCGACAGCTTGGACTCCAGATTCAAAAGCAGACCGTATCATCGTTGCTTCTGACTCTGTGGCTAAGGATGAACTTCGTAAAGAACTCATCAAACAAGCTGCACCTGGTAATGTTAAAGCAAACGTTGTTCCAATTGATAAGCTGATTGCTGTTTCAAAAGATCCACGTTTCGGTAATACGCACGCTCTTATCTTATTTGAAACTCCGCAAGATGCCCTACGCGCTATCGAAGGCGGTGTGCCAATCAAGACTCTCAACGTCGGCTCAATGGCTCACTCAACTGGTAAGACAATGGTCAACAACGTTCTGTCAATGGACAAGGACGATGTGGCAACTTACGAAAAATTACGTGATCTCGGAGTTGAATTCGACGTACGTAAAGTACCAAATGACTCTAAGAAAGATTTGTTTGACTTAATTAACAAAGCCAACGTTCAATAATCTGAAACGTTTCGCTCTCATATTATTATGAAAGGATTTAAAACATGTCTATTATTTCTATGGTTTTAGTAGTCTTTGTTGCCTTCCTAGCTGGTCTTGAAGGTATCTTGGACCAATTCCAATTCCACCAACCGCTGGTTGCTTGTACCTTGATTGGACTGGTAACTGGTAATTTGGCAGCCGGTGTTATGCTGGGTGGCTCTCTCCAGCTGATCGCTCTTGGCTGGGCTAATATCGGAGCTGCTGTAGCACCTGATGCTGCCCTCGCTTCTGTTGCCGCTGCCATCATCATGGTACTGGGTGGAGACTTCTCAAGCAAAGGAATCGCTGTAGCACAAGGTGTTGCTATTCCACTTGCTGTTGCTGGTCTCTTCTTGACTATGATTGTCCGTACTTTGTCAGTCGGTTTGGTTCACGGTGCAGATGCTGCTGCGAAAAAAGGAGACTTCAAAGGCGTTGAACGCGCTCACTTCATCGCTCTCTTCATGCAAGGAGCACGCATTGCTATCCCTGCAGCACTGCTTTTGATGATTCCTGCTGAGTCTGTTAAATCTGCTCTTGAAGCTATGCCAGCTTGGCTATCAGAAGGTATGCAAATCGGTGGTGGTATGGTCGTTGCCGTTGGTTATGCCATGGTTATCAACATGATGGCAACTCGTGAAGTATGGCCATTCTTCGCTATTGGTTTCGCTTTGGCTGCTGTCAGCGAACTCACTCTAATTGCCCTTGGTGCAATTGGTGTCGCTATTGCCCTCATCTACCTTGCCCTGTCTAAAAAAGGCGGAAATGGTGGTGGCGGAGCAACAGCTTCATCTAACGATCCAATCGGCGACATCCTAGAAGACTACTAAGAAAGGAGACACACTATCATGACAGAATTAAATACTGTAAAACCTGATGAGTCAGGAAAATTGACTCTTTCAAAGGCTGACCGTCAAAAAGTTTGGTGGCGTTCTACTTTCTTGCAAGGTTCTTGGAACTACGAACGTATGCAAAACCTGGGCTGGGCTTATTCACTGATTCCAGCCATTAAGAAACTTTATACTAAAAAAGAAGATCAAGCTGCTGCTCTTGAGCGTCACTTGGAATTCTTCAATACTCACCCGTATGTTGCAGCTCCAATCATCGGAGTTACACTTGCACTTGAAGAAGAAAAAGCAAATGGTGCAGCAATTGACGATGCGGCTATCCAAGGGGTTAAAATCGGTATGATGGGACCTCTGGCTGGTATCGGAGACCCTGTCTTCTGGTTCACAGTTCGTCCTATCCTTGGTGCACTTGGGGCATCTCTTGCTTTGACAGGAAATATCATCGGTCCACTTATCTTCTTTGTAGCTTGGAATGCTATCCGGATGACTTTCCTCTGGTACACACAAGAATTGGGCTACAAGGCTGGTTCTGAAATCACTAAAGACATGTCTGGTGGTATCCTCCAAGACATTACCAAAGGCGCTTCAATCCTAGGTATGTTTATCTTGGCTGTTCTGGTTGAGCGCTGGGTATCAATTAAGTTTGTCTTTAACGTTTCATCTGTTAAGCTAGATGATAAAGCATATATCCATTGGGACAAATTGTCTAGTGGCTATAAGGGTATCCAAGAAGCCTTTGCTCAAGTTGGTCAAGGACTATCTCAAACCCCTGAAAAAGTTACAACTTTCCAACAAAACTTGGATTCCTTGATTCCTGGTTTGATGGGACTACTTCTAACTTTCGCTTGTATGTGGCTGCTTAAGAAGAAAGTATCCCCTATCACTATCATCATCGCCCTCTTTGTAGTTGGTGTACTAGCTCACGTTGCTGGTTTGATGTAATCAAAAAGAAGGTTTCGGCCTTCTTTTTATTGTGGTATAATAGCTATATCATTTAAAAGGGAGATGTTCTATGGCGCAATCGCAAAATAAATCGATTGAATTTCAAACGACAGGAGTTTCCTATCTGGGTTTGGGTGGCAAGGTTGGGAAGTTTTTGATCGGTGATGTCGCACTGGAATTCTACGCTGACGCCAATGTAGAAGACTATATCCAGCTACCTTGGTCTAGCATTCAGCAGATCGGTGCCAATGTCTCTGGGAAAAATATCAGTCGACATTTCGAAGTGTTTACGGATAAGGGCAAGTTTCTCTTTGCCTCAAAAGACACTGGAAAGATTCTCAAAATTGCACGGCAACATATCGGGAATGAGAAAGTCGTCAAATTGCCTACTTTGATCCAAACAATTGGCCAATTCTTTAAAAATATATTTGCAAAAAAATAGAAAATCCTGTATAATCTAGGAAACGGATAAGTAAGACTATCGCTTCTTTCAGAAAGTCTGCGGGTGCTGCGAGCAGATAGGAGCCTAGTGTGAAATTCTACCGTTGCAATACAACTACATACATAATCAAGTGCACACCTGTGAAGTTGGATGGAACCGCGGCCTAGCCGCTCCAACAGTTTCCTCGGTGTGCTTTTATTTTTGGAGGTCTTATGTTAGATTTAAAACGTATTCGTACAGACTTTGATGCTGTCGCAGAGAAATTAGCTACCCGTGGCGTAGCAGCTGACGTGCTCAATCAAATGAAGGAAATTGATGAGCAACGACGTGATTTATTGGTAAAAGTAGAAAATCTCAAAGCAGAACGCAACACTGTTTCTGCAGAGATTGCCCAAGCCAAACGCAACAAAGAAAATGCAGATGACAAGATTGCAGCCATGCAAAAACTATCTGCCCAAGTCAAGGATTTGGATGCTACTTTGGCTGAATTAGATGCTAAATTGACCGAGTTCACCACAACCCTGCCAAACATTCCGCACGATAGCGTGCCAGTCGGGGCAGACGAGGATGACAATGTAGAGGTCCGTCGCTGGGGTACACCGCGCCAATTTGACTTTGAAGCTAAGGCTCACTGGGATTTGGGCGAAGATTTGGATATCCTGGACTGGGAACGTGGAGCAAAAGTTACGGGAGCCCGCTTCCTCTTCTACAAGGGCTTGGGAGCTCGTTTGGAACGCGCTATCTACAACTTCATGCTGGATGAGCATGGCAAAGAAGGTTATACAGAAGTCATCACTCCCTATATGGTCAACCATGACTCTATGTTTGGTACCGGGCAATATCCTAAGTTCAAAGAAGATACCTTTGAGCTAAGCGATACCAACTTCGTGCTCATTCCAACTGCTGAAGTTCCACTGACTAACTACTATCGAGACGAAATTCTAGACGGCAAGGAATTGCCAATCTACTTTACAGCTATGAGCCCATCTTTCCGTTCTGAAGCTGGTTCTGCTGGTCGTGACACACGTGGTCTCATCCGCCTGCACCAATTCCACAAGGTTGAAATGGTGAAATTTGCCAAGCCAGAAGAATCTTATGAAGAGCTAGAAAAGATGACTGCCAATGCAGAAAACATCCTACAAAAGCTCAATCTGCCTTACCGTGTCGTTGCTCTCTCTACTGGCGACATGGGCTTCTCAGCTGCTAAAACCTACGACTTGGAAGTCTGGATTCCAGCTCAGAACACCTACCGTGAAATCTCTAGCTGCTCTAACACAGAAGATTTCCAAGCTCGTCGAGCACAAATCCGCTACCGTGACGAAGCAGATGGCAAGGTCAAACTCCTTCATACTCTCAACGGGTCTGGACTGGCTGTTGGACGCACAGTCGCTGCTATCTTAGAAAATTACCAAAATGAAGATGGTTCTGTGACCATTCCTGAAGTTCTACGTCCTTACATGGGCGGTTTGGAAGTCATCACACCAAAATAAGCAACGAAAGGTCCGAAACAATCGGACCTTTTCTTATTCTACTTGAGGAGAAATCCAACAGTTCAAAAAAATAAACGAAATACAGGATTTTCTACTTTAAAGAGGCTGGGACAAAAGTCCTAGCCTCTCAATTGTCTTTTGATTGTCGAGCAAGACGCAGTAGTTGAGTGGGCTCTACTACGCTGATTTCATCAGCTTTTACAGCCCTACTCAACTGTGCGGAGGTGGGACGACGAAATCGAATTCTAACGAATGACCGATTTCTGTCCCAGCCTCTTTTCTGTTACTTAACGTGACTTGCTAACTCTTCTTGAGCTTTTTTAGTTGATTCTTCTTTTTCTTTTTCCCATTTTTTCAAAGCTTTTTGATAATCAGCTACTGTCAGAACCTTATCTTGAAGCTCCATTCCCTTAAATACATAGACATCACCCTTGATACCTACATAAGAGTAGGCTTTGGTAAATGGTACAACCTTTTGAACCATTGGTGAAGCACCTGCAGAAATAGATGGGATCACAATAGAACTATCTGTTAACCAAGCCTGCGCTGCTGCATATTTCGTATAGCGAGCATTGGTATCTTGCTTTTCTGCATCTGCCTGATCCAAAAGCGCTTTGTAGTCCGTTAAACCAACTTTGGAAGCAAGGTCTTGGTTTTGGCCTTTTGTCAGACCAATATTGTCCAAGATATCCCCTGTCTCTGGGTTAAAGATATTCAGATAAGTCACTGGGTCTTGGTAGTCTGCCGACCAACCAGACATATTGAGGTCATAGTCCTTTTGGGCAGCTGTTTCCGCAAAGTAAGTAGAGTTATCAAAATCGTCTGATGACATTTGATGCACGTCAATCACAACGTTTTCTTGGCCTAGAGCTGCCTCAACAGATTGTTTGAAGGAATTGGTCCGCTGCACCATGATTTTATCAGTTTGGTCAACTGGTACATCTAGATGAATCGGGAATTCAACTCCCTGTGCTTGCAAAGCTTCTTTTGCTTTAGCAAATTCTGCCTTGGCCTTTTCTGGGTTGTAAATGCTATCTTGGGCATCAGCTAATTTGACACCTTGCCATTCATCTCCATAAGAAGCTAACTGTGATTCAACGATATCTGAGAAGTCCTTGCCATCTACTTGCACAAAACTAGGAGGTACAAGCAAGCTTCTGATGATTTTCGTTGCTCCTTCATTACCATTCATCTGGGCACCAAAGGATTTACGGTCAAAAGCGAAGTTAATTGCCTGACGGAAGTCTTTATTTTGAATCGCTTCTTTGCTAGCAGCCTTTTGGGCATCTGTCTTAGAAGTGTGGCTATAAGCCTGACGATTCAAGTTAAAAGCATAGAAATAGCTAGTTGAGTTTTGTGGAGTAAAGATGATGTTGTCTTTGTATTTCTTCTCTACTGATGCGTAGTTTGAGCTAGTCGGATAGAGACGAGCTTGTGTGTAAGCACCATCAGTAAAGTTACGGATCAATGACTCCTGGTCAGAACCATCGTAGTAAGTCAACTTGACATCTTCGATCTTCACATTGTCCTTGTCCCAATAGTTTTGGTTTTTAGAATATTCGATAACAGACTTAGAAGTAAATGACTTTAATACATATGGACCATTGTAGAGGATACCTGAAGGTTTCACGGTACCAAAATCTTTGCCTTCTTTCTTCAGAAATTCTTCGTTAATTGGGAAGAGAATGCCCATCGTTGTCTTAGAATTCCAGTAGCTTTCTGGCTGATTCAGGGTGTATTGAACTGTATTGTCGTCGATTGCCTTGACACCTACAGTAGAGAAATCATTGCTTTCCCCTTTGATATAAGCATCCAAGCCCTTGATAGAGTTTTGCACGATTGGTAGTGCTTCTGATTTTTCATCTGCAGCGTGCTTGAGCCCTGTGACAAAGTCTTGTGCCTTGACAGCAGCATATTCTTCACCTTCTGCTGTGTACCATTTAGCATCCTTACGCAACTTATAAGTATAAGTTAGGCCATCTTTAGACACAGTCCAGTCTTCAGCCAATGAAGGGATAAGATTCCCATATTGATCATTTTCTAAAAGACCGTCGACCAAATTGGCAATAACGTCAGAAGTGGAGGCGCGATTGGAGTTTACATAATCCAATGTATCTGGATCTGTATTATAGACATAAGAATATGTCTTTGCCGAGCTGGTGCTTGACTTGCCACAAGCAGCTAAGAATAGCGCTGATGCTGCAACCAAACCAGTAATAGCCAACCATTTAGATTTTTTCATGAGCAAATCTCCTTCTTTAGATTATGTATTATTATACATCATTTCCAGACAAAAACAAGTCTTATTTAAGAAAATTTTAAAATTCTATGCATTTTTCTTATTTTTATTGAAACAAAGTATAGGAAAATTTTTATGCATTTTCATATATTTTCATAAACATGCAGAAAATCTTATAAATAAAAATTTGTTCAATATTTTACAAGGATTCTTGAATAGGATTATCAAAAATATCGGCTTTTTTATGTTACAATAGATTTATTACTAATCTAGGGGAAAGAAATGAAAAAACTTTTTGTATTCTTACTGCTATTCTTTGGCCTGATTGCCAAGCCTGTTCTGGCAGATGACTATGAAATTGCCGCTAAAAGCGCCATTGCTGTCGATGCAAACTCAGGAAAAATCCTCTATGAAAAGGAGGCTACAAGCCCACTAGAAGTCGGTGCTATTACTAACATTTTGACTGCTTATCTGGTTTACGAAGCCATTGCTAATGGCAAACTGAGCCTAGAAACTGAGGTTGATATTTCTGATTATGCTTACCAGCTGACAGTAAATCCCTCTATCGCGAACCTACCTCTGGAAGCGCGACGCTACAAGGTAAAGGACTTACTGAATGCTTCTCTTTTAGCAAGCGCCAACAGTGCTACCATCGCTCTGGCAGAAAAAGTTGGTGGAAGTGAAGAAAATTTTGTCAAAATGATGAAAGCCAAACTCAAGGAATGGAATATTTCTGATGCAATCATTGTAAATGCTACTGGTACGGATATTCGTTTACTAGATGGTTCGCTAGAAACTACTAATACCGAAGAGGAGCCCGCAGAGAATTCTAAAAGCAAGAAAAAACAAGAAACTGTCAATAAGTTCAGTGCTTATGATATAGCCGTGATTGCCTCACATCTGATTGATGACTACCCAGAGGTCCTTGGCGTCACTTCCAAATCTCATGTGAATTTTGCAGGAATCCAACTAGAAAATCCTAATTTAATGTTGGAAGGTTCTCCTAGTTTTCGGACAGGAGTGAAGGGTTTGAAGACAGGCGGGTCTGAGCAGAATGGTGTTTCATTTGTCGGTGTGACCAGTGAAAAAGGGATGCGATTGATCACAGTCGTTTTAGGGGTCGCACAGGAAGATAACGACCCTAATACCCGTTTTGGCGTTACATCTAGCCTAATGACCTACGTTACGCAAAATTTTTCTCCGACAGTCTTGGTCAAAAAAGGGGAAAGATACAACAACTCCCAAGTAGCTGTTAGAGACAGCCAAGAGGATAAGGTCGCTGCAGTTGCCAGTGAGGACTTGGTAATCTTAGAAAGGATAGCCAATCAGGCTGAACATAAAGTCACTTTTACTCCAAGCCCGCAGGAGCTGCAGGCACCTTTGAAAAAGGGTAGTGTAGTAGGTACCCTCACTTATACAGATTCTGAACCGATCGGCCAGGGCTACATTGAAAATAAGAAAACTTCTATTTCTATGGTTACAGAAAAAAAGGTTGAAAAAGCGATTATTTTTAAAGTCTGGTGGAACGACTTTGTCCGCTTCGTCAATGAGAAGTTATAAAAGAAATACCGCGAATCAATTGATTCGCGGTTATTTGTATAGTTTGTAAACGTTTAAAGTAATCAAAAAAAGTTCTTTGAGGGGTAAGCAATATAGTATTCTGCTACTGTTTAACAGGTCCTCTGAATTTTTTAAACACTTTGCTTAAGCAAAGATTTATTCACAATTAAAAAGAGGCCAACGCCTCTTTTTATCCAACAGACCCTTCCATTTCATAGCTGATGAGACGGTTCAGCTCAACAGCGTATTCCATTGGCAGTTCCTTGGTGAATGGCTCAACAAAGCCCATGACAATCATTTCAGTTGCTTCGGATTCAGATAGGCCACGGCTCATGAGATAGTAGAGCTGCTCTTCTGAAATCTTAGAGACTTTAGCTTCATGTTCCAAAGCTACTTGCGAGTTGTGGATTTCATTAAATGGAATGGTGTCTGATGCAGACAAATCGTCCATGATAATGGTATCACACTCGATATGGCTGACAGATTTCTTAGAATTGCGAGCAAAGGTCACTTGTCCGCGGTAGTCTACCTTACCTCCGCCCTTAGCAATGGACTTAGAAACAATAGACGAGCTAGTGTGTGGCGCATTGTGGATCATCTTAGCCCCTGTATCCTGATGCTGACCAGCATTGGCAAAGGCAATAGAAAGCATGGTACCACGCGCTCCTTCTCCGTCCAGATAGACTGATGGATATTTCATGGTTGTTTTGGCACCCAAATTTCCATCAATCCACTCAACTGTCGCATCTTTCATAGCCCGTGCACGTTTGGTTACCAAGTTATAGACATTATCAGACCAGTTTTGAATAGTCGTATAACGCATATAGGCGCCGTCCAGGGCAAAGATTTCGACAATAGCAGCATGCAAGCTGTTACTTGAATAAGTAGGCGCTGTACATCCTTCTACGTAGTGAACACTTGCTCCCTCATCAACGATAATCAGGGTCCGTTCAAACTGACCGGAATTTTCATTGTTGATACGGAAGTAGGTTTGAAGCGGAATGTCTACCTTAACACCTTTTGGCACATAGATAAAGGTACCACCAGACCAGACGGCAGAGTTGAGAGCTGCTAGCTTGTTATCTGTTGGAGGGACCAACTTAGCAAAATACTGTTTGAAAAGCTCTGGGTATTCCTTAAGAGCTGAGTCAGTATCTGTAAAGACGATTCCTAGCTTTTGGAACTCTTCCTTCATATTGTGGTAGACCACTTCGGACTCATACTGGGCAGCTGCACCAGCAAGGTAAGCTCGCTCCGCTTCTGGGATCCCAATCCGCTCAAAGGTTTCCTTGATCTTCTCAGGCACTTCATCCCAGCTTCTAGCTGGCTTATCAGAGGCCTTTTGGTAATAAATCAAGTCATCAAAATTAATTTCCGACAAATCCGGCCCCCAAGTCTGCATTGGCATTTTCTTGAAAACCTCGTAGGACTTAAGACGGAAATCCAACATCCATTCTGGTTCATTCTTGGCTGCAGAGAGCTCGCGAATAACCGCTTCATTCAGCCCTTTCCCTGTCGAGATAACAGGCTCAACATCGTCATGGAAACCAAACTTGTACTCACCAAGATCAATTGGTTTTGGTTCTACTCTTTCTTCTGACATAATTTCCTTTCACATTCTTACTTTTTATCTTCTTCAATTGCTCGCTTGAGGGCATTCCAACCCAAGGTCGCACACTTAATCCGCTGCGGGAATTTGGCAACGCCAGCTAAAAAGGCTCCATCTCCCAATTCTTTCTGGCGACTATCTTTCTGGCCCTGAACCATCTGCGAGAAGACTTCTGCTAATTCCAGTGCCTGCTCTTTTGTCTTGCCCAGAACCGCATCCGTCATCATGCTGGCCGAAGCCGTTGAGATAGTACAGCCTGAATTCACAAAGGCAATATCCTCAATCTGATTTTCAGCATTAAACTTCACAGACAGACTGATAACATCGCCACAGGTTGGGTTATTGAGAACTACCTGCTCCACATCTTCCAGTTTCCCATGATGATGGGGGTGAGCCGAGTGATCGGTCACAACCGCCTTGTAAAGACTGTCTAACTTAGAAAGTGCCATTGAAAAACTCCTTTGTCTTTTCTAAAGCATCTACCAGCTTGTCGCAATCCGCATAAGTATTGTAGATATAAAAGCTGGCCCGTACAGTCGCTGGTACCTGCAGATAGGTGAGCAAAGGCTGGGCACAATGGTGACCTGCTCGAACAGCTACTCCTTCGTAGTCCAGAGCTGTCGCGACATCATGCGGATGGAGACCATCCAGATTAAAGGCAATCACGCCGGAGCGCTGAGCTAAATCTTGAGAACCATAAATAGTCAAGCCTTCCACAGCCTGTAGCTTAGGAAATACGTAGGAAATCAGGTCCTGCTCATGCTGGGCAATGGCATCCATCCTCAAGTCTTCCAAATAATCAATGGCCGCCGCAAGACCGATTGCTCCAGCCATATTCGGAGTACCGGCCTCAAACTTCCACGGGAGCTCCTTCCAAGTCGCTTCCTGCTCATAGACAAAATCAATCATCTCGCCACCGAACTCGACTGGCGACATCTGCTCTAGCAGCTCTTCCTTGCCATAGAGAACCCCGATACCAGTCGGACCTGCCATCTTATGTCCCGAAAAGGCGAAGAAATCCGCATCCAAATCCTGCACGTTAATCTTCATGTGTGGAATGGATTGAGCCCCATCCACCACCAAAAGCGCTCCTTGCTGATGAACCAGTTGAGCAATTTTCTTGATGGGATTGATGACACCGAGGACATTGGAAGCATGAGCCAGAGAGACAAACTTGGTCCGTTCATTGAGTTTGGCACGGAAATCCTCCATATCCAGAGCCCCGTCCTTTAGATAGACATAGACTAACTTGGCTCCGGTCTTCCTACAAGCTTCCTGCCAGGGAATGACATTGGAATGATGCTCCATGATAGAAATCATCACTTCATCACCAGGCTGCAACCTTTCAGCCGCAAACTGAGCCACCCAATTGAGACTCGTCGTGGTTCCTCGCGTAAAGAGGACTTCTCTGCTAGAAGCCGCATTGATAAAAGAACGAACTCTTTCTCTGGCTGCTTCATAAGCTGCTGTCGCCCGCTCGGCCAGCGTATGCACACCACGGTGGACGTTAGCATTGTCTCTAAGATAGTAGTTTTCGATAACTGCCAATACCTGCTTGGGTTTCTGGGTTGTCGCCGCATTGTCCAAATAAACCAAAGGCTCATCATTGACAATTTGGTCCAAAATGGGAAAATCTTTCTTGATTGCTTCTGCATTAAATCCAGACATGAAGACTCCTATCTACTTATACGGGACAAGGCCCAGCTTTTTATCTTTTTGCGAGAATAATATCGATATTTTCAATCATTTCATCACGAACTTCTTTAACAGGGATTTCCACAATCACTGAACCTAAGAAGCCGCGCACGACTAAGCGCTCGGCTGTCGCCTTATCAAGACCCCGACTCATGAGGTAATACATATCTTCTGGATCCACCTGACCGATAGAAGCCGCGTGACCAGCCGTTACATCGTTCTCATCTATCAAGAGGATTGGGTTAGCATCTGAGCGTGCTTGGTCAGACAGCATGAGAACCCGGCTTTCCTGCTGGGCGTCTGCACCCTTAGCACCCTTGATAATATGGCCGATACCATTGAAAGTCAAGGTTCCTTTTTCTAGGATAACCCCGTGCTGCAGGATATTTCCGATAGAGTTGCAGCCATAGTTAGTTACGCGGGTGTCAATCCCTTGAACCTGCTTGCCGCTAGAGAGAGCCACCACTTTCATATCCGCATGGCTGCCGTTTCCATAGAGGTCGCTGTCAAAGTCAGCTACGACATTGCCTTCGTTCATAACGCCGATGGCCCAGTCAATCATGGCATCGTTGTCCAGCTTACCGCGACGGCTGATATAAGCCGTTACATTTTCGCCCAAGCGGTCAATAGCTGAAAACTTAATCTGAGCTCCAGCCTGGGCAATGACTTCAACGGTGATATTGGCAGTTGCTGGAACAGTTCCCTCACCGTAAGTTTCCAAGCGTTCCAAGTAGTTAACCTTTGAATGCTTGCCTGCGATAATCAAAATATGCTTGTTAAAAGGAACATCGCTTTCGCTATCCTGATAAAAAATTCCTTCAATCGGCTGGTCAATCTCAACATTGTCCGGCACATAAAGAACCGCACCACTGTTGAAATAGGCAGTGTGGTAAGCCGCCAATTTGTCCTCGTCATACTTGACTGCGGACATAAAATGCTTCTCTACCAACTCCGGAATTTCTTCCAAAGCAGAGTGGAAATCAGTGAAGATCACACCTTGCTCTGCTAAGTCAGCTGGCAATTGCTCAAGGACAGTTTGGGTTCCCATTTGGATAAACTTGAGATTGTCTCCGAGAGCCGTAAAATCTGGCACACTGGTCAAAGGCTCGCTATCAGAAATACGGCCGTCACCCAGATTCCAGCGATGAAATTTAACCCGCTCAATAACTGGCAAATCCAGCTGGTCCATCTTGTCAAAAGCCTGCTGACGAATATCAGCTAACCATGCTGGTTCTGCGTGAACTTGTGAAAATTCGTGAATCAATTCTTTTGTCATGTCATTCTCCTATCTTTTATCAAAGTCAAAAGAATGTTTGACTAGACTTCTTCAGTATAGTTGAAGCCCAACTCTTCAGCCAATTTGGCATAGCCTTCTTTTTCCAAGCGAACTGCCAATTCTGGACCGCCAGAAAGAACAACTTTCCCCTCCATCATGACATGAACTACATCTGGAGTAATATAGTTGAGCAGGCGTTGGTAGTGGGTGATAATCATAGCCCCAAAACCTTCACCGCGCATAGCGTTGACTCCTTTAGAAACGACCTTAAGAGCGTCGATATCCAGACCTGAGTCAATCTCGTCTAAGAGCGCAAAGGTTGGCTCTAGCATGAGTAACTGCAGGATTTCGTTGCGTTTTTTCTCACCACCTGAGAAGCCTTCATTGAGGTAGCGCTCAGCCATTTCTTCCTTCATGTTGAGCAGTTCCATCTTTTCATCTAGTTTAGTAATGAAGTCACGGACAGAGATTTTTTCGTCGTCTTCCTTGCCAGCATTCATGGCCGCACGGAGAAACTCCGCATTGGTAATACCAGGAATTTCACTAGGATACTGCATTGCAAGGAAGAGTCCCATACGAGCCCGTTCATCCACTTCTAGCTCCAAGATATTAACCCCATCAAAAAGCACCTCTCCTTGAGTTACTTCGTAGTTAGGATTTCCCATAATGGCTGCAGACAAGGTAGATTTCCCTGTTCCATTTGGCCCCATGATCGCTGCAACTTCTCCCGTTTTCAGAGTAAGATTTACCCCTTTGAGAATTTTTTTCCCTTCAATTTCAACATGAAGATCTTTGATTTCTAAGACAGACATTTCTTTTTCCTTTCTTTGCTTAGCTGATTTACATACTTTAGTATACCAAAAAAAAGCCTAAAAGGCTTTTATTTTGTTTAGAACTATTCTTGTTTATGTTTCTTTTGGTATCTCTTCTCTCGAACTTCTTCTCGATAAGAAGAGTTTCCTATAAAGCGCAGAATATTGAGCAGAGGCGTCCTCTGTGGACCCAGAACACCTATTAGTTCTACTAAGAGTTCGACACCTAGCAGAAGTCCAATTACGAGGAGGAGTCCACCGATGCGAGTCGATACATTTAGCAGGAGGGAAATCATTGAGAAAATCATCGAAATTCCATAGATAACCAGAACTGTTCCCCGATGTGTTAATCCCAAGGACAAGAGTCTATGGTGAAGGTGGTGACGGTCAGGCTGGTAAAATTTCTGGCCAGACAAAGTCCGACGAACGATTGCTAAAAAGGTATCGGTAATCGGTACCCCCAAGATAATCATAGGTGTAACAATCGCTACTGCCGTTGCATTCTTCAAGCCTTGTAGAGACAGGACCGAAATCATAAAACCGATGAAAAGAGCCCCCGTATCCCCTCCATATATAATGGCTGGATGATAATTGTAAGGAAAGAAGCCAGCAATAGACGCTACTAAGACCAAGATTGTCAAAGTCAGGAATAAATTATGGCCCGGCAAGAAAAAGTAGGAAACAATCCCCATGGTTAGCAAGGAAATAATGGAAACCCCGCTGACAAGGCCATCTAAACCATCCATGAGATTGACCGCGTTAGTAATAGAGACAATCCAGAGAATGGTCAAAATAAAAGATAGCCAAGGTGGGAAAAAAAGATGGGGACCACCAAACGGAATCTTAAAGTCATCCAAGCGGAAATCCGTCAGCCACCAAATCAGGCAGGCAGCCAGCACAATCCCCCCTAACTTCATCAGGGGACTTAATTCTTTAATATCATCGATAAGCCCCGTCAGGGCTACAATCAAGCCTCCTAGCACTACTGGCCAAATATAGTCAAAATAGGTCTGTTCAAAAAAAGTGACGCCAACAATCTGCGGCATGAAGACCAAAGTTGCCAAGGTAAAAGCCGCTACAACCGCCAGACCGCCTGCACTCGGCATGGGCTTTTTATTGATTCGTCGAGCATTAGGATAGTCGACTGCATCCATTTTAAAAGCCAAGAGCCGAACGAGGGGAGTCAGCAAAACTCCGACAAAAAATGTCGCTAGCAGCACCAAAATGAACTTCAATGGAAAAGCAATCATACGCATTCAACTTTCTGCAACTGTTGGATGGCTTCTGTCACCAAAAGCAGACGTCCGTGTTCTTGTAGGACAGAACGAGTAATATCTGTATCCTCAGCAAATTCACGCATTTTAGCCAGTAACCAAGCTGGATAAAGAGCAGGTTGCTCTTCCAAATCTACCAAAATAGTCAGGTAGTAGGCAGAGTCATATTTATAGAGTTCTGATAGGTCTATTGGGTAGTCAACCGTTTTGGCGAAAGAAACCGCACTCTGCAAATCAGTAAATGACAAAATATAGTAGACATAACGGTCTAGATTTTCTTCCCTATCTTCTGAAGAATCTACAGAGACCTCCTGATCAGCCTCTACTGCTTCTAAAGATTTGACTGCCTCAAGGTCATCCTTACTCTTTTCAAAGATATTTTTCTCTAAAGTCTTTAAGAACTCATCTGGAGACATCTGACTGAGCTCATCCATGTCTGGTAGATTTCCCAAATCTTCAAAATTCAAATTCTTATCAATCTTGGATCTCGTCACAAAGACATCCAGCTTGTCTGGCTTAGGCGTCACTCGAAAGCTGAGCATGCCACTGTCTAAAAAGCTTTCCGGCATTTCCAACTCATCCAAAATAGTATAGAAAAATTCTTCTGTTTTTTCTTGGGGCACTAGGAAATCTGCAATTTCCATTCCGTGTTCTTCCAAATCTTCCAACTGGATGGTGATTTTAATCGTCGAATCATTAATCTGTTTCACTTCCATCTCATCAACCTCATACTTTCATAGTCTTTCTATTATACTAAAATTCTAAACTTATTTCAAAAAAATAACTGGTCAAATAAGAAAAGGCTGGGAAAATTCCCCAAGCCTTGATTAGCCAATAATAACCTTAATCAGACCGTAAACCAACAGCAAAACTCCGAGTCCGATCCGATATTTACCAAAGATTGTAAAGTCATGATTCTTGACATAGTCTGTCAGGAAGCGAATCACATAAAGACTGACCCCGAAAGCCACTCCCATAGCAACCAATAAAAGGAATAATTGATCGAAACCTAAAGAATTACCCTTGATAATAAATTTTAGGATTTTCAGCCCACTTGCACCAAACATGATTGGAATCCCCAAGTAGAAAGTAAACTCTGTCACAACTGGTCGGCTGACACCATTCAAGAGACCACCAACAATGGTCGCACCTGATCGGCTAGTTCCTGGAAAGAGGGACAAGACTTGGAAAAGACCGATATAAAGGGCTGTTTGATAAGGAAGTCTACTCAATTCTGTAACAGTCGGTTCCACCTGCTCTCGTTTTTCCAGATAGATAAAGGCAACCCCGTAGATAATCAGCATGATTGCAACGGATACCAGATTATAAAAATGCGCTTCAAACCAATCGTCAAGGAAGAGACCGATGATTGCAGCTGGCAAAGCAGCAACGACTACCTTGGCCCAGAGCTGCCATGTCAGCTGAATTTGACGAGCTGTTTTCCCTGGTTTAAAAGGATTGAGCTTATCAAAATAAATCACCACAACCGCCAAGATTGCTCCCAGCTGAATGACTACATTGAACATTTCCATGAAGGCTGGATTTTCATTTTTATACTTGATAAAATCTTGAATCAGAATCAAGTGGCCGGTACTCGAAATGGGTAGCCACTCTGTAATTCCTTCAACAATTCCATAAATAATGGACTTTAAAATTTCAATAATAAACATAGATAACTCCTAAAACAACTTTAACATTTATTATACCACATATTGAAAGAGAGGAAAAGCTTTCTCAAGGGCTTTGGCAAGCTTTTTATCAAAAGGCTCCACCCCCGCCGCCTCCACCGCCACCAGAGAAGCCACCTCCTGCTCCGCCTCCTGATGAAACCGAGAAATGACTGGCCGTCGAGGCAATGTGTCCATAATTTGAAAAACTATGGGAACTTGCGTAGAAAATAGGATGAAGATTGTATTGTAGATAAGTATTCATAGACGCGTTCTCCAAGGAAATCTGACGCAGCTTCATGACCCGACTAACACGATCCGCATAGCCAAATAGGGTAGCATAGACCAAAAGTCGGTTCCACAGGACAATGCCCTCCACCTCGGTATCGTATAGGCGAGCGATGTAGCGTAGCATATTCGCAAAGCTATTCCAGAGATAGAAATCATGAGCTCCCTCATCGCTCAAGACACCATCCTGCTGATATAGCTGCAAGGCTCTGCCCAGCAGAACGGTCAACACCGAAGCAACAACTGCAAGTGGAAGATAGGACCAAATAAAACCGTCTAGCTTGATTAAATAGACAAAAAATGTCAAGAGAGACAAGCCAAAAGCAAGGAAACTTGCCATTAGAGCCAACCACAAGAGAAGCTTTTCTCCTCGTTTCAAAGGACGATAGTGATCCAGCAAGTTCAGCTCCCGAATCTCCTTTAATACTTGTTCAGACAAAAGGTTCAAATCAGTTGAAAAGCGATTTTTTATCCGATTGCCTATTTGACGGATTCGTGCTTCATCTGTTGATTTTTTATTTTTATAAAGATCTTCTGAAATCTGATAAGATTCAAACAAGTCTGCTACAGCAGCCTGTTTATGGTCGCCAAATGCCATCTGTAAGAATTGACCTTCAAACTCTGACAAACCTTTTTTATAAGTTAGTTTCAAGATTGGCTTGTCTGCAGTTCCTAAAAGCTCGATATAGCCTCGATCCATCAAATCCAGCAAGGTCGCCTGCACCAAATTTTCAAATTTCAAATGCGCCCGTCCGCCACTGGTCGGATCGACTTCCCTCATATCCACAGCAAAGATATTGGCCGCTACAATGAGCGGGGCCAGATCTTGCGGAGCTTCATAGAGGCGAGCGTCTTTTGGAAAGGCTTGTCTAGGGCGAATCTTAATCCGAAAGATCAGATAAAATATTCCCGAAAGCATCAGCAAGAAAAGACTTAAAAGTGGCAGATAAACTTCCCCCAAGCGATGATAAAACTGGCTCTTAGCTACAATCTCTTTCTCAACTGCTTGAAAAGTCTTTAGATAGTCGGTCGCTTTTGGATCCTCTGCTGCCTGATGCAGAGCTTGACGATGCCAATATCCATGCAGTTCAACCTTCTTCCTGCTAGGCAAATGAGATAGCTGAATCCGATAATCACCACGATTTTCATCTATGGTGGCCGATTGGCCAAAATAACCTGTATGAACATACATGTCCGTTAAGGTCCAAGTTCCTAGGCCCCAAACCTTAATCGTCACATTTTGCAGCTCTTCTTCCCAATCACTGATCGGCGTCCATTTGAGCTCTGCAATATCTTTATGGAGAAACAGAAGATTGGTCAGGTTCCATGTGACTGTTACTTTGACCGTGTCACCTTCTTTACCCGCATTGTAAATCTTAACCTCGTAGCCATCTCCTAAATCTGTGACTCGTGGCTCAAAGTCATATTTTACGACTCCATTCGTTTTCACGGAAACTTTTGGATCTGAATCAATAGCAAAGCCTTCTGGCATCTTTCCTGCTGAGCCTAGGGAGACCATCTGGCCATTGTAATCATCATCAAAATGATAAGTCACCTCTTCTGTATAGGTGGCTGTATTATCGGCGTGGATCTCCAAATCTCCTTGATAAGACTGGATTTGATAGTCTAAAGCTGACACCGTTCCAGCAAAAAATAAACTCAAAAAAAGAATAAAAATCCCTAACAAGTACCTTTTCATAAACCATAGTCCTTTTCTAAATCTTTATCCTATTATAGCATTTTTCTCAAGTAAGGGCTTACCGGGATTGAAAAGTCAAATATTTTTCGGTAGAATAGAAAGAACTATTTTAGAAGGACTAGGAGAGAATATGAAAAAATTCATTTTAACCTTATTGACAGCCCTCCTCGTCTGTCTGGGAACCCTTACCGTAGCTCAGGCAGATGATTATCTTAGAATTGGGATGGAAGCGGCCTATGCCCCTTTCAACTGGACCCAAGATGATGATTCAAATGGTGCTGTTAAAATCGAAGGAACAAATCAGTATGCCAATGGCTACGATGTCCAAGTTGCTAAGAAAATTGCTCAGGAAATGGGCAAGGAACCTCTAGTTGTGAAAACCTCTTGGAACGGACTGATTCCAGCCTTGACATCTGGTAAAATCGATATGATTATCGCTGGTATGAGCCCAACAGCCGAACGGAAAAAAGAAATCGCCTTTTCTAACAGCTACTATACTAGTGAGCCTGTTATGCTGGTTCGAAAAGACGGCAACTACGCCAATGCCAAGACCCTCAAGGACTTTAAAGATGCTAAAATCACCTCTCAGCAAGGTGTCTATCTTTACAATCTGATTTCTCAACTGCCAGGTGCTAAGCAAGAAACAGCTATGGGAGATTTCGCCCAAATGCGCCAAGCTCTAGAATCTGGTGTTATTGACGGTTACATTTCTGAACGTCCCGAAGCTCTGACAGCTGAAGCTGCCAACTCTAAGTTCAAAATGATCCAATTTAAAGAGGGCTTTGAAGTTGGCGAAGAGGATGCTTCCATCGCCGTCGGTATGCGTAAAGACGACAGCCGAATCGAGCAAGCTAATGCAGCTATCGCTAAACTATCAACGGATGACCAAGTCCAGCTGATGGATCAGATGATTAAAAATCAACCGGTAGATACTGATACCGACGATGCTGAAGACACATTCTTCAATAAAGTTTTTAAGATTTGGAAGGAAAATTGGCCACAGTTCTTACGCGGAGCTGGTTTGACCTTGCTCATTTCCATCACAGGGACAATCGCTGGCCTCTTTATTGGCTTGTTGATTGGGGTCTATCGGACAGCGCCCATTTCAAAAAATAAGGCTTTAGCCTTCTTACAAAAACTATTCGGTTGGTTCCTCAATGTTTACATTGAAATCTTCCGTGGTACTCCTATGATTGTACAATCCATGGTTATCTACTATGGAACGGCTCAGGCTTTTGGTATTTCGATTGACCGGACGGCCGCAGCCATCTTTATCGTTTCTATCAATACTGGTGCTTACATGAGTGAAATTGTCCGCGGTGGTATCTTTGCCGTTGATAAAGGACAATTCGAAGCGGCTACTGCACTCGGAATGACCCACGGCCAAACCATGCGCAAGGTCGTCCTGCCACAGGTGATCCGCAATATTCTACCTGCGACGGGGAATGAATTTGTCATCAATATCAAGGATACATCTGTCCTGAATGTTATCTCTGTGGTGGAGCTCTACTTCTCAGGAAATACCATTGCAACTCAGACCTATCAGTATTTCCAAACCTTCACCATTATCGCAGTTATTTACTTTGTCTTGACCTTTACCGTCACTCGAATCCTACGTTTCATCGAGCAGAAATTTGACACAGATCATTACACAACAGGTGCCAACCAAATGCAGACGGGAGAATTGAAACAATGACCGAAACAATTTTAGAAATTAAAAATCTCAAAAAATCTTATGGGAAGAATCAAGTCTTAAAAGACATTTCTCTAACTGTCCACAAGGGCGAGGTTATCTCCATTATCGGAAGTTCAGGTAGCGGAAAATCAACATTTCTCCGCTCCATCAACCTTCTAGAAACACCTACTGCTGGCGAAATTCTCTACCGCGGAAAAAATGTCTTAGACGAAAACTACGACCTGACTCATTACCGCGAAAAATTAGGCATGGTGTTCCAAAGTTTCAATCTTTTTGAAAATCTCAATGTCCTAGAAAACACTATAGTAGCTCAGACAACCGTGCTCAAAAGAGAACGTGCTGAAGCAGAAAAAATTGCCAAAGAAAATCTGGAAAAGGTCGGTATGGGTGAGCTCTACTGGCAAGCCAAGCCTAAACAACTCTCAGGTGGACAAAAGCAGCGGGTTGCTATTGCGCGTGCGCTTTCTATGAACCCTGATGCCATCCTTTTCGATGAACCAACTTCAGCTCTTGACCCAGAAATGGTCGGCGAAGTCCTGAAAATCATGAAGGAATTGGCTAAAGAAGGCCTGACTATGATTGTCGTGACCCACGAAATGGAATTTGCCCGCGATGTTTCCAGCCGTGTTATCTTTATGGATAAGGGCGTCATCGCAGAAGAAGGCACTCCACAAGAATTCTTTACCAATCCTAAAGAAGAACGAACCAAGGAATTCCTACATCGCTTCTTGAAATAAACAACCAATCAAACAAACAAGACGGAAAAAGATACATCCGCCTTGTTTTTTTATTCGCAAAATAAAAAAGCGGGTTTCCCCACTTTCCGAAGATTAGTCTTCAAACTTTTCATGATTCTTATCGTAGAAATCAATCAAGCCAAGAGCTGTTTCAAAAGAAATATTCTTTACTTTTGCACGTCCTTGAGCAAGAGCAATAATTGACATTTCACGCGCGTTTGTTTCTTTACTAATACGGTAACCTGTAATTTTTTTGTCACGAACCCATCCAACGACTGACTCTACTTTTTCAAAATTTGATTTAGCCATTTCTTACTCCTCTCTAACTTATTTCGAATACTAATATAATGGTTTTTATACAGTTTGTCAACTTAGAAAAACCAAAACAAACAAATTAAATAATTCTGAATATTCTATATTTATTTAGCTTTGAGGGCTGAAAGGATCTGGGTGCGAATACTCTCCACTCCATCAGGATTTGCTGGAAGGAAGATCGTGTTATTTCCTTGCTTATCTGCAAAATTATTCAAGGTATCTAAATACTGGTTAGTCAAGAGGATGGACATAATCTGTTCTTCTGTCAACTCAACATTGGCGCCTTTAAGCTCCTTAATTGAATCTGCTAAGCCGTCTACGATTGCCTTCCGCTGCTCTGCAATACCGACCCCATGAAGACGATCTTTCTCAGCCTCAGCTTCTGCAGCAGTTACAATTTTAATCTTATCTGCTTCTGCCAATTCCTGAGCTGCCACGCGCTTGCGTTGAGCGGCGTTGATTTCGTTCATCGATTGCTTGACTTCTGCATCTGGCTCAACCTTGGTAATCAGGGTTTTAACAATGATATAGCCATAAGTCGACATTTCTTCAGCTACCTGCTTTTGAACTTCTAGGGCGATCTCATCTTTCTTTTCAAAGAGCTCGTCCAAGGTCAGTTTTGGAACTGAGGAACGCAGAGCATCTTCGATGTAGGACTTAATCTGCGCTTCTGGCCGCATGAGTTTATAGTAAGCATCTGTAACATTGTGTTCATTTACCCGATATTGGGTCGCCACATTCATGGTCACAAAGACATTATCCTGAGTCTTGGTCTCAACAATAATGTCGCTCTGTAGCAAACGCAACTGAACACGAGCGGCGATTTTGTCAATTCCCAAAGGCAAACGGACATTCATCCCACTTGTGCTAGTCTTGTGGTACCGACCAAAACGCTCAATGATGGCAACAGATTGCTGGCGCACGACATAAAGCGAGCTAAATGCCAATAAACCACAAAGAAGGACAAAAATGAGAAAGAAGAAAAAGAAATTCAGTAACATAAGCGCATCTCCTTAATTTAATATAGTATATTCTAGCACAGTCCTCACTCACTTGCAATTAAAAAGTGGGATTTTGCTAAAATATTTTTAGGATCAGACTAACATGTTATAAAGCGTTTCATTTCCGTTTAGATTGATGAAGGAAGGATCAAAATGCTCGATTCGATTGATCAGACCCGCATAGTCATGCTTATTGGCCAAGGCAATCCCAATCAAGACCGGACCTGTTCCCTTGCTGGCCCGCTTGATGTATTCAAATCGAGTGATGTCATCATTTGGCCCTAAGATATCATTTACAAATTCACGTAAGGCACCAGGCCGCTGCGGGAAATTTACTACAAAATAATGCTTGATTCCATCATAGATGAGGGCACGCTCTTCCATTTCAGGCATACGGTTAATGTCATTATTTCCGCCCGAAATGATACAGCAGACTGTTTTTCCTTTGATATATTCTCGCAACACTTCCAAGGCTGCCACGCTAGCTGCACCAGCAGGCTCTGCGATGATTCCTTGTTTAGAATAAAGATCAATCAGGGTTTCTGAAATCAAGCCTTCATCAACCCCGATAAGTGTTTCTACATTCTTCTTCGTTGCTTCATAAGTAGAGGCCCCTACCTTTTGGACTGCGATACCGTCCGCAAATTTGTCAATTTCATTGAGTTTGACAGGACCGCCAGCTTCAAAAGCTGCTCTCATACTGCGAGCTCCATTCGCCTCTACCCCAATCACTTCAATTTGTGGCTGGCTTTCCTTGATGTAAGTGGATACTCCTGCGATGAGACCGCCGCCCCCTACTGGTACCAAGACCAAGTCTAAATTGATGGACTCCCGAGCTGTATCTTCTAGGATTTCATAAGCAACCGTTCCCTGGCCTGCTTGAACATGTGCATCATCAAAAGGATCGATGAAAGTCCGATTTTCCATCCGTGTGAACTCCATAGCCGCCCGAGCAGAAGCATCAAAAGTATCTCCTACTAGCTTAATCGTAACAAAATCACCACCAAAGAAACGAACCTGTCCAATTTTTTGTTGAGGAGTTGTGATAGGCATAAAAATAGTCGCTGGGATTTTCATTTCATTACAAGTGTATGCGACACCTTGAGCGTGATTGCCCGCAGAAGCGCAGACAACCCCACGTTCTCGCTCTTCCTTGCTCAACTGAGAAATAGCATAATAGGCACCACGTATTTTGAAAGAACGGACACGTTGGGCATTTTCCTTTTTAAGATAAATCTTTGCCCCATACTTCTCTGACAAGTAATGATCATAATCAAGTGGTGTATTGACAACAACATCTTTTAATACCTTATGAGCACGGACGATATCTTTTGCTGTTAACATTCCTTTTCCTTTCCAAATGAGGTAAACAAACTCAGCTGGGATACCAGCTGAGTTTTCCACACAATCTTAGTTGTAGATCTTGAAAGCGTCGTCGTCATTTTTACCAACGAATGGCATTGCTTTACGCAATTCTGCACCGACTTTTTCAATTTCAAGGTTAGCTGCTTGTTCACGGTAAGCAGTGAGTTTTGGACGTCCAGCTTTATAGTCATTTACAAAGTCATTTGCAAATTTACCATTTTGGATATCTGCAAGAACTGCTTTCATGTTTTCTTTGACTTGCTCAGTAATCACACGTGGACCTGATACATAGTCACCGTATTCAGCAGTGTTTGAAATAGATTGGCGCATTTTCTTGAATCCACCTTCATAGATCAAGTCAACGATGAGTTTCATTTCGTGCAGCACTTCAAAGTAAGCTAATTCTGGGGCGTAACCTGCTTCTGTCAAAACTTCAAAACCTGCTTCGATAAGGGCAGTCAAACCACCACAAAGTACAGCCTGTTCACCAAACAAATCTTCTTCGGTTTCTTCTTTGTAAGTTGTTTCAAGCAAACCAACACGAGCTGCACCAACACCTTTACACCAGTCCATAGCGATGTCTTTGGCATTTCCAGTCGCATCTTGATATACCGCGTAAAGAGCTGGAACACCGAAGCCTTCTTCAAAAGTACGACGAACCAAGTGACCAGGACCTTTTGGTGCACACATGAAGACATCCACATCTGCAGGAACTTTGATAAATTCAAAGTGGATATTGAAACCATGAGCAAATCCAACTGCGTTACCAGCTTCCAAGTTAGGAGCGATTTCTGTTTCGTAAAGTTCTTGTTGGATTTCATCTGGAGCCAAAATCATGATAACATCAGCCAATTTAGCTGCTTCTGCTACTGTGTATGTGTCGAAACCATCTTCTTTAGCCTTTTCAAATGACTTACCAGGACGAACACCGATAATCACATCATGACCTGTATCACGCAAGTTTTGTGCATGAGCATGACCTTGTGAACCATAACCGATAACGGCGATCTTTTTACCGTCAAGCGCTGCTACTTTTACATCTTTTTCGTATTCCATTGTTACTGCCATAATGTTTACTCTCTTTTCTATTTTTTATTGCCTCTTAGGCGGTTTTAACAAATTTAAGCTGGATTTTATACTCACTGAAAATCAAAGAGCAAACTAGGAAGCTAGCCACAGGCTGTACTTGGGTACGGCAAGGCGAAGCTGACGTGGTTTGAATTTGATTTTCGAAGAGTATTAATCACGGGTAAAGCCAGTTGCTCCAGTCCGTGCGATATTGCGAATGCCGTAAGGACGGATGACTCGTAAGAGCGCTTCGCTCTTTTCTGCATCGCCCGTCATCTGGATAGTGATCGAGCTTGGCGCCACATCGACTACCGTTGCCCGGAAAGGCTGGATAATGGCCAAGATTTCTGCACGCTTAGCAACCGGTGCTGATACCTTGATCAAAATAACTTCTCGCTCTAGGTGAGGATGATCAGTAATATCTCGCACCCGAATCACATCAATCTGGCGATTAAGCTGCTTGATAATCTGCTCCACTTCATTGAGAGAATTTACATCAATGATAATGGTGATCCGAGAAACATTTTCATCCTCGGTCGCACCGACAGAGATACTTTCGATATTGACCTGACGTCTGGAAAGCACACCCGTGAAGCGATTCAGAACACCCGAACGATTTTGGAGTTTAGCTGTCAACATTCTACGCATGGAACTTCACCCCCAACATCTCATGATTGCTCTTGCCAGCTGGCACCATTGGAAGCACGTGCTCCTTGCGGGAAATATCTACCTCGATAAACATCGGTATATCTTCCTTTAGGACTTCCAAATCTTGAGCAATGGTCTCCGGATTATCAAATTTATAAGATTTGACACCATAAGCCTGAGCCATCAGCTGAAAATCTGGCAAACTGTCAAAGACTGACTCGGAGGTACGACCATCATAGAAGGCTTCCTGCCACTGGCGAACCATACCTAGCGAATGATTATTGAGCATGATGACCTTAATCGGAATCTTGTAGATATTTAGGATGGCCATTTCTTGATTGGTCATCTGGTAGCCGCCGTCTCCAACGAAGAGAACCACTTCCTTATCAGGATTGGCAATCTTTGCTCCAATTGCTGCTGGAACACCAAAGCCCATGGTTCCAAGACCACCAGACGTAACTAACTGACGTTCGTTGCGATAAGGATAGTACTGAGCTGTCCACATTTGGTGCTGGCCAACGTCCGTTACCACAATGGCGTCGCCCTTGGTCAACTCACCCACGCGCTCAATAACAGCCTGAGGTTGGACAACTCGTTCCTTCTTATCATAGGAGCGCACCCGCTCCTTGTCTCGTGTCACCTTTTCTATCCACTTGCTGGTATTGTTGTGCACTTGCTCTTCTTCAAGCAACATTTGCAAAGCTTTCTTGGCATCTCCTACAATAGGAATATCCACGCTGATGATCTTGCCAATTTCTGCTGGATCGATATCAATGTGGGCCACCTTAGCACTTTTAGCAAAGGTCTTAGGATTACCAGTCAGACGGTCATCAAAACGACATCCAATGCTAATCATGAAGTCTGCTTCCGTCATCGCAATATTAGCCGCGAAAGAGCCATGCATGCCACCCATACCCAAGAACAAAGGATGATCTGTCGCAATCGTTCCCTGACCCAACAATGAGGTCACTACTGGAATCTGATACCGCTCTGCAAAAGCAACCATCTCCGCTGCTGCCCCTGCATAGCTAATACCACCACCAGAAAGAAGAACAGGTTTTTTAGCCTTGGAAAGCTGTTTAAGAATCTTCTTAATCTGTAATTCATTAGGCTCAATTGTTGGTTGATAGCTTGGCAGATGCAACTGAGTGTCATAGATAAAGTCCGTATCCAGAGCTGAGACATCCTTTGGCAAATCAATAACGACTGGCCCTGGACGACCTGTGGTCGCAATATGAATGGCCTCCGTAATGATTCTTGGTATGTCTGCCGTCTCCCGTACCTGATAATTGTACTTAGTGATGGGAGTAGTAATACCGACAATGTCGGCTTCTTGAAAGGCATCCTTACCAATGCCTGGCGTCGCTACCTGCCCAGTAAAAACTAAAAGGGGAACACTGTCACTCATCGCATCGGCGATCCCAGTAATGGCATTGGTTGCCCCCGGACCACTAGTTACAACGGCCACACCAATTTTCCCAGTAGACTTAGCGTAACCTTCTGCTTCATGAACACACCCCTGCTCATGGCGACCAAGAATATGGCGGATACCTTTAAAGCTATAAATAGCATCATAGAGGGGCAAGACTGCACCACCAGGATAGCCAAAAATAGTATCAACACCAAGATTTTTCAAGGTTTCCAAGACCAGCTGCGAGCCGGACTTAGGAGTTTCTAATTGGATTCTTTCCATATTTCCCCTTTCATTTATTTACAATTTTCTAAAAATTCAAAAAGCTTTCTACTATGATAACATTTTTGAAAAAAATTGCAAGTATCGCGGATGTTTTTTTTCATTCTGAATGAAAAAGATAAGAAAATCCCGCTAAATCCGAATGTAGCGAGATAATTATTTTATATCCATCCTTGTTCTTGAGCAATCCGGACAGCTTCCGTACGATTGTCAGCTGCTAGCTTGGTCAGGATGGCCGACATATAGTTACGAATAGTTCCATTTGATAAATAGAGTTTTTCAGCAATTTCTTTATTAGAAAGCCCAGTTGCTGCTGCTTCTAAGACTAGAAGCTCCTGATGAGAGAGGGGATTTTTATGAGTCATCAGCACTTCCATAAGTTCAGGCGAGTATTCTTTTTGTCCAGCCAAGACAGTATGAATGGTTTTCATCAGATCCGCAATGCTCCGCTCCTTGAGCACATAGGCATCCACATCCGCCTTAACCGCTCGCTCAAAATAACCCAGCCGCTTAAAAGTTGTCACAATGATGACCTTGACAGCTGGCTGATACTCCTTCACCCATTCTAGAACATCCAGCCCTGTCTGATAGGGCATCTCTACATCCAAGATAGCCACATCGACTGGATTGGTCTTGAGTAGCTCCATAGCTTCACGACCATCTGCCGCTTGAGAAACACTAGTAACATCCGGCTGCAACTGCAAGAGCTGGCTAAGGGCATCCCGCAACATACTCTGATCTTCTGCTAATAATATCTTCATCGCTCGTCCCCTCTAATCCTATATGGCAAGCGCACGCGAATAATGGTTGGCTTGTGATTGCTGATGACCTCCACGCTACCGTCAAGACCCTCCAAGCGCTCACGTACCGAATGCAAGTCTTGACCCGTCACTTGCTTAAAGCCTCGGCCGTCATCTTCAACTTCCAAGATCAAATCTCTATCCTGACTATACAAATCAATCCTGGACCTCTTAGCCTCTGCATGCTTGATAATATTGGTTGCCAATTCCAATAAAATCATACTAATGGTAAACTGTATTTCTATAGGAATGCTGGCGACATTGAGCTGATTATGAAGCTCCAAGTCAATATCGCTCATTTCCAGCATGGTTCGGATTGTTGCTAATTCTTCATCCAGTGTCCGCGTCTTGAGATTGTCTACAATCCGTCGAACATCTGCCATGGCCTGCTTACTAATCCGTCGCACTTCCTCCATCTCTTTCTCCGCCTGCTCGTAGGTCTTCATTTGCAGGAATTGCTGGGCTAACTCCGTCTTGACGCTGAGCATGGCAAAGGTATGGCCCAAACTATCATGTAAATCCCGTCCGATTCGATTGCGCTCATTTTCCGCTAGAAAGAGATTGAGCTGGGCATTCTGCTTACTTTTTTCTTCCTTGAGCTGTTCAGCAACTTGGATACGATGCAGACCTAGGGTCAAGAAATCCGAAAAGAGAAAGGTCGTTGAGAAAAAGACCAGATAGCCAGTGCTCAATTGATTTTGCAGATACACCCCGACCAGAAGAGCCGGTTGGATAGCTAAGAAACTCCAGAAGCGCCAAGATGTAAAGGAAATTTCCTTATAATGATAAATTAGAAGATTTGATAAATAAAAAATATACCACCCAAAGCCCACATTCAGCCAAATGGAAGTATAAAAAATATAGGCAAGCATGATCCACCAGGACAGCGCCTGATAGAAAGGCTTTTTCTCTGTGAGGATGGTATAGTAAGCCCCTATAAACAATGCTGTCCAAAGCAAAGTCAAAAGCGGGTATTCACCACTGATGACACCCGCTATTGGAAAAATAATAAAGACCAGAGAAATATGAAACATATGATGTATGTTTTTGAACTTTTCCCACATAAAACTATTTAACCTCAATCCGTTTTTTGAGCTGAAGGACTAAAATGCTAAAGAATATGGTATAGGCTAGGACGATTAGCATAGCAGAGACATTCCAGTCATGGTGTTCCAAATAGGCAGAAACCACCTGCATGAGCTGGTAACTCGGAGTTAGCTTGCCGATAGATTGCAACCAGTCCGGAAACATAGTCAGTGGAAACCAAAGCCCACCCAAGACCGCTAAAGCCATATAAACGATATTGCCTACGACCGACATGAGCTGGGCACTGGGCAGGAGACTAACCAAGACGCCCATGGCGATAAAGACCATACTACCGACCAAAAGAATCAGGGCAATCGCCAGCCAGTCCATCATGGGCATATTGACTCCACGAACGAAATGTCCAACAGAGAAGACCACGATGATGGAAAGCAGAAAGGTCAACAAAGTACTGAAAAGCTTTGATATATAATATTCTACCATAGAAACGGGCGAATGCTGAATCAATTTTTGCCAGTTATTGGTCTTGTCCGACTGCAAGGTGCTGGGAATGCTGAAAAAAGCACTGGACATGATGCTAAAAACTGTCATAGAAAAGAGGTAGGTATGAAGCACAAGCGTCGGCACATCAGAACCTGACATCATTCCTGAAAAGATCAGATAGAATACGCTGGGCAGACCGATAGAAAGCAGGTAGTAAGCCGCCTGCCGCTTCATCAAAATCAACTCCATTTTCATTAAACTAACCATATTTTTCATAATGCTCTCCTTTACTCTTGTGTCGTCTCAAAAATACTATCTAGCAGGGTGCGATTGCGGACTTCGATTTCTTCAATCGTACAGCCATGCTCCTGCAGAATTTGCCAGACCTGACTGGCGTCCTTGGTCGCAAAGGATAAGGCCTTTTGCTTGATTTCAATCTCTGTCACACCAGCTATCTTTTCCACGATTTCTTTATAGGAAAGGGGCAAGGTGAAGTGTTTTTCCTGCTCTTCCTTGCGCATGGCATAAGGCGTGGTGTCGCGGATCAGCTCTCCCTTATGAAGCACCAAAATCCGATCAGCCGTATGCTCCACTTCTTCAATATAGTGAGAAGAATAGACAATAGTCACACCTTGCTTCTTGAGCTGATCCACAATTTCCCAGAAATGCTGGCGGGTCGAGGTGTCCATGGCCGAAGTCGGTTCATCCAAGAAGAGAATCTTTGGACGACCAATCAAGGCTAAAATAAAGGAGAAGAGACGTTTTTGACCACCAGAGAGCTTGGCAGCCAGCTGGTTCTTCTGCTTGTCAGAAAAGCCCAACAAGGCATCGATTTCCTCTTCAGACAAGCTATTGGGATAGATGGATCGAAAGAAAGCAAGGAGTTCCTTGACTTTCAAATCCCCCACCACTGTATTTTCCTGTGGCAAAATGGCAACCATCTCTTTCAAACGATTATCCGTTGGCTTTAAGCCTTGAACCAATGCTTGACCAGAAGTCAGGAATTTATCGCCTAGGAGACAATCCATCAGAGTTGTTTTTCCAGCTCCGTTTGGACCAATCAGAGCCACACAATCTCCTTCTTCAATGTCAAAGGAAATGTGGCGCAAAATCTCCTTCCCCCGAATACTTTTAGATAACTTTTTCACTTCAATCAATTTCATGATCTTCCTCCTTAATAAAATCATAGATGAGCGGCCAGATGACAAAGACAGCTAGAATCACTCCCCCTACTCCTATATAAAATTGCCGGGGTAGAAATTCTAACAGAAAACCCGGTATCATTTGAAAATACCATACACCCATTGCAACTCCAATGAATAAGATGGACAGGTACTTTTTCATTTCTACTTTCTCCTCTTGCTTAACTTAGCCACTTCCTTTAGGACGTAGCTAGCCATTCCCAAGCTAGCAAAAATCTCCCAAGGAAAGCGGTAAAGACTTGCTCCGCTTATTCTTGCCAACTGATAAAACATCATCCCAACAAGACTCAAGACTGCTACTTTTATCAACCATATTTTCATGTAACTACTCCCTATTTCTTCATTTCTTACTTGTATTATAAAACTTCCTGCATCTTCCGACTAGATGATTTTGTCACTAGATCATATGACAAATGTCATAGTTTCTAGACAGCAAAAAAAGACGAGATGACTCGCCTTTATACACTCTTATTCTTCTTTCAAGCCGCCTAATTTCATACCTAAAATAAACATTGAAGGAGAGGCGTCTTTTATATCATTAAGTCCCAATTCTTTAAAGAAAGATAGACTTGCTACTTTCGCTACATCCATTTTCTCAAAATCCAGATCAACTATGGCCTGTAATTTCTTATCAGCTGTTACGGAGTATTCAATCGTCACTCCTTCCATATTCTTAGCTTCCACGTAGTTCGGTTCTGATTCCATTCCTTCTCGAATGATAGCTGTCATTTCCTCTGGGCTCATAGTAGCTGCAGCACCACTGGCTTCTTCTGGCAAATTACTCAACAGCTCCATTCGAAGTTTCAAGAGTTTGTCTCCCCGATAGGTCACCGTATCACGATGATGGATGCCTTTGAGGTCTCCGACCAAGGTTTTAGAGACAATAGCTGTACTTTCAGAAGAAGTACTCGTAGAGGAGTCACTTGAGCTTGAGCTAGAACTTGTTTTAGCAACTTTTGATTCAGCTGGAACTTTCGGACGATGCTTGCCATATTTTGGAAATACGCAACCTGTCAATAATACAGAAGCAGAAATAACAAGAATAAATAACTTTTTCATAGTACACCTTTTCTTTTTATTTTTTCCAGTATACCATAATGCCACTATCTTGTCTAAATCTTGCATATAAAAAAATCAAAGAGGCTGGGGCAAAAGTCCTAGCCTCTCAATTGTCTTTGGATTGTCGAGCAAAGACGCAGTGGTTGAGTGGGCTCTACTACGCTGATTTCATCAACTTTTACAGCCCTACTCAACTGTGCGGAGGTGGGACGACGAAATCGAATTCTAACGAATGACCGATTTCTGTCCCACTCCCAAATAAATTATTCTACACTGAAAATATATGGATACACTGGCTGATTTCCTTGGTGGATCTCAACTTCTAGATCTTCATATTCTTCCATCAGATCTTGAGCTAAGCCATTTGCTAATTCCTCGTCACCATCTTCACCGATATAGATGGAAACAATCTCACTGTCTTCATCCAACATCTTCGCAAAGGTCGCCTTCAGAGTTGTCAACATATCTGGATTTGACACAAGGATTTTGCCATCAACCATACCCAAGTTATCATTTTCATGGATTTCGAGGCCATCAATGGTCGTATCACGAACTGCTGTCGTAACACTACCGCTAACCACATCGCTCAAAGCCGCTGTCATTCTCTCATGGTTCTCTTCGATTGTTTTTCCACTATCAAAGGCCAAAAGACTTGTCAAACCTTGAGGAAGCGTGCGTGTTTCAATCACTGTCGTTGGTTGCTCAAGCACTTCTGCTGCAGATTGAGCCGCCATGAAGATATTTTTATTGTTAGGTAGGAAAATGATATTGCGCGCATTCACCTGGTCAACAGCCTTGATAAAGTCCTCTGTAGAAGGGTTCATAGTCTGACCACCAGAAATGATATAATCCACACCCTGAGCCTTGAAGATTTCAGCAAGACCGTCACCAGCGACTACGGCGATAATAGCGTATTCTTTTTCTTCAGCTGGCTTGGTAGCTTTTTCTTCCTTCTCAAGCTGGGCTTCATGCTGGTTGCGCATATTGTCCACTTTTACCTTGACAAGGCTACCATACTTCAGCCCTTCTTGCATAACAAGACCTGGATCTTCTGTATGGACGTGCACTTTCACGATTTCATCATCATTAACTACCAGCAAGGAATCTCCAAGCTCATTCAAATAATTACGGAATTCATCATAGTCAAAGTCTTTGACATAGGTTGGTCCTTGCTTCAAAGCCACCATGATTTCTGTACAATAACCAAAAGTGATGTCTTCTGTCGCCACATGGCCTGCTACAGATTTGTGGTGTTCAGCATTGATCATCTGGCTCATCGTAGCTGGAGTCGCTTGGAAATCTTCTGATGCGATATATTCGCCAGTCAGGGCAGAAAGGAAACCTTCATAGATAAAGACCAAACCTTGACCACCAGAGTCCACAACGCCAACTTCCTTGAGAACTGGTAACATATCTGGCGTTTTAGCAAGGGCAGCCTTTGCTCCTTCAAGAGCCGCTTTCATAACTTCGACAGCATCATTTGTCGCTTCAGCTTTCTTTTTAGCACCGATGGCCGCACCACGAGAAACGGTCAGAATTGTTCCCTCAACTGGCTTCATAACAGCCTTATAGGCTACTTCTACACCAGATTGGAAGGCAAGAGCCAAAGCTTGCCCATCAAGCTCATCTTTTCCTTTCACGCTTTGTGAAAAACCACGGAAGAGCTGAGACGTGATAACACCAGAGTTCCCACGCGCACCCATCAAGAGTCCCTTTGCAAAGATAGCGGCCACTTCACCAACTGTTGAAGCTGACTTATCAGCTACTTCTTTGGCACCATTTTCAATGGTCATGCCCATATTGGTTCCTGTGTCACCATCTGGAACTGGGAAAACATTTAAAGAATTGACATATTCAGCCTGTTTATTTAAACGAGTTGATGCCGCCTGCACCATTTCTTGAAATAAACTAGTAGTAATATTTGACACGATTATTCTCCTACAACTTTAATATTTTGGATATAGACATTCACTGTATGGGCAGTGATCCCAAGTTGATTTTCCAAACTAAACTTAACGCGTTCTTGGATATTTTTGGAAACTTCACTAATTTTAATGCCGTAGCTCAAAACGGTATAAACATCAACTGCAATACCACCATCCTCAGACGTTTTTACTACCACACCCTTGGCATAGTTTTCTTTACCCAAAAGAGCTTGAAAGTTATCTTTAATTGCATTTTTGCTGGCCATTCCAACCACACCAAAAATTTCGGTTGCTGCGCCGCCAACGATTGTCGCAATCACGTCATCAGTCAGCTCAATTTGACCATCTTTTGTATTGATTTTTACAGTCATCACTTGTACCTCAAAAGTATTTTATAGTTTATTTTACCATATTTTAGACAGGGTGTAAAAGAGGAAGGACAGAAATAAACTGTCTAGTCTGAAAATTCAACAACAAAAAAGGGAAGGAATAAATCTTTCCAATCCCTTTCATGTATTAAACGCGTTCAACTTTACCTGACTTAAGCGCGCGAGCTGAAGCCCAAACTTTTTTAGGTTTTCCGTCGATCAAAACAGTAACTTTTTGAAGATTTGGTTTAACAGCGCGTTTTGTTTGGTTCATCGCGTGAGAGCGGTTGTTTCCAGATACAGTCTTACGACCTGTAAAGTAACATACTTTAGCCATTAGTGTGTTTCCTCCTATTAGATCTAATATTACGGATGTGCTAGCACCACATACCGTACTATATTATCAAAAAACTTAGCTTTTGGCAAGTAAATTTTCCCAAACTTTGCAATTTCTGACCAATAATCCGTTTTCTTAAATGTAAACAATCTTCAAAGATCCAAAGGCGACGTTACCGCGCACATATAAAGTCTTGTCTTTCTCATTGACATTATGCGGATTGACAACCGTACCGAGAGCATTGTCCACATTTAGCTCTACTCGCCAGTTGCTTGGAATGTAAAGCACCGCACTACCGAAGGATACTTCCACATCAAAACTAGCAGAATCTCCTAAAATTCTGGCATTATCAAAATAGACGGCCGCACTGCCAAAAGCACACTCTACTTTATCATGGATAAAATTATCCGAGTTGATATAGCGAGTGCCGCTGCCAAAGGAAATCTCTCCTTCCGTTGTAGACAAGCCCTTTCTAGACAAACAACGAACGCCCCAGATCCTTCTCGGTTTAAAAATCATGTTAAGCCCAATGCAGGCCAAAACACCACCCATTACCAAGGTGCCTGTAGAGATTGCCAAGAAGTGATAGACAGAATTAGCAATTATCAGAGCAATAATCGTCATGATCAGAGCAGCCCCAAAATCTCGCTCCAAGAAATTTTCCAAAGCAAAATACGCAAACATGCCGACCAAAAGCAGGGGCCAGATATTGAAATTGAACATAGGAATACCAAAGTTTCCCTGAAGCAAAATCCAGCCGGCTAAAATCAAAAAACCGACGCCTAGAATTGTTTTTTTCATGATGATTACCTCACTTCACTTAACTTTTCTTTTAGTAGTTGATAATAATGCCTTGAAACATGCACTTTCTTATGTGTTTCAGAAAACTGGACGGAACTGGTACCCGAGAAAGACTTTTCTAGAGAATAAATCGCTCTAGCATTAGCAATGGTTGATTTGGAAATTCTGCAAAAATAGCGAGGCAGCAATTCCTCCAACTCATAGAGTTTCAACTTGACCTCATAGGCATCATTGCGCGCGTGAGCAAAGATTTTGGCTCCGTCCGTCTCGAAAAAGAGAATCTCCGCTAAATCTACAAAATACTCACTATTTTCCTTATAAAAGAGAATGGCTGGAGCAGTCGCTTCATTCAAAGCATCTTGAATCTTCTGAATCCTCTCATCAATCCGCGATACTCGAATCACCAATTCTGTATCAGCCAAACGATCGTCTAGCTCAATCCGAACCTTCATAAGCACTCCTCCCCTCTTTCTATCTTCATTATAACAATTTCTTGAAAAGAAACAAGGGACTTTCAGTAAGTGGTCAATTTGGAGCAGTAAGTGGTTATTTTAAAAGATTAAAATGAAATCAAAAATCTTGAATTTTCCCAGCATAAGGCTTCAAAGAAATTAATCATTACCCATTTTTATCAACACGACAATACTGATTTACTACTATTTCTATGATCATAAGCTCTCTATCCAGCCTAACAATGGATAAACCAGGTATGAACAATTCTAACGCTCCTTCTCAAACCACACTTGGCTATTTCGCTTAGTTTTAGATAAAAACTAAAACCTATTCTCCATACTGGCTTACGTCTCATTTGACAATTTTTTCCGTTTTGATATAATGGACGCTAAGGAGGTATCGTATGTCAAAACAAAAAATTAATCGTTTTGTCGGATCTATTGGAGCTTTTATTGGAATTCTTGTATTCGTCGCTTATATTCCACAAATTATCGCAAACTTACAAGGGTCCAAAGCTCAACCTTTCCAACCACTATTCGCAGCAGTTTCTTGCCTGATTTGGGTTATCTACGGTTGGACAAAAGAACCTAAAAAAGACTGGATCCTCATTATTCCCAATGCTGCGGGGGTGATATTAGGTGGCCTAACTTTTCTTACTTCTTTATAAGAATTATATAAACAAAACCAGCAACCCCATAAAAAGGTGCTGGTTTTCTTTCTGCCGATTGCAGGGCTCGAACCTGTGACCTACGCGTTACGAGTGCGTTGCTCTACCAACTGAGCTAAATCGGCCTCTACCTGTCTCCTATTCTAGCACTCTGAATGATTTTGTCAAGTTCTATTACAGTTTGAAAACTCGAATGAAGCAAATATTCTGCTTAGGAATATGAAGCTTCCATATTTAAAACAAGTTCCAGAAAACTTTATTTTTCAAAAAGCTATTGATACAGCTGCTGATTTGTTTTATAATAGCTTGAATTCAAAAAAAGTGAGGAATCTTATGAAATTCTATTCATATGACTATGTACTGAGTCAGATTAGCCAGCAGAATTGGGTGATGGTAATTGTGTCCGCCTGCTTGGTTTTGGTGACGGGATTTTTCGCCTTTAAGGCCTATAAAGACAAACGAGGAAGTAAGTTCCGTGAGTTGTCCATTATTTCTATTTTGACCCTAGTAGCAACTGTTCTGATTAGCATTACTAATTTCCAAAGTAATCAATCAAATGACAATCAATTCCGTAGCTCCTTGCATTTTATCGAGGTTGTCTCAAAAGAATTAGGCGTTGAGAAAGAAGAAGTCTACGTCAACACTTCAGCTACAACAGATGGAGCTATCATTAAGGTTGGCAAACAATTCTACCGTGCTATTAGCGGAACCGATCAGGATAGCTATTTATTGGAAAAAATGGAACTGTACAAATCAGACGTTGAACTCGTGGAGGTTGAAAAATAATGAGCTTTTTTATTACAATTGCAATTAAGTTAGCTTTGGGACTCGTTTCTCTCGTTTTTGTCATCAATATGACAGGTAAGGGAAATTTAGCACCAAGCTCTGCAACAGACCAAGTACAAAACTTTGTTCTCGGTGGCATTATCGGCGGGGTCATCTACAATAGCTCCATTACTATCCTTCAATATGCAGTCATCTTAATCATCTGGACCATTCTGATTTTGCTTTTAAAATGGCTCAACACCAACGTTTCCTATATCAAACATCTGATTGACGGGAAACCAACTATTATCATCAAAAACGGGAAATTAGATCCTGAAGCCTGCCGTTCAAAAGGGCTATCCGCATCAGATGTCGCTTTGAAATTACGCTCCCAAGGAGTCTTCCAATTGAAAGAAGTCAAAAGAGCCGTTATCGAGCAAAATGGTCAATTGATTATCGTAAGAATCGGCGATGAAAATCCAAAATATCCAATCATTACCGATGGAGTTGTCCAACTTGAAATCTTAGAAACCATTGGCAAGTCAGAAGAATGGTTGATGACCGAATTACAAAAAGAAGGCTTTGAAAATGTCTCCGATATCTTCATTGCAGAATATGACAAAGGCGAAATTAATGTCGTGACCTATTAAAATATTTTGTCATTTCGTAGCAGTTATTTGCTTTTTGTTACCAAAGAGTCTATACTGTATCTATTATCTCGCTTGAATGAGTATCAAACAGCATCCAACTTAGATAATACACTAAATAAACGGAGGAAATTTCCATGTCAATCGAAGAAAAATTCAACCAAGCTAAAGGTTCTATCAAAGAAGGTTTCGGTAAACTTACTGGCGATACAAAGACTCAAGCGGAAGGAACTGCTGAAAAAGTAGCTTCAAAAGTGAAAGAAGTCGCTGAAGACGCAAAAGGCGCTGTTGAAGGTGCTATCGCAGGCGTTAAAAACATTATCAAAAAAGACGAAGAATAATCAGCGTCTATCGTTCTTATAGAAAAAACACTCTTATCCTATGCTTTTAGCAGAACTAGGGATGAGGGTGTTTTTCTATATTGCTAAGGCATTGACTTTTCCAGAATAGAACAAAAGCATCCCATGAATGTCAAACTGAGACTTTTTCTACGATCCTTTTATAAACTGAGATACACAGAAAACAAGCTGGAGTTTCACTACAGCCTGTTTCTGAAGCCTTAACTCATAGTGATAAACAGGTAACAAAAGTATCTGATTCGCTAATCAAACAGTTGGTGAAAATTCTTGAATGTCCGCAAAGATTAATGACTCCATCATTCCTGTCACTAAACTGGAAATGATGATGTTATAGATTCATTATCTCAAATACCGCTGTATGAACCCACTCATTATTCATTTGTAGGTCATTTTCTATGATCCTACTAAAGGTGAAACCATTTTTTAAAAGCACTCTCTTAGAGGCAAGATTATCCGTTGCCGCTCCCGCAATGATTCTATTTAAACCATAAGTATGAAATGCTTTGTCTAAAACAAGTTTAACCGCTTCGCTTGCATAGCCTAAATTAGTAACATTTTCTCCAATCCTATATCCAAGTTCTGCTGTTTTTCTATCGCTCCCTAAAACACTTAAATTGATCCTTCCGACCATCATGCCTTGCGAATCTCTAATAAGATGCATGTAGGTGTCATGATTTTCTTGTTCCATTAACAATTCCGCTGTAATTTTTTTAAAACCTTCTGGATCAAAATAGTTAGCTGGTATGGGAGGTAAATTTCGCTCAAAATACTCCCGATTTTCTTTTTCAAAAGAATAGACATCTAGACTATTTTCTTCAGACAGCAACTCTAAACCTATTCTGTTCATTGCCATCAATCCTTGTCTGCTTCATTCTCTTTTACAAGATCTTTTTGCGAATCCTTTTCAGAGAGTTTTTGATCGATATACTTGTCAATGGTTTCATAAAATTCCTTTGTCGCTTCACTATCTAATTTTTGCGAATTATGGACTTGATTGACTTTCAATTGAACAGATTGAATACCGTAAGAGGCTTGTTTTTGGTGGATTGTTTCTAATTCTTCTTCTGAAATCGGGTCACCAACAATTGTCAAGACCAATTCATTGTCCCTTGACTTGTAGACTTGATTAATGACCGTATAATTGGCAAACTCTTTTCCTACAAACTGTTTGACACCTTCTTTTCGCGCTTGTTCTATAGTCAGAGTAACTGCCGAATAACCGGCTGGAACAACCAATAATACAATCAAAGATATCAAACCAATTTTCATTTTAATGCTTAGCTCTTTGAATGAAGTTAAGGGAGATTTTCTCATTAAAATTTTTGCTCCTATAATGTTGGCTAGCATTATAAAGACACAGTTAATCAAGAAAAGATAGAGAGCACCAAATAAAAATCGTACATTTCCATTAGCTAAACCATAGCCGGCAGTGCAGATAGGTGGCATCAGAGCTGTAGCAATGGCTACTCCTGGCACAATATTGTTTGCTTCTTTTTTCCTTGAACCGATCACACCAGCAATCCCACCGGCAATAGCAATTAGGACATCCCAAATCGTTGGAGAAGTTCGTGCAATCAACTCGCTACTTGCATAAGATAAGGGAGTAATCCAGAAATACAGAGTCGATACAAGTAAACTGACAAATACTTGAGTAAGTAAAACCCCTAGAGCTTGCTTAACTAAACGAGTGTCAAAAATAGCTAAACCTAATCCTAGTCCAACAATCGGTGTCATGAGAGGTGAAATTAACATGGCCCCTATAATAACAGCTGTTGAATTCATATTTAGTCCGATAGAGGCAATAAAAATTGCACACATCAAAATCGCTATATCTCTCGATCTAACATGAAGATCATCGTATAATTTTTCACGGTATTCCCGTGTTGAATAGTTTCTGGTCATTGTTACTCCTTTTATTTGATTTATTTCTGTTTATCCATTGATGAGGGCAGAGTGATTTTCTGTCAAACATTACATATGTATTTAAATTTTCTTAGTTCTCACCTGTAAGTCTTTTGAAAAATATCCCTTTTTTCTAGACAAATAAAAAAGCATCTATCAGTCTATCCTCCATATTATATCAAAAATTTCATGGTTTTTCCCTGAGGAAATCCATCGGTTTAAAAGATTTTTATATCCTTTCCAAGATAGAGAACAGACAAAATTTCAGTTTCCTTATTCTAAGAACAAAAGACTGCATCTCCTATAAAAGAAGATGCAGTTTAATGATTGAGTGTGATGAGTATGTTTCACAATCCATTGCTCCATTTTGATAGTTAACCAGAAGCCATAGATTCCAAACGTGATGATGGTTAGAAGAAACCACTTAATCTAATTACCGAACAATTGTACTCCAGTCCCGTCAAAGTATAGACGTTGACCATCCACTACTGTGTGTTTGGTTTTCCAATTTTGCATCGTGCAAACCGCCCAAGGTGTGGCAATCCCCAAGGTAAGCCCGCAAATTAGGGCTGATAACTCTGTTTGAAGCAGGTTGTTCATAGCTGTTCCAAGAGAAGATTGGAAAAATTCATCAATATCTTACTTTTGGGTTAGAAACTTAACAATTCTGTGGTAAACTGTGTCATAGGAATAAGTCTCTTTTTAGTAATGTTTCGCAACTCTACTATAACGAATTTATTCCTTTTTGTGTTTACACAACTTATTTTACACTACCGTTTTTTCATATCGTTTTTACATTATAACACAAAAGACTATTAACAAAATAATATTCAAAATTAAGGTAAAACTAAGGTGAACTTTGAGGTGAACTTTTCAAAAAACACGAAAAAAGCACCCATGAGGTAAACTCTTGAGTGCTTTGAAACATTGATATAATCGTATTGATTAACGTTTTGAGAACTGACTAGCTTTACGAGCTTTCTTAAGACCTGGTTTCTTACGTTCTACCATACGAGCATCACGAGTAAGAAGGCCTGCGCGTTTCAATGAGTCGCGGAAGTCTGGGTCTACTTGAAGAAGGGCACGAGCGATACCGTGACGGATAGCTCCTGATTGACCAGCGTAGCCACCACCATCAACGTTTACGAAAACGTCGTATTGGCCAACAGTTGAAGTAACTGCGAATGGTTGGTTGATAACCAAACGAAGGTCAGCGTGTGGGATGTACTCTTCAACATCTTTTTTGTTTACAGTGATTTTACCAGTTCCTGGAACAAGGCGAACGCGTGCAACAGCGTTTTTACGACGTCCAGTACCTGCATATTGTGCTTGTGACATACTTTATTGTTCCTTTCCTTAGATAAGTCCTGAAATATCAAGAACTTCTGGTTGTTGTGCAGCGTGAGTGTGCTCAGCGCCTACAAATACTTTCAACTTCATACCTTGAGCACGGCCAAGAGTATTGTGTGGAAGCATACCTTTAACTGATTTTTCGATCAAACGAACAGCGTTCTTAGAGCGAAGTTCACCAGCAGTGATAGACTTCAAACCACCTGGGTACATTGAGTGAGTGTAGTAAACCTTATCAGTTGCTTTTTTACCAGTCAATTTAACTTTTTCAGCGTTGATAACGATTACGAAGTCACCTGTATCAGTGTGTGGTGTGAATGTTGGTTTGTTTTTTCCACGAAGTACGCTTGCTACAACTGCAGAAAGGCGGCCAAGAGGTACATCAGTAGCGTCTACTACATACCATTTGCGTTCAACTTCACCTGGCTTAGCCATGTATGTTGTTTTGTTCATGATTTCTCCTATATGAATATCGTTTTTGTTTACAGGGCGGATGTTCCGGTCCGCGGGTTATTTGAAAGGTTCCGGGGCCTTACAAATGGGGTAAACAATACCGCCTACTATCATACCAAATTTTCTAACCAAAAGTCAATATATTTGATGCAATTATTTATAAAATAACGATTTCATTTCCATTTAGTCTGAAAGTTCACCGCCAATACTAAAGAGTCCTAGAGTACCTGGGCCAGTATGCGTCGAAATAACCGGACCAAGAGGCAGGATAAGGACTTCTATAACCTGTCCAGAAGCTAAAAGCTGCTCCTTGACAGTTTCAGCGACTTCTTTTTCACCTGCATAGGCGACCACCACCCGCGGATCAGAAATCGTCTCTAAGGTCATCCGAACCACCTCAGCCTGCGCCTTCTTCTTGCCTCGCACCTTAGCGACCGAATCCAGACTTCCGTCAGCTGTGACTGCGATGATGGGCTTGATATTAACCAAGCTTCCCATAAGAGCCGCTGCCTTGGAAATGCGGCCACCCCGCATGAGGTGATTGAGGTCATCTACTAAGAAATAGGTCTTTACTCTAGGCACTAGACTCTGAAGCAAGTCTGCCGTCTGCTCTAGGCTTTGACCTGCTGCCCTCGCTTCTACAGCCTTCATGACCAAGAGCCCTTCACCCATCGAAGCCGCCTTGGTATCAAGGATGGTGATAATTGCCTCAGGGTAATCCTCTAAGACCATCTCCCGCGCCATGACTGCACTTTGGTAGGTCCCAGACAAGGCGGAAGCAAAAGCCACATAGAGAACTGCTGTGCCCTCCTGAGCATACTGGCGAAAAACATCTTCAAATTGGCCGACATTGATCTGGCTGGTAGTCGGCTTGCTGCCAGACTCCATCTTGGCTAAAAGCTGCTCACTGGTCAGCTTATTCGGTCCGACGGTCTCGTGGGTTTGGCCGTCCAGCTGAATGGTCAAGCCCAGAACCTGCACATCATGTTCTTGAGTCCAGCTTTCTGGCAGGTCTGCCGTCGAATCCGTTAAAATTTTAAAGGTCATCTTTTTTCTCCATCATTTTTTAGTTGCCACAGAGAAGGCTTCTCCATGGACATAAGCGGGTTAGTAGTGGGGCTTTGACTGCCACCATATCGGGACTAGCTATTAGAAATTTCTTGCTTTTTAGGAAAGCTATTTCGCTCGGTCAGTCTAGAACAGGACTGACACCTTGAAAACCTTTCAAATCAAAAATATATTGGAAATATTCATCGTGTGAAGCTTTTAAAATCAAGTTTGCCTTGCCATCAAGTAATTCGATACAAATCCATTCCCCATCTAAACACTCAACATTATATTTTTTATCTTCTAAAAATAAATTTGTTAATTGTCCTTCTGGATATTTATTTTGAAAAGAAACCATTCCAGAGTTATCACTTCGGTAAGCAAGCACAGGAACTCCCACTTTTTGATTTCCCATATAAAAGGAACTCATACACCTCTTCTCAGCAAGGCACACATATTTTCCTTTTACATAATTCACAATCTCTTTATTTAAAATTGTAGAAAAATTGAGAATGCTGATCAAATCTGCCTTATCACTGGATAAGGTTTCTACCTCAATGAGGTATTTCAAAGCGCCATTTACCTGATTTCCTTTACCGTATAAATCCGTGCAATTCAAGGAATACTGGGTCAATAAGTCCTCTAAGGGATACTGATCTGCTTCCTCAGTGATTTCAAAGCAAAAGCAATAATTATCTTCTCTTTTATTATGGTAGATGGCATAAATGATCGGCTCAAACTTTTCTGTTTGGTATTTTTCTAACGCATAAGCTCCTAGTACTTGCATTAGCCCACCCGATTTCTAAAAACTTCATACATGAGAATGGCAGCTGCGACGCTAGCATTGAGGCTTTGGACATGACCATTCATCGGGATCGTCAGCATTTCGTCCACCTGCTTCTTGATGTTGCTGGAAATCCCCTTGCCTTCGTTGCCGATGATGAGTGCCAGCTTGCCTGCCGTATTCCACTTTTGAACAGGCGTCCCCTGCATATCCGTCCCAAAAATCCAGAAGCCAGCTTCCTTGAGCTTGTCCAGAGTCTGGCTGAGATTGGTCACACGGGCAATAGGAATGTGCTCGATAGCGCCCGTAGAGGTCTTAGCCACAACTGGTGTCACGCCGACTGCTCGGTGCTTGGGAATGATCACGCCCGTGACATTGGTCGCGTCAGCCGTGCGCAAGATAGAGCCCAGATTATGCGGGTCTGTCAAGCCATCCAAAATCAACAGCAGAGGATTCTCTTCCTGCTCCGCTTTTTTCAAAACATCCGCTAAATATGCATAGGCAAACTCTGATACCCGCAAGACAAAACCTTGGTGAACAGCTCCATCCGTCATCTCCTGCAAGGTTTTCTTGGGTGTCCAAGAGATAGAAACCTTCTTCTCTGCCGCCAAATCTTTCAGCTTGCTCACGTTTTTCCCACGCAAGTCGTCCTGAATGTAAAGTTTATTTCCCGTATTGGCCATCAAGGCCTCGGTCACAGCATGCACGCCGTAAACAATATCATTTTTTTCCATACTAACAGTATATCACAAGCTCCCCAAAAAAATCTGTCTAAAAGCTAAATATCTCTCTAAGACAGCCTAGCATTTCTCAGCAATCAGCTAAAAACTACTTTTCGTTATCCTATTTGTTTTTGAAATAATTCCTTATTTGAGACTTAGAAACCAGCTAGACTAGCCAGTTCCGCTAGCCGTTTTCCAAACAAGAGACACCCCCCTCTCGTCAGACACTTACTTTTGACCAACAGCTATCTCAAGTATCATTTACCTTAAAAACTAAAGGAAAGTGAACGGCCGAGGTCTAGATTACCATGAAGCTATAGGAAAAGTGACCAGCCTAGACCTAGGTTGCCAAGAAACTATAGGAAAATTAGTCAGCCGAGGCCTAGATTGCCATGAATCTATAGGAAAAGTGACTAGCCGAGACCTAGATTGCCATGAATCTATAGGAAAAGTAATCAGCCGAGACCTATATCCCCAAGAAACTATAGGAAAAATGACCGGCCGAGGTCTAGGTTGCCATGAATCTATAGGAAAAATGACCAGCCGAGGCCTAGATTGCCATGAATCTATAGGAAAAGTTGCCAGCCGAGACCTAGATTGCCATGAATCTATAGGAAAAGTGACCAGCCGAGGCCTAGGCTGCCCACATCTTTCTTGAACACTTCTTATTTTGAAACTATCCCTCCAACATCAAAAAAGAGAGAACAAATCGTTCTCTCCTGTGCTTACATTGTCATCCACTAGGGCTGACTAGAAGCTATTATTTTACTTTAGCAGTGCTTGTGATAACTTCAACTGCTTTCTTAACAGCGATATCATGTTTAAGCATTTCTTCTGAAAGCAATTGGCGAACGCGGTCTGCTTCCATATTGTAGTCTGTTGCCAATGAAGTGATTTCTGCTTCAACTTCTTCAGCGCTAGCTTCAAAGCCTTCTGCTTTCGCAACTGCTTCTACAACAAGGTTAGTTTTAGTGCGTGCTGCAGCATCTGCTTCATATTGTTTGTGAAGGTCTTCTTGAGTTGTACCAGTGATTTGGAAGTACATATCAGGAGAGATACCTTGACGTTGCATGTTGCCGAGGAATTCGTTCACAGCGCGATGAACTTCTTCGTGAATCATTTCTTCTGGAAGGTCAACGATTTCTGCATTTTCTACTGCAAGATCAATCGCTGCTGCTTCAACTGCATCGTTGTAAGCTGCTTCTTTCGCTTCTGCTAATTCTTTACGGTATTTTTCTTTCAATTCAGCAAGAGTTTCAACTTCTTCGTCGATGTCTTTTGCAAGTTCATCATCAAGAGCTGGAACTTCTTTTTCTTTTACTTCATGAATTGTTGTAACGAATTTTGCTTCTTTACCAGCAAGATCAGCTGCTTGGTAGTCTTCTGGGAAGGTTACAACAACGTCTACTGTCTCACCAGCTGAGTGACCAACCAATTGGTCTTCGAAACCTGGGATGAATTGACCTGAACCAAGTCCAAGTGAGAAGTTGTCGCCTTTTCCACCGTCAAATTCAACACCGTCAACAGAACCAACAAAGTCGATGACAACTGTATCACCTTCAGCTGCTGCTCCATCTTTCAGAACCAACTCAGCCAAGTTGTTGCGTTCACGTTCAATACGCTCATCAACTTCAGCATCAGTCACTTCCTTAGAAACTTCTACAGATACTTCAAGGTCTTTGTAAGCACCCAATTTCACTTCAGGTTTTGTTACAACATCAGCAGTGATGACCCAGTCTTGGCCTTTTTCCATTGAAGTTACATCAATTTTTGGTTGTGCAACCACTTCAAGACCAGCTTCTTTTACAGCTGCTTCATAAGCTGCTGGAAGCAATGCATTCAAGACATCTTGATAAAGTGATTCTTCACCAAAACGTTGGTTGAAGACTGGACGAGGAATATGACCTTTACGGAAACCTGGTACAGCAATATTCTTCTTAACTGCATTAAAAGCACGATCCAAAGCAGGTTTGATTTGGTCTTGACCGATAGTAAAAGTCAATACTCCACGATTTGTTTCTTTGTTTTCAAATGATACAGACATTCTGTCAGTTCTCCTTCAAATTTTTTGCATACAATCCATTATAACATAAGTAGCAGTTTTTTCAAGCGACACCTTTTATTTTTCGCCTTTTTCCCCTTTCATACGCTAAAATCCAAGCCACATTTTGCTCTTTTTTGACCATTGGCCCAGCTCTTAGCAGACAATATTTTCCTATAACTGTAGATTTATTTCCCTCTCCAGCACGAGAATCAACAGACAAAGTCTACCATTTGGGAAAAGAGAGTGAGACAAAAATCGGTCATTCGTTAGAATTCGATTTCGTCGTCCCACCTCCGCACAGTTGAGTAGGGCGGTAAAAGCTGATGAAATCAGCCTAGTAGAGCCCACTCAACCACTGCGTCTTGCTCGACAATCCAAAGATAATTGAGAGGCTAGGACTTTTGTCCCAGCCTCTTCTCTTCTTCTACTAAGATTTTCGAATCCTATCTTCAATATAAGACGCTCTAGCTCCGCCAATCAACTTGGGACGACTGGCAAGGGCAGTAACGTGAGCCTGACCTAAACTGCGTAGCTGAGGGCGAATCGGAACCTGAACATGCTTGACATGCATTCCGATTGATGTATCCCCCACATCCAAGCCAGCATGGGCTGTAATGAATTCAACCTCCACAGGATCCTGCATATAATCAAAAGCTGCTAGCTGGCCACTCCCGCCTGCATGGAGGCTGGGCAGGACATTGACAATTTCTAGGTCTTTCTTTTCTGCCAATTCTCGCTCTACGACCAAGGCGCGGTTGAGATGTTCACAGCCTTGAACGGCCAAGTAAATCCCCCGAGCTTGCAGAATATCTAACAAGGTCTTGACAATGACCTGACCGACTTCCCTACTGGAGTGCTGGCCAATGTGTCCCCCCATGACTTCACTAGAAGATAGACCTAGGACAAAAATATTTCCCTTGACCAAACCCGCCTTGTCCAAGACATCTGTGGCAATCTGTCTGGTCTCCTTTTCAAGTTTCTCTAAATCCATCTTTGACCTCACTTACTCTGGCTGAAGGGCTCTTTTCAAGACAAGGGGAAAGGCTCTGTAAAGGGCATAGCCGACCACCAAGCCAAAAATATTTTGCATGACATTGCCCCAAATCGCTGCGATAGCTGAACCAGGGCCACTCAAGATGCTACCAAAAAGAGCATAGCCACCGACCATGGCAAGTCCAGCCAAGAGCAAGCCGATATAACGCTGCTTGCCAGTGAAGCCGGCAAAGTAGCCTTGAAGACCATGGCAGATGAGGCTAAAGACCATCCACTGAGGATAGCCCGCCACCAAGTCAATCAAGAGACCGGACAAGCCACCCACCAAGGCTCCTTCCTTACGGCCAAAATAAAATGCGGTAAAGTAAATCCCTGCATCTAACAGGGTTAGAAAGCCAGTTGGCGTCGGGATTTTGAAAAAATTCCCCAAAACAATGGATAGGGCTGTAATGACAGCCAGCAAAGCGATTTTTCTTGTCTGATTATTTTTCATATTGAATAACTCCATACTGATCTGAGCGCTGGATAGCGCGGTAAACAAAATCTTTTGAATAGTTGACGGCTTCAAGAGGTGATTGGCCTGCCAAAAGCTGACTAGCGATGCTAGAAGCAAAGGTGCAACCTGCCCCTGTATTATTATTTGGTAAAACAGGACTTTCCAACAACACAAAGTCTTTGCCATCGTAAAATAAATCAAGGGCCTGATCTTGGCTGAAACGATTTCCTCCCTTGATGACGACATTTTGAGCTCCTAGTTCATGGAGGGTCACAGCCGCAGCCTTGAGATCATCCAGACTCTCGATCTCTGACTGGGTCAGGATCTCTGCTTCTGGTAGATTGGGCGTGATAATGGTCGTATAAGGGAAAAATTTGATCAATTCATCACGAAGAGCCGACACTTCCACATCGTGGGTCTCCTTACAGACTAGGACAGGGTCTAGCACGACTGGTATGCCCGCTTGCTTTTTGACAAACTCCAGAGCCTGATCTGCAATGGCAACCGTTGGTAATAAGCCCAACTTGATGGCCGAAAATTGTACATCTTTGAGCGAAAAGAGTTGCTGCGCAAAGACCTGCTCGTCGGTCGGAAGAACTTCAAATCCCTTGTCCGTCATAGCGGTCAAGCAAGTCACCGCTACAAAACCATGCAGGCCATGGACCGTATAAGTAGCCAAATCCGCATGAAGACCACCACCACTAAAAATATCATTGCCAGAGAGAGCTAAAATCAACTTATTCTTCATAAATAATCTCCTTTAGGTAAAGACCATTAGGCGCTGCGGTTGGCCCAGCTAGCTGCCGATCCTTTTCTTCTAAAATCCGTTCGATTTGGTTAACTGGCATCCGCTTATTTCCAATCTTGAGCAGGGTTCCCACCATGTTGCGGATTTGTTTATAGAGAAAGCCATTACCAGAAAAAGTAAAGACTAGAAAACCACGCTGCGCATCAAAAGTCAGACTGGCCGTTGTAATCGTGCGAACCTTATTTTCCACACTGGTTCCCGAGGCTGTAAAGCCCGTAAAATCGTGCGTTCCCTCCAAGGCTTTGATGGCCTGCTCCATTAGAGGAATCTCCAAAGGATAAGGGTAGTGGGTCGCATAGTGGCGCATCATCGGATTTTTTGGACGACCAATATCCACCAGAAACTCATAGGTCTTGCTGTGCGGCTTGTAACGGGCATGGAAATCTTCCGTCACTTCCTCCACAGAAATGACATCTATATCCTCTGGCGTCTGGGTATCCAAGGCAAAACGCAGCTTTTCTTCATCCCTAGCTGACGGGAGGTCAAAATGAATGACCTGCCCAAGCGCATGAACGCCGCTGTCGGTCCGACCAGCTCCGTGGATAGCAATGGGCTGACCTTTGTTGATACGAGTTAAGGTTTTTTCGATTTCTTCCTGAACGCTCCGAGCATGAGGCTGGCGCTGAAAGCCAGCAAAGTCATGCCCGTCGTAGGAAATAAGGGCTTTATAACGAATCATGCAACTATTTTAACAGGAAAAAAAGCCTGTCGCAAGAGAGAAAGAATACAACTGTCTGGGTACAGAAAGCATTGACAGAAAGAGCGAAATCAAGTAAACTAAAAAACGCAAGGAGGATACTATGGCAAAGGATATTTCTTATAGGCAAGGACAGGAGCGCTTTCGCTATCGGGCTGCTGCACTCATCATTGAGGAGGAATCCCTCTGTGTCATGTCTTCTCCTAGCGAGGACTATTTCTATTCAGTGGGAGGAGCGGTCAGATTTGGAGAGACCTCCGAAGAAGCTGTCCAGCGAGAAGTTTTCGAAGAAACTGGACAAACGTATGAGATTGAAAAGCTGGCTTTTGTCCATGAAAATTTATTTTCCAACTCAACTGGCGTCCTCAAAGGGCTAGACTGTCATGAGATTTGCTTCTATTACCTGATGAAGCCTCACTGCAAGCAATTTGACTATCAACATAAGCAAGAACAAGTCTATTGGATTCCCCTTACAGACTTGGAAAACTATAAAGTATTTCCAAAAGAAATCACACACATCCTCAAGCACCTCCAGACAGGCATCCAGCATATCATCAGTAAAAAAGAGAGTGGGACAGAAATCGGTAATTCGTTAGAATTCGATTTCGTCGTCCCACCTCCGCACAGTTGAGTAGGGTTGTAAAAGCTGATGGAATCAGCGTAGTATAGCCCACTCAACTACTGCGTCTTGCTCGACAATCCAAAAACAATTGAGAGGCTAGGACTTTTGTCCCAGCCTCTTTTATTCTCCCAACATGACCTGCTTAATAGTCAGTTGATCTAGCCTCCTGTTGGATAAATAGATTAAACTTTCATAGACTAAAACAAAAACTAGTAAAGTCATCAGGCAGACTCCAAAATCAAAATCATAGTCAACTTTCTGAGCTATTGATTTTTCCATCAATCTGAGTAAAAGCTGCATAATCCCGTATTGATAGCCCGTTCCTAAGACGAAGCCCAAAAAAGCAAGAAAGCGGTAGGGAGCAAACAAACTCTTATGGCACTCATTTCTGCTATAACCAAAAACCTTCATAATAGCTAGGGTTTCTTGATTTTCCTGCAGGAGTACTCCTAGCGACAGATAGAGGATTGCTACTGATAGGACAGTACCGATTGACATCATCATGATCTGAATGGTTTCATCTGTCAATTCTTTCATACCAAATGATAGCTGAATCATAGCTGAAAAGCACATCGAACCGAAAATGACAAAGAATATCAATAATTTTCTAGACCAGAGCAGACTGGCAGAAAGGTCTTTTAAAAAGGGACGGTCTTTCCTTATTTTCTTTCCTACTTTCCTTTTTGGTGACTTTTTACTAGAGCTGACCCGCTTGAGCAAGTCTAGAGCAGGCAAACGTATACAATAACTAGCGTAGAGGACAGCTAAAACAGCAAAGGCAAGAGTCGGCAAGACAACAAGAAACAGGAAAAGGGGCCAATGTTGCCGAATGGTAATTTCAGGCAAAACTCCGCTTTGATTACGCAACTGATAAAAATGCGGCATCATGACAAACGAAGAGAAATAGCCAATGCTCGTTCCCAAGCCAATTGGAAGACTAAAAAACCAAAACTTTCGAGCAATTTCCCAGTTTTTATAGCCTAGAGCCTTTAAAACTCCTAATTCTGGCTTATGCTGGTCAATAAATTGCCGAATGTAAAAGAAGAGGAGGAGCATCGATGTTAGAGATAAAACAGCTCCGCTAATGGATGCAATTAACCAAGAAATCGCAACTTGAGCATCGTAAGCAGCTCGAATCTCAGGCAACCAATTTGTTTGATCTAGTAAACGGATATCCAGATAAAAATTTAAGAAGAGATTGGTCACAAAGACCGCGCAAAAGCTAATAATTGATACAACGACTAATCTATACAAATCTTTTATTGAAAACATAGCTTACCATCCAATCTCATAGGCCGTCTTGGGCTGGTTATTTGTCTCTATGCTTTGGATCTGGCCGCTATTGATATGGACAACAGTCTTAGCCATCTGAGCAATATTTGCATTGTGGGTCACCATGACCAGCGTAAAACCTAGCTCCTCTTGAAGACTTGAAATATAGGCTAGAATCTGACGACCTGTTGCTTCGTCCAAGGCTCCAGTAGGCTCGTCCAAAAAGAGGACACGCGGTCTTTTAGCTAGGGCTCGTGCAATAGCCACCCGCTGCTGCTCACCGCCTGATAGCTGACTTGGATAATGCTGAAGTTTATCACCTAAACCTAAAGCCTCCAAAATACGGACATAATCTTGATTGCCTGCTAGGTTGGCTCCCATTTTGACATTTTGCTCCACTGTAAGATTTGGAAGCAAGAAATACTGCTGAAAAATAAATGCAATCTGCGCTCGGCGAAAAGCCGTCAATTGAGCTTCTGTCAGCTGGGATAGATCTTCATCACCGTAGTATACATGACCACTGTCTGGTTTTTCTAGGCCTGATAAAACGTTGAGCAAGGTTGACTTTCCAGATCCAGAGGCTCCCAAAATGACCAAGTAATCTTGGTCAACAACCTCTAAGTCGATCCCTTTTAAAACTTCTCTTCCATTGTAGGACTTGCGAATTTCCTTTAATCTAATCATTCTTGCTTTCCTTTCATTTCCTTTAGGAGGGAAGTAAATACTTGCGTTAAGCGTTCTGTCACTTCCTCCTGACTAAAAGAATAAATACCCGATGCTATCATGCTAGCCAAACCATGAGAATAGATAAATAAATGCTGATAAACAAACTCTGCACTCTCTATGGACATGGGATAATCCTCCACAATCGACTCTAATATCTGCTGATAACTGTGGTCTTTCTGAGGCAAAAAGTCCTTGAAAGACTCAATGGGGTGCTTGTGAGGATTTAGATAGAGAATTTTAAAGAGCTGAGGTTCCTGACTGGCAAAAAGGATATAGGCCATGCCAACTGCTCTGAAAGGCTTAGCTCGCTCCAAAGCCGAACGAATATATTGGACCAGAACGAATTCAGCCGCCCGAACAACCGAATGACTCAGATCCTCCATATTTTCAAACTGACCGAAAATAACCTTAGGACTAGACTGTAAACGCTCCGCGAGAGAACGAGCGGTCAAACCAGCCAAACCGTCTTCTCTGACAATCCCTAGAGCTGCTTGGATAATTTCATCACGAGTAAATTTATTTTTAGGTGGCATCAAAACTCCTTTTAGATACAATCGTTGCGCAACATCCGTTTCTTAGAATATGATATCACACAGAACATTAAAAAACAAGTATAAAAAGAAGCCTTTCGGCTTCGATTTTTTATATGATAAATCGCCAAATAAAACGGGATCCTCATTTAGTCAACAAAGGGGTAACAATTCCTCTATCTTTTAGGAATCCGTACAAACCATGGCACAACCATGGTTTTTTCATATTTACGAGATAAGAACTTCAATCAAAACTTATTGACCATTCTTTCTTTAGTCTCTTCTCAAGAATTGATCCAAGTAATAGTCAAAGTAGGTTTTGCTTCCTGTAATGACTACCGCACGACCTTCAATACCGTAACGTATCTTCTTGGCTTGGGTATCCGTTAAGCTTATTTCAGCTTCCACCTTAAAGAAGTTGCCTTTTTCCGTTTTCGTTGCATTGTTGTCAATGTTTGAAATTTTAGATTTGAGAACAAATTCTTTATTATTTCCATCCATTGCAGTGAAACGCAAAGTCTCACCTTTTTTCAGACTAGCTACATCTTTCGAGGTCACATAGGTTGTGATGACGACCTTTTTTTCCTTGGTCAAAACAGGATACAACTGAGCCAGCAACTTCCCTTCGGGAACCAGATTCGCTCCTGCTGTTTCAGGATTTAGGTGGAGAATACCATCTTCAGTTGCTGTGATCATGCCCTTTTGAGTGATACCACCTTGCACCTTGAGATTGTTTTCAACTTCTAAAATCTTTTGATTCAAGGCCGTCAATTCTTGACCAACTTTAGTCAACTGCTGAGCTTTCAAAGATTCAAGCTGACTATCCAAGCTCCCTGAATAAGCCTGCTGAGCACCAGAGCCCGCATACTGCACCCGATAACCTGCAAGAGCTGATTCAAACTGAGAAATCTGACTATCAATTTGCGAAAGAACCTGACTCTTTAGCTGACCTTGACTATCTGCAGCGGCTTGTGTCTCATAAGCCTGATAGATGCTATAGCCTGCATTAGTCGAAGGGACACTTGTCCCATTTTGGATAGCATTTCTAAGAGTCTGGTAATCTGCTAATTTAGCATTTGTTTCATTGATCAAATTCCCCAGCTCTGCCTGTGAATTACTAGCTGCTGAATTTTGAGAAGCAATGGTCGAATTTTGCTGCTCGGTATTACTACGGATACTCGCAGCTTGATTCTTGTAATCATTAAATGCTTGCTCATAGCCGAAGCGATCCTCTCCTGAAAACTGGCTAGTCCCCGTTTTCAGACTTTCTTGCAGCAGCTCCAACTGACGTTTTTGCTCCTTCAAGCTTTCTACTTGAGAGGAGAAGGTTTCTTTTTGAGTATTTTCGCTATCAGACTTATACTGAACTAAAAGGTCCCCTTTTTTTACAACCTTATTTTCCTTCAAATTATTCGTGACAATGGCATTGTTACTGGTTGATTGGATGTTAGCCAGAATCTTGCTAGGTTCAATAGAAGCACCTGAAGTAATAGTGATTTCTTTTTTAGCAAATAGGGAGAATAAGACCACAAAAATCAACAAGAAGAAAGTCGGTAAAATCACGCGCACAGAAAAGCTAGAATATCTACGGTTATAAAATTCGGCACTCTCTAAGTAATGTTCTTCCATCTTCTTTCTCCTTTCTAACTATTCACCAGATGAGCATAGAAGCCATCCTGAGCAACCAACTCTTCATGCGTTCCTTGCTCCACGATTTCACCCTTGTCCAGAACAACCACTTTTTCAGATCGCTCCGCAATGGTCAATCGATGGGCAATGAAAATAATGGTCTTGTCCAACTCTAAAAGGTTGTCAATAATCTTTTTCTCTGTCAAGATATCCAGATTGCTGGTCGCCTCATCAAGGATCAAAACAGGAGCATCGGTCAATAGAGCCCGAGCCAAGGCCAAGCGCTGACGCTGTCCACCTGAAATTCCTGAACCATCCGATGTCAATTCTGTTTGGTAATTCAAAGGCATCCGTTCAATATCTTCGCGAATTTCTGCAATTTCCAGCGCCCGAATGATTTCTTTCTGAGTCGTTCCGGGCTTGGCACCCAGGAGAACATTCTCCAAAATGGTACCATTAAAGACATAAGGCTGTTGCGGCAAGTAATTGATATGACGACGCAAGACATGCTTGTCAATCTGATTAAGGTTGATATTATTAACCAGAATTTCTCCCTCGTTCGGATCATAGAAATTCACAATCATCTTAGCAAGGGTCGTCTTTCCAGAACCAGAAATTCCGACAAAGGCCACCTTGCTGCCTCTTTCAATGGTCAAATTAATATCCGACAGAACGTTTCGTCCATAGCCATACTTATAGCTAACATTTCTCAACTCAATATCGCCCTTGGTCATGCTCAAATCACGGATCGCTTTTTTATCCATAAATTCAGAGTCAACCAGATAAACCTCGTTCAAGCGATTATTGGCAACTTGTGCTGTCTGAAGCTTAGTTTGTAAATTGATAATGTTTTCCAGCGGATTTGTGAAATAAACCAACAAAGTATTATAAGTAATCAGCTGCCCCAAGGTCATTTTGTTGTCCATAACCAAAAGGGCTCCCATCCAAAGGATTGCAACATTCAGCAAGAGCTGAGCTGTCTTCTTCAAACCAATTTGGATATTCTCCATCCGACTATAAGCGAATGATTTCTTCAAATAATCCACAAATTCTCTATCAATCTTTTGATAGCGGAAATCTTCACTTGTCAAGGATTTGATCGTCTCAATCCCATTGATATCTTCGATAATAGAAGAAGACAGAATGGCATTGGATTCCATGGTATCGCGATTCATTTTTTCAAATGGCTTCATGAAAGCGAAAATCACGACGATATAGATCGGCAGCGAGAGCAAACTGATAAAGAACAAGTAAAAGTTTTGCGAGAACAAAACAACCGCCATGACGACAACGATAGACACATCCAAAAAGATGGACAGAATAGTACTAGCCAAGGCATCAATGATACTATTAGCATCGTTGAAGCGCGATACGATTTCCCCTGTCCTTCTTGTCGCAAAAAAAGACATCGGTAGATGAAAGACATGCTTAATATAGGACAAAATCACATCAATCGAAAGGCGTTGGCCTAAAATAAGAAGCAGATAGCTCTGAGCATAAGTTAGGACCTGTTGCAAAATGTAGACAACTATTAGACCGAGAGAAATAATTCCTAAGGTATTCCTCATCTGATTCGGTACGTAAGTATCAATAATCCCCTGCATGTAGTAAGAGCCCACGATATTGATAATCGTCACCAACATCGTTGCAATAACGATATTGGCAATCAGTCCCTTTTGTTTCATTAAAATCGGAACAAAAGACCAGAGACCGTTTTTCTTTTCCTTGTGTGGTCTATATTCTGGCGCTGGGGCGATGAAAATAGAGACACCTGTCCACTCTTGCGCAAACTGTTCCTTAGAAAGTTTGGTCATTTTTACAGCCGGATCCGGATCTGCAATATAAACCGAATGTTTATCGTGCCCAGTCACAACATAATAGTGAAGCAATTTCTTGTCTTTGATAACATGGGCGATAAAAGGATAAACGATCCCCTTCATGTCAAATAAAGACATATCCGCTTTAAAGGCTCGTGTTTCAAAACCTAACTCTTCCGAAACCTTCACTAGCCCAAAAGCAGTTGTTCCTCTTAAAGTTGTCTTGGCCATTTCACGCAAACTGGCCAAAGAATAATAGGAACCATAATAACCATATATCATGGCTAGCGCTGCTACACCACAATCTCTCGCGTCAACTTGAGCCCTATAATGACGCTTTGTAAATCTCATACAAACTCCTTTATTCACAAAAGTGTAAATTTGCTTTTATGGAGAGTGACCCTCGCATAAAAACTCCTAATTAGTAAACATACTATTCAATAAAAACTGCTTGTCAACTTTATTCATAGCGATTCTCTCCAGTAAAAAAACAAGTACAAATTAGGAGGAAGAGCTTTCATAACAAGCAAAAATAGATATCTCTATCATACACTAATGTGGCGTATTTTTCCAATGGTATCAGTCGTTTTACTCCATGTAAACATAAAATTACTAAAAAAACAGACATAAAGTAACTTTATCAGACCATTCTACACTAAAAAGCCTCTTGTCCCAATCAAGACGAACAAGAGGCTCTATGTCGAAACAAAAAATATTAGTTAAAAATTCCTTGGTCTGCGCCGCCACCGTTGTTAGCGCCACCACCGTTGCTAGAGCCAGAACGTGATCCAATTCTAGAACGAATACGACCATATGCACGAATAGCAAGTCCACGTACAGTGCGACCAACTTCACGACCGATATCAAATACGGCACGTACAAGGTCACCACCGACCCATCCACCTTCTACTTCAACCAATTCAGCTTCAGTAAGAGGCATAAATTTTTGATCTAATGATTTAAAATCTTTGTTCATAAAATTCACCTTCTTCTATTTGAAATATTAAATTAGTTGAAAAGTCCTACTAAGAAACCTGAAACCAATGAGCCACCCAAAATAGCCAATGATACTGTGAAAATATCAACAGGGATACCGTAGAATGCCCATCCACCGTCGATCATCATCATTTCTTCTTCAGTCAACGCAGCAAATTGATTGTCCATCATAGCAAAGTTTTCCATATGTGTTCTCCTTTTTTACAAGGCTTCCTTAACCTTGTTAATATATTGTTTGTGGTCAGTTTTATTCAAACATCGCTTCAACACCTATATTATACAACAACCCTATCGGGTTCAACATGACATCGATGTCATGTTTAGAAGAAAAATGTGTAATTTTTTCATAATCTTTTAAATATCCTATTTTTCCCATTTTCCCTAGTTTCATTTTGTGGTACAATAGGGGCTATGGAAAGTATTACTTTGAGTCCTAAACGAGCGGAAATTGAGGCTTTTGTCCAGAAATATCAAGACAAGCTTGTGCCTAGTAAAAATCAGTATATCCAATATCTACTGAAATTCAACCAGGCAACTGTCAGTATCTATACTTCTGGCAAGGTTCTTTTCCAAGGAGAAAAAGCTGGTCACTATGCTGCTTTTTTCGGTCATCAAGCCGAGGAAACAAGCAAGATCGATCAGAACATTTCCCTTATCGGTACTGATGAGGTCGGAAATGGCTCTTACTTTGGTGGTTTAGCAGTTGTTGCTTCCTTTGTCAGCCCAGAACAACACACTTTCCTGCGTAATCTGGGCGTGGGCGACTCAAAGACCTTGACCGACCTTAAGATTCGGCAGCTGGCTCCAATTCTGAAAAAAGAAATCCAACATCAGGCTCTGCTCTTGTCACCAGAAAAATATAACGAAGTGATTGCCTCTGGTTACAATGCTGTGTCTGTCAAGGTAGCTCTTCACAATCAAGCCATTTATCTACTGCTGCAAAAAGTGTTGACACCAGAAAAAATTGTCATTGATGCCTTTACCAGCCAGCAGAATTATGACAAATACCTGAAAAATGAGAAGAATCATTTCCCAAATCCCATTAGCCTCATTGAAAAAGCGGAAGGAAAGTTTCTAGCTGTCGCCGTTAGCTCCATTATAGCTCGCGATCTCTTTCTGGAAAATCTGGAAAATCTGAGTCAAGAGCTTGGTTATACTCTTCCGAGCGGGGCTGGGAGTAAGAGTGATCAAGTTGCTTGCCTGATCCTCCAAGCCTATGGAATGGCTGGTCTCCAGCATACCGCTAAACTTCATTTTAAAAATACAGAAAAAGCTAAAAAGCTCTTAGAAAGGTAGACTATGAAAAACAAACGCTTTGACTTCCGTGCCTTCCTCAAGGAGTGGGGAGTCTTTACCCTGATTATCTCTGCCATCTTGCTCACTCGCTGGCTGCTCTGGGCACCTGTCAAGGTAGACGGTCACTCTATGGATCCAACCTTAGCCAATGGTGAGTATTTGATGGTTTTGAAACACCAGTCTATTGACCGTTTCGATATTGTTGTAGCCTCCGAAAAGGATGACGATGGCAAAAAGAAAGAAGTCGTCAAGCGGGTGATTGGCCTTCCGGGTGATACCATTCAGTACGAAAACGACACCCTCTATATCAATGGTAAGAAGACTGATGAACCTTATTTAACAGATTACATCAAGAAATTCCAAAAGGACAAGCTCCAGTCTACCTATGTAGGCAAGGATTACACGGACAACGGAACTTTCTTCCGCAAGCTAGCTTCTCAAGCCCAGGCCTTTACCGTGGACAAAGAGGGCAGCCCTGTCTTTACCATCAAGCTCCTAGATGACGAGTATCTGCTTTTAGGTGACGATCGAATCGTGTCCAAGGATAGCCGTCAAGTAGGTGCCTTTAAATCCAGTCAGATTCAAGGCGAAGCTAAATTCCGCATCTGGCCAATCCTACCTTTCAAGACTTACTAATACTTAAGAGTATACCCCATCCAAACTCAGTTGACTACTCAGCTGGGTTTGCTTTTTAAAGAACACATATAGAAACAATGACAGAATTTTATTTTTCAGGCACTATTGAGCGCATCATTTTTGAAAATCCCAGCAACTTCTTTCGAATCCTCCTCTTGGATATCCAAGACACGGATTGTGAAGATTTTGATGATTTTGAGATTATCGTGACCGGAACCATGGCCGATATTATCGAAGGCGAGGATTATACATTTTGGGGAAACCTAGTTCAACATCCAAAGTACGGACAGCAGCTAAAAATTTCCCGCTACGAGAGGGCAAAACCAACTAGCAAGGGGCTGGTTAAATATTTTTCCAGTGACCATTTTAAAGGTATCGGGGTCAAGACAGCTCAAAAAATCGTGGAACTCTATGGGGACGAAACCATTGACAAGATTTTAGCTGAGCCAGAAAAACTTAAAGAAATCACTGGCCTTTCTGCCAAGAACCGAGAAGCCTTTGTGGCCAAACTGCAACTCAACTATGGAACAGAGCTGGTCTTAGCTAAACTGGCCGCCTACGGCATTCCCAATAAATTAGCCTTTCAGATTCAAGAAACCTACAAGGAAGAAACGCTGGAAATCGTCGAGCACTATCCCTACCAACTGGTTGAAGATATCCAAGGCATTGGTTTTAAAATCGCTGACCAGCTGGCCCAGCAGTTGGGAATTGAAAGTGATGCTCCTGAGCGTTTTCGGGCTGGCTTGATTCATACCCTCCTGACCCAATGTATGGAAACTGGAGATACCTATTTGGAAGCTAGAGACCTATTGGCTCGTACTATTGAGCTTTTGGAAAGTTCGCGTCAAGTAGAACTAGATCCCAGTCTGGTAGCCGATGAATTGGCTCACCTGATTGAAGAAGACAAGGTCCAAAATGTTGAGACTAAGATTTTTGAAAACAGTCTCTTCTTTGCCGAGGAAGGCATCCGTAGTAATCTGCTCCGCCTCTTGGAAAAAGGCCATCAGGATCGCTTTAAAGAAGAGAAAATCCTCGATGCCATCAGCCAAGCTGAAGATGACCTAGGCATCCACTATGATCAGATTCAGAAGCAAGCCATTTTCGACGCTATCACACAAAAAGTCTTTATCCTGACGGGTGGACCAGGAACAGGCAAAACAACCGTCATCAACGGTATCATCGCCGTCTACAGCCAGCTTCGAGGCTTGGATTTGAAAAAGAAGGCAGATTTGCCCATCCTCCTTGCTGCACCGACTGGTCGGGCTGCTCGCCGTATGAACGAACTGACTGGACTACCCAGCGCTACGATCCACCGACATCTAGGTATGACCGGAGATGATGATACCAGTCATTTGGATGATTATCTGGATGCTGACTTTATCATCGTGGACGAGTTCTCCATGGTGGACACTTGGCTGGCCAATCAGCTCCTCAGCAATATCTCTTCCAATACCAAACTGCTTTTGGTGGGCGATGCAGAGCAGTTACCCTCTGTCAGTCCTGGGCAAGTATTAGCTGACCTACTGCAAATACCGAGCATCCCCCAAACCAAGCTAGAAAAGATTTACCGTCAGAGCCAAGATTCGACCATTGTCACTCTGGCTAGCCAGATCCAAAAGGGACTGTTGCCAGAAGATTTTACTGAAAAAAAAGCGGATCGTTCTTATTTTGAAGCTCGAAATGAGCACATCCCGCCCATGATTGAACGAATTGCCAGCGCAGCTATTCGCAGCGGCATTCCTGCTCAAGATGTGCAAGTGCTGGCTCCCATGTACCGCGGACAGGCAGGCATTGACCAGATTAACAGCCTCATGCAAAATCTCATCAATCCTGTGGAAAAAGACCAGCTGACCTTTGAGGCACCTGACTGCCAATATCGACAGGGAGACCGGGTCATCCACCTCGTCAATGATGCCGAAAGCAATGTTTTTAACGGTGACTTAGGCTATATCGTCGACCTGCTCCCAGCTAAGTACACCGAGTCCAAGCAGGACGAATTAACCATCAACTTTGACGGCAATGAAATTAGCTACCAGCGCAGCGAATGGTACAAAATTCGCCTAGCCTATGCCATGAGCATCCACAAGTCTCAAGGTAGCGAGTTTCCCGTGGTTATCCTTCCCATTACACGAAGTAGCCACCGCATGCTCCAGCGCAATCTGGTCTACACCGCTATTACCCGAGCCAAGAGCAAACTGATCCTACTTGGGGAAAAGTCAGCCTTTGACTACGCTGTAAAAAATACTGGAACAGCCCGCAAAACCTATCTAATTGAACGTTTTGGAGCTGTAGAATCCCCTCAAGAAATTATCCACAACCCTATGGATAACAGCGAACCACCTGTGGAAAACTATATCCTGACGGAGGAAAATATCCTAACAATCGATCCTCTAATTGGGTTGACCGAGGAAGATTTAAAGGGAATTTTTAAATAAGCCTTGACTCCCTTCACTGTTCTGTGTATAATGCTAAAATATGGCTATATGATTAGCCCAAATAACAACTAACTTTCTTCAAAGGAGATTGTATGAAATACAATAAATATTCTACTCTAATAAAGTGGGTACTTGTAGGATGCAGTCTCATTCTATTTGGCACCTTTTCATCAACAAAATCTAGAAATATCAGTGTGGAAACCTTGCGAAAAGAAGGAAAAATTCTTTCTGCAAAAATCTCTGACACCTTCTACAGCCAAGCAATAAAAATTACTCATATTGATGGACCAGTTGCAGAGTTAAAAGAAGATCATAACTCAACCTATTTCTACAAAGTATCTTATATAGATAAAAATGGTAGGGAAAGCGATATTGGCCTGCGCAATGATTCTTCAACTAGCCACTTCATAGATGAACTAGAAAAAGCGGATAATTTAGGAGGAGAACCAAAATGGTTGATTGCCTCAGTACACTCAGCTTCAGGTATTCCTGATTACGCTAAAATCATGAACTCGTATCTATTTAATGATGGAAATAACCAACAACTGAAATACTACATCACTCTCTCTAATGATAAAGAATTTCAAAAAGGTGGAGACGCTTCTTTCACTTTCTTCACCTATATTGGTATATTATGCATTTTGATCGGATTCATCCGTTATTACTTAAGCCACAAAAAATTGACTGATTTTTACAGTCTATATCCCGAATTAAATGGAACGTTGGATCAAATTGAAAACAATGGTGGCTATATTGATCCAGATATTCGTATCTTCTCATACAAGAATCATTTGGTCAGTTATAAATCTATTTTCAAATCATGTGACATGCACGAGGCACTAACAATGTATCACCATAGGTATTCATTCTGGTTTTATATCTTTCCAATCATCAGAAAAAACGAGATTCGGGTTGTGCTTTCAAATGGAAGCGAAAAGAAACTGCCTCTCAGACACCGAAATGTCCCTAAAACAGACCTTGCTTTAACTCGTTTAAAAAATCACATACATGCCAAATTTCCAAATCTTGAATTATAAATAGGACAGCTTACTGAACAGAACCGCACTGCCCCCCAAAAAGTTAGACAGAAAAAACTAACTTTGGGGGGCAATTCACGAACCAAGCCTTTATCTTTATCCAAACCCCGTCACTGTCAGTCCTAACAAGCGAACGCCTCGCAGCTGCTCTTCCAGGCTGTCATAGATTTCATGACTAATCCGCTCAATCACTTCGACTTCCTTCGTTTCTTGCTCCAAGGTCCTCCTTTTGGTCAGGGTTGAAAAGTCAGCATAGCGGATTTTGAGGACAACCGTCTTGCCGGCTTTCTGGTGTTTCTCTAAGCTGAGAGCGACCTTAGTTGCCAAGCGAGATAGTTCTTTTTTTATATCCTCCTCGCCATGGAGCAATTTGGCATAGGTTCGCTCCTTCCCGATCGACTTACGGATGCGATTGGACTTGACGGGACTATTGCTGATGCCACGCGCTTTCCGGTAGAGATCAAAGCCAAAGCGGCCGAACTTATCAATCAAGGTCATTTCTGGTATTTTAAGCAGATCCGCACCAGTATAGACCCCCATATCATGCAGTTTCTCGACACTCTTCTTGCCCACCCCATGAAACTTAGCAATGTCCATAGATGCCAAAAAAGCCTCAGCCCCTTCAGGCAGGATGACTGTCAGACCGTGCGGCTTCTCATAATCACTGGCAATCTTGGCTAGAAACTTATTATAAGAAACGCCTGCCGAAGCTGTCAGTTGCAGCTCATTCCAGATATCGTGCTGGATCAGCTTGGCAATTTTGACTGCGGATTTGATACCCAACTTATTTTCCGTCACATCCAGATAAGCCTCGTCGATGCTCATGGGCTCAATTTTATCCGTGTAGCGCTTGAAAATCTCTCGAATCTGCAAACCAACCGTTTGGTATTTCTCATAATTTCCCGAGATAAAAATCCCCTGCGGGCAGCGCTCGTAGGCTTCCTTGGAACTCATAGCTGAATGAACTCCGAACTTTCTGGCTTCATAATTACAAGTCGAAACCACACCACGTCCACCCGTCTGACGCGGATCACTACCGATAATCACAGGCTTTCCCTTAAGCTTAGGATTGTCCCGCTCTTCGACCGAAGCAAAAAAAGCATCCATATCAATATGAATGATCTTTCGCGATGTATCATTGATTAGCGGAAAAATTAGCATGCTGTCTCCTATAAGTTAGATTAGCTCTTTAGCAAATTTTATCATTTTTAAAGCAAGTTTCAAAGGATTTTTATTCAAAAGCAAGACCGGAAAATGTGAGAAACTTTCTGAAGTACATAAACAAAGTATAAAAATAGGAATTTCAGTATTGGGCAAATTTCTACACAGTAACATTCAAAACAAGGACAAAATAATTCAACTTATCAGCTTCTTTCTACTGTTTTCATTTACTATTTTCAAAATTATAAAACAGTTTGCAATAAAATATCGATCTGTATTATAAAAGAAAGCCTCTTTTAGCACTGAAATTCGTTTGTGAAACCGATTACCTTATGATATACTTTAATTATAAATGTAACAGTTTATTGTTGCTAGAATAAAGAGGAAAATCTAATGGTTGTTAAAACAGTTGTGGAAGCTCAAGATATTTTTGACAAAGCTTGGGAAGGCTTCAAAGGTGAAGACTGGAAAGAGAAAGCAAGTGTTTCTCGCTTCGTTCAAGCCAACTACACACCTTATGATGGAGATGAAAGCTTCTTGGCAGGTCCTACTGAGCGCTCACTCCACATCAAGAAAATCGTAGAAGAAACAAAAGCTCACTACGAAGAAACTCGTTTCCCAATGGACACTCGTCCAACATCTATTGCAGATATCCCTGCTGGTTATATCGACAGAGATAACGAACTAATTTACGGTATTCAAAACGATGAACTCTTCAAATTGAACTTCATGCCAAAAGGTGGTATCCGTATGGCTGAAACAACTTTGAAGGAAAATGGTTATGAACCTGATCCAGCTGTTCACGAAATTTTCACAAAATATGTGACAACTGTTAACGACGGTATTTTCCGTGCTTATACTTCTAACATCCGCCGCGCTCGTCACGCTCACACTGTAACTGGTCTTCCAGATGCCTACTCACGTGGACGTATCATCGGTGTTTACGCACGTCTTGCTCTTTACGGTGCAGACTACTTGATGCAAGAAAAAGTCAACGACTGGAATGCAATCAAAGAAATCGACGAAGAAACAATCCGCCTTCGTGAAGAAGTAAACCTTCAATACCAAGCATTGCAACAAGTTGTTCGCTTGGGTGATCTTTACGGAGTTGATGTTCGTAAACCAGCGATGAACGTTAAAGAAGCGATCCAATGGGTTAACATCGCCTTCATGGCTGTCTGCCGTGTGATCAACGGTGCTGCAACATCTCTAGGACGTGTGCCAATCGTATTGGATATCTTTGCAGAACGTGACCTTGCTCGTGGTACATTTACTGAATCAGAAATCCAAGAATTTGTTGATGATTTCGTTATGAAACTTCGTACAGTGAAGTTTGCTCGTACAAAAGCTTATGACCAATTGTACTCAGGTGACCCAACTTTCATCACCACTTCTATGGCTGGTATGGGTAACGACGGTCGTCACCGTGTTACTAAGATGGACTACCGTTTCTTGAACACTCTTGACAATATCGGTAACTCTCCAGAGCCAAACTTGACAGTTCTCTGGACTGACAAACTTCCATACTCATTCCGTCGCTACTGTATGCATATGAGCCACAAACACTCTTCTATCCAATACGAAGGTGTAACAACAATGGCTAAAGACGGATACGGAGAAATGAGCTGTATCTCATGCTGTGTATCACCACTTGATCCAGAAAACGAAGAACAACGCCACAACATCCAGTACTTCGGTGCTCGTGTAAACGTTCTTAAAGCTCTTCTTACTGGTTTGAACGGTGGTTACGATGATGTGCATAAAGACTACAAAGTATTTGACATCGATCCTATCCGTGACGAAGTTCTTGAATTCGAATCAGTTAAAGCGAACTTTGAAAAATCACTTGACTGGTTGACTGACACTTACGTAGATGCTTTGAACATCATCCACTACATGACTGACAAGTACAACTACGAAGCTGTTCAAATGGCCTTCTTGCCAACTAAACAACGTGCTAACATGGGATTCGGTATCTGCGGATTCGCTAACACTGTTGACACATTGTCAGCTATCAAGTACGCTACAGTTAAACCACTCCGTGACGAAAATGGCTACATTTACGATTACGAAACAATCGGTGAATACCCACGTTGGGGTGAAGATGACCCACGTTCAAACGAATTGGCAGAATGGTTGATCGAAGCTTACACAACTCGTCTACGTAGCCACAAACTTTACAAAGACGCAGAAGCTACTGTATCACTTTTGACAATCACATCTAACGTTGCTTACTCTAAACAAACTGGTAACTCACCAGTCCACAAAGGTGTATACCTCAACGAAGATGGTTCTGTGAACTTGTCGAAACTTGAATTCTTCTCACCAGGTGCTAACCCATCTAACAAAGCGAAAGGTGGCTGGTTGCAAAACTTGAACTCACTTGCTAGCCTTGACTTTGGTTACGCAGCTGACGGTATCTCATTGACAACTCAAGTTTCACCTCGTGCTCTTGGTAAGACTCGTGACGAACAAGTGGACAACTTGGTAACAATTCTTGATGGTTACTTCGAAAACGGTGGACAACACGTTAACTTGAATGTTATGGACTTGCAAGATGTTTACGACAAGATCATGTCTGGCGAAGATGTTATCGTACGTATCTCTGGATACTGTGTAAACACTAAATACCTCACTCCAGAACAAAAAACTGAATTGACACAACGTGTCTTCCACGAAGTTCTTTCTATGGATGATGCACTTAGCTAAGCCTCTTTCCTAATTATAAAACCAGCTGAAAATCAGCTGGTTTTCTTTTGCTTTGGAGAGATAGCTTTAAGCATTTGTGTTATAATAGAGTTATTGTGAAATGAAAAAGGGGATATAATGGCTGAGAAAATGTCTACAGATGAAAAAAATCTTAATCTGGCCGTTGATGTTATCATGCTAGCTGGGACCTTGCTATTACAAAGCGGCTCAGAAATTTATCGGGTCGAAGACACCATGATCCGGATTGCCCATTCGCAAGGCATCATGGACTGCAATGCCTTAGCCATGCCCGTTGCCATATTCTTTTCAATTGAAAATACTAATATTTCTCGAATGAAGCGAAATATCCATATGAACTACAATATCGAGAAAGTCTGCGATGTCAATCAGGTTTCTCGGCAACTGGTTAGTGGAGCCATCAATCTGGAAGAAGCGCTTGAACAACTAAAGGAACTTAAAATAAAAAAACTTCCTTATAGCAAAAAAGAGCTGATTACGGCTGCCACACTCAGTGCTCCTTTCTTTTCTATCATGTTCGGTGGAAATTTCTACGATGCTCTTGGAGCCGGCATCGCGACTCTGTTTGGCTTCTCTTTCTCTCTTTATGTCGATAAATATATTCGAATTCCTTTTGTTTCAGCCTTTGCTGGAGCTTTTGTCTTCGGATTATTAGCCCAGATTTGGGCTCACTATTCGGGCTTCGATTCAACAGCAGACTTGATCATCGCAGGAGCTGTTATGCCCTTCGTCCCAGGAATCGCTCTGACCAACTCAGTTAGAGATATCATGACCAACCATATCAACTCTGGAATGAGCAAACTATTTGAATCGCTTCTCATTACCCTTGCTCTCGGTGCCGGTACCTCTGTCGCCCTCATTCTTATGAAATAAGCCTATGACAATCTTGACCTTCTTACTACAAGCTCTGGCCAGCCTACTGGCTATCATCACTTTTCTAATCGTTCTAAATGTCCAGCGTAGTATGCTGATTCCTGGCGGAGTTTTAGGAATGGCTACTTGGCTACTCTATCTCTTGCTCAAGGGACCGACCAATGTCATCATTGCAACCTTTGTAGCTGCTATCATTGGTTCCTGTGCCAGCCAAATCCTCAGCATCATCTACAGAACGCCAGCTGTCGTCTTTATTTTGGCTATTCTAGCGCCTCTAGTACCCGGATATATTTCTTACCGGACAACTGCTTTCTTTGTGACAGGTGATTACAGTCATGCTATGGTCAATGCTACCTTGGTCGTCATCCTAGCCTTGGTCATCTCTATCGGCATGGCTAGCGGGACGGTTGTCTTAAAGATTTATAGCTACCTGAAGAAACATCCTCTTCACTATAAAAAATGAGAGTGGGACAGAAATCGGTAATTCGTTAGAATTCGATTTCGTCGTCCCACCTCCGCACAGTTGAGTAGGGCTGTAAAAACTGATGAAATCAGCCTAGTAGAGCCCACTCAACCACTGCGGCTTGCTCGACAATCCAAAGACAATTGAGAGGCTAGGACTTTTGTCCCAGCCTCATTTTTCTTTACGCATTTTGGTTAGAATTTCCTTAGCTTTTGCCTGATTAAATTGCTTCTCTTTGAGAAGTTCTGCAACAACAGCTGCAATCTCATCTTCCTGAGCACCTGCCAATAAAGCTAGAGATTTGGCTTGGAGCTTCATGTGGCCAGCCTGAATTCCCGTGGTCACCAGCGCTCTTAAAGCCGCAAAATTTTGCGCTAAGCCGACAGAAGCGATAATCGAAGCTAATTCTTTGGCTGTCGGTTGCCCCAATAAATCAAAACTGGCGACGACCATTGGATTAAGTCCAATGGAACCTCCCTTAGCCGCAACCGGCATGGGTAAAGTCAACTGGCCATAGAGTTTTCTTTCCTCTAGATTAGTCTCCCAGTTACTCAATCCTTGATAACGGCCATCACGAGCAGCATAGGCATGGGCCCCTGCTTCAATAGCGCGCCAGTCATTACCTGTCGCCAAAAGAACTGCATCAATCCCGTTGAAAATCCCTTTATTATGCGTGCTGGCCCGATAAGGATCCTGCTTTGCGAATTGACTGGCTAAAGCGATTCTTTGAGCAGTTCGTTCAGCTTCTGCCTTGTCTCGACTGAGTGAGTGGAAATCAATCTCACAAGAGGCTGTTACAAGCGCTTCAGTCGCATAGTTAGACAGGATGGCCATCAAGCTCTGTCCACCTGTTAACTCCTCTAACCGTTCTTTTAGGGCTTCTAGCATTGTATTAAGGATATTGGCACCCATGGCTTCCTGAGTGTCCACGACAAGGTAGACAACTAGAAAGTCCGTCTCTCCCTCCAGGAAATCCGTTCTCAAATCACGCGCCCCACCTCCTCGCTTGACGATGGAAGGATGGGCTTGATTTGCCAATTCTAATAAAGCTGACTTCTCATTTTGGATTTGCTCTAAGGCTTTAGCTACATCGGGCACATCATAGAGTGCGACCTGCCCAACCATCTGCCGATTATGAATCTTGGTCTTGAAACCGCCGTTGCGCTGAATGATTTTTGCTGCAAAACTAGCAGCAGCAACGACAGAGGGCTCCTCTGTTGCAAAAGGTACCTGATAAACCTGCCCATCTATAAGAAAGTCTGGTGCAATCGAATAAGGCAAAGCCAAAACAGAAAGCACATTTTCACTCATTTGATTGGCAGTCTCCAGCGGTAAATGGCTTTGATTAGCAAGGTTTTGCCAATTCTCAGCCTGGAGTAGCTCATGGGCTTTCAGAAACTCTAGTCGCTCTGCAGGCGTTTTTTTAGAAAATCCGGTCCAATTTATTTTCATGATGATTTCTCAACTTTGATATACTTGCGCTGGTGTTGATCGATTTGAACCAAGGCGTAAACTTGGTCATCGTAGTCAGAAAAAACAGCTGAGCCGTTTTCATCCAGCTGAGCTTCTGCAAAGAAAAGCTCTTCATAAGCAGCAACTGTCAGTTCTTGACGTTGATTTAATTTCTCCAAACGATTAGTCGTCAGCTGTTTCTCATAACCTTCTACCAGATTGGCACTAAAAATCTCGGCCACAGCGCCACTCCCATAACTAAAGAGAGCAATCTTGTCACCAGCCTTAAGATTTTCAGAGTTTTCTAAGAGGGACAAGAGCCCCAAAAAGAGGGAGCCTGTGTAGATATTCCCGACCTTTTGGCTATAGAGAATAGACTTGTCAAAGTTTTCTTGCAGGCCTTTTTGCTCCTCCTGAGACAAGCTTTTATCCATAATTTTATTCAGCCCCTTAAGCGCCAATTTGGGATAGGGAAGATGAAAACAAACCGCTGCAAAGTCTCCCAAAGCTAAACCATGACGTTTTTGGTATTCGTTCCAAGTCGTCTTGAGGCAATCCAGGTACTGCTGGGTTGAATAAACACCATTGACGTAAGGAGTCGTAGAGTAATTTGGCCGCCAGAAATCCATAATATCACGAGTCTGAGCCACATTATCTTCATTGAATTCAAGGATGCGTGGATTTTTACTGATCAACATAGCGACAGCGCCTGCACCTTGAGTCGGCTCGCCTGGCGTCTCTTTCCCATATTTGGCAATGTCGCTAGCGATAACCAAGACCTTGCTTTCTGGATATTGTCTGATATGCAGCTTGGCATAGTCTAAAGCAGCAGTTGCTCCATAGCAGGCCTCTTTAATTTCAAAGCTACGAGCAAAGGGCTGGATGCCCAAAAGACCATGAATAAAGACCGAAGCCGCCTTGCTTTGGTCGATGCTAGACTCTGTTGCGACAATGACCATATCGATGACCTTCTTGTCCTCGACAGTCAAGATTTGCTCAGCCGCTGCTGCGCCCAAAGTGACAATATCCTCAGTTAAAGGAGCAATGCTGATCTCCTTCATCAATAATCCCTTGCTGAGCTTGTCGGGATCAATGCCCCGCTCCTCAGCCAGATGATCTAATTTCAAAACATAATTGCTAGTCGCAAAACCGATTTGATCGATTCCGATTTTCATCATAAAGACCTCATTCAATTCATTTGATAGCTAATAGTATTCAGACATTATTTTACCATAATTAAGGCTAAAACTCTTTTAAAAACCATTTTTTAAGCTCAAATCCGACTTGAGACGGAGAAAGCTCATCATCAAAAAATGAGAGAAACTCAATTTTTCAAATTCAGTTTCCCTCATCAGTCTATTCCCAATTTTGAGCTGGCAAGTTTAGGGTTTTAAGGATAAGCATCCGCCCATGAATTCCCTGAAATCGCTCTTGTTTTTTTCTTTATAAACAGTCCGAAGCAAGTCCTACTTCCGCTTCCTTGCAATCAAGTGAATCGGTGTTCCTTCAAAGACAAAGGCCTTGCGGATTTGATTTTCTAAGAAACGCAGGTAAGAGAAGTGCATAAGCTCTTCTTCGTTGACAAAGATGACAAAGGTTGGCGGTTTGGTCGCTACCTGAGTCGCATAAAAAATCTTGAGACGCTTGCCCTTGTCAGTCGGCGTCGGATTAATCGCGATAGCATCCATGATGACATCATTGAGTACCGCTGATGGAATTCGGGTATTCTGACTCTGACTGATTTGCTTAATCATGTCCGGCAGCTTATGGAGACGCTGCTTGGTTAGGGCAGAGACGAAGATAATCGGCGCATAAGACAAGTACTGGAACTGGTCGCGGATATCTTCTTCCCAGTCTTTCATGGTATGGTTGTCTTTTTCCAGCGTATCCCACTTATTGACGACGATGATCATCCCTTTTCCTGCTTCATGGGCAAAGCCAGCGATTCGCTTGTCGTACTCACGAATTCCTTCTTCAGCATTCAGCACCATCAGAACGACATCTGAGCGATCAATCGCCCGCATAGCCCGCATAACAGAGTATTTCTCCGTATTTTCATATACCTTGCCCGACTTGCGCATACCAGCCGTATCGATCATGGTAAATTCCTGACCTTCACTGTCCGTAAAGACCGTATCAATAGCATCGCGCGTGGTACCAGCCACTGGACTGGCAATGACCCGATCCTCACCTAAGATGGCATTGATCAAGCTAGACTTGCCGACATTAGGCCGGCCAATCAAGCTAAACTTAATCATATCAGGATTTTCAACCACTTCCTCATGTGGAAGATTTTCAACGATAGCGTCTAGAACATCCCCTGTACCAATCCCATGGACAGAAGATACTGGAAATGGATCGCCCAAGCCCAGAGCATAGAAATCATAGATTTCATTGCGCATTTCAGGATTATCCACTTTATTAACCGCTAAAATAATCGGCTTGTGAGTCTTATAAAGCATCCGAGCCACATACTCGTCCGCATCAGTGATACCTTCCTTGCCAGACACGACAAAAACGATAACATCAGCCTCGTCCATAGCGATTTCAGCTTGGTGCTTGATTTGCTCCATAAAAGGCGCATCAACATCGTCAATTCCGCCTGTATCAATGATACTAAACTTACGATTCAGCCAATCTGCCGTCGCATAGATGCGGTCACGAGTAACCCCTTCCACGTCTTCCACAATGGAAATCCGCTCACCCGCAATCCGATTAAATAGCGTTGACTTGCCGACATTGGGACGGCCGACAATGGCAATAGTTGGTAAAGCCATGTTTTTCCTCTTTCATTCTTTGAGACAGAGCTGAGCTCCGCCTTATTTTTCTAATTTCTTTTCTTTGAACAATTGGTCAATTGCTTGATTCGGCTCTTGACCGAATTGGGCTGCCAAACGCTGGCTCCAAGTATCCTGTGCCCGATCACCAGCATACTCAGCCTGCACACGGTCATAAGCCTCAATGACAGAGCTGAGTTGCTCACAGTATTCTTCCTCAAAGACCACCGCTTCATACGGTAGGCGTGGCTTGACAGCATGGTTTTGATTGGGTTTTCCTAAAGCCATAGCAAAAACTGGATAAGTATAGTCTGGCAGATTAAAGAGCTGGGCAATTTTTGAAGCTTCATAGCGAACTAAACCAATAATAACGCCGCCATAACCCAGACTTTCAGCTGCTAAGAGGGTATTTTGCCCTGCCAAAGCAGCATCTACCGAGCTAATGAGAATATTTTCGGTTCCTTTAGGGTAAAAACCATCCGTGTGCAATTGAACGCCCTTTTGAGCACGATTGAGGTCGCCAACAAAAAGCAGGAAGGCCGAAGCCTGCCGAATGGCTTCTTGGGGAACCAAATCAAAGAGGGCTTCTTTTTTCTCTTTGCTTCGCACCACAATGATAGAGTAGGACTGAAAGTTTTTCCAGCTGGAAGCAGCACGTCCAGCATCGATAATGGCGCGTAGTTCTTCATCTGAAATCTGCTCTTCCGTAAAGCGCCGAACAGACGTATGAGCCTTCATCAAGGTAATTGTTTCATTCATCGGCGGTTCTCTCCTTCTAGATGCACTTCCTTGGCCAGAAACTTAATCCGCTCCATGACCCGCTTGGCTTGCCAGGTCTCATCGCCATTCTTAGAATTGGCAAAGTGACGCTCCAAATCCGCAAAACTAAAGTTAGAAGTGAAGAAGGTTGGCAGATTCTCCTGCATACGGTGCTGGAGAATGACCTGCAAAATCTCATCGCGCATCCAGGGGCTAGACTGCTCTGCACCGATATCGTCCAAAATCAGCACTTGAGCTGTCTTGACCTGGTCAATCTTGTCCTTGACCAAGCCGGAACTGATAGCATTCTTCACATCCAAAACAAAGCTCGGATAGTGGAGCAGAGTCGTTGAGACACTACGTTTTTCTGACAAATCATGCGCCAGTGCAGCCATCATGTAGCTCTTACCCACGCCGAAATCTCCGTAGAGATAAACAGCCTTTTGATAATGCGGAAAATCCGCAACAAAACTGGTCAAGAGCTCAAAAGCTTTGTAACGACCAATATCGTCTAAATCCACTTTGGCAAAACTAGCCTCTTTTAGACTGACTGGCAGATTGATAAGGTTGAGACGGCTTCTAATGGCCTCCTGTCTCTCCTGCTCAATCAACTCAGGTGTCTCTTCATAGGCAACATCCGCATAACCTTCATTTTTCACCAAAATTGGCTTATAACCCTTAGCAATATAGTTCTGATCTTCAAGCAGGAAGCGATCTCGTTCGGTAATGTATTGATTAAACTTAGAAATGCTCCGCTGAATTTCGGTTGGAGACAGTTGTTCTCGACTGATAAAGGCAGCGATATCTGGATCTGCTAAAATCTGCTGGACTAATTTTTGATAATCAAACTGCTTCACCTTATTCATATGAGGCATTGCCTGTCCTATTTTTTCCATTTAATCGTCTCCTTCTTCCAGTCTTGCTAAAAGCCTTCTTTTTTGTTCTTCTAGTTCCGCTTGTTTTTCTAAGCTGGTTTCATTCTTGTAATCTAGCTGACTCCAGTTCGGCACATTGCTTTTAGCAGCAGCTGGGCTGACTTGCGCAGGACGACTATTTGTCTGCTGATTGCGCTCACGGATTTTCAGGACCGCCTCTTCAGCCGAGGTCACCTTTTGATAAGAAAAGTCATTAGCCACCTTGAGGGCATACTTCTCATTGAGGTTGGCTGAATCCACCTTATTAAAAGTTAGTAGCAGGATGATATTGATAACTTCATCCAAAAGCCCCATCTCTGCCAAATCCTGAATCAGCTTCCGTTCACTACGCGTTATGGCCGCTTGACGGGTTTTCTTGATTTCTGCCAAAAAGAGCAAGGGCTGCTTGCTTTTAGCCTCACGGATAATAGACTGCTCTTGCTGAGAAAAATCTCTCGAAACTGGTTTCTGCTGAATCTTTTGCTGCATCCGTTTCGTCGAAATCACATGTGACACAGCCGTTTCACGCGCTAAGACATAAGTCTCGTACCACGTCCATTTCTTCTGCTCCGCAATCGCAAACAAGTCCAAGAGGTCCGCTTTTTCATCTGCAAAACGCAAGCCATCCTGGGCCATTCTCTGTTTAAAATGTGTCAAATCAAAATCATTCTGTCGACTGGTTCTCGTCGGACTGACCTCTTCCATGCCATAGATCTGGCTAAAAGAAGGACTGATCTTTTGCCCAGCTGGATTTTCCGGTCGTAGCTTATCTACCGCCGCCTGACCAATCTTTTTCTCCAAAAGACTAGTGTACACATGATGAGCAAAGAAGTCCTCAGCGGACAAGGTTGGATAGAGTCGGATGAAAAATCCCGTCTCCGTCTGGAAAAGCTCTAGCAAGCCAATAGCTGATAGGCGCTCTAAGCTTCTCTCCAACACTTCCATACCAAAATCAAGATGATTTAAAATATGGCTGAAAAGTCGCTGCTGAGCTCCATTATCCCAAAAAGAAACCAGATAAAGATAAAGCGCCACTGCATCCTTGCCCACAATGGGTAGATAATAACGGGTCAGCCCGCTCATATCTTGACTGACCTGGTTATTAGATAAGAAAGAAAAATGATCATTTGGTTTCATAAGCCATTATTTTTCCTTTTTCTTCTTAGAACCCTTGGTAATCTGCTTCAAAAGGCTTTCCAGCTCGCCAACATCTTTGAAACTCCGATAAACACTGGCAAAACGGACATAGGTAATTTCATCCAGCTCGGCCAGCTCATCCATGACCAGAGAGCCAATATATTCGCTGGCAATTTCATTTTCGCTCTGACTACGAAGTTTTTGCTCAATCCGATTGACCAATTCTTCGATCTCGTCACTTGAGACCGGACGCTTTTGAGCGGAGCGGATGATTCCGTTAAATATCTTATCCCGAGAAAACTGCTCACGCGTTCCATCTTTTTTGACAACGACTAGGGTTCTTTCTTCCACGCGCTCATAAGTTGTAAAACGATGCTGGCATTCCTCGCATTCACGGCGACGACGGATTGTATTTCCATCTTCTGCCTGCCGGCTGTCAACCACACTTGATTTGCTTCCGCCACATTTGGGACAACGCATGTCATTTCCTCCTAGAATCTTAATACTTCATTATACCATGTTTTGACCAATAACAAAAGACGAGAGATTTCCCAGCCATAAAAAAACTAAAGCTGGCAAAGCAGCTTTAGCAAGAAAATCTTCTTTCAAAAATCCAGCAAATGGAAACTCAGCCCTTCTTGTCAAAATACTTTTTGGTTTCAGCAATAATAACAGGAGATAAGACCAAGAGAGCAATCAGATTTGGCAAGGCCATCAAGGCATTGACAATATCGGCAATGACCCAAACTGCTTCTAACTCGATAAAGCCACCTAAGAGCACCATAGCGACAAAGATGATTCGGTACAAGCAAATATATTTAACACCAAAAAGGAACTCAAAGCAGCGCTCACCGTAGTAGTTCCAGCCTAAAATAGTAGTAAAAGCAAACAGAACTAGAAAAACGGATAGAAGGATTGGACCAAAATTAGCAAAGACGGTCGCAAAGGCTGCCTGAGTCAAGGACACACCATTGAGATTGCTATCCCAAACTCCTGTGATTAAAATTGTTAGACCTGTCAGACTACAAATAATCAGAGTATCGATAAAGGTTCCCGTCATAGAAATCAATCCTTGTTCGACAGGCTCCTTGGTCTTAGCTGCAGCCGCTGCAATGGGTGCTGATCCTAAACCAGATTCATTGGAGAATACCCCACGTGCGACCCCATTTTGAATCGCCATCTGGATGGTTGCACCAGCAAAGCCACCAACAGCAGCCGTCTGACTAAAGGCAGAACTAAAGACTAGCTGAAGAGTTGGCAGCAGACGATCTAGATTGACTGCTAAGACAGTCACAGTCCCCAAGATATAAATAGCCGCCATAAAAGGCACAACCTTGGTCGACACTCGAGCAATCGACTGAATACCGCTAAAAATAACTAGAGCCACCAAAATAGCCAAGATAGAGGCAGTCACAGCTGGAGGCAACTGAATGGTATTCTGCATAGCTTCTGTAATGGAATTCACCTGCGTAAAGGTTCCAATCCCTAAAAGAGCCACCAGGACACCCGCTACAGCAAAGAAGATAGCCAGCGGACGCCATTTTTCGCCCATTCCTAATAGGATATAATGCATGGGACCACCAGCAACGGCTCCGTGAGCATCCTTAGAACGATACTTAATCGCTAATAAACCTTCGGCATACTTGGTTGCCATTCCAAAGAAAGCAGCTAGCCACATCCAAAATAAGGCACCCGGTCCACCAACTTTTATGGCAGTCGCTACACCGATAATATTCCCCGTTCCAACCGTGGCCGCCAAAGCTGTACAAAGAGCAGCAAAGCTTGACACGTCTCCATGATGATCCTCGCCGGAAACAAAAATTAAGCGAAAGGCGCGAAAAAGGCGCGAAATCTGTAGCAACCTCAGACGAAGTGTCAGATAAAGCCCTGTTCCAACTAATAAAATCAAGAGGGGAGGTCCCCAGACCAGAGAATCAATTTGATTCAGCAATTTCAACATAAATCTTCTGCTCCTTTTCCACACCGAGAAAAAGAAAAGTACATGTGTAAACATGTACTCTGGATGCCTGAGAACGACCGTTTCTTGTCCTTCCCTTGCTCTGTCCTTTTACCTGAGAGTTTGAGCAGTTGCCTGCCTTGCCCCTTCGGTGCCAATCATGGTCTCTCCAGAGTTCCGTCCATTTCACAGTCATAAGGCTCAAGCACTTATTTCTGAAAAACTTCATTCGGTGTTTATTCTAAATTTTCTATTATTTTAAAATAATATTCGGTTTTTGTCAATGTTTTATGAAAAATTTTGAATATTATATTGACCCCAAAAGGTTAGACATATAATTTATTCGAAGGTAAGATAATAGTAGCTCGTAGAATCTCCTTTATTACCTGTTGATGTAGTTATTTATGGTTTACACTGTTTGAAGTTCTGTAAGTTTTTGTTGCACTATATTTTACAATTTTTCATTCCTTAAAGTATTGATGACATTCTTCCAATTGTTAGGCAAGAGAAAACTTAGAAAGTTCTGCTAGTTCAGCACTGATTTCTTGCTTGACTTGTAGTAAATGAAAAAGAATGGGTCGTTCTACAAAGCCCTTCTCACCTCCTTCAAGACTAAGCATAAGGCTGTAATTCCGGATTAATTGGTGTGTTGGCCATATTATTGGCATAATTGCAGAGGGTCGCAAGGCTGACACCCAGAACTACATCCAGAGCATTCTCATGCGTATAGCCCGCTTCTAGGAAGTCTGCCAACGCCTCGTCTCCGACCCGACCCTTGGTATTGATGACAGCAATGGTAAATTTAGCAAGCGTATCTAGCTTCGGATCGGTGTCAATCGGAGTTCGATTGCGCAGGGCCTCCAAAAGATCATCATTCATTTGAATCTGCTTGATTGAAAAAGCTGTATGACCCGCCACACAGAAAGCACAACCATTAGTAACTGCAGCCGTAATCTGCACTACTTCGCGCTCAGTCGGTGTCAGGCTGTTACGGCGATTGATAGCTCCAACCGTCCGATAAGTTTCCAAAGCCGTTGGCGCATTAGCCAAAAGACCGATAAGATTGGGAATGTAGCCACCGTTATCTTTTTGAACAGTTTCTAAAACCTCTTTCACCTCAGCTGGTGCGGACTCAATTGTATGGATAGTAAATTCTGACATATGAAACCTCATTTCTTTTGATTAGCAACTATCTTAACATAGGTCTGACAGCTTGTATAATATATATTTTATATGACCTCTATAAAGAGAATATATTGCTATATGTCAAACCAAAATATATTACTGCTTTAACTGTCTCCTTACCTCTCTCAAACAAGAAAAAGAAGCCCTAAGGCTTCTGACTAATATTTTCTAAAACGTTGATAGCGATCTTCCAAAAGTTGCTCGATAGAAAGTTTGGAAAGTTCCGCTAGTTCAGTACTGATCTCTTGCTTGACTGCAGCCAAGAGCTCATTTTTATTAAAGCCGCGTTCGGAGATGACCTTATCAACGACACCCATCTGCAAAAGCTCGTGCGAGGTGATTTTCATCATCTCCGCCGCCTCCATTGCTCGGCTGCCATCTTTCCATAAAATCGAAGCAAAACCTTCTGGACTGAGAATGGCATACATGGAGTTTTCCAGCATCCAGACCTTGTCAGCAACTGCTAAGGCCAGTGCCCCGCCAGAGCCACCCTCGCCGATGATAATGGCAATAATGGGCACCTGCAGATCGCTCATTTCCATGAGATTACGGGCAATGGCTTCACCCTGTCCGCGTTCCTCAGCACCGACACCAGGATAGGCACCAGCCGTATTGATAAAGGTCACGACTGGACGGCCAAATTTCTCAGCTTGCTTCATGAGACGTAGGGCCTTGCGATAGCCTTCAGGATGAGGTTGACCAAAGTTCCGCCGCAAATTATCCTGCAAATTGCGACCTTTTTGAATACCGACCACTGTGACCGGCTGACCATTTAATGTTCCGATACCGCCAATGACAGCACCATCATCACGAAAACCACGATCTCCGTGCAATTCCACAAAATCATCAAAAATTCCTTGGGCAAAATCCAAAGCCGTCAAACGGGACTGATCACGCGCTGCTTTGATAATCTGACTGATTTTTGTCATTGGTCACCTCCATGAAATCTCAAGAGAGTAGCAATCCGATCCCGCAATTCACCACGCTTGACGATCGCATCAACAAAGCCATGTTCCAGCAAAAACTCTGCCTTTTGGAAGTCATCTGGCAATTTTTCCCGTACAGTAGACTCAATAACCCGACGACCGGCAAAGCCTACCAAAGCCTGCGCTTCTGCCAAGATAATATCCCCTTCCATAGCAAAAGAGGCTGTGACACCGCCTGTCGTCGGATCTGTCAAAACGGTCAGGTAAAAAAGACCAGCCTTTGAATGACGTTGCACAGCAGCTGAGGTTTTAGCCATCTGCATCAGGCTCATGATACCTTCCTGCATACGAGCACCACCAGAAGCCGTAAAGAGGACGACTGGCAACTGATGCTCTGTCGCATACTCAAATAGGCGGGTAATCTTCTCTCCGACAACCGTTCCCATGGAAGCCATGATAAAGTTGGAATCCATGATCCCAAGAGCTAATTTTTGGTCTTTTATCATAGCGGTTCCTGTCAAAACGGCCTCATCTAGACCAGTCTTTTCCCGCATCTTTGCCAGTTTTTCTTGATAATTTGGAAAATGTAAGGGATCTGTCGTCTCAATACCGGTGAACAATTCCTCAAAGCTTCCTTCATTCACCGTCAAACTCAGGCGCTCAAAAGCTGAAATCCGAAAAGTGTAGCCACAGCTTGGACAGACACGCTCTGCCCCCAAATCCTTTTGATAAATGGTATGCTTACAACCTGGACATTTGGAAAAAAGCTCATCTGGAACTTCTGGTTTTGGCTGAGGCAAGGCACGAGAGGAACGATTAGGATTGATTCGAATATATTTATCCTTTTTTGAAAACAAAGGCATTGCTTACTCCTTCATTAAATTTTAGAGTGATTCTGCTTCTTTCAAACAAAATCACTCCTTGTCATCTATTTTTTCTCTTGATAAGCCGGAAGGAACTTCTCCATGAGAAAGGCTGTATCATAATCACCAGCAATCACATTAGGATCTGAAATCAGATCCAGTTGGAAACTGCTATTGGTCACGACACCGTCGATTTCTAGCTCATAGAGAGCCCGTTGCATCTTCATCAGGGCATCAAAGCGATTTTCCCCGTGAACGATGATTTTGGCAATCATACTGTCATAGTAAGGAGGAATGGTGTAGCCAGGATAGACTGCTGAATCGACGCGTAATCCCACTCCGCCACTTGGCAGATAAAGATTGGAAATCTTGCCTGGGCTCGGTGCAAAGTTAAAGGCTGGATTTTCAGCGTTGATCCGACATTCAATTGCATGCCCTCGGATTTCAACATCATCCTGACTGAAGGACAGCTCTTGACCATCTGCAATCTTAATCTGCTCTTTAACAATATCCACACCGGTAACAAACTCAGTCACTGGATGCTCTACCTGCACCCGAGTATTCATCTCCATAAAGTAGAATTCACCCTTGGCTTCATCCAGCAGAAATTCAATCGTTCCGGCATTTTCATAGCCGACAGACTCAGCAGCCCGAACAGCCGCTTCCCCAATCTGCTGGCGCAGGGTTTTCCCAATCGCCACAGACGGACTTTCTTCCAGCACCTTCTGATTATTCCGCTGCAAAGAGCAATCCCGCTCGCCCAAGTGGACTACATGCCCCTGCTGATCTGCTAAAATCTGAACTTCAATATGGCGCGCTGGATAGATGACTCGCTCCATATACATGGCACCATTCCCAAAAGCCGCTTTGGCTTCACTAGAAGCAGACTCAAAGGCCGCTACTAAATCCTCAGGCTTTTCAACCTTACGAATACCCTTTCCGCCGCCGCCAGCAGAAGCTTTGAGCATGACTGGATAGCCAATCTTTTCAGCTACTTCCAAGGCTTCTTCAGAGGTATGGACTTCCCCATCAGAACCCGGGATAACTGGCACTTTGGCCTTAATCATCTGAGCCCGAGCATTGATCTTATCCCCCATCAAGTCCATAACAGCACCTGAAGGTCCAATAAACTTAATGCCGACTTCTTCGCACATGGTCGCAAATTTAGAGTTTTCACTCAAAAAACCAAAACCAGGATGAATGGCTTCTGCACCTGTCAGAACAGCAGCAGACAGGACCGCGTTCATATTTAGATAAGAATCCGTAGACTTGGCTGGCCCGATGCAGACTGCCTCATCAGCCAGTAGGGTGTGGAGCGCTTCCTTGTCAGCCGTTGAATAAACAGCTACCGTATCAATTCCTAGCTCGCGAGCTGCACGAATAATTCTGACCGCAATTTCCCCACGGTTAGCAATTAAAATTTTACGAAACATGGTGAAATCTCCTCTTTCTTATTGACCAATTGCAAAGGTCAAGGTTCCGCTGGCTGCAAGTTTACCGTCAACTTCGGCCTTGGCCTCCACCACTGCAATAGTGCCACGACGCTTGACAAACTTGGCCGTCATAATCAGCTGGTCACCTGGTACAACTTGCTTCTTGAACTTGACCTTGTCCATGCCAGCATAGAAGACCAGCTTGCCCTTGTTTTCTTCTTTAGACAATTCCAGCACACCAGCCGTTTGAGCCAGTGCTTCCATGATTAAGACACCCGGCATAACTGGATACTGGGGAAAATGACCGTTAAAGAATGGCTCGTTGATCGTCACATTTTTCAAAGCGACAATCTCATCTTCGCTGACTTCCAATACACGGTCCACCAACAACATAGGATAGCGGTGCGGAAGCGCCTCTTTTATTGCATTGATATCAATCATTTGATGCGTACCAGCCCTTTCCCAAACTCAACCATTTCTTCATTCTGAACCAGAATTTCTGTAATCAGACCATCTTTCGGTGCTGGCACTTCATTCATGACCTTCATGGCTTCAATAATCATCAAGGTTTGACCTTTTTTAACTTGGTCTCCTACACTGACAAAAGCTGGTTTATCTGGACCTGCAGCCAAGTAAGCCACGCCAACCAAAGGACTTTCCACGACATCACCCTCAGCAGCTGGTACCGGAACCTCTGGAGCCACCTCAGGTGCTGCAGTTGGAGCTGCTTGGGAAACTGTCTCAGATACAGGTGCGCTTGCTGGCTGCACAGGAGCTACAACTGGAGCTGCGCTGACTGCTGGAGCTGTTGCAACCGCGGCTTGCCCTTCATTCTTACTGAAAGTCAGCTCATCGCTTTGATTTTTATAAGAAAATTCACGCAGGCTTGATTGGTCAAACTGAGCCATCAAGTCTTTAATCTCATTGATATTCATCTAGCCCTCCCAACGCTTGAATGCCAGAACAGCATTGTGACCGCCAAAACCAAATGTATTGGAAATCGCATAAGGAATTTCTTGCTCTAAGCCTTGCCCATAAACGACATTCGCTTCAATATAGTCTGACAATTCACTTGTTCCAGCTGTTTTTGGTACAAAATTATGGCGCATTGCTTCGATTGTAGCGATGGCTTCCACTGCTCCTGCAGCCCCAAGCAAGTGTCCTGTGAATGACTTGGTTGAAGATACAGGTACTTCTTTACCAAGAACAGCTACGATAGCTCCGCTTTCTCCTTTTTCATTAGCAGGAGTTGAAGTACCGTGGGCATTGACATAAGCCACTTGCTCTGGAGAAATCTCTGCCTCTTCCAAAGCCAATTTAATTGCCTTAATAGCACCTTGACCTTCTGGATGTGGAGAAGTCATGTGGTAAGCATCACAGGTATTACCGTAGCCAACTACTTCAGCCAAGATAGTCGCTCCACGTTTTTCAGCGTGTTCCAGACTTTCAAGCACCAACATACCAGAACCTTCTCCCATGACAAAGCCGTTACGGTCTTTATCAAATGGAATAGAAGCACGAGTTGGATCTTCTGTAGTTGATAGGGCAGTCAAAGCTTGGAAACCAGCAATGGCAAATGGAGTGATAGAAGCTTCTGATCCACCAACTAACATGACATCTTGGAAGCCAAACTTGATAGAGCGGAAAGCATCTCCAATCGCATCATTTGATGAGGCACAAGCTGTATTGATTGATTTACAAATCCCGTTTGCTCCGAAGCGCATAGCAACATTTCCTGAAGCCATATTTGGCAAAGCTTTTGGAAGAGTCATTGGCTTCACACGTTTTGGACCTTTTTCATGAAGACGGATAACCTGATCTTCGATTTCTTTAATTCCCCCAATACCAGAAGCCACGATGACACCAAAGCGATCTTTGTCGATTGCTTCTACATCAAGATTAGCATTTGTTACCGCTTCTTGAGCTGCATACAAGGCATACAAAGAATAATTGTCAAAACGATTGGTATCTTTCTTGATAAAGTATTTATCAAAAGGAAAGTCTTGGACTTCAGCCGCATTATGAACAGCAAAATCGCTGTGATCAAACTTGGTGATGGGACCAATCCCAATCTTACCTTCTTTTAAACTATTCCAAAATTCTTCTGGTGTATTTCCGATGGGAGAGGTTAAGCCATAACCTGTCACAACAACTCGATTTAGTTTCATGGTGAACTCCTTTATGATAATTGGTGAACTGTCAAATTCAAATGCATTGCACTTACTGCATGGTAAGCCCGCCATCAATCGCGATGACCTGACCAGTGAGATATTCCTGACCCGCTAAGAATAGGGCAACATCCGCCACTTCTTCGGTATTGCCGAACCGCTTCATTGGGATTTGAGCCAGAGAAGCTTCTTTGATTTTTTCAGAAAGCCCGTCTGTCATATCCGATTCGACAAAGCCTGGGGCAATCACATTGACACGGATATTGCGTCCTGCCACTTCGCGAGCAACCGACTTAGAAAATCCAATCAAGCCAGCTTTAGAGGCTGCATAGTTGGCCTGGCCGACATTACCAGTCAAGCCGACAACACTTGATAAGTTAATGATTGCTCCCTGACGAGCCTTGGTCATTGGTTTCAATACAGCTTGCGTCATATTAAAGGCTCCAGTCAGATTGACCTTCAGCACTTGCTCAAAGTCTTCCTCTGTCATCTTGAGCATAATCTTATCGCGGGTAATTCCAGCATTATTGACCAAGACATCTACAGAGCCCAAAGCTGCAATCGCCTCTTCAATCATTCGCTTAGCATCAGCGCCATCAGATACGTCGCCTGAAATAGCCACGACCTTGACCGGATAGCCAGCAAACTCAGCCAAAACTTCGTCTGAAATTTGTCCGCGACCGTTCAAGACAATATTGGCACCTGCACTTGCAAACTTATGGGCAATAGCCAGACCAATCCCACGGCTAGAGCCTGTAATAAAAACATTTTTATTCTTTAATTCCATTGGTATTCCCCATTATTTTTCCAGCAGGGCTGTCAAAGACTCCACACTTTCAACAGAATAAACAACTGCTGATTTATCAATTTTCTTCATAAAGCCAGACAATACTTTCCCTGGACCAATCTCGATAAACTCAGTCACACCAGCTTCCTGCATTTTAGCGATACTATCGTAGAAACGAACCGGTTCCATGACCTGACGAGTTAACAATTCCTCAATTCTATCGGCTTCCATGATATCCGCCTCTGTATTGCCCACTAGCGGAAGTTGAAAATCAGCAAATTCTGTTTCAGCCAAAACCTGAGCTAATTGCTCACTGGCTGGTTTCAAGAGTGCTGTATGGAAAGGACCTGAAACATTCAGCGGAATCAAGCGTTTCACACCTGCTTCCTTGAGGAGTTCTACCGCTTTATCCACCGCTGCCACATCTCCCCCAATGACGATTTGACCTGGAGTGTTGTAATTGGCAGGAGAGACCACTCCTAGCTGACTAGCTGTCTGACAGGCTTCCTCGATAAGAGCCACGTCCGCATTTAGGACCGCAACCATCTTTCCAGAGCCAGCAGGAGCTGCTTCCTCCATGAAAGCTCCGCGTTTAGCGACTAGAGCTACCGCTGTTTTGAAGTCCAGCGCACCAGCAGCTACCAAGGCAGAGTATTCACCTAGAGAGAGGCCAGCCACCATATCAGGACGGATTCCTTTTTCTACCAACAGGCGATAAATAGCAAGAGAAGTTGTCAAAATTGCTGGTTGAGTATAGCGAGTTTGGTTGAGTTTTTCTTCATCTTGGTCAATCAATGCCCGAACATCATAGCCCAGGACCTGACTAGCTTCCTCAAAAGTCGCCTTAACCACATCATACTGCTCATAGAGGTCACGAGCCATTCCCAGATATTGGGCTCCCTGACCAGCAAATAGAAAGGCTGTCTTAGTCATTTCTAGTTACTCCTGCCCAACGTTTTGCTTCTTGCTGAATCTTCTCAGCAGCGCCATAATAGATATCCTTGAGGATTTCTTCGACTGTTTCTTCCTTGCTGACCAAGCCGGCAATCTGACCAGACATGACGGAACCATTTTCCACATCGCCACGGACAACTGCATTGGCCAGAGCACCAGCACCCAGATTTTCAAAAACAGTCAAGTCTGGATTTTCTTGCTTGAATGCTTCTTTTTCAGCCTTTTCAAAATCGCGAGTCAGCTTATTCTTGAGCGCACGAACCGCATGACCGAAGTGCTGAGCAGAAATTGTCGTATCGATATCACGAGCTTTCAAGATCATATCTTTATAATTTTGATGGGCATTGGATTCTTTAGCCACAACGAAGCGTGTACCGACCTGAACTGCCTCTGCCCCCAACATGAAGCCAGCTGCAGCACCAGAGCCATCCGCAATACCACCAGCCGCAATAACTGGAATGTTAACTGCTTCTACAACCTGACGAACCAAGGTCATCGTTGTTAACTTACCGATGTGACCACCAGCTTCCATTCCTTCAGCAATGACGGCATCTGCTCCGATTTTTTCCATCCGTTTAGCCAAAGCCACACTTGGTACAACAGGAATCACCGTAATACCTGCTTCATGGAAACGAGCCATGTACTTGCTTGGATTGCCCGCACCAGTCGTTACCACTTTTACACCCTCTTCAATCACCAAATCCACGATGTCATCTACAAAAGGCGACAAAAGCATGATATTGACGCCGAAAGGACGATCCGTCAAAGACTTAATCTTGTCAATATTGGCTTTCACCACTTCCTTAGGAGCATTTCCGCCACCGATGATCCCGAGACCACCAGCCTTTGAAACCGCACCAGCCAAGTCACCATCTGCGACCCAAGCCATACCACCTTGGAAAATAGGATATTTAATATCTAATAATTCTGTAATTCGTGTTTGCATAATACCTTCCTCTAATCATTGCTTAAGTAATAGCTTGAGCCCAAACCGCTAGATAGCAGTCTTTTTACTTTGAAATTCAAACTATTACCTAAACAAGAGAGAATATCTTGCGATACTCTCAAATCTTTATTATTTTGTTTTTTCTTCTACGTAGGCAACCAAGTCACCAACTGTTTTCAAGCCTTCTTCAGTTTCGATTTGGATATCAAATGCATCTTCGATTTCTGAAATTACTTGGAACAAATCCAATGAATCTGCTTCAAGATCATCGAAAGTTGACTCAAGTGTAACTTCTGATGGCTCTTTACCAAGTTCCTCAACGATAATTTCTTGTACTTTTTCAAATACTGCCATGGATAGACTCCTTTTAAAAATATATTTTTTATCTATGTGTTTCCACATGATTAACTAAATTGTAACAATAAGCGTGCCCCATGTCAAACCTCCACCGAAACCTGACAATAAAATAGTCTGATCTCCGTTCAGCTTAATCAAGTCCTGTTGGACACACTCAGATAATAAAATCGGGATGCTAGCTGCACTAGTATTGCCATATTCCATCATATTGGCAGGTAGTTTTTCCCGAGAAACTCCGAGTTTCTTAGCCATTTTATCTAAAATTCGGATATTGGCCTGATGCAAGAGCAGATAATCAAGCTCCTCCACTGAAAATGGACTCTCTTCAATGGTATTTTTGATAGACTGTGCCACATCACGAATAGCGAAATCAAAGATTGCTCGGCCTTCCATTTTCAAATAGCGATCATCAACTTGCTTTTCCGAAAACGGAGAGGACAAACCAAGTCCACCACAAGTCAGACTCTGACCTCTCAAGCCATCAGTAAACTGACTTTCAGCCCAAAAATGCTGCTTTTCTGCCGCTTCAAGCAAGACTCCTCCAGCCCCATCACCAAACAAGACTGACGTCGCACGATCCGACCAATCAACGACTTTCGAAAGCGTTTCGCTACCGATGACCAAACCTCTTTGATAGCGACCAGAGGAAATGAACTTTTCTCCAGTTGATAAGGCAAAGATGAAGCCACTGCAAGCTGCCGTCAAGTCAAAAGCAAAAGCCTTGGCAGCTCCAATATTGGCCTGCACCCTAGCTGCAGTTGACGGCATCATAGAATCCGGAGTGATCGTCGCAACAATGATAAAATCAAGCTGATCAGCAGATAGTTGGGCCCTTTCTAGCAATTGCTCAGCAACCTTTGTAGCTAAATCACTGGTTGACTCAGTCCGAGATAAATGTCGCTGTTTGATACCTGTTCGACTTGAGATCCATTCATCACTTGTATCCATAATTTTGGCTAGATCATCATTTGTGACAATCTGCTCTGGAGCATAATGAGCTACTTGAGTAATTCTTGCATAGTTCATTATTTCAACTCCTCTAAAAAATTATACAAGTTCTGCAAACCTTTTTGCATTGCATTTTTTTCTTCTGAGGACATTCCTTCCACTACTTGCATGACCATGCGATTGTGGAAACGTTTATGAAGGCGATACAAGAGCCTCCCCTTCTTAGTCAAACTCAGATGAACTACACGACGGTCAATGGATGAACGGCGACGCTCGATATACCCTTTACGCTCCAAGTTATTCAAGCTGGTTGTGACAGTCCCCAAAGTGACTAACAATTCCTTTGAAATATCGCTTGGAGTCGCATTAGGCATGGTACCAATAACATCAATAGTGTGCATTTCTTTAATAGAGACATCTTTAAATTGACTGCCTCGGAGGCTGGACTCTTCAATAACCAAAACATTATTAAAAATGGATGTTAAATAATCATTGACTAATTGATAATTCAAACCAACACCTCCTTCATAAATACTTTGACATTCAAATTTTATCAGATCTCAAAATAATTTGCAAGTCCTTTTGAAAATTTATTTGATTTTCAAACAATTTTCTTATCCTACAAATCCTTACTTACCTGTAAATTGTGGACGACGCTTCTCAGTATAAGCTTGGACACCTTCTTTGAAGTCCTCAGTGAAAGCAAGAGACTTCTGTAAAGATAACTCCAACTCCGCATATTCTTTCCAACCGCTGAACAGGCTCTTCCAGACCATTTCTTTCATAGCTCTGTAAGAATTCAGCGAACCGCGTTTTAGCTTCTTCAGCAACTGTTCCGTTGTTTTTTCTAGCTTCTCTGCTTCACAGACCTTATAGAGCAAACCATAATCCAGAGCCTTCTCAGCAGTCAAGGCCTCTCCCGTCATGACCAAGTGAGTCGCTCGAGTCACACCAATTGCCCGAGTCAAAAGATAAAGCCCACCGGCATCTGGCGCTAAGCCCACTCCCACAAAAGCTTGAATGAAGCGAGATTTTTCTGTCGCAATGCAGAAATCTGCAGCCACGACCATATTGGCAGCTGCACCAGCAACAGGGCCATCCACACTCATAATAACTGGCTTTGGTAGTCGTTTCATAGCAAAGGAAATGTCATTGACCAGCTCTGCAATTTTTACCAAGGATTGAATATCGTCAGCACTGACAGCTCTTTGCATCTCAGCTAAGTCCCCACCGACAGAAAATACCTTCCCATTGGCATTGATCACTAGAAACTTCACTGCCTCATCATTTGCGGCCAGCTCAATCGCTTCTAAAATCTCCTCACACATAGGGATATTGAAACCATTTGAAACTTCAGGACGATTGAAGGTAATAGTCGCCACTTCATCAACTACCTTATAAAGAATACCATTAAAAGTCATTCTAACTCCATTCCAGACTGGGTAATTACAGTCATTTTATTTCATAATTAAATAATTTGATAGTCAAATTACATTTATTCTAGCATAAAAGATGTAAGAAAGAAAACAAAAACTGGGAAATTTAATTTTATATTCGTTTTTTGCTTATTTTTGCAATAAATTTATATAAAGCGGTGTTTCTGATAGATTTGCAAAATTTTCAGAATTTTGTTATAATTTTTCCTAAATCATGTTTAGGAGTTTCTATGAAAGTTGTAAAATTTGGCGGAAGTTCACTTGCTTCTGCTTCACAATTAGAAAAAGTCTTACATATTGTAAAGTCTGATGCTGAGCGTCGTTTCGTCGTCGTTTCCGCACCAGGAAAAAGAGATGACCAAGATACAAAAGTCACCGATGCCCTGATTAAGTATTATCGCCAGTACATTGCCGGAAATGATGTCTCCAAGGAGCAAAATTGGATTATTAAGCGTTACTCCGATATGGTCTCTGAGCTAGGTCTAAAATCTGCAATTATTGAAAAAATCTCTAAGAGCATCATCTCCCTAGCTACTCTGCCAATTGAAAATAATGAATTTCTTTACGATACTTTCCTAGCAGCTGGTGAAAACAACAATGCTAAGCTCATTGCAGCCTACTTTAACCACAATGGTATTCCGGCTCGCTACGTCCATCCTAGAGAAGCTGGACTAGTGGTTTCAAGCGAACCAGGAAATGCTCGGATCCTTCCTTCAAGCTATGATAAATTGGAAGAACTAATTCATTCCGATGAAGTCCTTGTCATCCCTGGCTTCTTCGGTGTCACTCAAGATGGACAAATCTGTACTTTTTCTCGTGGTGGCTCAGATATTACAGGATCAATTATTGCAGCTGGTGTCAAAGCTGATGTCTATGAAAACTTCACTGATGTAGACGGCATCTTTGCTGCTCACCCTGGGATTATTCATAAGCCACGTTCCATCGCCGAGCTTACTTACCGTGAAATGCGGGAATTAGCCTATGCAGGTTTTACTGTCCTTCACGATGAAGCTCTGCTTCCAGCCTATCGCGGAAAAATTCCACTCGTTATCAAAAATACCAACAATCCAGAGCACCCCGGTACGCGTATCGTCCATAAACATAGCGAAGATCATCCTCCTGTTGTAGGAATCGCTGGTGATTCTGGCTTCGTAAGTATTAATATGTCCAAGTATCTCATGAACCGAGAAGTTGGATTTGGCCGAAAGGCGCTTCAGATTTTGGAAGATTTAAATATCGGTTGGGAGCATATGCCAACAGGAATCGATGATCTTTCCATCATTCTTCGTGAACGTGAATTAACTCCAATCAAAGAAGAAGAAATTCTGCGCCAACTTGTACAAAAGGCAGAAGTAGACTACGCTGAGATTGAGCATGATCTTTCTATCATCATGATTGTCGGCGAAAAAATGAAAAGTCATATCGGGGTAACTGCTACTGCGACTAGAGCTCTTTCTGACAACAAAATCAATATCCAAATGATGTCACAAGGTTCCAGTGAAGTTTCTATCATGTTTGTTGTCAATAAAACCCAAGAAAAAGAGGCCATCCGTGCTTTATATAAAGCATTCTTTGGCAGCTCAGAAAGCAATGAATAAACCGAATAAATAAACAACAAAGACCTAGCTCTATTCAGAGCTAGGCCTTTCCTTATTCTTTCTTGCTTATAAGAAACCTTTTTTCTTTTCCAAGATTAGGTCTTTGACAGATATCAACAGGACAGCTAGCAAAATCATGCCCATACCTACAAAATCAAGCAGATAAAAGCGTTCATTCATAATGACAAAAGCAAAGAAGACCGCTGAAATAGGCTCAATCGAGGCTAAGAGGCTAGATTTGACAGGACCGACCAAGCTTGTTCCCTTCAAAAAGACGGTGTAAGCAAAGATTGTTCCGATGACAATAATGCCGACCAAGGCTAGAAGGATATCCAAATGGACTTGCCACTGATGCTGGAAAATACCGCTGAAAGGAAGGAGCAAGATACCTGCAATGGTCATCCCAATGCCGATAACCAGCATGCTTCCCCACCTTTTAATGAGCTCAATCGGCAACAGAATATATAGCGCGTATGTAAAGGCCGAAAAAACACCTAAAAATGGGCCCTTTGGCGTCATCGAGAGCTGATTGACCTGACCGTGGGTCGCAATTAGAAAGGTTCCTCCGATAGCCAAAATCATAGAGCAAACCTGAGCCACAGTCGGTGTTACTCTGTCTTTGATACAAGTGTATGCCAAAACTCCCACTGGACAGAGATATTGTAAGACCGTTGCTGTTCCTGCATTCGTCTCATGAATGGCCGCTAAATAAGCATATTGATTGATAAATAAGCCTAGAACTGCAAAAATTAAAATGTGTAGAAGAGAGCTCTTGTCCTTCCAAATCTCTTTAAAAGAATCTTTATTTGTCGCATAAGCCAACATCATCAAGACCAAACCCGCTAGCAACAAGCGCACATTGGTCAAGCTCAGTGCCGAAAAACCATGCTCCATCAGATATTGACCACTTGTTCCCGACAACCCCCAAGCAATCCCCGCAACCAAGGTATAAAGGGTTCCCCTTAAAACTTTTGACATCCCAAACCTCTTTCTGTTAGCTTTGATCATTATAACATAAACCATAAAGAAAAATCAGTCTGTTTTGACTGATTTTTTATGATTTAACAGAGCCCAAAAATGGCTAATCCTCTATCTCAAGAAGTAAATAAGGCAAACCTAATATAAAGCCAATAATTCCTAGCATAGCCCGCATTCCAGAAGCTGTAACAAGTACCTTCTGGCCATCTTTCACTTGAATCTTATGCGATTTCATAAAGCTTTGTCCAACCTGTAGTTCAACACTGTTTCCCTCAAAAGTCAACGTTTTACTTTCATCATTCGCAAGTTTATCCACAAGTTGACCATTTAGATATACCGCAACATTTTGGGCAACTCCAACCATACCGGTAGCACGCGTAATGGTAAATTTTGGCATCAGAAACCCCTTTATTTTAACCCAGCCTATCAACAAAAATTCTTCAGTTTATTCTTCAATCCTAGCTGAGTAAAAAGGCAGAAGAAACATTAAAACAATATAAAGAATTAAGAGAATTGCACGCACTAGACCACCAAAGAACAGGCCGAGCAACAAAACTCCTAGACAGATAGAAAAATTCGTAAAATTTGTTTCAACCAGCAAGGTTTGCCCTGCTTTAACTGTCACTGGCTTGGTTCTCATAGGAGCAGCTCCTACACGAACAACAGCTTCTTCTCCCTCAATAGGAAAGGACGCTTCGTCGCCATTCTGGATTGTACCAACCTTTTGACCATTGATTAAAATTGGAAAATTCCCAATGATCCCTACAAAGCCTGTTCCGCGTTTTACTTTAATTTCTGACATAAGGACTCCTTTATTTTTTATCTATTTTACCATAAGTTCCATTAAAATAAAAGGCGAAAACCAGTCTCACGACTGGTTCTCTATTTATTTTTAAAGTTTTTCCAACTCTTCGTTCAGCAGTTTTTGTGCTACTTGTGGGTTGGCTTGTCCCTTGGTAGCCTTCATGAGCTGACCAATCAAGGATTTGGCCGCATTCTTATTGCCACCCTTATAGTCATTGATGGCTTTTTCATTATCCGCAAAGACTTGCTGGATAATAGGAAGAAGTTGAGCAGGGTCTGAAATTTGGATCAATCCTGCTTTCTGTACATACTCTTTAGCAGAGCCACCATTTTTAGCCAGATGGACAAAGACCTTCTTAGCAATCTTAGAGGAAATCGTTCCGTCTGCAATCAGTGCAATCATCTCAGTCAGGTTCTCAGGCGTCAGCTCAATCTCAGAGATGGTCTTACCTTCGGCATTGAGGTATTGAGCCACTTCTCCTTGGAGCCAATTAGAAACAGCCTTAGCGTCACCACCTGCCGCAACAGCTGCTTCAAAAAAGTCTGACACAGCCTTGGTCGCGGTCAGCTGCTTGGCATCGTAGTCAGACAGGCCGTAATCGCCCACATACTTGGCACGACGCTCTTTTGGAAAGGCTGGCAGATTGCTGCGTACTTGCTCAATCCAAGCATCTTCAATCTCAAAGATCGGCAGATCAGGCTCTGGGAAGTAACGGTAGTCCGCTGAACCTTCCTTGACCCGCATAAGCAGAGTTTCGCCAGTTGCTTCATCATAACGACGGGTTTCCTGACGGATTTGACCACCGCTACGTAGGATTTCAGCCTGACGTTTTTCCTCAAAGGCTAGACCCTTGCGGACAAAGTTGAAGGAGTTAAGGTTTTTCAGCTCAGTCTTGGTACCAAACTCTTCCTGACCGTAAGGACGGATAGAAATATTGGCGTCAACCCGCATGGAGCCCTCTTCCATCTTGACATCCGAAATGCCCGTGTACTGGATGATTTCCTTGAGGGCAGTCAGATAGGCATAGGCTTCTTCTGGACTGCGCATATCCGCTTCAGACACAATCTCAATCAGAGGTACCCCTTGGCGGTTGAGGTCCACATAAGAGTAGCCATCGCTGCCGTGGGTATTCTTTCCAGCATCTTCTTCCAAGTGGGCTCGCTCGATACGGATTTTCTTGGTCGTGCCATCTTCTAGTTCAATCTCAATCCAGCCATTGTAGCCAATCGGCTCATCAAACTGAGAAATTTGATAGGCTTTTGGATTGTCCGGATAGAAGTAATTCTTGCGGTCAAAGTGCATTTTCTGGTGAATATCCATGTTCAAAGCCAGAGCAGCTTTGATTCCATAGTCGATGACACCCTTGTTCATAACAGGCAGGACACCTGGGAAGGACCAGTCGATGATATTGGTGTTGGCATTTGGATCTTCACCGAAGTGAGCTGGAGCCGGTGAGAAAATTTTTGAATTGGTCTTCAATTCAACATGGACTTCCAGTCCGATAACTGTTTCAAAGTTCATTATTTTTCACCTCCAAAGATAACTGGCTGCTGTTTGTGGTAGTCAGTCGTCGCTTCAAATGCTGCGGCTGCCTGATAGATGGTCGCTTCATCAAAGTGGTTCCCAATCAGCTGCAAGCCAACTGGAAGACCATCTGCAAAGCCAGCTGGGATTGAAATGCCAGGCAGACCAGCCAGATTGACTGGAATGGTCAAAAGGTCAGCCAGATACATGGCCACTGGATCTTGGTTTTGACTGCCCAAGTCATAAGCTACAGTTGGTGCAGTTGGACCTAAGATCAAATCATATTTTTCAAATACTTTAGCAAAATCTTGCATAATCAAGGTCCGAACCTGACCAGCTTTCTTGAAGTAAGCATCGTAGTAACCAGACGACAAGCTGAATGTCCCCAGCATGATGCGGCGTTTCACCTCTTCACCAAAGCCTTCGCTGCGAGATTTGACATAGACATCTTCTAGATTTTCAATGCCTTCTGCACGATAGCCATAGCGAATGCCATCAAAACGCTGCAGGTTAGAGCTGGCTTCAGAAGAAGCAATAATATAGTAGACTGCCACGCCGTACTTGCTGTGAGGCAGGCTGACTTCTTCAACGATAGCTCCTAGACTTTCCAAGTGCTTGGCTGCTGCCAGAATCGTTTCCTTGACCTTGCTGTCAATTCCCTCACCCATGTATTCCTTAGGCAAGGCAATCTTCATGCCCTTGATGTCTTGGCCAATCTTGCTAGTAAAGTCTGGCACTGCTTCTTGTGATGATGTAGAATCTTTAGGATCATTACCAGAAATAACATTCAGAAGCTGGGCATTTTCCTTAACTGTCTGAGAGAAAGGCCCAATCTGATCTAAAGAGGAACCAAAAGCAATGAGACCAAAACGAGAAACCCGTCCGTAGGTTGGCTTGAGACCAACCACACCGTTAAAGGAAGCAGGCTGGCGAATAGAACCACCCGTATCTGAACCTAGTGATAGACGAACCTGACCAGAGGCAACAGCTGTCGCTGAACCACCAGATGATCCGCCAGGAACCTTGCTGCTATCCCAAGCATTCTTAGTCGTCTTAAAGTAAGAGTTTTCGCTGGATCCACCCATGGCAAACTCGTCCATGTTGGTCTTCCCAACGATAATCATATCCTTACCATAGAGCTTTTCTACACTGGTTGCATCGAAAATCGGCTTATAGTTGTAGAGCATTTTAGATGCAGCCGTCGTCAAGATTCCCTTAGTTGAGATATTGTCCTTAACCGCTAGCGGAATTCCGCTCATGAGATTGTCAGCATCAATGCCCTTGGCATCCAGAGCTGCTGCCTGAGCCAATGCTTCCTCTTCGCTGATAGTGATGAAACTGTCCACGGCAGCTTCACGTTCTTTGATGTCTGCCAAAGTTGCCTGAGTTAACTCTACTGCAGAAATTTCTTTCTTGACCAGCAAATCATGCAGCTCTTCAATGGTCTTGTGATTAAAAGTCATTAGGCATCTCCTCCGTCATCTAGGATGGCAGGCACTTTGATGTAGCCCCGCTCTTTTTCAGGTACATTTTGGAAAAGCTCTTCTCGGTTCCAGCCCGGCTGAGCCACATCTTCTCGCATATAGTTGATGTTAGCTGCCACATTGGAAGTGAAAGGCACACCCTCCGTATCCACTTCATTGAGCAATTCGACCATGTCGACAATTTTAGACAAGGTTGTCGCAAACTCAGCTGTCTCTTCTGGTGAAAAAGCCAGTTTTGACAGTTTTGCAACGTGACTTACTTCTTCTTGAGTAATCTTCATCTCTGATTCCTTTCATAAGATAGGCGAGCCTGAATACCGACCGAAAACGATAAATCCAAGAAAGATCTTTGTTTTCGAGGTATTTAACTCGCATTGTTTTGCTAAGATAGAGGCACCAAGCTCTCGTAGCTGTGACCTCTTTCTTTAACTTCTTCCTGATTTCTTCAGGAATTCGCATCATTTCATTTTACCATATTTCAGGCTAATTCTTCAATTCCAAATACAGTTCTTTGAGCTGTCTTTGGTCCACCAAACTCGGACTTTCCAGCATAGGGTCAAAACCAGTACCATTTTTCGGAAAGGCGATGACTTGGCGGATATTTTCTTCCCCAGCCAAAATCATAACCAAGCGATCTAAGCCTAGAGCCAAGCCGCCGTGTGGTGGGAAGCCGTACTCCAAAGCTTCTAGGAAGAAACCAAAATCCCGCTCATAGTCTTCCCGGCTCATGCCCAATAGCTCAAACATAGCTTCCTGAGCCTTCCGATCATGAATCCGTAGACTCCCACCGCCGATTTCATAGCCATTCAAGACGATGTCGTAGGCATGGCTGCGGAATTGGTCTGGCTCTTGTCCATCTTCAAAGATGCCCTGTGTGAAAGGATGGTGCATGGCTTGATAGCGGTTTTGGTCTTCATTCCACTCCAGCAGCGGCCAATCCACAACCCAGAGGAAATGAAGCAGGCTTGGGTCAATCAAATCTAAAGTTTTTGCGACTTCTAGACGCAGATGTCCCAAAGCTTCCTGAGCCCGACGCTTCTTAGCCATAACTAGCAGGATGAGGTCTCCATCCTTGGCCTCAAAACGTGCTAGTAAATCCTGACTCTCAGCCTCAAAGGTACTAGCCAAATCTCCAACTAACTGGCCATCTTCAACCTTTAGACTGGCGAAACGACTGCAGCCAAATTCCTTCATTTCCTGATAGTAGTGACTCAGCTGTTTCTTACTAAAAGCACTAGCTGCATCTGGCACACAGATTCCCATCACTTCCTCTTGGTTGTCCAAGGCTTTCTTGATAAGAAGCGAGTCATTGGACTGGCACAAATCCGTCAAACTCTTTAGCTCCAGACCAAAGCGCGTATCCGGCTTATCAGAACCAAAGCGGCTCATAGCCTCTTCATAGCTAATCGTCGGAAAAGCTTCCGTCAGCTCTAAACCATGAGTTTTCTTCACAACAGCCTTGAGCATAGCTTCAACCAGAGCTCGGATTTCTTCTTCGCTTGCAAAACTCAGCTCCAAATCTACCTGAGTAAACTCTGGCTGACGATCGCCCCGCAAGTCTTCGTCACGGAAACAACGAACAATCTGATAATAGCGCTCGAGGCCAGCTCCCATCAGCAACTGCTTGAGCATCTGTGGACTCTGTGGCAAGGCGTAGAACTGATTTTTAAAGACCCGACTAGGCACCAAGAAGTCTCTGGCTCCTTCAGGAGTTGACTTGGTCAGATAAGGTGTCTCCACTTCCAAAAAGTCCAAACCGTTCAAATATTCTCGAATGGTTGAGGTGACCTGATGACGAAGTTTGAGGTTATGTGTCATCTTCTCACGACGCAAGTCCAGGTAGCGGTATTTCTGACGCAGATCTTCCCCAGTATGGGCATGCTGGGCCAGTTCAAAAGGCAATGCCTTGCTGCTAGCAATGACCTCAATCTTCTCTGCCCTTAGCTCAACCTGACCAGACTTGATGGACTTATTGACAAAGCGCTCTTCCCGCTGAACGACTTGCCCCGTTACTGAAATAACATCCTCTTTGCCAATGTCTTCCAGCTTAGCAAAATCTTCAATCTCACCGCCAACAAAGACCTGAAGCAAGCCCTCGCGATCCCGCAATTCAATAAAGGCTAGCTTGCCGTGATTGCGGATATTGGCCACCCAGCCAGTTGCGGTCATGGTCTGTCCGACCTGCTCTAAACCGTAGTTTCCGATAAAAATTTCTTTCATATTCTTTCCCTCTCACATCAATTTGTAGCTTCGCCCTGTTGTTCAGGATATTACCACGTTCTTCCATCGTCTTCACTTGAATCGCAGCAAAAGAAAAGGGCCTTCGTCTCTGAAACAGACGAAAGCCGTGGTACCACTGTTATTCGCCGCCCTAAAAGGCAGCCTCTGAGCTCGTAACGTGAGCGACGTTTGTGCTTAATCACACAAAAGATTACGAAACATGTTCTTCGGTTTTTGCTTTCTTGGTGCTGCTCTCAGCTATCAGCACTCTCTGTGCAAGTCAGCAAGCCTACTCTGCTTCTCTTTTACTCTTAAATTGTATCTATTATAGTCGAACCCAGAACATTTTGCAAGTGGTTTAAGGCAAATTTGTGATTTTCCTCTGAAATAGAAGCCACAGCCGTTTCTACAACCTGAATCTGATAACCAAGATTATAAGCATCAATCGCTGTATGCAGGACGCAAATATCCGTCAAGACTCCTGTCAAAATAACTGTATCTACCTTTCTTTCCCGCAGGCGGATATCTAAATCCGTGCCAGAAAAAGCAGAATAATGACGTTTATCCATCCAAAAGACCCGAGGGTCTGCTTGATGCTTCTCATAAAAATCAGCCAAAGGACCATAAAGATTACGACCACTGGTTCCTTTGATATTATGAGGCGGAAATAGCTTGCTTTCTGGATGAAAGGCATCATTCTCATCGTGGGCATCAATAGCAAAGAAGATATAATCGCCTCGGTCAAAAGCTGCCTTAGTTACTTGGGCAATGGCTTCAGAAATTGCCTGTGCTGGCGCTCCTGCTGTCAACTTGCCCTCATCTGCAACAAAATCAACTGTATAATCAATGGAAATCAGTGCTCTTGCCATTAGTAATCCCTCTTTTTAATTTCCTCAAAAACATCTGGAATCAGGACTTTCAGATAAGTTCCCTTCATCCCCAGCGAGCGGCTTTCAATAATCCCCGCACTTTCCAGCTTGCGCAAGGCATTGACAATCACTGAACGGGTAATCCCGATGCGGTCAGCAATGACAGAAGCCGTCAGTTGCCCTTCATTGCCATTGAGCTCGCCCAGAATAGCTGAAACGGCTCTTAGCTCTGAGTAAGACAGGGTATTAACCGCCATGGTCACAGCTGTCCGGCGACGGATGTTCTTCTCGTCCTCTTCCCGCTGGAAGTTAAGCAGCTGGATACCGACCACTGTGCTGGCAATCTCAACCAGAATCAAATCGTCATCCAAAAATTCCTTGTCATTACGCCAGATAATCAATGAGCCTAAGCGAATCCCTGAAACATGAATCGGCGCGATAGTAGTCAAACCATCTGGAAATTCATCCTTGGTTTCCACTGGGAAAATGGTCAAATCGTGAGTTACAGGCAGATTGGCCTCTGTCTCATACACCATGTTTGCTTCTTGGACATATTCTTTGGGGAATGTCTTGTCTTGGAAAAAGGCTTCTACACGATCATTATTTGTCTTGTAGCGCATGAAATAGCCCAAAAGACGGCCCTTGCTGTTGATGATGCAGGCATTGCAATGAATAATATCAGCAAGCTGGCGAGTGATCGCATTGTAAGGAAGTTCTTCCTGAAGTTGCTCCTCTGAACGTTTCAAGATAGAAGTAATCTTCCTTGTTTTTTCTAATAGTTTTGCCATACATTTACCTCGTATTTAGTCTCCTTGATTGTACCATAATCGACCGAAATTTTCAATAATTATCTGAAAATTGTGTATTGAAAAAAAATTCGCTACAATTCTGAAAGATTCAGAATTTAATGATAGCGAAAAAATCACTTCATCAAAAAAACCATTTAAAACAATTCTAAGACGAATTTGTTTTAAACGGTTTATAACTTGTATTTTATGCTTATCTGCGGTATTGGCGTAGGAAGCGTGTCATTTTTTCTTGGATCTGAGCTAGCTCATCTACCCGAGGCAGATAAACGATTCGGAAATGATCTGGATCCTTCCAGTTAAAGCCTCGTCCATGGACAAGAAGGACTTTTTCCTGCTTGAGGAAATCCAAGACAAACTGCTCATCATCATCGATCCGGTACATTTCCCGATCAATTTTCGGGAAGATGTAAAGACCCGCCTTAGGTTTTACTGCAGACAAACCTGGAATATCTTGAATGGCATTGTAAATGAAGTTTCTTTGTTCATAGATACGGCCACCTGGCAAAAGCAATTCATCCACCGACTGGTGACCTCCAAGCGATGTTTGCACAACCTGCTGGGCCAAGACGTTAGAGCACAAGCGCATATTGGACAGCATATTGAGGCCTTCGATATAGCCTTTAACATGCCGTTTAGGACCAGATAGCACCATCCAGCCAACTCGGAAGCCAGCGATACGGTGGGACTTAGACAGACCATTCATGCTGACACAGAAAACATCAGGTGCCAAGCTTGCCACAGGCGTATGCACATGTCCATCCATCACCATGCGGTCATAAATCTCATCCGCAAAAATGATAAGATTGTTCTGGCGAGCAATTTCCACGATCTCTAGCAAAAGTTCCTTAGGATAAAGTGCTCCCGTTGGATTGTTAGGATTGATGATAATGATAGCCTTAGTGTTAGAAGTGATTTTTGACTTGATGTCGTCAATATCTGGATACCATTCTGCCTGCTCATCACAGACATAATGAACCGCATTCCCACCAGCCAGACTAACTGCAGCCGTCCAGAGCGGATAGTCCGGCATTGGTACTAAGACCTCATCTCCATCATCCAAGAGTCCCTGCATAGACATAACAATCAGCTCGCTGACTCCATTTCCAAGATAAATATCATCGATATCAACATTAGGGAAATTTCTGAGCTGGCAATACTGCATAATGGCCTTACGGGCTGAGAAAATCCCCTTAGAATCAGAGTAACCCTCACTATCACGCGCATTCATAATCAAATCATGAATGACCTCGTCTGGAGCGGTAAAGCCAAATTCAGCTGGATTTCCCGTGTTCAGGCGGAGAATTTTCTCTCCATTGGCCCGCATCCGCATCGCTTCATCCAAAACTGGCCCACGAATATCATAGGCTACATGCTCCAGTTTACTGGACTTATTAAATTCTTTCATCCTATTTTCCTCAATTCATCTGAATGATTTTATTATACCATCAGAAAAAAAGATTGACAATCAGGAAGAATCTAAGAAAGCTCCATTCAACTAAAATAAGGCTTATAACTTAGGAAAATACACTTGTCCATCATGATAATTTCACTTGATTTCTGAATTTCATTTGCAGCTTTACTTTTTTTCTGAAAAGGTTTACAATATAAGTGAAGATATAAGAAGCTCGAATCTAGTATTCGACAAAAGATGGAGGTAGCTTTATGACTCAACAAAAATATGAAAATATCATGGTCGCTGTTGACGGCTCTCGCGAAGCAGAACTCGCTTTTGAAAAAGGTGTTAATGTAGCGCTGAGAAATGCTTCTCGTTTGACAATTGCTCATGTGATTGATACCCGGGCTCTCCAAAGCGTCTCAACATTTGACGCTGAGGTCTACGAAGATCTCCAAGAAGAAGCACAAAAGTTGATGACAGAGTACAAGGAAAAGGCGCAAAAAGCTGGGGTCAAATACGTCGATATCGTCATTGAATTGGGCAATCCCAAAACCCTCCTGTCAACTGACATTCCTGACGAACACAAGGTTGATTTGATTATGGTCGGGGCTACTGGTCTAAATGCCTTTGAACGCCTCCTAGTCGGCTCATCATCCGAATATATCCTCCGCCACGCTAAAGTGGACTTACTGGTCGTTCGTGACAAAGAAAAAACATTCTAAAATATCTAGTAGGCAGCTGCGATAGCTATGCCCTACTTCCCTCATAACTATAAGTTAAAATCCCTCATTAGGTTAGCCTAGTGAGGGATTTGTGTTTTAGAAGGATAAAAATCTTATTTCAGCTTGCCTTTTAAATACTGACCAGTATAGCTGGCTGGATTGGCCGCGACTTCTTCTGGTGTACCCGTCGCAATAATCGTACCACCACCGACACCGCCTTCTGGGCCTAGGTCGATGATATGGTCAGCTGTCTTGATAACATCCAGATTGTGCTCGATGACGAGAACTGTATTGCCATCATCCACGAAGCGGGCTAAAACCTTAAGCAAACGAGCAATGTCCTCTGTATGAAGCCCTGTCGTCGGCTCATCCAAGATATAGAAGGACTTACCAGTTGAGCGCTTGTGAAGCTCGCTGGCCAGCTTCATCCGCTGGGCTTCACCACCTGACAAGGTCGTAGCTGGCTGCCCTAGGGTCACATAGCCTAGTCCCACATCCTTGATGGTCTGGAGTTTGCGGGCAATTTTCGGAATATGCTGGAAGAATTCCACCGCATCATTGACTGTCATGTCCAGAACCTGAGCGATATTCTTCTCCTTGTAGTGGACTTCCAGAGTCTCACTATTATAGCGAGTGCCGTGGCAGACCTCGCAGGCCACATAGACATCAGGCAGGAAGTGCATCTCAATCTTGATAATCCCATCACCCGAGCAGGCCTCACAGCGACCGCCCTTGACGTTAAAGCTGAAACGGCCTTTCTTGTAGCCGCGAATCTTGGCTTCATTGGTCTTGGCAAACAGATCGCGAATATCGTCAAATACTCCAGTATATGTAGCCGGATTAGAGCGCGGTGTCCGGCCAATCGGACTTTGGTCAATATCAATCAGTCTGTCCACATGCTCAATGCCGCTGATTTTCTTGAACTTACCTGGCTTAGCAGAGTTGCGGTTGAGTTTTTGAGCAATAGCCTTTTTAAGGATAGAGTTGACCAGCGTTGACTTACCGGATCCAGACACTCCTGTCACAGCGATGAATTTGCCCAAGGGGAATTTAGCTGAGATATTCTGCAAGTTATTCTCCTGAGCCCCTGTCACTTCAATAAAGCGGCTATTTCCTACACGGCGGTCCAATGGTACTGGAATCTCGCGCTTACCTGACAAGTATTGGCCTGTGATAGATTTCTTGCTCTTGGCCACCTGTGCAGGAGTGCCGGCCGCGACGATTTCACCGCCGAAAACACCGGCTCCTGGTCCCACATCAATCAGCCAGTCAGCCTCCCGCATGGTGTCCTCATCATGCTCAACCACGATTAAAGTATTGCCCAGGTCGCGCATCTTCTTGAGGCTGGCAATTAGGCGGTCATTGTCACGCTGGTGCAAGCCAATCGAGGGCTCGTCCAGGATATAGAGGACGCCACTCAAGTTAGAACCGATCTGAGTCGCCAAGCGAATCCGCTGGCTCTCACCTCCTGATAGAGTCCCAGCCGAGCGAGACAGGGTCAAGTAATTAAGACCAACATTATTAAGGAAGGTCAGTCGGTCATGAATTTCTTTGAGAATAGGGCGCGCAATCGTAGCTTCATTATCAGTCAAGCTAAGCTTGTCCAACTGAAGCAAATGATCTGAAATAGACAAGTCTGAAATCTCACCGATATGCAAGCCATCTTCGCCGCCAACCTTGACAGACAAGGCCTGAGGGCTGAGTCGATAGCCATGACAAGCTGCACAAGTCAGCTCATTCATATATGTTTGCATCTGCGTCCGAGTAAAATCACTATTGGTTTCATGGTAACGACGGTTGATATTGGTGACAACCCCCTCAAAAGGAATATCAATATCGCGCACGCCGCCAAATTCATTTTCATAGTGGAAATGGAACTCCCGTCCATCTGAGCCAAAGAAAATCAGCTGTTTTTCTTCCTCCGTCAGCTCCTCAAAAGGCTTGTCCATATCAATGCCAAAGGCTGCCATAGCCTGCTCCAGCATCTGTGGATAGTAGTTGGAGGAAATGGGATTCCAAGGCGCTAGCGCTCCTTCGCGCAAAGTTTTGCTAGAATCTGGCACGACCACATCTAGATCCACTTCCAGCTTAACTCCCAGACCATCACAATCTGGACAAGAGCCAAAAGGCGCATTGAAAGAGAAGAGGCGTGGCTCTAGCTCTGGCACTGTAAAACCACAGACTGGACAGGCATAGTGCTCAGAAAAGAGCAGCTCTTGACCGTCCATGGTATCAATCACCACATAGCCCTCAGCAATCCGCAGAGCTGCTTCAACCGAGTCAAAGAGGCGGCTGCGCACCCCTTCCTTGATGACAATTCTGTCTACCACGACTTCAATATCATGCTGCTTGCTCTTAGAAAGCTCTGGCACTTCTGTTACATCGTAGACATCCCCATCCACGCGCACCCGGACATAGCCGTCTTTCTGAATCTTGTCAAAAACGGTCTTATGTTGTCCCTTTTTCTTGCGAATGACCGGCGCTAAAATCTGTAATCGCTGACGCTCTGGCAATTCTAAAACCTTGTCGACAATCTGCTCAACAGACGAGGCCTTAATAGCTCCATGTCCATTGACACAGTAGGGCGTTCCAACACGGGCATAGAGCAGCCGTAGGTAGTCATTGATTTCGGTGGCTGTTCCCACAGTTGAGCGGGGATTTTTGCTGGTCGTCTTCTGGTCGATGGAAATAGCCGGGCTAAGACCATCTATCGAATCAACATCCGGTTTTTCCATATTGCCCAAAAACTGCCGAGCATAGGCCGACAGACTCTCCACATAGCGGCGCTGCCCTTCTGCATAGAGGGTATCAAAAGCCAGACTAGACTTACCTGAACCAGACAGACCAGTCACCACGACCAGCTTGTCTCGGGGGATTTCTACATCAATATTTTTTAAATTATGAGCTCGCGCTCCATGAATCACAATTTTATCTTGCATCTCTTCCACACTTTACCTTTAAACTTCTTCTATTATAGCAAATTTTTCTGCAAACTTTTTCCCAAAAGACTAGAATTTGTAGTATAATAAGACGGTGCTTATAAACGATTCTAGGAGGAGATATGAAGCAAGTATTTTTATCAACAACAACCGAGTTCAAGGAGATTGATACACTTGAATCGGGAACTTGGATAAACATGGTCAATCCTTCCCAAAATGAATCTTTAGAAATCGCAAACGCCTTTGGCATTGACATAGCTGACCTACGAGCACCACTCGATGCCGAGGAAATGTCTCGGGTCACCATCGAGGATGAATACACACTGATCATCGTAGACGTACCCATCACTGAGGAGCGGAATAACCAGACTTACTATGTCACTATCCCGCTTGGTATTATCATCACAGAAGAAGCTATCATCACGACTTGCTTGGAAAAGCTGCCCCTGCTGGATATCTTTATCCACCGTCGCTTGCGTAACTTTTATACTTTCATGCGGTCACGTTTTATCTTTCAGATTCTCTATCGCAATGCCGAGCTATATCTGACAGCCCTGCGTTCCATTGACCGCAAGAGTGAGCAGATTGAAAGCCAGCTGCACCAATCAACTCGAAATGAAGAACTGATTGAGCTCATGGAGCTGGAAAAGACCATCGTCTATTTCAAAGCCTCCCTCAAGACAAATGAGCGCGTAATCAAAAAATTGACCAGCGCTACCAGCAATATCAAAAAATATCTGGAAGATGAGGATTTGCTGGAGGATACCCTGATTGAGACCCAGCAGGCCATCGAGATGGCTGATATTTATGGAAATATCCTCCACAGCATGACAGATACTTTTGCTTCTATTATTTCCAACAACCAAAATAATGTCATGAAGACACTGGCCTTAGTAACCGTTGTTATGTCCATCCCGACCATGCTTTTCTCAGCCTATGGGATGAACTTCAAAGATAATGAACTGCCTCTAAATGGCGAGCCACATGCCTTCTGGATTATCATGTTTATCGCCTTTGCTCTGAGTGGCTCTCTGACCCTCTACCTCTTCCATAAAAAATTATTCTAACCACCAGAAAGGACTCACATGTCACAAGTAGTATCAGACAAACTAACTAAAAAAAATAAGGAATTTCTCCACATCGCTACTCACCAACTCCTCAAAGATGGCAAATCCGATGAAGAAGTAAAAGCAATCTTAGAAGAAATCATTCCAAACATTTTAGAAAATCAAGCCAAGGGTATCCCTGCCCGTGCTCTCTACGGTGCACCAACTTACTGGGTCTCTTCTCTCACTACTAAGGAGCGCTATGACGCCGAGCATCCAAAACAAAACGATGATCCAAAATGGATGATGCTGGATTCCGTCCTCTTCATTTTCGGTTTCTTCACCGTTCTGACTTCCATCGTTAATTTGGCATCTTCTAAACCGTCTGTTTACGGCATGACGACACTTGTCTTTGGTAGTATTGTCGGTGGTCTCGCTTTCTACGCCCTCTATCATTTCGTTTACCGTTTTTACGGACCAGACACTGACCGTAGCCAGCGTCCACATCTACTCAAATCTATCCTTATCATGCTAGTAGCCATTGGTCTTTGGACCCTTTCAATTGTTGGTTCTAGCTTACTGCCCGACTCTCTCAACCCGCATTTGTCAAATATCGTCGTTGCCATCATCGGAGGGATCACCCTAGCACTCCGTTTCTACATCAAGAAACGCTTCAATATCAAGAGTGCAACTATGGGACCAGCGAAATACTAAGCAGCATAGAAAAAGAGGTTTTTCAACCTCTTTTATTTTGCTCTTTTTGAAAAGTATAAGACCAAGTCATCATTATTATCGCACGAATCATAGGGCGTGAGTGGCTGATTTTGAAACCAAACTCCTGACCCATCTGGCATATAACCGCGACCTACATACAGTCGTTGTGCTGGACCATAGCCTTTATGTAGCCCAACACCTAAGCTAACCACATCTGAATAATGCTGCGCTGCTTGCTCTGCTTTGTCCAATAAAGCTGTCCCGATTCCTCGCTTTTGGAAACTTTCAAAAACATTAAAATCCGTTAACTCAGGATAAAGACCAGCAAAAGGCCCATGCTTTGCCAATGGGATGACTGTAATGTAACCAGCCAAAGATTCCCCAACAACCGCCACCAAAACTTGGCGTTCACCCGCCTCTTGCTCCAGAAAGTAGCTTTCTAAAATCTCTCTCCGACCAGGCCAGCCCTGCTGGATAAGAGCATTCGATAAGCCTTCAATATCCTCAAAAAGCATCTTTCTGATGACTAGTTCTTCTGTCATGGCAAGCCTCCCATATCTCGATAGTTGCTCCTATTATAGCACTATCCCTTCCTATCATCAAGACAGCAAAAATCCCTGCTAGAAGCAGGGATTCATATTAGTCTTCATTTACGAAAGGCATCAAAGCCATTACGCGAGCGCGTTTGATAGCTGTTGTTACTTTACGTTGGTTTTTAGCTGAAGTTCCTGTTACACGACGAGGAAGGATTTTCCCACGTTCTGAAACGAAACGGCTAAGAAGCTCAGTATCTTTGTAATCAACATATTCAATCTTGTTTGCTGCGATGTAATCAACTTTTTTACGGCGTTTGAATCCGCCACGACGTTGTTGAGCCATGTTATTCTCCTTTATATTATAGTTCTAGTTTTGTCCATTTTTAGAATGGTAAATCATCGTCTGAGATGTCCATTGGATTGGAATTCCCAAAGGGACTTTCTTCACGAGAAAAGTTCGGTACTTGGTTGAATGAGTCAGCATTCCCATAGCTTGGTGCAGAATTTCCACCGAAGCCACCGCCACCAAAGCCAGCTGAAGGCTGCCCTTCACGGCTTGCACGACTTTCCAGAAGCTGGAAGTTGTCTGCAACGACTTCTGTGACATAGACACGCTGGCCTTGCTGATTGTCGTAGTTACGAGTCTGAATGCGACCAGTAATTCCGATTAGAGCGCCTTTTTTGGCCCAATTAGCAAGATTTTCTGCCTGCTGACGCCAGATAACAACATTGATAAAGTCCGCTTCACGCTCACCACTTTGATTTTTAAAGTTGCGATTAACAGCCAGAGTAAAGGTTGCGACCGCTTGGTTTTGCGGTGTATAGCGAAGTTCAGCATCACGGGTCATACGTCCCACAAGTACAACGTTATTAATCATAATTTACCTTCTTAAGCGTCAAGTTTGACGATCATGTGACGAAGAATGTCAGCGTTGATTTTTGAAAGACGGTCAAACTCTTTAAGAGCTGCATCGTCGTTTGCTTCAACGTTAACGATGTGGTAAAGTCCTTCACGGAAATCTTGGATTTCGTATGCAAGACGACGTTTTTCCCAGTCTTTTGATTCAACAACAGTTGCACCGTTGTCAGTCAAGATAGAGTCAAAGCGTGCTACCAAAGCGTTTTTAGCTTCTTCTTCAATGTTTGGACGAATAATATAAAGAATTTCGTATTTAGCCATTGATATGTTCCTCCTTTTGGTCTAATGACCCCAAGACGCTGCAAGGGGTAAGTGAGGTTCACTCACAAATAATAATTATACTAGATTTCCTTGCAAATAGCAAGAATAAATTTCGCTTTTCTTTGAATGATCTGCTAAAGCATTTTATCAGCTAGACAAAGCATACCAGCAAGTGATTATTGCACCTGTTCGGCTCCTTCTTTTAAGCGACCGTAAAGCAGATAGGGGACGGATGTTAATTCTTGAAGGTTGCGGCAGGACAGGGCACACATCAACAGCCGTAAATCTTCTTTCCAGCCATTTACAATAGCAATGACCTCTTCGACTGAGTGTTTTTCGACCAAGTCTAACATAGTCCGAGAAAGGCCGACTGCTTTGGCACCCAGAACTAAGGCTTTAACCATATCCAGAGGATGACGAATACCACCACTAGCTAGCAGGTCTACCTTGTCCACCCAATCTTGCGCTGCCAGTAAGGCTTGAGCTGTAGTCTGCCCCCAACCGTTGAGATAGTCTCGCTGGCCACTCCGCCGATTTTCAATATAGGCAAAGCTCGTTCCACCACGACCAGAAATATCAAAGGTTGAAATCCCTAGTGCCTGCGCTTCCTCAATCGTCTTTCGATCCATGCCAAATCCTACTTCCTTGAGGACAAGGGGGACTGGAAAATCTTTTCCATAGTCTTCCAAATGCTGCTTCCAAGTTCTGAAAGTCCGTTCTCCCTCAGGCATTAGCACTTCCTGCATGACATTGACATGTAGCTGGAGAAACAAAGGTTTCAAATCCGACACCACCTGCAAGCCTGCTGCTACTGGTTTGTCAAGTCCAATATTGCTGGCCAAGAGTAGACTAGGCTTATCCTTTGCCACAGCATAAGAGTCATCATCCGGATTTTTCAGAGCAGCACTGTAGGAACCTGTCACAAAGAGGATGCCACAGGCCTCTGCCACTTTAGCCAGTTTTTCATTGATTTCTCGACCTTTTGGACTTCCACCTGTCATGGCATTGATATAAAAGGGAAAATCCCAGTCACGCCCAGCGAAATGAGTGGATAAGTCAATCTCGTCCAAATCATAGGCTGGCAAAGAACGATGAATCAATTCTATATCATCAAAGCTATTGTAGCCAAGGGGCTGTTCTAGGGCGTAGTTGATATGATCATCTTTACGACTTTGGCTCATGAGCACCTATCCTTTCTTGGTAGAGCAATTCCAGACCAGCTTCTTGCCAGCGTTGGATCAAGGTTTGGCTACCTTCGGCAGCAAAAGACAGGGCGAAACCACAGTCTCCTCCGCCAGCTCCACTGCTTTTAGCGACACAATCCAAGCCCTGACTCGCCTCTCTTAAGGCCTGTAATTTCTCCGTGTAAATCAGCGGACTGAGCCTGTCTAAAAGTTGGCTAGCAGTCGATAGACTACTCTTTACAGCTATCTTATTCGCAGACTCAAGAGCTTCTTTCAGACCGTCCACCTGAAGCTGGGTTTGAGTCAAGAAGTCCTCGTTTAAACTCGACTTAACCTGCTTGACAAGGTCACTCGAAATAGCCGGTTCTCTCGTCCAACCCACCAAGAAATCACAAGATAAAGCAGGATGGATAGGCTTGATTTCATAGCCCCAATCTTGATCTAAAATTTCTAATAGACTTGTGCCGAGCAATCGCTGGCGGATTGCCATCCGATCAAGAGAGCGGTAATAAACCAGTTGTTCATAAGCAATGCAGGCTAGATCTCCCATGGAGCCATTATCCCCCCGCTTAAGAAGCACTACTGCAGCTAGTCTAAAGAGGAGGTCAGAGCTTAGTTGCAGCTGATAAAAGGCAGCCATAGCCTTGATCGTCAAGACAACCACGCTGCCACTGGAACCCAGCCCAAACTTGCGCCCGTCTTTCTCCATTTTTCCTCTGATAGTCAGAGCAAAAGGGCGCAATGGGCGTTGCAGCAAGCTGAGATAATCGTTCATCAACTGAATGGTCTCCTGAATCAAGGCATAATCCGCATCTGGTGCTAGACTGGCTTTATGGCTAAAAAGATCCGAATCCAGCTCATAGCTGTCCGCCGCCTCAATCTCTGCCCGCATATAGATGGGGATATTCTTAATCAAAGCCGCATGACCAGAGCTCAGAACAGCGTATTCCCCAGCTAGATAGAGCTTCCCGCAGGTCTGGACTTGCATCTTAGTTTCCATCAGGCAATTCCTTCGTTTTGGAGACAATCAGACGGTACTGAGCCGCAAAGAGGGGCACCAAGTCTTCCAAGTCCTCTTCAAGACAGAGAACCTTGACATTAGGACCAGCATCCATCGTGAAATAACAAGGATGTCCCTGGCCTCGGAGCTGGCGAACAAAGTCCATTGCAGCATAGCTTTCCTCTGTCAGATAAGTAAATGGAGGCGTGGCTGTCTCTGTCGTTGCATGCATCCGCAGGGCATTCTCCTCGGTCAACAGCCCAACTTTCTCAAAATCATTATCCTTTAGGTAGACCAGCATATCCTGATAGTCCTGTGCTGACTGGTCAATCCAAGCCTGAAAATTTTTGGACGTTTCGGCACAGAGCTGCATGCCAAGTCGACTAGAAATCGGCTTTTTCTCATCATGAAGCACCAACATAATCATGGCTAGCTTAAGATCGGTTTGCACAGGATAAATCGCTCCGCTATCCTTGTCCCATGCTGCCAAAGGACCAAAGAAGGAGCGGGCTGATGAACCTGAAGCAAACTTGGCCAACTGAGCCAGCTCCTCAGTATTGTAATGAGTTTCAAAATAAGCATCACAAGCCTTGACCAGAGCAGATAAACCGCTGGAACTAGAGGATAAACCTGCAGCTGTCGGCATATTGTTACTGGTGTCAATCCGAACCCAGTCACTTGGCTCCGTCCGAAAGCGATCAATAATCCGACTGACCTTAGTATGCTCTTCTGGGCTTTGCAATTGCCCATCGATATAAAATTCATCGCCAGCAGCCTCAGCAGAAAGTGGACTTAACTGGGTTTGGGTATACATATTCTCTAAAGTCAAGGAAATACTACTAGTAGCAGGAATCATCCGCTCGGCATCCGCCTTGCCCCAATACTTGACAATGGCAATATTGGCGTAAGACTTGACACTTACAGACTTTCTATCCATATGTTGCTGGCTCCTTTCTCTCTCAAAAGACGGGCTAAGTCTTCCGCCTCTTTCTTTTCTTTTATTAGCACAATCACGCAGCCACCTAGACCACCGCCACTCATTTTGGCTCCAAGAGCCCCATTTTCAAGCGCCAGCTCGACCAAGTCATCAGATAGCTGGCAGGAAACTCCCAACTGGGCTAGTTTGCCGTGCGCCTTGGTCATAGCCTGACCCATGGTTAGCAAATCCTTGAGCTGGATCGTCTTCTCAACAATTTTCGTCAGATTTCCCAGCTCCTGTAAGAGGGGCAGAGCCTCCTGACCCAAACTTTCCACCTTTTTGATGGCTTCCCGCGTATGGCCGTGAATACCCGTATCCGCAATCAGCAGATAAGCGCCCAAATCTAACTCGATCTCTGAAAATCCGACATTGCGGATAAACTTGATGGCTACATCACTAAGGCAGGTCTTGGCATCCAGACCGCTTGGATTCATATGGGCAATCATCTCTGCTCGATTGGCCAGAATTTCCAGAGTTTCATGATCCAAGGCCTCTTCGAAGTAGGCAAAAACCGCACGAATGGCTGCAATGCTGACAGCTGCAGATGAACCCATGCCTCGTTTTTCTGGCACCATGGAATTCACCTGGCAACGAATCTGAGCACCTTGCTTCCCCAAGTGCTCCAGACAGGCAAAAACAGCCATGGACAAGGTATCTTCCTCATAGAGAGTCCAAGGCTTCTCAGAAGGAAATACCTGACAAGTCACTTCGATATTATTGAGAGGCAAAGCCAAGGCTGGATAGCCATAGACCACCGAATGCTCCCCCATCAGAATAATCTTGCTATGTGCCTTGCCGACACCCTTCTCTTTTGTCATACTTTCTCTCTATTTCTTCCTTCTATCTTCTATATTTTAATATACTTTTGAAAAAAAAGCGATCTTTTCCTATCTTGACTGACAAAGTCACGTTAAGCAGTCAAAAACTCCAAGCAAAAGCCGGAGTTCTATCCTATTTTATCATCAGTGACGGGCCTTTGGCTTCGGTAGGGAGGAGGCTACCACTCTCTTCTGATTAGATCCATCAGTTCATTGCGGTCTAAAATCCACTGGGCACGCTCATCCTTTTCATAGGTGCGATTGGACAGAAAGATTGCGGCTTTCTGCTCCGCCCGATTATACATGATAAAAGTCCCCGTATAGCCAGTATGATCCAGCCATTCCCCTTCCAAATTCCAAGCTAAACTGCGTGTCTTGCCCGGCTCTAGAGCAAAGTTTTGGCTCAATTTCTCTGCAAATTCATCCTGCAAATAATGCTCTAAAAAAATCTGCAAATCCTCAAGTCTTGAAAAAAGCCCGGCACTTCCAGCATGATAGCCTAAGACACGCGCTTTGGGATCATGAACCACTCCCGCTTTCACGCCACGAACAGTCGGCACCGCAGAAGCTACTGGCCCAAAGCTGGTTTTCTGCATCGCCCACAGCTTAAAAATCTTTTCTTCAAATAAACGATCCAAAGCTTCCCCATACAGCTCCTCCAGCATAAAGCCCAGCAGGAGAAAATTAACATCTGTATAATGGAAGGCTTTGTCATCTAGCACTGTCAAGCTATTGAGAGCCACCTTTAATTCTTGAGCATTGAGCCTATCCCGATTGGGAATAAAAGGATCGAGCCCAGAGGTATGGGTTAACAGCTGGCGCAGAGTCACCCGATCATCATGAAAGGCTGGATAGTATTGCCGCAAAGGCGCATCGATATCCAAGTCACCAGTCTGAAACAAAAATGCCACCAAGGTCCCTACGCCAACCACCTTGCTGACGCTGGCCAGATCATAAACCAAACCGGCTCGCGTTACTGATTGATTGGCCGGGTCTGCTAAGCCAAGATAAAAACTCTGCCAGCGTCCGTCACGATAAAGAGACAAACTAGCCCCAGGATAGAGACCCGCAGCAAGTTGTTGATCGATCTTTTCTAAAATCCGCTGGGTCATAGTTGCTCAAACCATAGTTCAATATTATTTCGATCTTGGCTGACTAAGAATTTTTTAGATTTAGGTACAAAAAATTCCTGTGTCGCAAAAATCGATGACAATTTTTCCACATCAAAGTCTGCCATCAAACATTTGAGCATAGCCAGATCCCAAGTTTTCGTATTATCAGCTTGCAAATCTTCTCCTTTGGCTTCCTGCACATCTAGGAAATCCAAGACATTGCTCACTGGCTGATAGAAAGTTTTGACAGCCTGTAAATCGGGGACACGAAGCTCAATATTTTCCACATCAAATTGACTCAAGCCGATAAAATCGTCCTGCCCTTCAAATGCAGGAGTTTTTTCGACTGGTTGTAAGCTACTCAGATCCTCTTCCGCATGGAGTAAGATGCGATCGCCTTCTGGAGAAGTCGCTTCAAATGCATAACCTTTTTCCCCACGATATAAACTATCAACTTCAATCTCTCGAGCCAACAAAGCCTCAATTTCTGACGCTTGTGCCACCTTGATCACTAAGCGAGCCAATTTCTTTGCCCCTTTCACTCGACGAGAGCGCATGCTTGGAGATTCTTCTAAAATCAATCTTTCTGTTTTGGTTTGATCGCCCAAAGACAACTGGGCTCCTTCTTCTAATAGGGATTTCATCCCTAGCGTTTTGCTATAGAAATCTTGATTTAGGTTCCGATTATTTACTTTTATTACTGGAACAATTCTTGCAACATGATTCACACTCATAACTTCCTCCAAACTATTTTATTGTAATAAATTTTCATTTTTTTGACAAGAAATTATGCGCAAACCAACAATTTTCAGAACATTTCCACTATCCTAATCTAACAGATCAAAAATATAAAGCAAATCGCATTTTTCTATTAGTCAAAAGCTAATAAAAAAGACCAAGATTTCTCTCAGTCTTTTGATAAATATTATCCGTAAATCACTTTAAACAAAGCTACTGCTGCAATACCAGCTGCAATTGGTGCCACAACCGGTACCCAAGAATACCACCATTTTGAATCACCCTTGTGTTCACCAAGGATTGATTTTGGCAAGATAAAGTGCAAGATACGAGGTCCGAGGTCACGGGCTGGGTTAAGACCTGGTCCAGTAGGACCTCCAAGTGAAGTTACCAAGGCCATAACAAGGAAACCAAGCGCCAAGTGAGCGACAGCAGATGAACCATTTGTTGCTTGTGCAAATGTATTGTGAATAAGACTTTGAACATCTGATTCTGCTACTTTCTGACCAGCTTTAATTGCTTGATCAGCTTGTTGTTGTACATTCTTCTCAATAAGAACCTTCAGTTCCGCACCGAAGTGAAGTTTAGTCAAGCCCATCGCTGCAAAGAAAAGAACAAATGAACCAACAAACTCATTGATAAAGCCATTAATTGTTGCTGCTTTACGAGATCCAGGTGTTCCGTGATCTAGACTTGAAATGGTTGAGAAAGTACCCAAGATATTGTTTGGATTTTCTGTTTTCAAGTAGTAAGGGCGGTGTGTCGCTACGACCAAAGCCTGTCCGAAGATAGCACCCAAAACTTGAGCAAGAATGTAAGGTGCCACATGCGCCCATGGGAAGTAACCACTAATCGCAAGTGCTAAAGTGAAGGCAGGGTTGATGTGGTTACCTGAGGTATTTCCAAACATCAAAGCTGGAATCATAACCCCCATACCGTAACCAACAGCAATGACCAACCAGCCACTTTGATGACCTTTAGTTCCTTTTAATTCAACATTCGCAACAGCACCATTCCCCAAAATGATAAGGATAGCTGTTCCTAAAAATTCCGTGGCATATTTAATAGCCCAACTGAAATCCATCTAATTTCTCCTTTAAAATTTTTTAGACAATCTATATTTTATCAAGTATAATGGATAATGTAAAGGTCATTTTAAATAAAAACCAGAAAAAGAGGGAAAAATATGCGCTTCAATCAGTATAGTTATAGCAAGACAAATCCAGACACTATGCGCCAAGAATTAGCAGAGTTGGGCTTCATCTATGAGCCGCACCTTTCTGACAAAGACAATCTCCAAAGCTTCCTACGACGCTGTTTCTTTCTCTATCAGGATACTGACTACTTGCTTCGAGCTTGGGCAGCTGATAGCGAAACTGACCTATTGACCTTCTTCGAGTCAGACCGTGAACTGACAGCTGAGGTCTTCTATATGACCGCCCTTCAGCTCTTGGATTTTGTACCTTTTGTTGATTTCACCGATCTTGAGAAATTCCGAACAGAAAGTAACTTCCCTATCGTTTACGACGATCTGCTAGAAAACCTCTACCAGTTGCTCAACACTCGAACAAAAAATGGCAATTTGCTGGTTGATAAGCTGGTCAGCGAGGGATTGATTCCTGAGGACAATACCTACCACTACTTCAACGGCAAGAGCCTGGCAACCTTTTCCAGCCATGATGCCATTCGTGAGGTGGTTTATGTAGAATCACGCGTGGATACTGATGGAGACGGCCAGCCAGATCTGGTCAAAGTTAGCATTATCCGTCCTCGTTACCAAGGGCAAATCCCTGCTGTCATGACCGCTTCTCCTTATCATCAGGGAACCAACGATCCGGCCAGCGACAAGGCTCTCCATGATATGAATGTGGACTTAGCAAAAAAAGAGCCCCATCAAATCACAGTACAAGATCCTGAGCTCAAATTGCTCCAGCTGGATTCGCCGGCTCCTGCCCAAGAAGTCTCTGAAGCCGAGGAAAAATTGGGTCATATCGGCACCTACACCCTCAATGACTACTTGCTGCCCCGCGGCTTTGCTAATCTCTACGTGTCTGGCGTGGGAACCAAAGATTCTCAAGGCCTGATGACAAGTGGTGACTACCAGCAGATCGAGGCCTACAAGAATGTCATCGACTGGCTCAACGGCCGCTGCCGAGCCTTTACCGACCACACACGCCAGCGGGAAATCAAGGCTACTTGGTCCAACGGAAAAGTGGCTACAACCGGTATCTCCTATCTAGGCACCATGTCCAACGGGCTGGCAACGACTGGCGTAGATGGGCTGGAAGTCATTATCGCCGAAGCTGGGATTTCTTCTTGGTACAACTACTACCGCGAAAACGGTCTCGTCACTAGTCCCGGAGGTTACCCAGGAGAGGATTTTGAATCCCTGACCGAACTGACCTACTCCCGCAACCTGAGGGCTGGTGACTACCTGCGTCATAATGATACTTATCAGCGGAGCCTAGAGCAACAGCGCAAAGACCTAGACCGGCAAACCGGAGATTACAATCAATTTTGGCATGACCGCAACTATCTGCTCCATACAGATAAGGTCAAGGCCGAAGTCGTCTTCACTCACGGCTCTCAGGATTGGAATGTCAAGCCCCTCCATGTTTATAATATGTTCCGAGCTCTGCCAGCTCACATCAAAAAGCATCTCTTTTTCCATAACGGTGCCCATGTTTACATGAACAACTGGCAGTCCATCGACTTCCGCGAAGCCATGAATGCCTTTTTATCTAAAAAATTACTTGGTTATGCCTCAGACTTCGAACTGCCGCAAGTCATCTGGCAGGACAACAGCCAAGCTCAAAATTGGCTAACTCTGGAAGACTTTGGTGGACAAAAGAACTACGCTCATTTCCAACTAGGTGAAGGCTCTCAAAAGATTCAAAACCAATATTCAGAAGAAGATTACAATCGTTTTGCCAAAAACTACCAAAGCTTTAAAAACGAACTCTTTGACGGCAAGGTTAACCAGATCACTCTAGATTGGACTTTGGAAGACGACCTCTTCCTCAACGGAGCGAGCCAGCTCAATCTGCGCCTTAAATCCAGCACGGACAAGGGGCTGATTTCTGCCCAGCTACTGGACTTTGGACCAGCCAAACGCCTCACTCCGATTCCGACACCGCTTGAGCCTCGAGTCATGGACAATGGCCGCTACTATATGCTGGACAATCTGCTTGAGCTGCCTTTTGCTGAAACGCCACACCGTGTTATCACCAAAGGCTTCCTCAACCTGCAAAATCGGACAGATTTGCTGACAGTCGAAGAAGTTGCCCCTGACCAATGGATGGAATGTAGCTTTGAACTGCAACCAACGATCTATAAGATGAAAAAAGGCGACCAACTGCGTCTCGTCCTCTACACCACTGACTTTGAGCACACCGTCCGTGATAAGACCGACTATCAGCTGACAGTAGATCTAGAGCAGTCCAGCCTAGACTTGCCAATCATGGCATCACTGTCATAAAATCTAAAAGACGCTGAAATTCAGCGCCTTTTTCTTTTATTGTAGATTGAAATATTTCTCTGCATATTTTTTATAATCCGGCTTTTCCTTGCGGTTCATAGCAAAGAGCATACTGCCTGTGAGATAATCCTCGTCTGAATCAGGAATTAGCATAATAGCAACATTTTTATCTTTCTCAGGAAAGACGATAGAAAATATTTTGCCATTATCTTTCCGAGTCAGGCCATAATAACTCACCCCATTTTTAAAACCAACAGCATTTTGAGTATACTTATACTCTTCTTCGTTGATAATGATGGTCTTGTCTTTTATTTCAATGGTCATTTGTTCTCCTCTAACATCCTGAACATTCCATTTCCCCTGAATTTTAGGGCTACCACTACAGCCGATTAGGATGAAGAGGGATGAGAGCACTACCAACAGCAAAGCTTTTATCTTCTTATTTTTCAAGTTGTCTTCTCCTTGGGATATAGATTCATGACCATTCTACTATAAAGACTAAATCTTTGTCAAACCTTCTAGAAATGTTCTTCTTGCCACTTTTCCAAAAAATGATATAATTGAAGAGTGAAGATTACTAAGGGGCTCAGCCCTTGCGAGAGAAAGGAAAGAAAATCTTATGATGAATATGCAAAACATGATGAAGCAAGCCCAAAAACTTAAAAAAGAAATGGACATTGCTCAAGCAGAATTAGCCGCAACTGAATTTATTGGAAAATCTAGCCAAGATTTAGTTGTAGCAACTCTTACTGGTGATAAAAAGGTTGTCAAAATTGACTTTCAGCCTGCTATCGTAGATCCAGAAGATACAGAAACTCTGTCTGATTTGACTAGCCAAGCTATCAATGCTGCTATCGATCAAATCAACGAAGTAGCTAAACAAAAACTCAGCGCTTTCCAAAGTGGACTTTCTTTCTAATTCTGTTAAGCCCTTTTAAACATCAACTCCCAAAAGATGAACTACTCATCCTTTTGGGAGTTTTTTTGCACAAAAAATTGGAGAAAAGATCTAAGCATTTTCTCCAATATGAATCTTCTTAATGTCTAAAATGTCTCACGCCTGTGAAGACCATGGTCAAGCCGTATTTGTCCGCTGCTTCGATGGATTCTTGGTCACGGACTGAGCCTCCAGGTTGGATGATGGCCTTAATTCCTGCTTTGGCAATTTCTTCCACATTATCAGCAAATGGGAAGAAGGCATCTGAAGCAAGAACAGCACCATCAAGACGATCTTTAGCCTGATCAATGGCGATACGGACAGAAGCCACACGGTTGGTTTGACCTGGCCCAACTCCAAGTGTCATATGGTCGTTGGTTACGATGATTCCGTTTGATTTGACGTACTTGATAGCTTTCCAAGCGAACTCAAGGGCTGTCGCTTCTGTCTCGGTTGGTTGGCGTTTGGTCACCACTTGCCAGTCAGCTGGGCTTTCCTTGACCACGTCTTGATTTTGAACAAGGAGACCACCAACCACGCCTGTGTACTCAGCTTCCACTTCGCTGGCATATTGAGCATCAAATGGCAATTCTAGAATGCGTAAGTTTTTCTTTTTGTTGGTCAAAATGGCTAGCGCTTCATCCGTATAGCTCGGTGCGATGATGATTTCAAGGAAAACGCCGTGCATCTTCTCAGCTGTCGCAGCGTCCACCTCACGGTTAAGGACGACAATTCCACCAAAGATAGACACTGGGTCAGACTCATAAGCATAGTCCCAAGCAGTCTCGATGTCATCTGCTTGACCGATTCCACATGGATTCATATGTTTCAATGCTACAACGGTCGGACGATCTTTGAAGTCACGGATAATACGAATCGCCGCATCAGCGTCACGGATATTGTTAAAAGACAATTCCTTACCGTTGAGCTGTTTTGCTGAAGCAATCGAGTAATCCGTTGGCAAAGCTTTTTGGTAGAAATCTGCATCCTGTTGAGGATTTTCCCCATAGCGCATAGCTTGCTTGAGGTCATAAGTCAAGGTCAGTTTTTCAGGCTTGCTTTCGCCGACCTGAGCTGTGAAATATTCTGCAATCAAGGCATCATAAGCCGCTGTGTGACGGAAAACCTTGGCTGCCAAACGTTGGCGAGTTTCATAACTTGTTTCGCCGTTTGCTGACAATTCGTCAAGCACCACAGCATAGTCAGCAGGATCTACTACAACCGTAACGCTAGCATGATTTTTAGCTGCTGAACGAAGCATAGATGGCCCGCCAATGTCAATATTTTCCACCGCATCTGCATAGGTCACATCTGGTTTGAGAATCGTTTCCTTGAAAGGATAGAGATTGACTACAACAAGGTCGATGAGCTCAATCTGATTGTCCTTAGCCGCTTCCAAGTGGCTATCCAAGTCACGACGAGCCAAAAGTCCACCGTGGATATTTGGATGAAGGGTCTTGACACGACCGTCCATCATCTCTGGAAAACCAGTCACATCATCGATTGCAATGGTCTCCACCCCAGCATTATCAAGGGCAACCTTGGTCCCACCCGTCGAGATAATATCCCAACCGAGTTTTTTGAGTTCTTGGGCAAATTCAACAATGCCCGCTTTGTCTGAGACGCTGATTAAGGCGCGTTTAGTCATTATGTTCTCCAATCTAAAATGTTAATTATAGCGATCTACCAAGCGTTTCGTTTCTTCTTCATTAAATTTTAGTGTGCACAAAGTAGGATTTCTTCCATCAAGATAGGCGATAAATGATAACAATCCAAAACTTTTTCCTTTTTCCCTAAAAGCTCTCTGATCTTGATTTACTGAATTATTGAAAATATAATTTCGAATAATAGATGGTAATTGGAATGTAAGTCTATATTGTTCATAACCTTCAGTTGGTTCAATTATCCATACATCATTCTCATTTTCATTCCAAGTGATAGTTACTTCTTGATGTGGGTTTATAAGTAGCGAATTACGAAACATACGATCATCATCAGGTATAAGTGCTATGATTTGCGAACTCTTTGTGCTCGCTATATAAATACTTCCAACATTTTGTACAGCGAGTACAAATTCATCCGCAACTGATTGTAAATTATCAAAATCAAGCCATCTATAAAGTTGATCATAGCTTAAATTATTAATCTGACTAGAAAACTTTTCTTTAAAATTATTAAAATCATCACTACTAATATCATCGCCACTAATATTGTGTCTAAAAAATAATTCATCTACAATTTGATTTATAAAATCTCTAATCCATTGATAATAACCAGACGATAAATCCATTAAGTAAATCTTATGAGCGATAGCCAATCTTTGAGCATCATCTGTAAATCCTGATGTAGAAAAAATAGCATAATTATAATTATATTTAGGTAATTTTAACTCTTCATCTGTCATTGTAACTGTAGAATAATTAGTATTTACATCTTGTAGAATACCTATTCCCATTCTAACTCTATCTATACCTATCTTATTACTTGTATAGAATTTAGCCTCTAAAAATAAACGTATAGGATGAGTAAATGGGGGTGTAATACGAAATGTTTCTAACGAGTCAAATTGGTGATAAGCACCTCTCCCCTTGATATTTAGACCATTCCTAGGTAAATTTACAATATCATTATCGGTACTCGTTACTAAATCATATCCGTTAACTTCTAATAACTTGGCCAGCACAATTTCTAATAAATAACCTTTTGCTTGTGATTTTTTCATTATTTCATCTCTACTCCCAAGCTATCCAGAACCTCCGGATACAGCTTGTACTCCGCTTCATGAATGCGAGCTTCAAAGCTTTCGATGGTATCATCAGCTAGACGTGGTACACGGACTTGTTTGATGACCTTGCCTGTATCCACACCAGAGTCCACCCAGTGAATGGTCACGCCACTCTCAGCGACACCAGCATTCCAAGCATCCTCAATCCCATGAGCACCTGGAAATTCTGGCAGGTAGGCTGGATGAATGTTGATGATTCGATCTTCATAAGCCTCCAATAAGGTTGGCCCAACGATTTTCATGTAGCCGGCGAGGCAAACCAAGTCAATCTGGTGTTCTTCCAAGAGTTCGACAAGGGCTGCTTCGTAGTCTGCCTTGTTCTCGAACTCCTTGAGTTCAAAAGCATAAGACAGAACGCCAAGCTTGTCTGCACGCTCGAGCACATAGGCGTCACGATGGTCTGAAAAGACAAACTCCACCGGAAATTCTTCGGCAATCACCTGAAAATTTGAGCCATTACCAGAGGCAAAAACCGCTATTTTTTTCATTTGATGATGACACTTTCGTTTTCTTTCTTGACGATGCGACCAATTTCATAGACTGGTTCATCCAGCAATTCTTTGACGCGACCTACATTTTCAGGGCTAACTGCCAGCATGAGTCCTACACCCATATTGAAGATTTCAAACATTTCTTCATGCTTGATTTCACCGTATTTTTCAAGAGCCTTGAAAATAGGAAGGACTGGAACCTTGCTTTCCTCAATCTCTGCAGCCAAGTCAGCTGCAAACATACGAGGAACATTTTCGATAAAGCCACCACCTGTGATGTGGGCAATTCCATTGACCAATCCTTCCTTGATAAGTGGTAAGACAGCCTTGACATAGATACGAGTCGGCTCAAGAAGGACTTCCTTGAGTTTCTTGCCTTCCAATTCTGGCAAGACTTCCTTACCTGTGTAGTCGGCAAAAACACGACGCACGAGTGAGTAACCATTTGAGTGGATACCACTTGAAGCAAGTCCAAGAATCACATCACCTTCAGCTACTTTTGAACCGTCTATGATTTGAGATTTTTCAGCCACGCCGACCGCAAAACCAGCTAAGTCGTAGTCATCTTCGCCATACATACCAGGCATTTCAGCCGTTTCTCCACCGATGAGAGCAGCGCCTGCCTGCACACAACCTTCTGCCACACCAGCAACGACTTGTTCTAGTTTAGCTGGTTCATTCTTCCCTGTCGCCACATAGTCGAGGAAATAAAGGGGCTCCGCACCTGCAGCAATGATGTCGTTGACACACATAGCCACACAGTCCTGACCGATGGTATCGTGCTTGTCGTACTTGATAGCCAGCATGAGCTTGGTCCCGACACCGTCAGTCCCTGAGATCAAAACAGGCTCTTTGACACCTGTTTTTGAAAGATCAAACATGCCACCAAAGCCACCAAGAGCTCCCATGACACCTGCACGCTCCGTACGAGCCACGTGCTTTTTGATCCGCTCAACAACTTCATAACCCGCTTCAACATCCACACCCGATTGGGCATAAGCATTTTTATTTGTCATTTGTTTGTTCCTTTTTTTAATGAAGAATCGTCATCCGCCTATTTGTAAAAACTGGTCTTTTCTTCCAAACTTCTACGATAGTCTTCTTCATAGTCGTAGAGAGGAGTTGGGTAGTCACCGTCAAAGTAAGCGACACAGAGACCGCCATTTGGCGCATCTGTTTCAATCCCGATAGAATCAATCAAGCCATCAATCGAAAGATAGGTCAGGCTATCCGCACCAATGATTTGGCGTGTTTCTTCTACCGTATGATTAGCCGCAATCAGCTCCTGGCGCGTCTGGATATCAATCCCGTAAAAACATGGATAAGCTAGCGCTGGACTGCCAATAGCAACATGAACTTCAGACGCACCTGCTTCTTTCAAAAGCTGAACGATACGGCGAGAGGTCGTCCCACGAACAATGGAATCATCAATCATGACCACACGTTTACCTTTGACAACACCCGAAACAGCAGACAGTTTCATCCGCACACCTTGCTCTCGCAACTCTTGAGTCGGTTGGATAAAGGTGCGTTGGGTGTATTGGTTCTTGATAAGACCCATCTCATTTGGCAGACCGGATTCTTCCGCAAAGCCCATGGCTGCGCTGAGTGAAGAATTGGGCACACCGACCACAATATCCGCCTCATGCTTAAATTCACGCGCTAATTGGGCACCCATACGTTTCCGAGCTGTATGGACATTGACACCATGGATATTGGAGTCAGGGCGGGCAAAGTAGATATACTCCATAGAGCAAATCGCGAGCTGAGTATCATTTGTGTAGCTATCATACTGTATACCATTGTCGTCAATAATGACAATCTCGCCTGGTTTCACATCGCGAATCCACTCAGCACCGATTACTTCAAAGGCACAGGTTTCAGACGAAACGACGACCGCTCCGTTGGCCATTTTTCCGATCGAAAGAGGACGAAAACCATTAGGGTCAAGGGCAGCAATCAACTTGTCCTCAAACAGCAAGATATAAGCAAAGCCACCTTTGACAAGACTAAGCGCTTCCTTGATTTTGCCCATCAAGCTAGGATTGTGACTACGGCGAATCAAGTGAGCCAAGATTTCCGAGTCCGAAGTCGCGCTGAAAATCGCTCCTCTTTGTTCTAATTCTTGCTTGAGAGATTCTGCATTGGTCAGATTTCCATTATGAGCCAAGCCAAACTGCATATCATGAAAGCGGAAAAGGAAAGGTTGGATATTGTCTACAGAAGCTTCTCCTGCGGTCGCATAGCGCACATGTCCAATCGCGCTCGTCCCCGTCAGTTTATCCAATTTGGTGGGATTTTTGAAAACTTCTGATAGAAGCCCCATATCACGATGGCGTTTCAATTGCCCCTGATCATTGGAGAGGATCCCTGCCCCCTCCTGACCACGGTGCTGAAGACTGTGGAGCCCAAAATAGGTCATTTTAGCAGCATCTGGATGTCCCCAAATACCGAAAACACCGCATTCTTCATTAAGAGATTTTACTTCGTATGTCATTTTTTATACCTTTTATTTCCCTGTGAAATAACGCACCGCTGACGCGAACAGGTGCTGGTCTTTATTTCCTGGGATGTTTTGGAAGAGACCGTCTTCATAACGTTCTGAGTGTCCCATTTTACCGATGATTTGACCGTTCTTGCTGGTAATTCCTTCGATGGCATTTACAGAACCATTTGGATTGTACTTAGAGTCCATACTTGGTTTGCCGTCAAAATCAACGTATTGGCTAAAGATTTGTCCATTATCACGGAGCTCCGCAAATTCCTCAGCCGTCACAACAAACTTCCCTTCACCGTGTGAAACAGGAATAGCATGGATATCACCCACTTGCACTCCGGCAAGCCACGGTGAATTTGTATTAGCAATCCGAGTTTCCACCATCTTGGCCACGTGCTGGTTAGCATCATTGTAGAAGAGGGTTGGGCTAGTACTGCTGGCATCCTCAAAGTTCCCGTATGGAAGAAGACCTGATTTGACGAGGGCTTGGAATCCATTACAGATACCGATAATCAAGCCACCACGAGCGATAAAGCTATCAATGGCTGCACGCACTTTTTCATTAAGAAGGATATTGACAATAAACTTAGCTGATCCATCCGGCTCATCCGCAGCTGAGAAGCCACCTGCAAAGAAGAGGATATTAGCCTTGTCGATATTGTCGACCATGGTTTCAACTGACTTGACAATGGCTTCTTCATTCAAGGTCACGAATGGCACCAAGTTGACCTCTGCACCTTCTTTTTCGAAGGCTTTAGCTGAGTCATATTCTGAGTTGGTTCCTGGGAATACTGGGATGTAAACAACTGGTTTTTCAATAGTTTCCTTGGCTTTGATGACTGCGTCAGAAGCGACAGCTGGCACTTCTGCCAGTTCTTTGGCTTGGGCAAATTCTGTTGGGTAGACTGCTTCCAGTTTTCCTTGGAAAGCATTATCGAGTTTGTCTCCATCTAGCTTCACGCCGTTGACAAGGAGAGCAAAGTCTGCGCTTGTTTGTCCAATCTTCTCCACTCCAGCGATTTCTTGAGGAGATGTGAAGACAAATCCACCCGATTGTGCTGTCAAAGCCGTTTCAAGTTCAGGCAAGGTCACCTCTGCACCGATATGATTTCCAAAGGTAGCAAGAGCCAAGCTTTCAAGCACACCGCCGTATTTAACAGCTGAAGCCGATGTTACTTTGTGGTCAGCTTGGATGGCTTCAAACTGAGCAAAGTTAGACTTAATCAAATCAAAATCAATCTCTTGTGCCAAGGCTTGACCTGGGATGTAGTAGATGTTTTCATCAGCGGCCTTGAACTCAGGAGAGAGCACCTTACGGCTATCTGCCGTCGTCACCCCAAAAGCAACCAAGGTTGGCGGTACGGTTAATTCTTCAAAGGTGCCAGACATAGAGTCCTTCCCACCGATAGACGGCAAGCCAAGCTGAATTTGTGCTTCGATAGAGCCTAGGAGAGCTGCTACTGGCTGACCAAAACGTTCAGCTTGCTTGTCCATACGCTCGAAGTACTCTTGGTATGAGAACCGAGCCTTAGACCAGTTTGCACCAGCAGCCACCAAACGAGCAGTCGCTTCGATGACCGCATAGGCAGCACCGTGGTATGGAGACCATTCTGCCACATATGGATTGAATCCTTGCGCCATGACAGACGCAGTATTGGTCACACCGTGCTGAACTGGCAATTTCTGCACAGATGCCTCAGTTGGTGTGAGTTGGTAGCGACCGCCAAGTGGATGATTGACAGTTGAACGACCAACCGAGCAGTCAAAGATAGTTTGCAAGCCTTTTTGACTCGCATGGTTCAAGTCAGATAGAACCGCAAGGGTATCAGCTTCAAGTGTGTCAGCGCTTGTTGTACGCTCCTCTGGAAGTTCGACATCCTTATCCACAACCTTGGCATCGACAACAACACGCACACCATTGGTATCAAGGAAACGACGTTCCAAATCCACGATTGTCTCACCATTCCAGTGCATGACTAGATTTGGTTTTTCAGTGACTGTCGCAACCACAACAGCATCAATATTTTCTTTGTTACATTCCGCAACGAAGGCATCTACATCCTCAGGACGAACCACGACTGCCATACGTTCTTGAGATTCAGAGATGGCAATTTCTGTACCGTTCAAGCCTTGGTATTTAAGAGGAACCTTGTTGAGGTCAATTTCAAGACCATCTGCCAATTCCCCGATGGCTACACAGACACCACCAGCACCAAAGTCGTTGGATTTCTTGATAAGACGAGTGACATCGCCATTACGGAAAAGACGTTGAATCTTGCGTTCTTCGATGGCATTCCCTTTTTGAACCTCAGCTCCAGCAGTCTCTACAGACTCAACTGTTTGAACCTTAGAAGATCCTGTCGCACCACCGACACCATCACGTCCAGTCTTACCACCGAGTAGAATAATGACATCTCCCGCTTCCGGTTTTTCACGGACTACATTTCCCTTGGGAGCTGCACCAACAACGGCACCAAGCTCCATACGTTTAGCTACAAAGCCTGGGTGGAAGTATTCACGAACGTAGGTCGTCGCAAGCCCAATCTGGTTCCCGTAAGAAGAATAACCATGAGCCGCTGTCTTAGAAATGACTTGTTGTGGCAATTTACCAGCACGCGTTTCCGAAATCGGAGCTGTAATATCACCAGCGCCTGAGATACGCATAGCTTGGTAAACGTAGGAGCGGCCTGACAATGGGTCACGAATGGCTCCACCGATACAGGTAGCCGCCCCACCAAACGGTTCAATCTCCGTTGGGTGGTTGTGAGTTTCGTTCTTGAACATGAGAAGCCACGGCTCTTTCACACCATCAACGTCCACTTCGATTTCAACCGAGCATGCATTGATTTCGTCAGACACTTCCATATCGTCCAAACGACCATTAGCACGCTCATAACGACCAAAAATAGTCGCCATATCCATCAAGGTTTGTGGCTTTTCAGACCGACCTAGTTCCTCACGCATGGCAATATACTTATCATAAGTCGCCTGCAATTGTTTTTGGAATTTAGAGGCTGAGAAATCAATCTGTTTCAACTCTGTCTCAAAAGTCGTGTGACGACAGTGGTCAGACCAATAAGTGTCCAAAACCTTGAGCTCTGTCTCAGTTGGCACGCGCCCGATTGACTTGAAGTAGTCTTGGATAAAGAGCAAATCATCCACTTCCATGGCCATCCCTTGTTCGGCCTTGTAGCGGGCAAAGTCTTCTGCCGTATAGCTTTCAAAGAAGGTCAATTTTGGAATGGTCTTGTCTGACTCTGAAAATTCCTGCTTGGCAATTCCTATCGTGATGTCCTTGAAACGAGAATCAACTGGGTTGAGCAGGTAGTTCTTGACTGCTTCCAACTCAGTCGCATCAATATCTTTATTCACCAGGTAAAGTTGAGCCGTGTTGACTGTCACGTCACTCGAACTTCCCAGCAAAAGCAAGGCTTCTTGCGAAGAAGCCGCACGTTGGTCAAACTGCCCTGGCAGGCTTTCAATGGCAAAGAAAGCATAGTTGGCAAGATCCGCCTGCACAGCCGCTTCATCCAAGAAATGGTCTGTCACCTGCTCAGAGAAAATGTGCTTCTCTGCAGGCGCAAACAAGTCCTCTGCCAAATCAAAGACATCATAAACCTGCACAATGCGAATACTTTTTAAAGTTGAAAGTCCCAAGTTATGCTGGAGCTCTCTTACCAAACTCTCTGACTTGACCTGAAAATCAGCCTTTTTTTCAACAAAAATACGTTTATCCATCAATTCTTATTCCTTTATTTCAGCTCTTGCAATGTTCCCAAACAGCCTTTAGGTTGTTATTTCAATTCCTGCAATTTTTCCCAGACAATCTCGTAAACGTCTGTTAATTCACCTAGTCCTCTACGGAAAACATCCTTGTCCATGTGGTTGCCATCCGCATCCCACAAACGGCAGTTGTCTGGTGAAAATTCGTCTGCCAAGATAATCTTGCCATCCTTGTCAAAACCGAACTCTAGCTTAAAATCAATCAACTTAAGACCAATCTCAGCAAACCAAGCTTTCAAAAGTTCATTGATACGACGCGTTTCTTCCTTCAAGTAAGCAATCTGCTGGTCATCCGCAATCTGTAGGAATTTCACATGCTCGTCATTGATAAATGGATCATCCAAATCATCATTTTTATAGTAAAATTCGACAATCGGAGTCTCAAATGCGATACCTTCATCTACGCCAAAACGTTTTGAAAAGGAACCAGCCGTGTAGTTGCGGAGCACAACTTCCAAAGGAATGATATCAACTTTTTTATTGAGCTGATCTGTATCTGAGATTTTCTCGATAAAATGCGTTGCTACACCGGCAGCGTTCAACTTTTCAAAGATAAAGGCTGAAATCTGATTATTTAACACTCCCTTGCCCGCAATCTGCTCCTTCTTGACACCATTAAAAGCAGTCGCCTGATCCTTGTAGCGGGACAAAATCACCTGCTCATCTTCTGTCGCAAAAATATCCTTTGCTTTTCCCGAATATAACAACTTGTTTGACATTTTATTATTCGCCTTTCGTGCTTTTATGCTTTAAGTTTATCACTTTTAAATATATTTTACAAGTATTCCCCGTACATTGCAGATTAAAAAACAGGAAAAAGATTGGAAATACAACAGTTAAAAACTGAAAATATCTTGTTTCCATACAAAAACAGGACTTTTTCAAGTCCTGTTCTAGAATTCATTAATATAAGTCCAAATAATTATCAATTTCCCATTGGGAAACGAAGGTCGCATAGCTAGCCCATTCAATCCGCTTGGCTTCAAGAAAGCTAGTGTAAATATGGTTACCCAAAGCTGCCTTGACTACCTCATCTTCAGTTAAAGCCTTAAGGGCATTGTGGAGAGTAGACGGCAGGTCTGTGATACCAGCTTCCTTGCGCTCCTCAGCTGTCATCACATAGATATTTTCCTCGATTGGAGCTGGCGCTTCGATTTTATTTTCCACTCCATGCAGTCCGACTTCTAAGAGCACTGCCATAGCGATATAAGGATTAGCCATCGGGTCTACTGAACGCAACTCCAAGCGAGTTCCCATGCCGCGCGATGCCGGTACTCGAACCAAAGGTGAGCGATTTTGTCCAGCCCAAGCGATGTAAACTGGCGCTTCAAAGCCAGGCACCAAACGTTTATAAGAGTTGACAGTCGGATTCATGATAGCTGTATAGTTATAGGCATGCTTAATCAAACCACCCAAGAAATAGTAGGCTGTCTCAGACAACTGCATTCCTTTTGGATCCTCTGGATCATAAAATGCATTATTTCCATCTTGGTCAAAGAGGGACATATTGCAGTGCATACCAGAACCAGCAATACCAAACTTGGGCTTAGCCATGAAGGTCGCATAAAGGCCGTGTTTACGAGCGATGGTCTTCACCACCAACTTGAAAATCTGAATCTTATCACAAGCACGAAGCACTTCATCATACTTAAAATCAATCTCGTGCTGACCAACTGCTACCTCGTGGTGACTAGCTTCCACTTCAAATCCCATCTTAGTCAAAACATTGACAATTTCCCGACGGGTATTATCCGCCAAGTCTGTTGGCGCCAAGTCAAAGTAGCCACCCTTGTCATTCACTTCCAGTGTCGGATCGCCATTTTCATCCAATTTGAAAAGGAAAAATTCTGGCTCAGGACCAAGATTAAAAGACTTGAAGCCCAATGCTTCCATATGTTTGAGAGCTCGCTTAAGGTTACTACGAGGATCTCCTGCAAAGGGAACATGTTCTGTCGTATAAACATCGCAGATCAAGCCTGCTACACTGCCATTTTCATCTCCCCAAGGAAAAACTGTCCAAGTATCCAAATCAGGATAAAGATACATATCAGATTCATTGATCCGAACAAATCCCTCGATAGACGAACCGTCAAACATAGCCTTATTTGATAAGACCTTTTCAAGCTGCTCATCCGTTGCTGGAATTTCAACGTTTTTCATGGTTCCTAAAATATCAGAGAACATAAGACGGATAAAAGTGACATTTTTTTCTTTTACTTCGCGACGAATATCAGCTGCTGTGATGGGCATGGGTAACTCCTTATAGTTTTAAAAAATAGTTTATGGCCGACGCATGTGACCAAAGGTTGGCAGAGAAGAGCCAAAACGACCTTGCTGTAAAATATCATTGTGGAGAGCTCGACGGACTTCCTTTTCACTAATCATTTTGTGGGATTTAGCTTCACGCTCAGCATATTTCTTTTTGATAGCGGCGATATTATAACCTTCAGAAATATAATCCTTAATTTCCAAAAGTCGATCCATATCATTCAGAGAATACATTCGGCGATTGCCCTCATTCCGAAGGGGAGTGATGAGGTTTTGCTCCTCATAATATCGAATCTGACGGGCAGATAAGTCCGTCAACTTCATAACGCTACCTATGGGAAAGACTGCCATATTTCGGCGAAACTCTTTTTCCTTCATTTTTTTCCTCTCTATGCACTATTATAACTAATTTTTTTTGTATGTCAACAATCAATGTGAGATTTTCTCACACATTTAATTTATAGACTTAAAGAAATTCTTAATTCTATCCACATCCGAATTTACCACTATTGCAACAAAGACACCCATAAAGGTTTCAAAAACTCTAGCAAAAACGTATAAAATAGTATCTTCCGGACTAATGGAGAGAGTGATAATCAGCATAGCTGAAACACCACCAATCACCCCAGCCTTATTGTTCATAGCAACATTGGTCATGATCGTCAGCATCGTACAGATTGGCACAAATACCAAAGTCACCCAAAATTGGCCGTTCAATAAATTTCCCAACAGATAGAATAGCAAAGCATAAAAGCCCCCGACACTATTTCCTAAAATACGAGAAGTTCCGAAATGAACACTTTTATCAAAATCTTCTCGCAGGCTAAACACCGCTGTCAAAGCCCCAATTTGGAGCCCCTTCCAGCCAAACATACCAAAAATGAGTAGGACAATAAAGACTGCTATCCCTGTTTTCATCGTCCTCATGCCTAAGCGAAACTTTGATTTATCAAATTTGTACTTACTAAAATAGCTCATGCCTTTTCCCTTTTAAAAGTAAACTATCTCTATTCTAACATATTTTTCAACAAAAAGGCTCTGTCCATCGAGTTTATTGTTTGTATCCTACAAGAATGCATAGCCAGCTTCTACTGTATTTCTAACTATATTTCCCATTATTGATTACTCATTAGGAAAATAGAAGCCAAAAGCCCATTCCCTCAGACACATACGTGGACAAAAGAAAAAGAGTTGGTTTCCCAACTCTTTCCGTTTCAAAGATTATTTTTCAGTCAAAGCTGCAAGCCCTGGAAGAACTTTACCTTCAAGAAGCTCCATAGAAGCGCCTCCGCCCGTACTAATCCATGAGAACTTGTCTGCACGACCAAGGTTGATGGCTGCGGCAGCTGAGTCACCACCACCGATGATTGATTTCACGCCTGGTTGTTTCACGATAGCGTCCATCACACCGATTGTACCAGCTTGGAAGTCAGGGTTTTCAAACACACCCATTGGTCCGTTCCATACAACTGTTTTCGCACCAGTCAAGGCTTCGTCGAATTTAGCGATAGATTTAGGACCGATATCCAAACCAAGGAAGCCTGGATCCACTGCTTCACCTTCAGTGTCTTTCACTTCAGTGTAGTCCGCAAAAGCATTTGCTTCTTTAGAGTCAACTGGCAAGATCAATTTGCCGTTTGCTTTTTCAAGAAGAGCTTTGGCAACATCCAATTTGTCCTCTTCTACAAGTGAGTTACCGATTTCGATACCTTGCGCTTTGTAGAATGTGTAAGTCATACCACCACCGATAAGGACTTTATCAGCTTTTTCAAGCAAGTTTTCGATTACACCGATCTTGTCTGAAACTTTTGAACCACCAAGGATCGCCACGAATGGACGTTCTGGAGCTTCAACTGCTTCTTGGATGTAGGCAATTTCGTTTTCAAGAAGGAAGCCAGCAACAGCTTTTTCAACATTTGCTGAGATACCAACGTTAGATGCGTGTGCACGGTGAGCTGTACCGAATGCATCGTTTACGAAGATACCATCTCCAAGTGATGCCCAGTATTTACCAAGTTCTGGATCGTTTTTAGATTCTTTCTTGCCGTCAACATCTTCGAAACGAGTGTTTTCAACCAAGAGAACTTGTCCATCTTCAAGAGCGTTAACAGCGGCTTCCAAGTCAGCACCACGTGTAACACCTGGAATAAATTTAACTTCTTGTCCCAATTTAGCAGCCAAATCAGCAGCTACAGGAGCAAGTGATTTACCAGCTTTATCTGCTTCTTCTTTTACACGTCCAAGGTGAGAGAAGAGGATAGCACGTCCACCTTGTTCAAGGATGTACTTGATAGTTGGAAGTGCTGCAGTGATACGGTTGTCGTTAGTAATCACGCCATCTTTTACAGGAACGTTGAAGTCAACACGAACGAGAACTTTTTTCCCTTTCAAGTCAACGTCTTTAACAGTCAATTTTGCCATTAGATATGACTCCTTCTTTTTTTATACGTGTTAATTATATCACAAAATCTACAAAAGTGATAGCAAAAATTCATGGCTTTTCCTTTTCTCCAATCAAAGATAGATAAAAGACTACATGATTCTCATTTTTCTGATAAATGCTAATGATGTTACATGAGCAAGTTGATTTTCAATAGCCATTCCTTTAAACTGTTCTGCAAAACAAAAAAGAGATCCATTCGGATCCCTTCTTCATACAATTGAATTATTTAGCGATTTTTGCAAAGTATTCAAGAGTACGTACAAGTTGTGCAGTGTAAGACATTTCGTTGTCGTACCATGATACAACTTTAACCAATTGTTTACCGTCAACGTCAAGAACTTTAGTTTGAGTTGCGTCGAACAATGAACCGTAAGACATACCTACGATATCTGAAGATACGATTGGATCTTCTGTGTAACCGTATGATTCGTTAGCTGCTGCTTTCATAGCTGCATTTACTTCATCAACAGTAACGTTCTTTTCAAGAACTGCTACCAACTCAGTAACTGATCCAGTTGGAGTTGGAACGCGTTGTGCAGAACCATCAAGTTTACCGTTCAATTCTGGGATTACAAGACCGATAGCCTTAGCAGCACCAGTTGAGTTAGGAACGATGTTAGCAGCACCAGCGCGAGCACGACGAAGGTCACCACCACGGTGTGGTCCGTCAAGGATCATTTGGTCACCAGTGTAAGCGTGGATAGTAGTCATCAATCCTTCTACAACACCGAAGTTGTCTTGAAGTGCTTTAGCCATTGGAGCCAAACAGTTTGTAGTACATGAAGCACCTGAGATAACTGTTTCAGTACCATCAAGAACGTCGTGGTTAGTGTTAAATACGATTGTTTTAACATCGTTTCCACCAGGAGCAGTGATAACAACTTTCTTAGCTCCACCTTTAAGGTGTTTTTCAGCAGCATCTTTCTTAGCAAAGAAACCAGTTGCTTCGAGAACGATTTCTACACCGTCAGTAGCCCAATCAATTTGTTCTGGGTCACGTTCAGCAGAAACTTTAACGAATTTACCGTTAACTTCGAATCCACCTTCTTTAACTTCAACAGTACCATCGAAACGACCTTGAGTTGTGTCGTATTTCAACAAGTGTGCAAGCATAACTGGATCTGTAAGGTCGTTGATGCGAGTAACTTCAACACCTTCTACGTTTTGGATACGACGGAAAGCAAGACGACCGATACGACCGAAACCGTTAATACCAACTTTAACTACCATTAGTGATTTCCTCCTTATGAAAATCAAAAAAAATTTTATGTGAAAAGAGTAACTTGAATCACTACAAATCACCTTTCAACATATCTATTATATACCTTATTGAGCAAAATTGCAACTGATTTCATTATTATTAACAAGTAACAAATTTTCTTTCATGTATTTTCGATATTTTTCATAAATCTCATATTTTGATTCCAAAAAGAAAAAACGCCCGCTAGAAGCGAGCGTCATGTAGTGAATTATTCACCACGGTGTTTCTTAACGATTTCTTCTTGTACTGACTTAGGTACATCTTCGTAGTGGTCAAATACCATCATGAAGGTACCACGTCCTTGTGTTGCAGAACGAAGGACAGTCGCATAACCAAACATTTCAGCAAGCGGAACATAAGCACGAACGATTTGGCTGCTACCATGTGCTTCCATACCGTCAACACGTCCACGACGAGCTGTTACGTGACCCATAACATCACCAAGATTTTCTTCAGGAACAGTGATGGTTACAAGCATCATTGGCTCAAGGATAGCAGGCTGTGCAGTCTTAGCAGCTTCTTTCAAAGCAAGTGATGCAGCAACCTTGAAGGCTGTTTCAGATGAGTCGACATCGTGGTATGAACCATCGTAAAGTTTCGCTTTTACGTCAACAATTGGGTAACCAGCAAGGACACCATTCGCCATTGACTCAACCAAACCTTTTTCTACCGCAGGAATAAATTCACGTGGAACCACACCACCAACGATAGCATTTTCAAACTCGAAACCTTTTCCTTCTTCGTTTGGTGTAAACTCGATCCAAACGTCACCGAATTGACCTTTACCACCAGATTGACGTTTGAAGAATCCACGTGCTTGAGTAGAAGCACGGAATGTTTCACGGTAAGATACTTGAGGAGCACCTACGTTTGCTTCAACCTTGAACTCACGACGCATACGGTCAACAAGGACATCCAAGTGAAGCTCACCCATACCAGAGATAACTGTTTCACCAGTTTCAACGTTTGTTTCAACACGGAATGTTGGATCTTCTTCTGCCAATTTTTGAAGGGCAATACCCATCTTGTCTTGGTCTGCTTTAGATTTTGGCTCAACCATCAATTGGATAACTGGTTCTGGAACGTTGATTGACTCAAGGATGATTTTAGCTTTTTCATCTGTCAATGAGTCACCAGTTGTCGTATCTTTCAAACCAATAGCAGCTGCAATATCCCCAGCATAAACGGTTTCGATTTCTTGACGACTATTGGCATGCAATTGCACAAGACGTCCGATACGTTCACGTTTACCTTTAGAAGTGTTCATTACGTAAGAACCTGATTGAAGTACACCTGAGTAAACACGGAAGAAAGTCAAACGACCTACGAATGGGTCAGTCATGATCTTGAAGGCAAGAGCTGCAAATGGCTCTTCGTCAGATGCTGGACGAGTTTCTTCTTCTTCTGTATCTGGGTTGATACCTTTGATCGCTGGGATGTCAAGCGGGCTTGGCAAGTAATCAATAACTGCATCAAGCATCAACTGAACACCCTTGTTCTTAAAGGCAGAACCACACAATACTGGGAAGAATTCAACGTTGATAGTTGCTTTACGGATACCAGCTTTCAATTCTTCGTTAGTGATTTCTTCACCCTCAAGGTATTTCATCATCAATTCTTCATCAGTTTCAGCAACTGCTTCCACCAATTTTTCACGGTATTCTTGTGCTTGTTCAAGGTATTCAGCTGGAATATCTTCTTCAAGGATATCTGTACCAAGGTCGTTAGTATAGATTTCAGCTTTCATCTTGATCAAGTCGATGATACCACGGAAGTCATCTTCAGCACCGATTGGCAATTGAATCGGATGAGCATTTGCTTGAAGACGGTCATGAAGTGTGCTTACTGAGTAAAGGAAGTCAGCACCGATTTTGTCCATTTTGTTGGCAAATACGATACGTGGAACTCCGTACTCAGTTGCCTGGCGCCAAACTGTTTCAGTTTGAGGCTCAACACCTGATTGTGAGTCAAGAACGGTAACCGCACCATCCAATACACGAAGAGAGCGTTGTACTTCGATTGTGAAGTCCACGTGTCCCGGTGTGTCGATGATGTTTACGCGGTGGTTGTTCCATTGAGCTGTTGTCGCAGCAGATGTGATAGTGATACCACGTTCTTGCTCTTGCTCCATCCAGTCCATTTGTGACGCACCTTCGTGAGTTTCACCGATTTTGTGGATTTTACCAGTATAGTAAAGGATACGCTCAGTTGTAGTTGTCTTACCAGCATCGACGTGAGCCATGATACCGATATTACGAGTTTTTTCAAGTGAAAATTCGCGTGCCATGAGGTTAGTTTCTCCTATTTTTTTATTTTACAATCTATTATAACATTATTTAGAAAAAACGGATAGGCAGGACCTACCCGTTCTAAATGTTTATCTTGTTGGTTTCAACTTACGAAATGGTAAGTTGAATGATACTCGGGCTAAAGTTAATTAGCCGATTTGAGCCGGAACGGGATGCTGTGTGAAAAAGATAAACTTCCTTGTATTCGTTGAATACTGCGTCAGTTTCCTATTTTCACTTTGCATCCTTACCGTTCCTAGCATCATGATTTTACCAACGGAAGTGTGCGAAGGCACGGTTAGCTTCAGCCATACGGTGAGTATCTTCGCGTTTCTTAACTGCTGCACCAGTGTTGTTAGCAGCATCCATGATTTCTTTTGCAAGACGATCTTGCATAGTGTGTTCACCACGACCACGTGAAATTGTTACCAACCAACGAAGTCCAAGTGTAGTACGACGTTCTGGACGAACTTCAACCGGTACTTGGTAGTTTGAACCACCGACACGGCGTGCACGTACTTCAAGAACAGGCATGATGTTTTCCATCGCTGTTTCAAATACTTCAAGTGCATCATTTCCAGTAGCTTCTTTGATTTGCTCAAAAGCTCCGTAAACGATAGAAGCTGCTGTACCACGCTTACCATCAAGCATAACGCGGTTGATAAGACGAGTAACTAATTGTGAATTGTAAAGCGGATCTGGCAATACTTCGCGCTTAGGCGCACGGTTTTTACGACTCATTTATCTTTATCCCCTTTCTTTATGCTTTTGGACGCTTAGTACCGTATTTAGAACGGCCTTGCTTACGGTCAGTAACACCTGCTGTATCAAGTGCACCACGAACGATATGGTAACGTACCCCTGGAAGGTCTTTTACACGTCCACCACGAAGAAGCACCACGCTGTGCTCTTGCAAGTTGTGTCCGATACCTGGGATGTAAGCTGTAACTTCGATCAAGTTGCTCAAACGTACACGGGCAAATTTACGAAGGGCTGAGTTAGGCTTCTTAGGTGTCATAGTTCCGACACGAGTTGCAACACCACGTTTTTGTGGTGAAGATACGTTTGTTTGAACTTTTTTGTGGCTGTTGTAACCAACGTTCAAAGCTGGTGATTTAGATTTTTCTACTTTTGATTTACGCGGTTTGCGAACCAATTGGTTAATTGTAGGCATCTACATTCTCCTGTATTTTTTTAATTTTGGTGATGATACACTTGGTGACAGCTACCATCTGTGTGTACTTTTGCAACATTTGTCAGCACGTCTCTGTACACTTTTGAGAGACCAAAAGTAAAAAGTACCGTTTATCATTGTAACACAGAAGCATATCCTCGTCAATAGGTTTTCTTAATTTTTGACTTATCTTCACTTCTTAATCAACCTTTTGCTTGATTATTATCATCTTAAAGATCTGAAAATATGCTACAACAGATTGTTGATAAACACTTAAATACTAATCAAAATATGTATTCAATTCTATTTTTCACTTGAAGTCTGGGAAGGAACCACCGTATTTGAAGAGGCGCCCGAAGTATCTGAAGACGGGCTTGGTATCTCCGAAGATGGACTTGGGGTAACTTCTGGACTAGAGGATGGTGCAGGAGTCGAACTTTCTTGTGGCTGTATTCGTGGTTCGATGGAGATGGCAGGTGTTCGATAAACTGGCGCAACAGGCGTAGGAGAGAACGACTGCTGCTGGTCTGAATCAGGTTCAGTGGATTCCTCAGGTGTCTTCATTGCATCTTTTACGGCTTGAATTCGACCTTGGAACTTAGCTTTGGCTTCCTCATCTTTTACCTTGTCAACCGCTGCTTGTGCTTGAGTCAAACTTTCATCGGTACGCTCTTCTTCTAACTTTTTAACAGCTACTTCAGCATCCTGAATCGTATTATCTTCTGACGATGCTTTCTTAGTAGAACTAGCTTTACTGGAGCTTGAACGTCTACTATAACTGACTGTTTTGGTGGAGCCCGTATTCTTCTGAGCTGGTTTTAAAAATATAAGTCCAGAAACCAAGATAAGCAGCATTATTGCCAGGATTCCTAAACGAACAAGGTTAGAAGCTCTCTCTAATTTATCAAAAATATTTCTCATAATTCTTTCCTAAAGTTAATCAAATATATTCCCAATCTCAACATCAATCTTATTTGATTTAACGTCGATATTGGTCACCTTTAACAGCGATTTGTATTCCAGATGATCGCGATTGGCTTGCGCATTGTCCGCAAAGACCGCTACTCCTGCCAACTCCGAATCAAACTCGGACAGAAGGCTAATCATCCCATTAACTGTTCCGCCTCCCTTTAGAAAGTCATCAACAATCAGTACCCGACTGCCAGCTTTTAGGCTACGTTTAGAGAGGAACATTTTCTCAATCCGATCTCCACTAGAGCCAGAGACATAGTTGACACTAACCGTAGAGCCCTCAGTGATTTTCAAATCGCGACGGACAATGACAAAGGGAACATTCAAAACATTCGCGACAGCATTGGCAAGCGGAACCCCCTTGGTCGCCACTGTCATAACAGCATCAATCTTTTGATCTTTAAAAGCTTTGGCAATGATGCGGCCAATATTATTGAGGATAGATGGCGTACTGAGTAAATCTGACAAGTAGATATAGCCGCCAGGCAGGATTCGATTGCTTTCAGACAGCTGATCGCGGAGGTCTTGAACGATAGCCTTTGCCTCCTTTTCTGAAATGGAAGGAGTAAAGACGACACCTCCCCCAGCACCGGTAATTGTCTCAATTGTACCAATTTCGATTTCTTCAAAGGCACGTTTGATAATTACGATGTCTTCCGAAATAGAAGACTTGGCAGACTCATATTTCTCTGCAAATGTGTTTAAACTTGTTAATTGGTAAGGATGGTTAATCAAGTAATTGGAAATAACCACCATGCGCTCACTTCTTCTTAATTTCATTTTTTCACCAATTCGACTCCATCAAAATCAGCCACAAACTAATCTGAGAACCTAGCTCTTCTCGCATAGAGCAGTAATTCAATTCTTCCTATTTCAAAGTTTGGAGTGATTTCTATGAATATTTATTTTATTTTTTTCATTATATCATACTATATCAAAAAAACGAACATTATACTAAATATAATGCCCATTTTTCGTATTTCACTTATCAATTTTTGGTTTATAAAAGGAACGATTTTCCAGTGCGAAAATTTTATTGGTCATTTCTCCTGGAGCAACGAGAGACAGAGCCGTGGTCATCATCATCATCTCGGCATCCAGATTGTCAATCATGTGTAGGATTTCTGCTTCCATAATCTTTGGACGAACGGGACTACCGTATTCAAGGAGACCGTGATGACTGAGAAGGACGTGGCGCAAAACAATGACATCTTCTTTGGTATCATCGATTTTCAGCTCCGCCAAGGTTTTGGTCAATTCTTCGTCAATCAACGCAATATGGCCAATCAGATTGCCTCGGACAGTATATTCCGTATTTTCTGGACCGCTCAACTCAATGACTTTGGCCAAGTCGTGCAACATAATCCCCGCAAAAAGAAGGCTTTTATTGAGCTGAGGATAGATGTCACCAATTGCATCCGCTAGCTTGACCATGGTAGCTGTGTGAAAGGCAAGTCCTGATTCAAAAGCATGATGATTGGTTTTCGCTGCTGGGTAGGAATAGAATTCCTTATCGTATTTGCTGTAAAGGGAGCGCACAACCCTTTGCCAGACTTGATTTTCAATCTTGAAAATCATTTGTGCCAAATATTCCCGCAGTTCTTTTTGGTCAACGGGTGGTTTTTCTTTAAAATCAGCAGGATTATTGGGCTCACCAGCCTTTGGCAGACGTAGAGTCAGCTGATTAACCTGAGGGGTGTTATTGTAGACCTCGCGGCGTCCTTGCATGTGAACGACTTTCCCCGCTGTAAATTCTGCCACATTATGGGGTTGGGCATCCCATAATTTCCCTTCAATCACTCCAGTGTCATCTTGGAAAGTGAAGGCGAGGTAATTCTTCCCAGCTCTGGTCTGTCGGACTTCGGCTGACTTAATCAGATAAAAGCCTTCAAACATCTCATCTTTTTTCATTTGATTAATTTTCATAGTCTTCCCTTTCATCTGGAATATCGAGCAAGTGTAAGTGAAGGTCTTGGTCAGACAACTCAATGTGCCGTAGCGTTCTTTCAATGGCATTGGTTCGGCGAGTCAGTAGCTCATCAATGCTGCCAGAAGCGTTCTTGAGGTGCTTCTGAGCCTTGGCTAGAATGCCGCCAAATTTGTTGAATTCCAGCTTGACACTGCCCAGAACCTTGCTGATGTCATCTGCGCTACGCTGAATGTTTAGGGTTTTAAAGCCAACCGAGAGAGAATTGAGCAGAGCTGACAAGGTAGACGGTCCAGCTACGACAATCTGCTCATCTCGCCGCAAACCGTCGAAAAACTCTGGATTGCGAACCACCTCGGAATAGAGACCTTCCGTCGGCAAAAACATAATCCCAAAATTAGTCGTAGCTGGCGGAGCTAGATATTTACTGTTGATATCCTTTGCAAAGCGCTTAACACTAGCCAACAACGACTTGCGGTGAAGTTCAATCTCTCCCTTGTTGCCCGATTCATAAGCATCTTCCAAGCGATAGTAATCCGCTAGAGGAAACTTAGAATCGATGGGCAAGTAGACATAGTCCTGATCCGTCTGTCCCGGCAATTTGATGGCATACTCCACGCGCTCACTAGAACCTGCCACTGTGGCAAATTCCCGCTCATACTGGCTGGGGGTCATGATGTCTTCGATAATTTGTCCCAGCTGGAGTTCGCCCATAATGCCACGGGTCTTGGTATTGGAAAGAACCTTATTGAGACTGCCCACATCCCGAGCCACTGTCTGCATCTCTCCTAAACCACGATTAACAGACTCTAGTTGTTTGGACACCGTCTCAAAGGAGGTCTGCAGACGATTCTGCAAAGTCTTCTCTAATTTTTCCTCAACAGTTTGGCGCATCTGCTCCAGCCGTAAGTCATTTGACTCCTGAATCTGACGCATCCGCTCATCGGTCTTATCTCGATTTTTACTGAAACTATCCGCCATTTCGGTTCGCAAATCCGTCAAATGAAGGTGCAAATCTGTTCGAACTTCTGCCAGCCGATCTCCCAGAACAAGTTCCAACTCTTTTTGCCGAAGAACCTCCTGCTGTCTTTCCTGCTCAAAGCGGTAATCCAGCTGGTCGGACAAGTGATCCTCCTGCTCTTCTAGCAAGACTCTGATTGCCTGCTCCTGCTGCCCCTGTCTCTGCCAGAAGAAATAGAGAAAGACCAGATTGATGATAAGCAGGATGATGATGATATATTCCATATCAACTCCTATCTTTACTGTAAATAACAACCGTATAACCTCTGTCAAAGGATAAAAATACAGGTCTATCTATAAATTCGTTAGAAGCATAGACTTTTTTAAAGAAAAAATTCCTTTCATTTAAAGGATATTTAGCTCCTTCAATGGTCAGAGGCACATCCTCTGTCGGCAGAAAGGCCAGATAGTCCATGCCTTCTACTGGCTTGATTTCATGACGGCCAGAGGGCACATAGCGAATGCAATTCTGGGCATCCACTAAGATCAGCTGCTCCATATAGGGAGCGATTTTATCATTGCTGGGCAAGAAAACATTGGCCAGAGCATGGTCTAGACGACCGCCAAAGGCGCCGAAAATCGTCAGATGAGCATTTGGATAGCGCTCAAAGCAAGCCAGAACAGCCAATTCTAAGTCCGTATCATCCTTTTCAGGCTGAGCCTGAATGACTTCCTTGGCGCCAGCTTTTATGCGCAGCAATTCTTCATCGGAAACAGAATCAAAATCGCCAACCGCTAAGTCCAGAGGCAAGCCCTGCTTTAGCAAATAAAAGGCACCACGATCAACCCCGACAAAAAGATCAAAATCCCGATTGACCTCCGTCAAATCACCGCCAGCAAACAGAGCAATCCTAAGCATCTAGTGCATCCCTCAAGGTCTGAACTTGATGGCTGACATCACCTTTGAAGACATAGCTACCGGCCACAAAAATATTGGCGCCAGCTTCTCTAGCCATCTGAATCGTCTTATCGTCAATCCCACCGTCAACTTCAATATCAAAGTTCAGCTGATTGGCCTCTCGCAGAGCGACCAGTTCACGAATCTTACCCATGGTTTCGGGCAGAAAAGCCTGACCGCCAAATCCTGGGTTGACTGTCATCACTAGGACCTGATCCACTAGATTCAAGACATTTTTAATCGCTTCGACTGGAGTTCCAGGATTGATGACAACACTAGGCTTGACACCTGCCGCCCGAATCTTCTGCAGAGCTCCATGAATATGCGGCGTTGCTTCCACATGGATGCTGATAATATCTGCACCTGCCCGAGCAAATTCCTCAATATGATGCTCAGGATTGGACACCATGAGATGGCAATCAAAAACCATCTTGCTGTGGGGACGCATACTTGCTACGACACCAGCACCAAAGCTGATATTAGGGACAAAATGGCCATCCATGACATCCAAATGGGCATACTCCGCCCCGCTGGCTTCTAGCTTTTTCAACTCAGTCTCAAAATTAGCATAGTCCGCACTCAGAACAGAGGGAGCAATTTTAAATGTTTTCATGATAGTTCCTTTCTTTATTTAGGAAGTTTTTTAGCTGTCTTTTTATAGGTTTCACGACGGTTCTCGATTTCACTGAGAAATTGCAGGTAATTTTCAAAACGAAAAGCAGCAATTCGCTCGTCTTCTACGGCTGGTTTGACAGCACAAGCCGGCTCGTGCGTATGGGTACAAGTTCGGAATTTGCAGTCCCGACTGATTTCGGCAATTTCTGGAAAGGAGGCGTTCAGGTCTTCCGCCTTGCCTACCTCATAGTCTAAGGAAGAAAAGCCTGGAGTGTCCGCAATCTTTCCTCCGTTAAGATTATAAAAGCTGACCGCCCGTGTCGTATGGCGACCCCGCCCCAGACTTTCAGAGATTTCTCCTGTTTCTAACTGCAAGTCCGGTGCAATTTTATTGAGCAGGGTGGATTTCCCAACACCAGTCTGACCCATGAAAACAGTGATTTTCCCCGTCAGAAGTGGCAGTAACTCCTCAGTGGTTTTAACGACCTCATAGCCGATGGCCTGATAGGCCTGTACATAGACATCCAAGCTCTGCTCATCTTCAAGCAGGTCTAACTTGCTGATGTAGATAATAGGATGGATCCGCTTATGCTCCAAAAGCACCAAAAAACGATCCAAGAGATTGGCATTGAAGTCTGGCTCCTTGGCACTCATGATGACAACTGCCTGATCAATGTTGACAATGGGTGGCCGCACCAAACTATTTTTACGCTCGGCGATTTTTAAAATGTAGCCTTCAGAATCCTTGTCCGCTGAAAATTCGACATGGTCACCAACATAAGGCGTCTGACCTTTTTTGCGGAAATTCCCACGCGCTCTCGTCTGATACACCTGCCCATCTGACTCTACATAATAAAAGCCAGCTAAGGCTTTGATAATTATTCCTTGCAAGACTGCTCCTTTAAAGTTAATACAATTATTATATCAAAAAAACATATATTTGGCTTTTACTATTGGCATTTTCAAAAAATATGTTATAATAAAAAGCAAGCGGAGGTGGTGGAACGGCAGACACGCATGCTTCAGGCGCATGTGCCCGTACGGGTGTGAGGGTTCAAATCCCTTCCTCCGCATCGAACGGGAACTCTTGTCCAAGTTGACAAGAGTTTTTCTTTTGAAAAATTATGAAATCATCTTGAAATTTCTTTCAGAAAAACCAGCCTTTTTCAAAAAGGGCTGGTTTTCAAATCTTATAATCCTTGCGCCGTCAAAGCATTCGCCAGACGGGCAAAATCTGCCAAAGTCAAGGCTTCCCCCCGAACACTTGGAGACAATTCAGCTTGCTCTAAAGCGGCTGTTAGCTTGGCTTTTGTCCCCTCTGACTTCCCGAAATGACTGGTCAGGTTATTCCAGAGAGTCTTGCGACGGTGAACAAAGCTGGCCTTGGAAACCTTGAAAAAGAATTTCTCGTCTTGGACTGCAACTGCTGGCTGGTCTCTCCGCACCATCTTGAGAATAGCCGAATCCACATTTGGCGCTGGCACAAAGACTGTCCGTGGCACGATAAAGGCAACCTTGGCCATCATGTAATACTGGACCGCAATCGACAAACTGCCGTAAGCCTTGGTATTCGGCTGAGCCGAAATTCGATCCGCCACTTCCCTCTGCATCATAACGACAAACTCACTGAAAGGAATCCCGCTCTCAATCAAATGCATGAGAATCGGTGTCGTGATGTAGTAGGGCAAGTTCGCTACTACCTTGATAGGCAGGTCTGGATTTTTAAACTCTGCTATGTACTGAGCCAGATCAACCTTGAGAATATCCTGATTGACCACTGTCACATTGTCAAAATCGCGCAGAGTATCCGCCAAAATCGGTACCAGTCGCTCATCAATCTCAAAAGCCATGACCTCGGCGGCGCTCTCTGCCAAAAATTCTGTCAAAGCCCCAATACCGGGACCAATTTCAATGACATTGACATTTTTGTCAATCTCGGCGGTATCCACAATCTTCTGGAGGATATTGGTATCAGTCAAGAAATTCTGACCGAACGATTTTTTGAAAGTGAAACCGTGACGCTCCAGAATGGCACGGGTCACACTATAATCTGCAATTCTCATTTTTTCTCTTTTCTATTATAGTAAGCTTCTGGAGTATAATGATAGAGCAAAACAAATAAGGGTGTTCCATCAAATCCTTCCACCATATCTTTTAGGAGTGCATCTGGATGAATGATTTCTCGTGTTTTGGTGAAATAAACTCCGTGTTCCCCGTTTCTATTACGAAGTTCCCAGGCAACATTATTCCCTTGGACAGAAGGTAGGTAACGTTCCATTTCTAGAAAGTCAAAAAATTCTTTCACCGTCATATCTTCAGGAATCTCAAATTTCACCTCATGAGGCAGTACATCGTCCCCCATACACACAGAATCTCTATCAACTCGGATTTTCATTTTGCTCTCTCCTTATAAGTTTCTATTTGAACGCTATCAAAATAAATCTAAGTACCTCTATTGTAACACATTCTCCATGCATTTTGAGGTCTGCTCAACTATTATCATAAGATTTCATAGCTTCTTCCACTTCTGCCAAGATCACTCCAAACAGATTTAGATATCTGAATTTCCTTCCACTATTGAAGTAAGCATAAAAATTTATTTTTCTAAATCTTTATAGATTGTCTCTTGAAAAGGTCAGTTGTTCAAGTAAGTAATAGAGTCTTGCTTGCTCCTCTTCTTCGTAAGCAGATCTATTTGCTTTTACTTCCCTGCATTTCTCGTCATACAAAAAGCCCTCAAATCCATCTTCTGTAGATAAGGCTGTATAGACTTTCGCCATTTTTTCAGGACTAATCGAAAATCTCGACTTAATTTTATACAGATTTTTCATAAAAGCGCTGAGGTGATCATAGCGGCGCATATCTACTTTGACATTGGTTACACGGATGGCCTGAACCTTGATACCTTTCCAATGCTTCCGCATATAAAGCGACAGCATCAACAAGGCCAGTTTATTCTGATAATAGGTCTTAGCAGGACTGTAATGTTTTTGTCCAGATAAATTTTCAAAATCAAGCTTCATGAAAGGATAAAGCACCAGCCCTTGGGAAGAAATATTAATAATCCGACCACTTTCTGACTTTCCCAACAAGTCTTTCAATAAGGAAGAAAGTAAAAAGGGAGCAACCACGTTGGTCGCAAATTGCTTTTCTAATCCATCTTTGGTCATCACAGGACTTTTGATTGATAAATCAAAATCAGCCGCATTGTTAATTAAAACATCTAGAGCGTCTTCTTTTTTAATATACTGTTCTACCGCTTTCCTGACACTTTTCATATCAGATAAATCAACCAAGATATAATCTACATGCGGATTTCCTGTTTGTTGACGGATTTTTTCACAGGCTTGCTCAGCCGCTTCTTTTCGCCGACAAAACAAAGTCACTGACCAACCCTTTTCAGCCAACTGTTTAGCAGCCTGGTAGCCAATACCACTATTGCCGCCCGTAATAATTACTTTTTTCATTTCTGACTCCGTTAGAATGAATATTTGAGCATGGTTTCTTCCACTTCCGCCAAGGTCACGCCAAACAGTTCCAGCCGCTTGAGTAGCTGCTTGCCGTTAGAATAACCGATACGAAGCTCTTCTCCTAGATACTCTCGACGCTGACGGCTGTCGCTTCCTAGGAGCAATCCCAGCCGCATAAGGTCATTCTTTGTTACATCAAAATCACTGCTTGACTCAAAATGGCTGGTCACCCCAGTGAGGGCTGTTTTTAAGTCTTCAAAACTCGCATGCTCAATGCCTAATGAGCGCCCTTTGGTCTTGGACTTAGGAGCTGCTTCGTCACGTTTGAGAAAGGCATGTTGGACAGTAGGAATTTCCGTCATAATCAGACGGCGAATCCGCTCGCCATTGAAATCAGGGTCTGTAAAGACAATGACACCATGTAAGTCCTGCAAGCGACGAATCCGTTCAATATCCGCATCGCTGATAGCAGAACCTCTAGTTTCATAGGTCTCAACATCAAAATAGCGCTTGAGATTGGCTGTGTCATCACGCCCTTCCACAACGACCACTTGGGGGATTTTTATCTTTTCAATCAAGCCCAAACACCTTCTTTGCATTTTCATAGGTCACCTGAGCCACTTCTTCGACCGTCAGCCCGCGCAGTTCAGCAATTTTTTCCACAACATAGCGGGTATAGGCAGTTTTGTTTTCTCGGCCACGCTTGGGAACAGGTGCCAAGTAAGGTGCATCCGTCTCGACGAGGATTTTGTCCAAAGGCAAGTTCTGCGCAGCTTCTTGAATATCCGTCGCTTTTTTAAAGGTGACGACTCCAGAAAAGGAAATCATCATCCCCAGCTCGATAAAGCGCTCTGCCATTTCCAAAGAACCCGAATAAGAGTGCATGATACCGCCCCGAGGGCCCACACCCTCACTCTTGATAATCTCATAGGTGTCTTCTAAAGCGTCGCGCGTGTGGACGACAAAGGGCAGGTCTAACTCTTTCGACAACTGGATTTGTCGCCGAAATACTCGCTCTTGCACTTCCTTGGGCGCTGTCATCCAGTGATAATCCAGACCAATCTCGCCCAAAGCCACTACTTTTGGATGAGCAAGCTTGTCCAGCAGATAGGCTTCCACCGCCTCATCATAAGTCCCAGCCTCAGTCGGATGCCAGCCAATCGTAGCGTAAATCTGCTCATAATTATCTGCCAACTCCAAGGCGCGCTCAATGGTCGGCCGGTCAAAACCGACAACATTCATATTGCTGACACCCATTTCTGTAGCTAGCTGGAGCTCCTCTGCCTCTCGCCCAGCAAATTCTTCCACATTTAAATGCGTGTGTGTATCAAAAATTTTCATACTTCACTTCCTTGTATTTCCTGCCTTTCATTATACCAAAAAAGTCAGTTAAAGGGGCAAGAGCTTTACTTTCTCTCCATCTATTCCAGCGAGTATTTGTTATTTTTTCAGCGCCTATCAAAAATAATTTTACTGTTTTTTGATAATTTTTTATTATTTTTCGATATTTTGTTATTGATTATCGATATATTTTGTGATATAGTAAATAAAAATAGAAATTATTTGGAGGAATCCATGTCAAAGACAAGACAAAAAACAGCTGAAGATATAAGCATTGTGCTTACAAAAATCAGCCTCAGCATTTTATTTATTGCTTCCATTGTCCTGATAGCCATCGGACCTTGGGTAGTCAGCCTAGTCATCGAATTTCCCTCACCTTTCTTTCAGGGAGAAAGCCGCTATTGGATATTGTTGCTTCTAGGCTATGTCTTGGGCTGCCTGGCTCTGACCTGTATCGTGCATCTCTATCGACTCCTCAGCCGCATCGGGAAAAATCAGGTCTTTATCAGACAGAATGTTCAGTATATGCGCTATCTGGGCTGGGAAGTCGGAATGGTCGCCCTCATTTCTTTCTTTATGGGCTTGACAGTCTATATGCCCATGCTCCTCGTAGCCGTTTCTTGCTGCATTTTAACCTTGATTATTCGGGTTATCCGCAATGCTTTTGGCAAGGCAATTGAGCTGCAAGAAGAAGTAGACTACACGATTTAGGAGGGACTATGATTCAGATAAATTTAGACCTTGTCATGGCTCAAAAACGAATTAGTGCTGGACGCTTAGCAGAATTGATTGACCTCACCCCTGCCAACTTGTCCATCTTGAAAAATAACCGAGCCAAGGCAATACGTTTTTCAACACTTAATGCCCTTTGTCGGGAATTGGACTGCCAACCCGGCGATATTCTTGAATATATCACAGATGAAACCGAGGAGGAATAAACATGGAAACACCATCACAAGAACAGATGACGGGGCAACCCTACCTTCCTTTTGAAAAAGACCAAGAACGAAAAAACATCTTCACAGCTTTAAACATAAAGGAACAGAAGAATTTTAGAATCAGCTCTCTCATTCTCTATTTTTTGGCCTACTTTTATACAGTTGCCATTGACGGCAACAAAACCATTTACTTTTTTCCTATTGCGATTGGTTTAATTAGCCTGACCGAGTGGTTAGTAAGAAAAACGCCAAAAAGCTTGCCTCAAATCGAAAAGGATGTCTCTACTGGGCTCGAGTCCAAGCTTTTCCTGATTCTCAGTTTGACTCAGGCACTGGCACTCAGTATCTGGAGCTTTCACCCACAATTAGAAATTTTTCAGACTTTGGCTCTCCACATCTCCTTTTCTTTTTATATCCTGTCACGGACGGGTTGGCTCAATCAAGGTCGCTTGGGAATCATGGTTTGGTACGATAGCATTCAGGCTTTTGTAATTCTACCTTTTAGAAACTTTTTCGCTGGTCTTCAAGTCTTTGCTCTGAGCGATAAGACTTCAGATGCAACTACTGAAGACAGCGATTCTTCGAAAAAAGCACTCCAAAGTACGATGATAGCAAGTAGCCTTCTCATTGCTGGTACGCTTGTCTTCTTCGTTTGGTCACAACTCATCCAAGTCTCTGATCGATTTGCTCTTTTCTTTAGCGATACAGCTGATGCCTTGCATCTTTTCTTTGACTTGATCTTTTCAAATCTTGATACAGACGCCATCGCTCTTCGCCTCTTCTTGGCCCTACCTATCGGCCTCTATCTCTACAGTCTGATTGTTGGCAGCTTACTGAATCAAAAAGATATCAAAGTTACCTATCAAAGCTTCCAAAATAAAATTCAGCCACTGCGGATGTTCCCTGCTTTTACAGCCTATATCATCATCGGCAGCCTCTGCCTGACCTACGCTCTCTTTTTCCTCGTTGGTTTAGGAGAATTAAGCGAACTCCTTAGTGCTGGCACTAGCCTCCAAACCATTTCTCCACAAAATGCCTCAACCGTTGCTGTTGCTGGCTTCTGGCAGCTTGTGCGTGTATCACTTCTAAATTTCGCTGTGCTAGCCGCCTTTTATTTACTGGCCCAAAAACCTCTCTGGGACCAGAAAGGTACTCGTCTAGCCAGCACTATCCTCTTTATTTTCGCCTTTTTACTGGCCTTGCTTGCCGGCTGGAAACTCTTTGGCATCTATATCTATCTTTATGGTCCAACACCATTGCGCCTGATTTCAGCTTGGTTTATCCTTGTTCTACTGGTCTGGTGTATTCTAACCCTGATTCGCTTCTACAAGCCCATCCAAGCGATCCGAATCGGTATCTTCTACGCCCTGATTAGTTTCACGCTGCTCTGCTATCTCTATCCTCTGCTCTTAGCCGCTTGATAGAGAGCATACTAACATGCCAATATAATTATCAAAAAGAGGCTGGGACAAAAGTCCTAGCCTCTCAATTGTCTTTGGATTGTCGAGCAAGACGCAGTGGTTGAGTGGGCTCTACTAGGCTGATTTCATCAGCTTTTACAGCCCTACTCAACTGTGCGGAGGTGGGATGACGAAATCGAATTCTAACGAATTACCGATTTCTGTCCCACTCTCTTTTCTTTTATTCAAACTAGATAAGATATACCTAGAAACCACCTAGACTAGCCCGTTTACCTTCCATTTCATGTAAAGTTCCTATTCTGCACGGACTACTTCATAGCAATACTAGCCACCCTTAAACCATAAAAGCTTATTTTATCAAGAGCAATAGAAAAACCAGCGGTCTCGAGTCTCCACTGGTTTCTTTATGGTAATCGTTTGGATTATGCAGCCAAAACTTTGCGTCCTTTACGACGACGAGCTGCCAATACGCGACGACCGTTTTTAGTTGACATACGGTTACGGAATCCGTGTTTGCGCGCACGACGAAGTTTACTTGGTTGATAAGTACGTTTCACGATGAATACCTCCTCATAGATTTTGTACTCGTTTAGCCGGCTATAAAGTGATCAGTTACTAAACATACTTTACTATTCTATCGGATTCTCTCCTGTTTGTCAATAGTATTGGACGAATTGTTTCTTTTTGGAAACGAAATCATTCAAATCGTGTCGCTTCATAGAAGGGAATCAAGGCTGTCATAGCCTGCTCAAGCTCCGACAGAACTTGCTGCTTACTTGTAGCTTTAGAAAGATTGACGTCATATTTGATCAAAACCTTGCGGACTAATCCTGTAGCCACCTGCTGGCTTAGATGTTTCCTATTTTCCTCCGTAGCTTCGAAGCGTTGACTCTGGCCGTCTATCTGGGCAAAATAGTAAGCTAGCGGCTGAATGGGCAGATTCAGTACCCTATTTTGCTTGCTAAGGCTATGCTCATCTTTCTTGCGCTCCATGAAGCTCACCTCTAGCGAGACCCCAAAATCTTCTGCAGTTCCATACAAGCGCAGAGCGAACATGGGCTCTGTGATTTCCCCATAGCCTCTTAGGTAATTCCAAAAATGTGGGCGTAAAATCTGAGCCTGATTCAGCCAATTGCTGGTCCGCTCCAGACTCAGCTTAGGATAGATTGCCTGAAAGTCTCGGACCAAGTTCGCAAACTCTTGCCGAGCAGCCTGACCTCTAGCTTTCAAATCCAACATTGTCTCTCGCAGTTCCCCTGCCTTGTCTGGTGAAATGTATTTACTTCCTTGAACAGTCAAAAACGACTCAATAGCTGGAAAAAGTGACATGGAATTTTCTCCTTTCTGTATCTAAAAACCAGCTGAGCAGCTGGTTAAGATTTATTCCGAATCAATATCTACAACAACGTAGCGGTTAGGCTCATCGCCTTCTGAATAGCTAGTCACACCATCAATTCTTGAGATAATCCGATGGATGATTTTACGCTCACTATTGGACATAGGATCCGTATGCTGGCTGCGACGGTCTTCTAGAGCACGCTGAGCCAATTTTTGCGCATAGCTTTGCAAAACTTCAGCACGATGCTCCACATAGTCATTTACATTGATAGAAATGTAAAAACTCTTGGAATATTGATTGTAAAGATAATTCTGAGCCAACAGCTGCAAGGCTTTCAAGACTTTACCGTGGTAACCAATCACGCGCCCTGGCTCATTCGTATCAATTTGCATATTGATTGTTCGGCGATTGTGGCTACTAGAAAGAGTCGCTTCAACATCCATTTCATCCACAATCTTTTGCACATATGCGGTCACACTTGCGACAACTTCTTCAATATCACAATCATCCTCAACCTGGATACCCAAGTCAAAGAAGGACGACTCAGCTGGCTCTTGCTGACTAGGTGCCACTTCTGCTAAAGAGCTATCTTCCTCTGAGTCTTTCAGAGTCTGTGCTTCATCAACCGCTTGACTGGTCTTTAAGAAATCAATTGCACCTGTTTCTTCCAGAATGGTACTGGCATCTTTATCATTTTTAAGAATTTCAGCCTTGACTTTTTCTGAAACAACTTCACCTTCGCCTTCGGCCTTCTTGATAGCCGTCACCACTCGCCCTAAGTCGACTGTTGCTTCACTAACACTTTGTACCGGCTCGTTTTGCGCATTGATTTCCTCAGGAACTCCTTTTACCGCCTGTTGGTTGGCCTTGGCCACAGTCGTTTCAGCAATCGGCTCCACATCTACCCGCGCAGGTTTCTTGCCAAATAAACCGAGAAAACCTTTCTTTTCACGCGAAACAACGGTAATATGTGCTCTCATTCGTGGGATATCCAGCGTTTTTAGTCCATTTTGAATCGCTTCTTCAACACTTGCTCCTGTAAAAATAACCATCTGCAAGAGTCCTCCTTTTTACTTTTTCTTTTTCTGTGCTTTTTGAAGGGCACGTTTTTTCTTCATTTCCAATTGGCGCTCCGCCTTTGCCTTCGCTTCACGTTCAGCAATGATCTTAAAAGGATTGCTCAAAAGCAAGGTCTGACCAACTTGATAGGCGTTGGAGACTGTCCAGTAAAGAGCAACCCCGCTGGCTGCATACACCGCAAAGAAGAAAATCAATACTGGCATCAGGTAGGTCATCACTGCCGTTCCACCATTTTTTTCTGGCAAGGCTTTATTGGATAGCCAAGTGCTAAAGAAAGTAAAGAGAGCAGCGAGAATAGGTAGGATAAAGGTCGGATCCGTCGCACCTAGATTGAGCCAGAGGAAATGACCTGTTTTCAGAAATTCAACCCGTGTCAGAGCTTGGAAAAGTGCCAAAAGAACTGGCATTTGGATAAATAAGGGAAGAAAAGCGGCATAGGGATTGACACCCATTTCCTTGTAAAGCTTGCTGGTTTCCTCTGCTAAAGCGGTCTTACTATCCATATCCTTGCCTGGATATTTTTCCTGAAGCTTCTTGATATGAGGTTGAACTTCCTGCATCTTTCTAGATGAGGTCGTCTGAAATTGAAAGACTGGCAACAAGACTGTCCGAATAATCAACGTGAAGAGAATGATCCCGATCCCTGTACTTCCATTAAAGGACAAGAATTGAATCATCTCCGCAAAGAAATAAACTAATTTCTCCCAAAAATCACTTGAATTAGCGGTCACTTCGCTGGTGCCACAAGCCGTCAAAATAAGCAGCGAAGCCGCTAAAAGAAATCCTATCTTATTCTTCTTTTTCACAAACAAATCCTTCCTGATAAATTTTTGCAACCTTTAAGACATGCAATAAATTTTGTTCCACTTGATGGTAGTCTAGAGTTTCAACTCCCTTGCGAGCAATAACAACAAAGTCATCCTTTGTCAAATCCGCCCGATGCTGAATCAAGACATGACGAATCTTTCTTTTGATACTATTGCGGACAACTGCATTGCCCAGCTTTTTACTGACCGAAATCCCCACTCGAAAATGGCGCTGATCTTTTTCTAATTTATAAACGACAAACTTTCGATTGGCAAAATTCTGCCCATCTTTAAAAATCGCCTTGAAATCTTTTTCGCTCTTGACGCGATAGTTTTTTCTCAAAACTCAACTCCATCCACCAAAATTAACTCTATTATACCATATTTTCCCAAAAAGCCAATAAGAGCTAGGTGCGAGACGAGCCCTCTTTTTGAATAGTTTTACCGAATGAAAGAAGCTGTTCGGAAAGAAGAGATCGGCAGTACAGCTCCAAAAAAGAGTCCGGGACAAAAGTCCTAGCCTCTCAATTGTATTTGGATTATCGAGCAAGACGCAGTGGTTGAGTGGACTCTATTACGCTGATTACATCAGCTTTTATAGCCCTACTCAACTGTGCGGAGGTGGGACGACGAAATCGAATTCTAACGAATTACCGATTTCTGTCCCACTCTCATTTTACACGGTAAAAAACGTCTGGGTGCTCTGAGATGCCTTGGGCAATAATGAAGCGATCTCGACTGCTATCAGTCGGATCCTGCCCGCTAACAGTCTCTCCAGCTGGCAGCTTTTTCCCTGCTGGAATAATAGACAGGGCAGCACCTGTAAGATTATGCCAACGAATATTTGTGCGATAAATTCCATTTTCATCCAGACCAGCGTAAACCAGCTCCAACTTGGCAACATCTGATACCAGTCCCTTGGCATCAAATGTATAAGTGACGCCATTGGCATCCTGCCAAGTACCAGCCATGCTAGAAAAGTCCCCAGAAGCAACGGCCTGCATATCTAAACTAGAGGTAGCGGCAGGTTCTTTATTTCCCTTGCTTTCTGACTTAGCAGAAGACTCCTTAGTTGCTGGCTCCGAAGGCTCCTGACTGCTAGAGATAGAAGTGTCTGAACTAGTTGTTTCAGTAGACAGCTCTGTCGAACTTTTGCTCGTCTCAGACTTTTTGGAAGAGGCTGAGCTGGTCGAGGTCGAGCTAACTTTGGAACTACTAGAAGGCGAAGTCGGCTGGTCTTTCTTTTGACCGCAGGCCACTAACATAGATGATGCTACCAGAGTTCCAGCCAAGAGAATCATCCATTTTTTCATCTTTAGCACCTCGCAATATTTTTCTATTCTTGTAACATTATTGTAACATAAATACAGCTTTTTAGAAAGCAAAAACCAGCTCGAAAGCTGGTTTATCTTATTGAATTTTTTTCAACATATTGTCGATATGCTGGATGGATTTTTCACGGCCTAATAGATAGATGGTATCTGGCAATTCTGGACCGTGCATTTCACCTGAAACAGCGATACGAATTGGCATGAAGAGATTCTTGCCCTTGATACCTGTTTCTTTTTGGACTGCTTTGATTTGTGGGAAGATGTTTTCTGTCACAAATTCTTCATCTGTCATTGCTTCCAGTTTTGCTTTGAAAGCTTCCAACACCACAGGAACAGTTTCACCAGCCATCACTTCTTTCTCAGCTTCCGTCAACTCTGGGAAGTCTGAGAAGAAGAGGTCTGTCAATGGCACAATCTCATCTACTGACTTCATTTGTGGTTTGTAGAGTTCTACCATTTTTTCAGCCTTGTCGGTCAAGCGTCCTGCTTCCTCCAAGAATGGTTTTGCCATTTCAAAGATTGTCTCAAAATCCGCATTCTTGATGTACTCATTGCTCATCCAGTCCATTTTTTTCTGGTCAAAGGCCGCTGGAGATTTGCTGAGGCGATTTTCATCAAAGAGTTTGATGAGTTCTTCACGAGAGAAGATTTCGTCTTCCCCACCAGGATTCCAACCGAGAAGAGCGATAAAGTTAAAGACTGCTTCTGGCAGGTAGCCTTTCTTGCGGTAATCCTCGATAAACTGGAGAGTGTTAGTGTCGCGTTTAGACAACTTTTTACCCGTTTCAGAGTTGATAATCAGGGTCATGTGACCGAACTCTGGCGCTTCCCAACCAAGCGCTTCATAAACCATAAGCTGTTTTGGAGTGTTGGCAATGTGGTCGTCTCCACGAATAACATGGGAAATTTGCATGTCGTGATCATCGATGACAACGGCAAAGTTGTAAGTTGGGTAACCATCTTTCTTTTGGATCACCCAGTCACCACCAATATTGCCACCTTCAAACTCGATGTCGCCCTTGACCATGTCCGTCCACTTGTAGATACCAGCTTCATTGACAGCCAGACGAACCGTTGGAATGATGCCTGCTGCTTCGCGTTCTGCGATGTAAGCTGCTTTTTCATCTTCGCTCATGCCAAGGTATTCGTTGATGTAGCGAGGTGTTTCACCAGCCGCTTCTTGGCGCTCGCGCTCAGCAGCCAATTCTTCTTCTGTAACGTAAGATTTGTAAGCCTTGCCTTTAGCTAGTAGTTGGTCGATGTATTTCTGATACAATTCCAAACGCTCTGATTGGCGGTAGTTTTCATGAGTTTCTGGACTTTCATCCCAGTCCATACCCAACCAACGAAGGTTTTCAAGCTGTGAACGCTCCCCATCTTCGACATGGCGTTTGCGGTCTGTATCTTCAATACGGATGATAAAAGTTCCACCATGATGGCGTGCGTAAAGGTAGTTAAAGAGCGCCGTACGCGCATTTCCGATGTGTAAAAGTCCTGTTGGACTTGGTGCATAACGCACTCGAATATCTTTTGTCAATTTTCGATCTCCTATTTGGGAATAGCAGGAGTGTCTTGCCCCTGCTTTCGTATTCAAACGTTATTATTATATCACATTCTCGACCCAGAATCTGCTGAATCGTATGATTTTTTAAGACAGTCTTTCTTCGAGGACAAAATCAATCGGCAGCCAAGCTAAAACCTTCTCCAATTGCTTTTCCCAGTAGTACCATTCGTGCTTACCAGGACTGTGGCTGTAGCTAATATCCAGTCCTAGTTTTTTCAAATTTTCCACGGCATGGTTATTGGCCGCATAGAGGAAATCCTCCTCGCCGCACCAAGCCCAAAACTTGGTTTTTCCATCCGACTGCTTGGCCAAAGTTTCCAGCGAATAAGGGCTGCTGGTCCAGTCCTCCAAATCACCAAAAATACCACGCCAGTATGCCGGCTTGGCTAGGTCAGTATCATCTGGATGCTGATTGTGAAAGCTGAGTGCCCCAGACAAACTAGCTGCATAAGAAAAACGATTAGTCTTAAGCGCCAGCATAAAAGATCCATAGCCACCCATGGACAAGCCAGCAATAAAGTTTTTCTCCCGCTTATCAGACATATTGGGGAAAAAGCGTTTGAGCACCCGTGGCAGCTCCTCAGCGATAGCTTCATAGTAAGGATAGCCATACTGGGTATCGGTGTACCAGCCATTGTTGGTATTTGGCATCACAACAATCAAGTTAGTAGAGCGAACCAGACGTTCGATATTTGAGCGCTTGAGCCAGCTATTGTGATTACCGTTCATACCATGAAGCAGATACAAGACAGGAATATCCGGATCATCTGGTTCGTCCACGCGCGACGCATCTGGATAAAGGACATTGACTCCCCACTCCATCTCCAAGGCTTCTGAATAATATTCTATCTGCATCACTGCCATCTTTTTTCTCCTCTTGTAAAAACTACTGTTCTTAGCTAGGCGTCACCGCTAGCCACTCTCTGAAATCAAATCCTGTTCTGCGACCGCCAAAAGATAAGAAAAAGCCGATATTCGACTTTCTCTCTGCAAAATACTGGGAAAGCTGTTCCCACGAATAATCTAGCGAACTTCCATGACAACCGGAAGAATAGCCGGCCGGCGTTTGGTTTGCTCGAAGAGGAACTTGGCCAAACTATCACGGACGGTTCCCTTAAGCTCACCCCAGTCAAAGTTATCCTGAGCCAGATAGTCTTCCACTGTCTTATTGATCAAGTCAGTGCTCTCCCGCAAGATATCACGGCTCTTCTTAACATAGACAAATCCACGAGTATGAACCTTGGCTTTGGAAATGATTTTCTTTTCCTTGCGATTGACTGTAAGTGCCACGATAAAGATACCGTCTTCAGAGAGAACCTTACGATCACGCAGGACGATATTGCCCACATCACCGATGGCATTTCCATCAATCATGACATCGCCTGCTGACACTGCTCCAGCTGGCACAAAGTCGCCATTTTCGTAGGACATGACGCTACCACGCTTCGGTATCAAGATATTTTCTGGTAAAATCCCGACTTCCATGGCTGCCTTAGCATGGGCATCCAGCCCACGGTATTCTCCCTGAATCGGGAAGAGGTACTTGGGTTGCAATAAGTTGAGCATGAGCTGCAAGTCACGCGCATTGGCATGGCCAGATACACGCAAGTTTTGAGTAATCAGCTTAACCACGCCACCAGCTTGGTAAATCATATTTTCCACACGCGCTACGACTGCTTCCTTGGCAATAGATGGCGTTGTAACGATATAAACCAAGTCCCCGTCTTTAATTTCTACATAGCGGTGACGACCAATGGACATCTTGCGTAGACCATTAATAGGCTCGCCCATCCGACCCGTCTCCAAGATAATCAGCTCATGGTCCTCAAACTTAGACATTTCCTTAGGCTTGATCAAAAGGCGTTCATCCGCCAAGGATAATTTTTTGAGGCGGATAGCTGTACGGACGATATTTTCAATATCAAAGCCTGTCAAAACGACGCGACGACCTGTTTCTGCCGCAGCTTCAAAAACCTGCTGAATCCGAGACAGGTTGCTGGCAACCGCTGCTACGATGACACGCCCATCCCAATCAGAAATCGTGTCCGTAATCTCACGACCAACCTCGCTCTCACTAGCCACTTGCACAGTGCTATCAGCGTTGGCTGAATCACTCAAGAGAGCTAGAACGCCCTCACGGCCAATCTCAGCCAAACGGCCGAAATCTGTCGCATAAGATTCGCTGGCAGATTGGTCAAACTTGAAATCTCCCGTATAAACAATATTGCCTTCACGCGTCTTGACAACGATTCCCAGGCTCTCTGGGATCGAGTGGGTCGTCCGAAAGAAAGAGACAACTGTTTCGCCAAACTCAATCTCGGTATTTTCATCGATAACATGAAAATCATTGAACTTCTTAACAGCGTCATTGCTTTTGACAAAGAGCTTAGCTAGCTCAATCGTCAACTCCGAACCGAAAACCGGTACCTTGGCTTCTGTCAAAAGATAAGGCAGTGCACCGATGGCATCCGCATGACCGTGGGTCAGAAAGACACCTGCAATTCGGTCTTTGTTTTCAAACAAATAATCCATGTTGGGAATGACGACATCTACTCCCAGCTGCTCATTTTCTGGGTATTTGAGCCCAGCATCCAATACAAAAATGGAATCATCCACTTCGGCGACGTAGAGGTTTTTCCCATTCTCGCGCACGCCGCCCAAAGTAATCAGCTTAATAGTGCTTTTACTCATTTTTACTCCTATTCGATTTTAGAATCTCATTTATCAAAGATTCCTTGATTTTATTACTAACGGTCCTTGGCAAGCCAAGTCGAATTACAGTTTTGCAAACAAAGTTTGCACATCTTAGTCATTATAGCATTTTTTCACGCTTTTTTCAAAATAAAGGAAACTCATAGAGCAAGCTAGAAATCTAAGAATAGGTATTTGATACAGCAAGTCTCTGGCCACTTCTTCCTGATTAAAAGTGTAGCTGCGCTCTAGTCAATCTCTTCTCTAGCTCCACTATAACAAAAAAAGAAGACGCTAGCAACGCCTCCTTTTCGACTTCCTAAAAAGCCACTCTTTCTTCTATAATTTGTGGAAGACTAAAAATCCTGAATCCTTGCAAATCGCTTTACTGATATTTCAGAATTCCAAATTCCTTTGAGTGCCTTTAACATCTCCTAGCATGATAATCTTGACAAACCTTAGTCAAAGACAATCAAGGACTTAATAGTCTTCCGCTCATCCATATCTTTATAGGCTTGGTCAATCTCTTCCAGTTTATAGCTGGAAGTAAAGACGCGGCCTGGATTGATGTCGCCATCAAGGACGGCTTTCAGTAAGAGTTGCTTGTCATAGGTAGTGACAGAGGCCGCACCACCTGCCACTGTGATGTTTTGAGCAAAGGTGGAACCAATCGGATGCTTTTCGCAATGAGGAACACCAACAAAACCTAATCGGCCACCATTATGAAGGACACCAAGGGCTTGGTCGACAGCCGCTTCTGTTCCGACACATTCAAGCGCAGCGTCAGCTCCGCCACCGAGGAGTTCGCGCACCTTGGCAATGCCTTCTTCACCACGCTCTGCAACAACAGCTGTCGCTCCTGATTCAAGCGCCATCTTTTGTCGGTCTTCGTGGCGACTCATGAGGATGATTTGGGAAGCTCCCCGCATCTTAGCCGCGATAACAGCACATTGTCCAACAGCGCCATCCCCGATGACAACTACCTTGTCGCCCGGTTTAACATCTGCCACACGCGCCGCATGGTAGCCTGTTGGCATAACATCAGCCAGCGCCAAGAAGGACTTAAGCATCCCCTCTGAATAATCGGACGGCTGACCCGGAATCTTCACCAAAGCCCAGTTGGCATACTCGAAGCGCATATATTCCGCTTGTACCCCATCTGACCAGTTATTGCCAATATGCCGGTCACAAGTCCCATCATATCCTGCTCGGCAAGCGTCGCAGTCCCCGCATCCATGGGTAAATGGAGCAATGACAAAATCGCCTGCTTTCACAGTCGTTACTGCATCACCGACTTCCTCGACAATCCCGATCGCCTCGTGACCACTGTTCATGCGCCCAGGCTTCACCTGCTCATTTCGATAACTCCACAGGTCAGAGCCACAGACACAGGTACGAACAATGCGGATAATGGCATCATCTGGGTCTAGAATTTGCGGATAATCCATTTCTACTAGTCCAACTTGACCAGCCTTGAGATAAACTGCTGATTTCATTGCATTTCTCCTTGTGTTTTGCTAACTGTATTATATCACTTTTCAGATAGACAGACTAAGAAAAGCCAAAAGAGCTGTGAGGAAATCTTCTTCTCCAGCAAGCGCTAAATCCCTACCTCATCGCTTTTTAAAAGCTGCTTTCTTAGTCCTCACTAAGTGAAACTGGACTCCTCCAACAACTGCCTGAATCCATCAAAATGACCTCTAGCTTGACTCGGCTAGAGGTCTGACTTACCTTGCTGATATGGGAGCAATCAGTTTATCCTATTCGGAACTGACTAACAATTGATTGTTGATTATTTCATTTATTAAATTTTTAATTCCTTTAAGCGCTAATGATTTTCTTTTATCTTAGCATTAGAAATATTAATCACAAAGCAACTATCGGTTAACATCTCGAAGTCTGAAAACCATCTAAAAAGCTTCTACTTTCTATCCCACTGTCATAATCAGATAGGCTAAGCAGGCCTACCCAACGATTTAACCAATAGTCCAGTAAAGCAACGACTTATAAGTTACAAATAAATATATCAGCAAAGCAAAGCAAAGCAAAGCAAAGCAAAGCAAAGCAAAGCAAAGCAAATCGAATCGAATCGAATCGAATGCGAAATTTAGTTTTTCCTTTCCCTATCTTTACTTATATTATACTCCTTCTAGCAAAAGATTGCAAGCGTTTACACCGTGTAGATTGAAAATATTTTAACTAAAAAGAATGAATATAAAAGTAAAAGAGACCCTAAAAGAGGTCTCCTTTAAACTGTAAATGATTTCTAGCCCCTACTATATATTAGCTTAGGCTTATTTATCATCGTCTTTATGAAGTATGTTTTTTACACCTTCAATAGCGCCTTCAACTGCATCTTTTGCATCTTCAGCAACTTCTTTGACTTTAGAAACAACTTTTTCAGCTGCTCCTTCTTTTTCAAGTTTTTCGTCACCGATTACTTTCCCAACACCTTCTTTGACAGCGCCTTTAGCTTGGTTGAATTTTTCTTCTGTTGACATAACTATGTCCTCCTTTATTTCTTTTTGTTTTTAATTAATGTACGCGAGCTTTTTCACTTGATGAAGCAGCATCTTTAACAGCTTCTACACCTTCACCAACTTTTTCTTGAACGGCTGAAAAACCTCCGCTAAGACCAGATTTTGCTTTTTCGAATTGCTCTGAAGCGAATTCGCCTGTTGATTCAGCAACATCTGTTACTCGATCTTGAAGGCTAACTGAGTCAGCTTCATGTTGTTCTTTGGTCTTAATATCAACAACATTGACATTAACTTCAACAACTTCCAAATCAGTCATCTTAGAAACTTCCGCCACAACAACATCTTTAATTTCCTTGTACAAGGCAGGAACATTCTTTTGATATTCCACTACTACGTTCAAGTCAACAGCCACTTGTTCTTTACCAACTTCAACATTAACACCATTCGTTACGTTATCAGTGTTAATCAATTTATCTGCTAAGTTAGAGAAGAAGCCACCATCAACAGCTAGCAAACCTGAAACTTTCTCTAAAGAGAGACCAATGATTTTTTTAATGACCTTATCTTCGTAAGTCAATTCACCTTTTACTTCATGAGTTGCTTGCGCAACTTCCTTTTTAGCAACATCTTTGAAATCTTTATTTGTATTTGACATAAGAAACTCCTTATTATTTATTTAATATATTTTTTTGTTGTATATAATATCCGATTCCTGCTCCTATGGCAGCGCAAATCAAGACAAATAGCGTCTTAAAGAAGCCAAAGGATAGGATAAAGCAGGCTAGAACACCGCCCGCTAATCCAGATAGGATTAGATATTGATATTTTTTAAACCATTCCATTTTGGTACTTCCTTACTTTACACGACTAGTATTTTTTTCAGCCTGCGATTTTGGTTTGAAATCTGATACAGATATTTGAAGCTTGACATCATGATTGAGACCGAAGAATTCTGTTAATCCAGTAGCAATTTCATCCTGAATCAACTGACTTCTCTTGATGATATTTTCTGAAGGAACAATCGCTCCTTTAACAGAAACCATACATTTATTTTTCCGACTATTTACGGAAACTGTAGGATCTTTGATAAAATCATGGTCTGTCACCAGACTACGAACAAATCCTTCAATCGCTGAATTTTTCAGCATCAGTTTTCCATCCGCATCAGCTAACTGAATTTCCAAACGTCTCTTAGGATAAAAAATTATCACTAACATCAGCAACAATATTAAGCTTGCTAAAACCAGTGTTCCCCAGAAAACATATCTAGATAGATAATATCCTACAAACGGAATCTTTTTCCAAGTGAATAACTGGAGGTCTAAACCGCTAACTTTATGAAAATCTAGCAAAACAGGAATCAAAATAGTCAAGATTAAAATACAGAAAATAAGGGAAAGTATTTTTCTTGATTTTGACATATTGAATCCTTTCATAATTCAAATAAAATTGTATATAATTGTATATAAAAAGAATTCTTATGCCTTTTTACCTACAAAAAACGATACAACTGCAACTACAATAACCGCACCAATGATAGAAGGAATCAAAGCCATGCCAGCCAAACTAGGCCCTCAAGTTCCTAAAAGAGACTGACCAACAGCTGAACCAACTAAACCTGCAACAACGTTGGCGACAATTCCCATAGAACCGCCTTTTTTTGTTATTGATCCAGCAACCAGACCAATAAGCCCACCGATAATAATTGACCACAACATAGTGATGCTTCTTTCTAAATCAAAATTATTTAATATTATTTTTGATTAATATAATTATATAATTTTTCTTAAAAAAAGTATAATCATTCAACTTGGAATTGTTCCCAAATTTATGTATTATGGGTACTGAAAAATAATAGAACGCTTTCATTGTTTATTTAAAAGCGTATCGCGTTTTTTCTTTTTTTTTAAATACTATTGAATAAGTATAATCACTCATAACATGATATAATTGTCTAATAAAAAACAATATATAAACCATATATATGAAAGAAAAAATATTATGAGAGAATTATTGTCTAAAAAAAGCCTCAGGCAATTAGAATTGTTAGAATTACTCTTTAAAACTAAACGTCGGTTTTATATTTCTGAACTAGCCGAACGATTGAACTGCTCAGAACGGTTGGTAAAAGATGACCTATCTTATGTCAAGTCCTCTTTTCCTGACCTGATCTTTCACTCTTCTAATAGTGGTATTCGTATCATGAATACGGATGACAGTGATATTGAGATGGTCTATCATTATTTTTTCAAGCACTCAAGTCATTTTTCCATTTTAGAGTTCATATTCTTTAACGAAGGGTGTCAAGCTGAGGATATTTATAACGAGTTCTATATCAGTTCTTCCTCGCTCTATCGTATCATCAGTCATATCAATAAAACGATAAAAAAACAATATGATTTTAAAGTTAGTCTGACCCCTGTTCGAATCGTTGGGAATGAGATTGATATCCGTTACTTTTTTGCACAATATTTTTCGGAAAAATATTATTTCCTGGAATGGCCCTTTACAGATTTTCCCAAAGAGCCTTTGTGTCAGTTATTAGAGATTGTTTATAAAGAGACTAGCTTCCCTATGAATGTATCCACTCATAGGATGTTAAAGTTGCTGCTCGTTACAAATCTCTATAGAATACAGTTTGGACATTTCTTGGAAGTTGAGAATGATTCTTTCAATGAACAATTGATGGAATCTTTTATGCAGGCTGAAGGGGTAGACGAAGTGGTAGATAGATTTGCTACAGATTACGGTATTTCTTTGACTAAAGAAGTAATCGGTCAATTATTTGTTTCCTACTTCCAAAAAATGTTTTTCATTGATGAAACACTATTTATGGACTACGTAAAGTCTGATAGGTATGTGGAAAAGTCCTATCATTTATTAAGTGATTTCATTGACCAGATATCATCCGCATACAATTTTAAAATAGATAACAAGGACCATCTGATTTGGCATCTACATAATACTGCACAACTGCATCGGCGGGAATTATCAACAGAGTATATTCTGTTTGATCAAAAGGGCAATACAATCCGAAACTTTCAAAATATTTTCCCTCAATTTGTTTCAGAAGTAAAAGAGGGAATCTTAAATTATCTTGAAACCTTGGGTATCCATAGTAACCAAATGCATGTCAATCATTTATCCTATACCTTTATAACTCACAGTAAGCATTTGGTTTTGAATCTGTTGCAAAATCAACCTAAATTAAAGGTGCTAGTGATGAGTAGTTTTGATCAACATCATGCAAAATCCATAGCAGAAACCCTTTCATATTATTGTAGCAACAATTTTGAACTGGAAGTTTGGAACGAATTAGAATTATCAATTGATTCTTTAAAAGAATCACCTTACGATATCATCATTTCTAATTTTATTATCCCACCGATTGAAAACAAGAGGCTGATTTATTCCAACAACGTTAATACGGTTGAGTTAATATCCTTACTTAACGCCATGATGTTTATTGGAATAGATGAGTGAGCAAGATTTTCATAAGATAAAAAACCGCGATCTAGCGGTTTTTATTGATTTATTTGAGAAAATGTTAAAAAAAGATACAGTCCTGTGGAAAACAGAACTATATCCGTTTAATAACTATTCACTGCTTATTTCCTTTGTCAGCCTTACAAAAAACTAGTCAACTTTACTCAAACAAGCTATAATAGTCCGCTATGGTCATCTTGGCTTTTTCTTCTTGCTTGAGATCTTGGATGATTTGCCCTTCCTTCATGACAATCAGACGGTTGCCGTATTTGAGGGCATCCTCCATTTGGTGGGTAATCATCAGGGCCGTCAGCTGGTCTCTGCGGACAAAGTCGTCAGTTAGCTCCATAAGAGCCACACTGGTCTTGGGATCCAGCGCTGCTGTATGCTCGTCCAAGAGAAGTAGCTCTGGGCGTTTAAGCGTCGCCATGAGCAGACTCAAAGCCTGTCTCTGACCACCAGAGAGAAACTCAATCGGCGTATCCAGATGTTTTTCCAGACCATTGCCTATCTTATCAATCGTCTCCTGAAACTCCTGCCGATAGCTATTCAGCCGACGAGGGACTAGACCGCGCGATTCACCACGAAACTTGGCAATCAGCAGGTTTTCCGCCACTGTCATCCGAGGAGCCGTTCCCATCTTGGGATCTTGGAAGACACGCGACAGATATTTGGCTCTCTTTTCAGGTGAAAAGTTGGTCACATTTTCGCCTAGTATATAAATGCTTCCACTGCTCAGAGAGAGCGTCCCGGCAATCACATTAAAAAGAGTTGACTTCCCTGCTCCATTGCCACCCAAAATCGTGATAAAATCATGCTCATGAATCTCCAGCGACACATCGTTTAGGATGACCTTTTCTTCATCAAAGCCGTTATTGACCCGCTTGCTGGCATTTTTTAATTCTACAATCGCTGTCATTTGCTTAACTTAGCTCCTTTAAAGAATGTATTTTTCAAGGTTGGAATCATGAGGCAGATCGCCAAGATAACCGCACTATAAAGACGGAGATAGCTCGTGTTAAAGCCAAGAGCGATGACGCCCCAAATCAGAAATTGATAGGCAATGGCGCCAACTACAATGGTAATCAGGCGTTCCGCCAAGGTCAGGCTCTTAAAGAGAACTTCCCCGATAATCAGACTAGCCAAACCGACGACGATAACCCCAATCCCGCGAGACACATCAGCATAGCCTTCCTGTTGGGCAATTAGAGCACCAGACAAGGCAATAACGCCATTAGACAAGATCATGCCCATCAATTCCATGCGGCCAGTATTGATACCGAAACTACGCGCCATATCAGGATTGTCCCCAGTTGCGATGTAGGCCTGCCCTAGCTTGGTATCTAGGAAAAAGAGTAGAGCGACAACGACCAGACTGACAAAAATCAAGCCTGTTAGGAGATTGTTAATTTCTCCAGAGAAGGGTAAAAAGTCCTGAATCTGCCGAGTTCCCAGCAGACCTAGATTAGCCCGCCCCATAATCATGAGCATGATGGAATGGCAAGAAGTCATGACCAAAATTCCTGACAGCAGGGTCGGAATCTTGCCCTTGGTATAGAGAAGGCCTGTCGCCAAACCTGCCAGACAGCCCGCCAACACCGCAGCTGCCGTTGCCAAGAAAGGGTTCACCCCCTTGGTAATCAAGGTGACGGCTACCGCCCCACCTAGAGGAAAGGAACCTTCCGTCGTCATATCTGGAAAATTCAAAATCCGAAAAGTCATGAAAATCCCCAGACCCAAAATGGCCCAGACCAGACCTTGTGAAATAATGGAAAGAATCATCTTATTGTCCTAACTAAATTAAAATCGTATTCTATTTTAACACAAAAAAGCAGCCAATTTCAATGCCGAAATACTGACAGATAAATTGGCTTTCCTAGCTAATTACTGGACGACGGTCATTCGCCCTGTAGCAACGTCATATACTGCTCCCGAGATTTCTACATCATCTGGGATTAGGGGTGATTGGCGGAGAAGCTCCACGTCTTCCCGCACACTTTCCTCCACATCTGTAAAAGGAAGGAAATCCTGACCGCTAACATTAACGCCCAGCTCTTGATTGAGAAAAGCAGTAAATTCTTCATTTTTGAAAGTCTGTGCGCCACAATCCGTATGGTGCAAAACTACGATTTCCCGCGTGCCCAGCTGCTGCTGTGAAATAACCAGCGAGCGAATCATGTCCTCTGTGACTCGACCACCAGCATTGCGCAAGATATGAGCATCTCCCAGCGCCAGACCCAGAGCCTGTGCCACGTGGAGCCTAGAGTCCATGCAGGTCACGATTGCCACCTTAGTCTTGGGCCTAATCGGCAAATGGGAGGTCCCATGTAGGTCCACATAGGCTTGGTTGGCCTTCATAAAATTTTCAAAATAGGACATTCTTTCCCCTTACTAGAATTCGTTTGATATTCAAATCATTTCCTACCATCTTATCATCTTTTAGGTATTTTGTCAGTTTTTAACCCCCTATAAAGCAAAAATGTCCGCTTTTTATGAAAAAATAAAAGGAAAATTTAAAAAAGATGCGGAAATTCATCCGCACCTTTTTATGATCCTTTTGCGATATAGCGACTGAGTGAGCCCGCAAAGCTTTGAAGATTGAGACTTTGAACATAGATTTCCCCAGTGCCTCGGAAGGTGTTTACAACTCCCTCTCCCGTTCCGATCGACTGCCAGAAACCATTTTCTAGATGGATATTATAATCCAAAGACTGGCTCCAAGCTACGACATGGGCATTGTCAATGGTCACTTCTTGGTTATTCAGTTCAATTTTCTTAATCGAACCAAAGGCATTGGCCAAGAGAGTACCCTGACCTTGAGTCGTCATGACGAAGAGGCCGCCTTGACCGCCAAATATCGCCTTGCCAACAGATTGGCGTTCCATCGTATAGTAAGCTGTACCATCCAGAGCCAGAAAGGCACCGTCATTGAGCCGGTACTGCTTTTCTCCCAGATAAAGGGGAATAACTTGGCCGGGAACTTCTGGTGCTAAAGCTAGGAAACCATTGTCAGACTGGGCGACAGCTTGGGTGATGAAGGTACTTTCACCCGACACCATGGAACGACCGACTGCCTTGACAAAGCGGCCCAAACCTGAACCGTTGGCATTGAGCTGAGTGTTCAAGGTCACATTAGGGGTGTGATAGACCATACTGCCACGCTGGATAAAGACCGTCTCTCCTTGATTGAGGTAGAGGTCAACGAGTGGAAATTGCATGTTGCTATCCATGGAAAATTGCATAAGAGTTCCCTCCTTGTTTTTTAAGAAAATTATAGCAATAATAAAATATTTTTGCAATCTAAAACAAAGAAATCATCAAGCAAAGACTTTTTTCAAGACTTCTCCAATTGTTGTCACACCGATGACTTGGATATTGTCTGGCACTTTGAGGCCGTTCAGAGAGTTTTTGGGAGCATAAATCTTGGTAAAACCTAGTTTTGCCGCTTCGTTGATGCGCTGCTCGATGCGGTTGACCCGACGGATTTCACCAGTCAGGCCAATTTCACCGATAAAGCATTCTTGGGGATTGGTCGGCAAATCCTTGTAGCTGGAAGCAATGGCTACCGCCACCGCCAAATCAATCGCTGGCTCATCTAGCTTGACACCACCAGCTGATTTGAGGTAGGCATCCTGATTTTGCAGGAGGAGTCCCGCCCGTTTTTCCAGAACTGCCATGATGAGGCTGGCTCGGTTAAAGTCCAGTCCAGTCGTGGTTCGCTTGGCATTACCGAACATGGTCGGTGTCACCAAAGCCTGCACCTCTGCTAAAATCGGCCGCGTTCCTTCCATGGTCACGACAATGGATGAGCCTGTCGCGCCGTCCAGACGCTCTTCCAGAAAGACTTGGCTTGGATTGAGTACCTCGACTAGTCCGCCAGACTGCATTTCGAAGATACCAATCTCATTGGTTGAGCCAAAGCGGTTCTTGACTGCTCTCAAGATACGGAAAGTGTGCTGGCGTTCGCCCTCAAAATAAAGTACGGTGTCCACCATGTGCTCCAATGTTCGAGGACCAGCTAAGGTTCCTTCCTTGGTCATGTGACCAACGATAAAGGTCGCAATATTATTGGTCTTGGCCAGCTGCATGAGCTCAGCTGTCACCTCACGCACTTGAGAAACAGAGCCTTGAACACTGGAAATTTCCGGCGACATCACCGTCTGTATAGAGTCGATAATCAGAAAATCTGGCTTGATTTTCTCAATCTCCGTGCGGATGTTTTGCATATTGGTCTCGGCGTAGAGATAAAATTCACTGTCAATATCACCGAGACGCTCCGCCCGCAGCTTAATCTGCTCAGCTGATTCCTCCCCACTGACATATAGGACGGTGCCCTGGTGGGAAAGCTGGGTGGATACTTGCAGAAGCAGGGTGGACTTCCCGATACCGGGATCTCCGCCAATCAGAACCAGACTGCCCGGCACTACGCCACCACCCAGCACACGATTGAATTCGTCCATTTCTGTCTTGGTCCGATTGACATCAATCGAAGTGACCTCAGCCAGCTTCATGGGCCGAGTCTTTTCACCTGTCAAGGAAACACGGGCATGCTTGACTTCTGCGGCCTCCACTTCCTCAACAAAAGAAGACCAAGAGCCGCAGTTGGGACAGCGACCTAGGTATTTGGGCGAATGGTATTCACAATTTTGACAGACAAAGGTCGTCTTTTTCTTAGCGATGATAAACCTCTTTCTATATCTCTATCTCACATTCAATCACTTGGCAAAAATCAATTTGCTCATTTGGCACAAACTGACGGATCAGCATGCGATGGGCTACAAGGGCTACTGTCTGGTAATCTCGATACTTTGCCATACAGTCTACAAAACGAGCCTTCATCTCCTCAGCCGTCTCATACTGAATAGGACTACTGGGGAGCAAGGCACCATTATTTTCTAAAAACAGGCTTCGAGCTTTTTCAAAGTTCCCTCTTCCCGTTTGATAAACCCGCCATTCGTGTAGCAAAGGCTCCACTCTCAAAGGAAGGCCAGTGGCACAAGCCACATAAGATGCCGTTTCTAAAGCTCGCGTCATTGCAGAAGACACCAGCAAATCAGCTGAAGGCAGTAAAGGATGCTGGCAAAGTTCCTGAGCCTGCCGTCTTCCCTGCTCAGATAAAGGCGCCAAATCCAGACCAAAGCCAGTATAAGAACGCTCCTCTAACTCATGGTAATCAGGCTCACCATGGCGCACAAAGATCACTTTCATCTCAATGCCCAGTAGAGCCAAATCCGCCTATCCGCACACCGTCGGCTTCATCCCCATCCGCCATCAAAAATGGTGCGAAAACAGCCTGCACAATGCGGTCACCCACTTCCAGTACAACCTCTTGGTCTGTGATGTTCTGCATCTGAGCAAAGATATGCCCTTCGTTCCCAGGGTTGCCATAATAATCGCCGTCAATAACCCCAACGGAGTTAATCAAAACTAAACCTTTTTTACGAGGATTGGACGAGCGGTCGTAAAGATAAAGCACCTCGCCCGGCTGCATATAGGCCTTGACACCCGTCGGAACCAGCTTAATCTCCCCCGGCGCAATGATGGTGCGCTCTGCTACTTTCAAGTCATAGCCCGCTGCGTGAGCCGTCTCTCTCTTGGGTAATAAATCTTCATTTGGAAAGCTGGAAACCAGCTCGAATCCGCGAATTTTCATACATTTCTCTTTTCTATTTTTACTGTCCCTATTATACTAAATTCGCAAAAAACAAGCAAAAAAACCGCCGATTGGGCGGTTCTCCTTAGTATAAACCTTTGACGACCTCTCCATCCTCTAGGTAGGTAAACTGCTCCGTCAAATCTGACGTAAAAACCTGATACATTTCCTGAAAGCTCACGGCCAGCGAGTAGCAGTCAAGGTCTTTGCGGTCAATCCAGAATACCTCGCCTTCTTCGGATGAGACCAGTTCTCCCTCAAAACGATTGGTCTTGTAAAGAAAAACGATATAGCGCTCATCTTTTTCAGTGTAAAACTGCTTGACACCACACAAGCGAGGCTCATAGATCGTCAGCCCCGTTTCTTCCTTGATTTCCCGTATCACTGATTTGACAAAGGACTCACGATGTTCAACATGGCCACCTGGAAAGCAGAGGCCCGTCCAATCATCATTTACTTTATTTTGCACTAAAATGCGGTCCCCATCGTAAACCATACACATATTTGTTAAAATAACTCGTTCTGCTCTTGACATCTCTGCTCCTCCATCTACCGACCGATTCGCTCGGCCCGCTGTGACTCATTATAACATAAAAGTGATTAAATTGATGAAAATCCAGATTTCTCAGCCCTTCCAGCAAAAAAACCGCCGATTGGGCGGTTCTTATAGGGAGATTATTATGAAAAAGAAAAGTTTTAGGATTTCATCAAATAAAGTTAGGAGGTCTTCATTTGATGGTTATATTATATAAAGCTTATCTTAAAATTAGCTAAAAATAATTTCAGTTTTTATAATTCCTGCAAAAGATATTGAAATAGCTCTAAATTACCCTTTTCTTCGTTGATCAAAAACTCTGGATGCCACTGAAGGCCGATGATACGACTGCCATCCACAGCCTCAATCGCTTCGATGGTATTATCCCTTGGGTCAAAGGCGGTTGCTCGGAAATTAGGCGCCAAGTCCTTGATGCTTTGGCGATGGACAGAATTAATCTGGCTGGCTTGACCAAATAACCGCTCCACAACACTGCCTTTCTCTGTACGAATGGAGTGCGAAGTCCCAAATGGTTGCCCCTGCCAATGATTGTCAATCTGCTGATTGAGCGTACCACCAAAAGCAACATTGACCAACTGCAGACCACGGCAGATAGCCAAGACTGGCTTACCCTGACGAATAGCCTCCTTTAAGAGTGCTAGCTCAAACTCATCCCGAGCCAGATTGTAATCATCGCTATCAATGGCCTTTTCCTCTCCGTAAAACTGCGGATGAACATTTTGACCACCTGATAGAATGAGCTTATCAATGGTTTCTATATAGTCCTTGACCAGACTTTTATCCCCAACAGGAATCACCATGGGCAGACCGCCGACCAGCTTGATGCTTTCGGCAAATTTGCAAGATACAGATGAATGAATGTTTTTGCCCGCCTGATCCACTGGACAAAGATTAGCTGACACTCCAACAATTGTTCTGCACATAGATGATCCCCCCTTAACTTGATATAGAATATCTTACCATTCCACTTCTCAGCCGTCCAATAGTATTTTTTAAAGCTGGCCATAAAAATTTTTTATGTCAAGAACAGTTTTCCACAAAAAGGGATATCGTAGCGACAGATAAGAAAAAATCAGCAGAAGTCCGCTGATTTCATTTTTCTAATTCAAGCATGACACTGACTGCGGTCAAGGCATAGAGCGGAGCAGTTTCAGCCCGCAGGATACGTGGTCCTAAACCAGCGGAGACAGCACCAGCTTGGCCAAAGGCTGCTATTTCATCTGGCGATAGACCACCCTCCGGTCCGAAGATAAAGAGCACTTTTGCGCCGGCTGCCAAGCCTGATAGTGCCCGGACTAGAGCTGCAGATTCTCCTTCTTTGGCCGATTCTTCATAGGCTACGATGATGCGGTCAAAGTCTGCCAAGGCTGCCAGAAAATCTGCCTTTTTATCAAAGAGCCGAACCTCTGGAATCAGATTGCGCTTGCTCTGCTCTGCTGCCCCCTGAGCAATTTTCTCTAGCTTTTCACTCTTTTTGGCTAGCTTTTTGCCATCCCACTTGGCCACCGACCAGTCAGCTGGAAAGGCCCAGATAGCACTGGTTCCGAGTTCCGTTGCCTTTTGAGTGATAAACTCTAATTTATCGCCCTTAGGAAAGCCTGAAGCAATGGTCACTTGAACCGGCAGCTCGGTATTGTCTGCTAGCTCTTCCAAGATTTCCAAGCTCTGCTGACTGGGGTCCAACACCTGAGTCAGCCGTTTCAGGCCATCATCAAAGACCAGTGTGACTTGGTCACCCTCCTTGAGCCGCATGACTGAAAACATATGTTTGGCCGTGTCCTTATCCGTGACCACCAGAGGAGACTGAGGACTTCCTTTTATAAAATACTGCTGCATCTAACCACCTATCACGCCTGAAATGTCCTGCGTTTTCTTAAAGACACAGGCATTCCATTCGCCCTGAATCATATGTGTTTCCAGGAAAAATCCTGCTGCTTCCGCTGACTCGCGCACCATTTCCCACTTCTCAGAAATAATCCCACTCATAATCAGATAGCCCTCATCCTTGACCAGACGGTAGGCATCCTCTGTCAGATGGATGAGAATATCAGCCAAAATATTAGCAACAATGACATCCGCCTCGATTTCTACACCTCGAAGAAGATCCCCCGGCGCCACATGGATATTCTCCATACCGGGATTGAGCTCAATATTTTCCTGCGCCACGCGCACCGCCACCTCGTCTAAATCATAGGCGTAGATGTCCTTAGCGCTTAAGAGAGAGCTGGCAATAGAGAGAACGCCACTACCTGTACCTACATCTAACACCGTTTCTCCGCCACGCAGGACCTGCTCCAGCGCAAAGAGGCTCATCTTGGTCGTCGGGTGAGTACCCGTACCAAAGGCCATGCCAGGATCCAGCTTGATAATCTTCTCACCAGCTGTCGCCTCATAGTCCGTCCAAGACGGCACAATGGTCAAGTCATGGGTGATCCGAGCTGGCTCAAAGTATTTCTTCCAGTTGTCCGCCCAATCTTCCTCAGCCAGTTCCTGCCGAGTCAGCTGAATATCGCCCGTCTCCAAGCCAAAGCCATCCAGCTCAGCCAAACGCTCATTGGCCTGGGCCGCAATGGCCTCTATATCCACCGAATCCGGGTAGTAGCCGGTAATCCTGACCCGCTCGCTCTGCTCAACTTCTGGAAAAAGCTCACCGTACTGGTCAACCTGCCCCAGATAGTCTGCGCTGTCATCGATAGCCACACCCTGACTGCCCAGCTCAATCAGAATATTAGAGGCTGCTTCCTCCGCCTCTCGCTTCACTTCAATCGTTAATTCCTGCCATTTGTCCATGTTTAAAATACCAAGCCCGTAAAACATAAAGCCAAAATAGGAAATTCTCTGACGACGCTTGCGTCTATGAGAACTTTATCTTTTTGCCACAGTCTTTAGGGCGGGTTCAGTTTAGAAATTTAACTGAACAATCCTTTCTTTGTTTATTTCATTGTCTTCGTCATGTAAACCATATCCATGCCCTCTTTTTCGGGCTCCGTATGGGTCTGATGATAGCCGTTTTTCTCATAAAAAGCGACCATGCCTTTATCTTGGAAAACCGTACACAAATCCCATTTCATAACGGTGGAGAATGTCTCCTCAATCAGACCAAGCCCCTCAGAGCCATATCCTTTATTCTGGTGCTCTGGCAAAATCGCCACTGTCCCAATCCAGCCTGCTGTCTGTTCATCATTTGTATTCAAGCGGATAAAACCGATAAGCTTATCGGCATCTTTGACAAAATAATAAAAACTATTGAGCCGCTCAACCAGTTTCCAGCGAATACGCTCACGCTCCTCCAGATAGGGGTCGTATTGATCCTGATATTTCTCATAAACAGCCTTAAAACTCGCTCGCTGAATGGCAATAATGGTCTCTAAATCCTCAGCTCTTGCCCGCTCAATATAAATCATGATCGCACCTCCAAATAATCTCTCAACCTGTCCTGCAGCTGCGGAATAACCTTTTCATCTGCTAAAAACTGGCTCACATCCATCATCTGATAAGTCTGGCCCTCATCGCCAAAGGCAATACTGGCAAAATCTTCCTGAGTGAGGGTTCCCACCATAAAAATAGAAGTTTCTTCTGGATCAAGCATTCCTTGATATTCCTTAGCCCAGACAATGGCAGCTTCTTCAAGCTTCAAACCAAGCTCTTCGAAAACTTCTCTTTGGACACATTCAAAAGGAGCCTCCTCACCCTCGCGGCCACCGCCCGGCAACTCCCACATATTTGGCCAAGGAATGGATGAAATATCATCTCGCAAGATAGTCAGTAGCTTATCATCACAGAGCAAGGCAATCTTGCAGCCAGAAAATTCCATCTGTTTGTGCAGCAAATCTAGTCCTTCTGCATCCGCCATCAGCGCCTCCTAATATCTCGGATAAGGATAAAAGTCTGTCTCAGTCAAGTCCGCTCTGCCATTTTCAAAAGCCTCAGCATTCCAAGCTATCTCAAACTCTGCTGCCTCTGGATCTGCTAAGAAGTCCATGAGTGCATCGAGGCCAGACTCAGCTGTTTGGGTTAGGAAGTCCACGAAATAAGCTAGAAACTCCCGCGACAGCCCCTTCTTAGGCTCATAGGGCAGGGCAACCAGATAGTCCTCGGCCTCAAAACAAGACTTGGTCGGATTATAGAAAAGCACAGCTTCCTCAAAGTAAATATCCTCAGCCGAGGCATTGCCTTCAGCATCAACCGTCTCAATCCCACCTGGATTTTGCACCTCAAGGAGAAAGGCCACTTCCACTGCATGATTCTTCTTGTCCCAGTTTATCTCATAGTCAAAAGGAAAGCTCTTTTCCATTTCCTCGTCCAATATCTCCAAAAAACCGTACTTAGCCATGATTTCCTCTTTTCATTGTGATAAAATATTACTATCTATAATAGTAACACAAAACGCTAAGAAAAACACTTGCAGAAAGGAAATCTTATGCCAGAAAACCTCGCCCTACGCATGCGACCGACCAGCATTGATCAAATCATCGGCCAGCAGCATCTGGTCGGACCTGGGAAAATCATCCGTCGCATGGTTGAAGCCAACCGCCTGTCCTCGATGATTCTCTACGGGCCACCCGGCATTGGCAAAACCTCTATCGCCTCGGCTATCGCCGGCACAACTAAATATGCTTTCCGGACCTTTAATGCCACCGTAGATAGCAAGAAGCGCCTGCAAGAAATCGCCGAGGAAGCGAAATTTTCCGGCGGACTGGTGCTCCTGCTAGACGAGATTCACCGTCTGGACAAGACCAAGCAAGATTTCCTGCTGCCACTACTAGAAAGCGGGCTAGTCATCATGATTGGGGCGACGACGGAAAATCCTTTCTTTTCTGTCACTCCTGCCATCCGAAGCCGGGTTCAGATATTTGAGCTTGAGCCCCTCAGCAACGACGACATCCGGACAGCCATTCAGCTAGCCTTGACGGATAAGGAACGAGGATTTGATTTTTCAGTAGAGCTAGACGATGAGGCTCTGGATTTCATTGCTATCTCTACCAACGGAGACCTACGCTCCGCCTATAATTCGCTGGATCTAGCCGTGCTTTCTACCCCAGAAGATGGCAAGGGCATCCGTCACATCACGCTCGATGTCATGGAAAACAGCCTGCAAAAGAGCTATATCACCATGGATAAGGACGGGGACAGCCATTACGATGTCCTCTCTGCCCTGCAGAAGTCCATCCGTGGCTCTGATGTCAATGCTAGCCTCCACTACGCAGCTCGGCTCGTTGAGGCAGGAGACCTCCCTAGCCTAGCTAGACGCTTGACCGTTATCGCTTACGAGGATATTGGCTTGGCAAATCCTGACGCCCAAGTCCATACCGTTACAGCTCTAGAAGCTGCCCAACGGATCGGCTTTCCTGAAGCTCGTATCCTTATTGCCAATATTGTCATTGATTTGGCACTTTCCCCAAAGTCCAATTCAGCCTATGTGGCCATGGACAAGGCCTTGGCTGACCTAAAGAAGAATGGGAACTTGCCCATTCCCCGCCACTTACGCGACGGCCACTATGCCGGCAGCAAGGAACTGGGCAACGCACAGGACTATCTCTACCCTCACTCCTATCCTGGCAATTGGGTCAAGCAGGACTATCTGCCCGACAAGATAAAAGATGCCGATTATTTCACCCCTAACGAGAATGGCAAATACGAGCGGGCCCTTGGAATGACCAAGGATAAGATTGATGACTTTAAAAAATGATGGCATCGTTTGCAAAAAATCACATTTTTCTCTTGAATTTTTCAAAATTTATGGTATTATAATTATAGAAACGCTGTGGTGTACGACTTCACACTTAAGTGTTGACCGACTATTTTTTGTATTATTAGGGAAACAAAAGACTTCTAACAGCGTGCAAGCCGTGTCACGCGGAAGCAGCTTCAGTTAGAGCGAGTTGCCCACCTGCTTAATTGCGCGGGTTCAATACAAATCGTGAAGGTCCGGCACCAATACAGCTTTTTCTCTTGCCTCCTTAGCTCAGTTGGTAGAGCAGTAGACTCTTAATCTATGGGTCGCAGGTTCGAGCCCTGCAGGGGGCATAGAAAGTATGACTAAAAAGCCTTGGAATCCAAGGCTTTTTCTCTCGTCTCAAGAGCATTTGCCCCGTCACTTGCCCCACATTTTTTATGAGTAATCTATCCCGACTCCTCTGATGTAATTAAATTCTCCCTAATCTAATGGAACCTGCAAGTCGAACATCTGTTCCAATTCACTTATCATGGACTAGCGTTTGGCAAACCACAGAAGACCACCTCAAGGGTGGTCTTTTGTCTAAGAAAACTATTTCTCATCAACACAATTATAGCAGAATATATAACTATAGAATAATCGTTTTTCAACAAGTCTTATTAATGAATTACATAATTCTGGGATAATGCGTGAAGGAATGCAGAAAGGTCAAATACGATTTTTCTTAAAAAATTTGCAACTTTAAGCTTGACATGGAACGCGTTCCAGAATTTATAATGGTTTCAGAAGAAAGAGAGGTACATTTTATGAATATCAAACGTATTTTTTGTGACATGGATGGTACATTGTTAAATAGTGAAGGACGAGTGACTAACAACAATGCTGCCTTAATACGTGAAGCAGGGATTCCCATAACTTTAGTATCTGCTAGAGCACCAATGGAAATGAAGGATGCCATAGATGCCCTTCAATTAAAAGGTACCCAAGTTGCGTTTAACGGAGGATTAATTTATACAATAGGCGATCATAATCAAGTCCTACCTATTCGTTCACAAACCATTAAAAAAAGCACAGTAAAGCAGTTGCTGAGAGGAATACGGCTGCATTTCCCTCAAGTTAGTTTATCTTATTACGATCTTAATAACTGGTATTGTGATAAAATAGATGAAGGAATCCTATACGAACATAGTTTAACTCAACAAACACCAACGTTTATTCATAATGAAGATCAGTTTTTAGAAGGCCAAATAAATACTTTTAAGATTATGATGATTACTTTCGATGAAGCAAATATGCTAGAATTACAAAAATATCTTCAAAGTTTGGACTTACAAGAAATCACTATTCAACGTTCAGGTAAGGCATATCTTGAAATTACACATGTCTTAGCCAAAAAATCTAAAGGAATTGCTTACGTCCTTCGAAAAGAGCAGTTGGCTAAAGAAGAAACGGCTGCATTTGGAGACGGACATAATGATTTGCCGATGCTTGAAATGGTAGGTTACCCTATTGTTATGGATAATGCCTTTGATGACATCAAAGTGATAGCCTATAAAATAACGAAGTCTAATGATGAAGATGGCGTAGGATATGGGATTCAAAAATATTTAAAGTAGGACTCTTATAATGACGAGTATTAGTGATATAGCTAAAAAGGCAGGTGTTGCTAAATCGACAGTTTCCCGTGTGATCAATCATCATCCACATGTCTCTGATGAGACACGACAAAAAGTAATGGATCTTATCACTGAATTGGATTATATGCCAAACCAACTAGCGCGAGATCTCAGTCGAGGCAAAACACAAAAAATAGGTGTCGTCATTCCACACACGCGCCACCCGTATTTTACACAATTAATAAATGGTCTCCTAGATGCTGCTAAAGCTACCGACTATCAGCTTGTTATGATGCCTTCAGATTACAACCAAGAATTAGAACTATCCTACCTGAAGCAACTCAAAATGGAAGCTATTGACGCTTTAATCTTCACTTCAAGAGCCATTAGTCTTGATATGATTGAAACCTATGCAAAATATGGACGCATAGTGGTTTGTGAAAAATTACAGGAATCTAATCTCCTATCCTCTGCTTACCTTGACCGCTACTCTTCATTTGTAGATGCTTTTTCTGCTATGAAAGCACGAGATTTAGAACACTTAGTTTTGTTATTTTCAAGAGATAATGAATCATCTGCCACCTATCAATCTGCACTATTAGCTTATCACCATGTTTATGGTCAACTATCGACTCCACATACGGTATTTGGGAATATCCACGACTTCAATGATGGACTAAATTTATCTTATCAATTGGTAAAAGATGCTCATATCGATGGTGTATTAGCTACAAGTGATGAAGTTGCTGCAGGGCTCATAAAAGGATATGAAGAAAGTAAGAAAAAATGTCCCTATATTATTGGTCAGGAACATTTATTAGTTGGGCAACTGTTGAAACTCCCAACCATAGACCACAAATCCTATTCTTTAGGAAAATTAGCTTTTAAACAAGCTTTATCTGAAACAATTAGTCAAGAAGTTTTGATCTCAGAATTTTTACCTCAAGGCGATTAGCCATTGAAAATAATAGAAAAAGTTTCCAACTATACGAAATTGGAAACTTTTTTAGTTAACGATGCATCATTTTAAGTAGTTACTATTTGCCCCATTTTAAAATAATCAGATTTAAAATCATTCCAAGCATCTTCTAAAAATCATTTATATTTCAACATTGTTGATTACTTTCAATATGAAAAGGCTTCAAACCATTGTTTTGGATCAATAGTTTGAAGTCTTTTTTGCTTTATTGATTTCAAAAAAGTTGTACTTTCTTCGATATGTCTTACATCATGCCCCCCATCATGCTTGGATCCATAGCTGGTGCTGCTGGCGCAGGTTCTGGCTTGTTGGCCACAACAGCTTCTGTTGTCAAAATCAAGCTAGCAACTGAAGCGGCATTTTGCAGGGCTGAACGCGTTACCTTGACTGGGTCAATAATTCCAGCCTCAATCATGTTCACCCATTCGCCGGTCGCTGCATTGAATCCTGTACCTGCTTCAGAGTTTTTCAGGCGGTCAATGATGATAGAGCCTTCAAAACCAGCATTCAAAGCGATTTGACGGACAGGCTCTTCCAAGGCACGGAGGACGATGTTACGACCAGTCGCTTCATCACCTGTTAAGTCAAGGGCAGCTACTGCATCCAATACGCTAACAAAGGCTGTACCACCACCTGACACGATTCCTTCTTCTACTGCGGCACGAGTCGCATTAAGAGCGTCTTCAATGCGGAGTTTCATTTCTTTGAGCTCGGTTTCGGTTGCAGCACCGACCTTGATCACCGCCACACCACCTGACAATTTAGCCAGACGTTCTTGCAGTTTTTCCTTATCAAACTCAGAAGTTGTACTTTCGATTTGAGATTTGATAACAGCCACACGATTGGCAATGGCTTCAGGATTACCAGAGCCTTCCACAATCACAGTGCTGTCCTTGTCAACAGTGACTTTAGAAGCTTGTCCAAGCGCTTCAATCGTCGCATCTTTGAGCTCCAGACCAAGATCTTCTGTAATCACTGTACCACCAGTCAAAATGGCAATGTCTTCCAACATAGCCTTACGACGGTCACCAAAACCTGGTGCTTTAACAGCCACTACATTAAAGGTACCACGAATCTTGTTAAGAACCAGTGTTGGCAGAGCTTCACCATCCACATCATCCGCAATAATCAAGAGCGGACGGTTGGTTTTCAAAATACTTTCCAACAATGGCAGGATCTCTTGAATGTTAGAAATTTTCTTGTCTGTAATCAAGATATACGGGTTGTCCAAATCAGCTACCATTTTTTCACTATCCGTCACCATGTATTGAGACAGGTAGCCACGGTCAAACTGCATTCCTTCTACGACATCCAGCTCTGTTTCCATCCCTTTGGACTCTTCGATAGTGATAACGCCATCGTTGCCAACTTTTTCCATAGCTTCAGAAATGTACTCGCCGACTTTCTCGCTACGAGAAGAAACAGCAGCAACCTGAGCAATTGCTTCTTTGTTAGAAACTGGAATCGCAGTTTCTTTCAGCGCGCTGACAGCAGTCGCAACTGCTGCTTCAATCCCGCGGCGGATACCGATTGGGTTAGCACCAGCTGTAACATTTTTAATTCCTTCACGAACGATAGCTTGGGTCAATACAGTAGCAGTCGTTGTTCCGTCACCTGCGATATCATTGGTTTTTGAAGCAACTTCTGACACTAGCTTAGCACCCATATTTTCAAAATGGTCTTCCAGTTCGATTTCCTTGGCAATGGTCACACCGTCATTGGTGATAAGGGGTGAGCCAAAAGATTTTTCCAAAACGACATTGCGACCCTTAGGGCCCAAGGTTACCTTGACAGTATCTGCTAGAATATCCACACCACGAACCATTGCACTACGTGCATCTGATGAAAATTTAATATCTTTTGCCATTTTTAAACCTCTTTCTTAGATTTTTACTCCACAATTGCAAGAATGTTGGCTTCCCCAACAACCAAGAATTTCTCATCTTGATCTTTGACTTCAATGCCAGCATGGCTTTCAACTAAAACCTTATCACCTGGCTTGACACTTGGTGCAACCAGCTCTCCGTTCAATGTACGGATTCCTTGGCCAACTGCGATGACTTTTGCTTCTTTTGTCGCGTCTTGTCCTGCACCAGCAATGACAAAGCCACCAACTTTCTGTTCTTTTTCTTCTACTTTTAAGACCACACGGTCACCTAATGGTTTTAACATCTTTTTCCTCCAAAGATTGAATTTTAGCACTCTATGACACCGAGTGCTAATCTATAGTTATTATTTTATCACTTGGTCAGAAATAGTCAAGAAAAAACTTTGCCGAATGACAAAGTTTTTGGGGGAAATTAATTGGAAACATTATTGAGCTAACTTCAGTTTCTCTTCAAAATCATCAATAACCTTTTGCAAATTTAGTCTACCCTTGTAGATGCCATAGCCAAAGACCAGCATGACAAGAATTCCCAAAATAGCTAAGATGCCGCCTACGATGAACAGAAGCAGATTGGTTCGATGAAAGAGATAGATCAGGACAAAATTGATTAATTCCTTTCAAAAAACGAAGGTAGCCTCATGAAATACCTCCGTTTCTGTATATATTCATTCAAATACAAATTGATTGTGGTAGAGCTCAGAATAGAAGCCGCCTAGATGCAGCAATTCATGATGATTGCCTCTTTCAATGACTTCCCCATCTTTTAAGACAATAATCTGGTCCGCATTCAATATAGTCTTTAAGCGGTGAGCGATGACAAAGCTGGTTCGGCCTGCCACAATAGCCTCCATCGCGCTCTGGATCTTGCTCTCGGTTACCGTATCAACATTGGAGGTGGCCTCATCCAAGATCAGCACTTGAGGATCGGTCAAAAGGGTTCGAGCAATTGAAATCAATTGCTTTTGACCTGTTGAAAAGATGTTTTGATCATCATCTACGATCGTATCATATTTATCAGGCAAGCTTTCAATATACTCGTGAATATGGGTAGCACGCGCAGCGATTTCAACCATCTCCTGACTTGCATCCGGCACTCCAAATCGGATATTGTCTCGAATGGTTCCGCTGAACAAGACAGAATCTTGCAAAACGATACCCACATGACTGCGCAAGCTATCCAAGTCATAGTCTCGGATATCACGTCCGTCAAATTCGATACTGCCCTTATCCACATCGTAAAAACGATTGATCAGGTTCATGATGGTCGTCTTCCCTGATCCTGTCGGTCCTACAACAGCTATCATCTTGCCTTTTGGCGCTGAGATGGAAACATCCTTCAAAATCGGCTTACCTTCGACATAAGAGAAATCCACATGCTTTATCTCGACGCCTTCTCTCAGCTCGGTAAAGGCTGGTGCATTCTGCGGGCGCACTTCCTCGGGCGCATCAAACATTTCCTGAATCCGATCCGCACCAGTGAAAGCCAGCTGCAGACTTCCCCAGCTTGCCGCAACCTGAATGATAGGCTGATAGTATTGTTGAGAAAACTGTGTAAAGGTTGAAATCAGACCAATGGCTACTGAGGTCTTCACATTAGGATCATTGAGCATAATGGCTGAACCTACAAAAATCACAATAGCCGTATTGATCAGGCTCATTCCGTTCATGACAGGAAAGAGCAAGCCAGCAAAAGCGCGTCCTCTGAAAGTAGCTGACCGAACCTTATCATTTTGCTGGACAAAGCCTTTGATGACTTCTTCTTGCATTCCCTGCACAATGACTACCTTCTGGCCGGAAATCGTCTCATCCATATAAGCATTGAGCTGACCAACTTCTTTTTGCTGCAAGTCTGTGTACTTGCGAGCCAGCTTGACGATGGACACCAAGACAATGATGGCTACTGGCGTACTGGCAATCGTCACCCAAGCCAAAGTCGCATGCCGCATAAACATGATGATAATCAGACCAATGTAAAGAGCGATATTGCTCATCACTTGGACTAGGCTCTCGTTGAAAGCCTGCAAGATATTATCTAAATCGCTGGTAAAACGCGACAAGATATCCCCGTCTTGATGGCGGTCAAAGAAGGAAACGGTCAAGCGAGCCAATTTCCCAAAGAGCCCCTTACGCATTTCATTGGTTGAGTAAGAAATGATCCGACTCATCAATAACATGTAGATCAAGCTAGATAGCGAAAGGAAGATGAAAGCCAGCGCCAAATTCCACATGATTCCTTGAAAAGCGGCAAAGGCTGAAACATCACCTGAAGCAAGCTTGCCACTCGCAAAAGCACTGCCCAACTCCACCAGCTCACTGATGGCGAGACCAGTAAAAATCGGAAAGAGAACCTGTAAAACCGTCGAGATGATAATCATAATCATGACGACCAAAAAGGCCAGTTTATACTGCTTGAAATATTGCCAGAAAAATTTTGCTGTCTTCATCTTAGTCCTCCTTTCCTTTTTGAGTCTCATAAATTTCTCGGTAGACATCATTTGTAGCAACCAAGTCTGCGTGTCTACCTTGCCCAATCAAACGCCCTTGATCTAGCACCAAAATCTTGTCCGCATGAACCACGGAGCTAATCTTCTGAGCAATGATAATGGTTGTTGTTCCCTTCAAATCCTTGTTCAGCGCCTCTTGAACCAGCTTTTCGGACTTGGCATCCAGAGCGGAAGTCGAGTCATCTAGGATAAGAATATTAGGATTGCTGACGACACCACGCGCGATGGACATTCTCTGCTTTTGTCCGCCGGAGAAATTATTTCCCCGTTCTTCGACCTGGCTGTTGTAGGTATCTTCCATGCGATTGATAAACTCGCTTGCCTGAGCAATGCGCGCCGCCTGTTCTAATTCTGGCAGGCTGGCATTTTGCTTTCCTTGACGCAGATTGTCCGCAATCGTCCCCTTAAATAAAATAGCTTTTTGCAGAACGATGGAGACATTTTTTCTCAGCGAAGCTTCACTAATGTCTCGCAAGTCCTTGCCACCAATTTTGATGGAGCCTACCTGAGGATCAAAAAGACGTGGAATGAGCTGGGCCAGAGTTGATTTCCCTGCTCCCGTCGCTCCGACAACACCAATCATCTCTCCTGGTTTGACTTCAAAGCTAATATCCTTGAGCATGGGCTCTGTATCTGTCGGATAGGTAAAGGTCACATGATCAAAGACCAGACTACCTTCCAAATCTTCTTCAGCTTCATTCTTGAAGGTCATCGCTGGCTCTGTATCCAAGACCTCCTTGATCCGCCGAATCGACACCATGGCACGCGTAACAGTATTGCCCAAAAAGCCAACCATGATGATAGTAAACATGATTTGATTCAAATAAGAAATGAAAGAGACAATCGAGCTAACCAAGCCTGGATCCATCTGTATCATGCTAGATAAGAGCCACATGGTCAGATAGACAGCCCCATAGCCGACGATCATCATCATCGGTTGAACGATCGAAAAGGCGTATCCAATAAAGAGATTTTGCTCCAAAAGTTCATCTGAAACTTGCGTAAACTTCTGATACTGCTCTCTCTCCTGCACGAAAGATTTGACGACACGGACGCCACGCAGATTTTCTTTGGCAATTGAATTGATCTTTTCTAAGAGAACTTGGAATTTGGCAAAGCGTGGCCCCATCAAGCCCATCATCACTCCTGTCAAAAAGAAGACCAAAAAGACCATCAGGACAATCACCCACCACAAGGAAGGAATGGTCACCACCGCCAAAATAAAGGAACCTAAAAATAAAATAGGCAGGCGGAATAAAATCTGAAACATCATCATGACCAAATTTTGTACTTGGTTGATGTCATTGGTCATGCGGACGACGAGATTCCCCGCATTGAACTGTTCAATATTGGCATAAGAGAAGGTCTGGATTTTCCGAAAGGTTTTTTCCCGTAAATCTGACGACACACCTTGCGCAATATAGGCTGCCAGGGTCACATTTGCCCCGCCAGCAAGCAAGCCAACCAAACCAAAACCCAGCAACCAAGCCCCTAAACGATAGATTTCTTCCCGGTTTCCTGACAAAAGAGCATTCAAGACATCTTTGAGATACAGGGGCTGCAACAGCGAGCTAGCTAGCATCAGCGATGTCATAAGAAGAGATAAAAAGATAAATAATTTATAGGCTGATAAAGCTTTTTTGAACATAATTCCTCCTCGTAGATTTTTAACTTTGTTTAGCTTCCTTACTATATCATAGATAAAAACAATGTCAAGTAAGAAATTTCAACTATTGTATGGTACAATATAATAAATAACTCTAAATTGATTGAGTCCTTTTGTGGGTCTCGTACAAGGAGAAAAGATGGATAAACAACGAATTGCTGTGATTGGCCCTGGCTCTTGGGGAACGGCTCTGTCGCAAGTCCTCAATGATAATGGCCATGAAGTCCGAATTTGGGGCAATATTGCAGAGCAGATTGACGAAATCAGTCACCAACATACAAACAAACGCTATTTCAAAGATGTGGTTCTAAGCGAGGAAATTAAGGCTTATCATGACTTGAACGATGCTCTAGAAAACGTCGATGCTGTGCTTTTTGTCGTACCGACCAAGGTGACTCGTCTGGTAGCCAAACAAGTTGCGCAAACCTTGGATCACAAGGTAAAAATCATGCACGCATCCAAGGGATTAGAGCCTAACAGCCACAAACGGATTTCGACTATTCTGGAAGAAGAAATCCCTGCAGACTTGCGTAGCGAGATTGTCGTTGTTTCAGGACCTAGCCACGCTGAGGAAACTATCGTCCGCGATATTACCCTGATTACCGCAGCATCTAAGGACCTTGAAACAGCTAAATATGTGCAGGAGCTCTTCAGCAACCACTACTTCCGCCTCTACACCAATACCGATGTCGTCGGAGTGGAAACAGCAGGTGCTCTGAAAAACATCATCGCAGTCGGAGCTGGAGCTCTCCACGGACTGGGCTATGGCGATAATGCTAAGGCAGCCATCATCACACGCGGGCTGGCTGAAATTACCCGACTGGGTGTCAAGCTTGGTGCCAGCCCTCTGACTTACAGCGGTCTTTCTGGTGTCGGCGACTTGATTGTCACAGGAACTTCTGTCCACTCTCGCAACTGGCGGGCCGGCGATGCACTGGGTCGCGGCGAAAAACTGGCTGATATTGAAGCCAACATGGGCATGGTTATCGAAGGAATCTCTACAACCAAGGCAGCCTACGAACTAGCTCAAGAGCTCGGTGTCTATATGCCTATCACTCAGGCCATCTACAAGGTTATCTATGACGGCCATGATATCAAAGATGCCATTCATGATATGATGAATAATGAATTCAAAGCTGAAAATGAGTGGTCTTAAGTTATAGTATTTTTTATAAAGGAGAATTTATGCCAAAAGTCAGAAAAGCAGTCATCCCTGCAGCCGGTCTCGGAACCCGCTTCTTGCCAGCCACTAAGGCACTGGCCAAAGAAATGCTGCCAATCGTTGACAAACCAACTATTCAGTTTATCGTCGAGGAAGCTCTCAAATCTGGAATCAAAGACATTCTGGTTGTCACAGGGAAGTCAAAACGCTCCATCGAGGACCACTTTGACTCCAACTTTGAACTAGAATACAATCTCAAGGAAAAGGGCAAGAACGACTTGCTTAAGTTGGTAGATGAAACCACTGGTATTGGCTTGCATTTTATCCGTCAGAGTCATCCACGTGGACTCGGGGATGCCGTACTTCAAGCTAAGGCCTTTGTCGGAAATGAACCTTTTGTGGTCATGCTGGGTGATGATTTGATGGACATTACCAATGACAAGGCAGTGCCACTCACCAAACAACTCATGGATGACTACGCAGCAACCCACGCATCTACTATTGCAGTTATGCAGGTTCCTCACGAAGAAGTCTCTGCTTATGGCGTTATTGCACCACAAGGCGAAGGCGTCAATGGCCTCTACAGCGTTGAAAAATTTGTTGAAAAACCAGCACCAGAAGATGCACCAAGTGATTTGGCCATTATCGGGCGCTACCTACTAACGCCAGAAATTTTTGAAATCTTGGAAAAACAAACTCCCGGCGCTGGTAATGAAATTCAACTGACTGATGCCATCGATACCCTCAATAAGACTCAGCGCGTTTTTGCCCGCGAATTCAAAGGTGATCGCTATGATGTCGGCGACAAGTTTGGCTTCATGAAAACTTCTATCGATTATGCCCTCAAACACCCTCAAGTCAAAGACGATTTGAAACAATACATTATCGATTTAGGCAAAAAATTAGATAAGAAAACGAAAAAATAATAGAAGCGCTCAAGCAATAGATTAGCTAATGCATCAGCTTTTAACACTATACAGAAAACACCTAGATTTACTAGGTGTTAGATTGAAGAAAAAGTCCATTTTGGACAATTTCTTCAATCTTTTTCTTTTGCTGGATAAAGTAAAAAAACTCTTAAAAATAATATCACATCAACATCTCTAAGAGTTTTCACTATATGGTAATCAACCTCTATCAGCAATAGAAAAATTGATGATAGAGGTTGGCAACATTTTGGAATACCGCTTTAAAAAGCGGTAATTGAGTTCATTTCTCAAAAAATTGGTCGTTGAAAAGTCAGAAAAATCAAAATAACTGCTAATACAAGGTAGGCTGCCAGTGCTAAAAACCGTTGGGTCTTGCTAAAAGCGTAGCGCTCTCCTGAAACTGGTAAGATCACAGCTCCTAAAGCTCCACCGACTAGACCGCCCAAGTGGCCTGCAAGACTAATTCCCGGTAAAAAACTCATGACCAGATTAACAGCTAGCAGGCTCATATAGGACTGACCCAGCTGCTGCAGATAGTAGTTTCGCGTAGCAAAACGAAGCACAACAACGGAAGCAAAAAGGCCGAAAAGAGCAGTAGAAGCCCCAGCTGCCAAGCTATTAGGTGAAAAATAGACCACGAATAAATTCCCCATCACGCCTGACATCAGGTATAGGATCAAGAATTTCCAAGAGCCAAAGATAGCCTCAATCTGTCGACCAAGAAAGTAGAGCGTCAGCATGTTGACCACAAAGTGCTCCAAGCCAATATGGATAAAAATAGCAGCAAAAACCCGCCAAAACTGCTCCGGCAGCGCTTGAATCGTGTAACCGTGCACGGCTCCAAAGTGATACAAGGCTTCGGAACTGCTGTATTGAAAACCGTAAGAAAGAAACATCAAGGCAAAAACAAGGCTCGTTAGGATAAGCAGGATGCTTGTCACAGGATAGTCTCTATCAAAGATTTGCTTCATAAATAAGTAACTCCTTTACCGAAACATCATGTTGAGCTGGTACAAATTCTGCCTGTTGGACTGCATAAATAGTGCTAATGCTTGCCCCTGTATAATCAGCCAGATAGCGATCATAGTAGCCACCGCCGTAACCAATCCGAAAGCCTTGAGAATTAAAGACCACACCCGGCACATGAATCAGATCAATCTCCGTCTTCTCCACAGCCTCTTCGCTCATTGGCTCCAGCAAACCAAAAGAGCTCTTTTGCAGGCGGCTTTCATCATAATCCACAAATATCATCCGACCCTGGCCATAGGTTTTAGGCACCAAAACCCGCTTGCCATCCAACCGAGCCTGCTCGATAAAGGATGCAGTTGAGACTTCATGCGGCATAGAAAGATAAGTAGCGATAACATGAGCTTCTTGATAAGCTCTTGACTGGAGCAAGTGCTGGGTCAGCCAGCTATCTGCCAGCTCTTTTTCTTTTCGCAACAGTTTCTTCATTTGCTTTAGTACAGTTTGTCTCAGCTCTTTTTTCATGCAACTCGTCCACCTTTTTCTTATCTTTCGTTGATTTTATAATCTAGGAATTTCCCAATCTTTTCAATAGCAAAGGGCAGTGCTGCCTCATCCGGTGTCATCTTGGGATGATGGAGGGCATAGGGACTGTCCACTCCCAGCCAGAACATGACGCCCTTGACCTTGCTGAGCAGATAACCAAAGTCCTCACCTGTCATAGCCGGCGCAATATCAATCAGCTGCACTCCTTCTTCCTTCTGGAAAAAGCCCATCAATTCGTCTGCCAAGTCAGGATCATTTTCCACAGGCAGATAGCCACCTTGTTTAAGCTCCAAGTCCAATTCCAGACCGAAACTTTGGGCTATACCCTCTGCTATTTCTCGTAAGCGCTTCTGGGTCAAGAGATTCATCTCCTGAGTCAGAGTCCGAATGGTGCCATGCAAAAAGGCTGTTTCTGCGATGACATTGTTGGTCGTGCCAGCATGGAGCGAGCCAAAGGTCACAACTGCCCCCTCGATCGGATCGACATTGCGGCTGACAATGGTCTGCACCTGGGTGATAAAGTAGCTAGCCGCCACCAAAGCATCATTGGCTTCATGAGGAAAGGCCGCATGGCCTCCTTTCCCCTTAAAGGTCAGCTTGACTTCACAGGTACCAGCAAAAAGCGTTCCTCTGTTAGTGGCAATCTCACCGACCTTGAGGTCAGGCCGCACATGGAGACCATAAAACTCATCTGGCAACCAGTCGCCAAAGGCACCGTCTTCGTACATGAGCATACCGCCAGCTTCGTTTTCCTCAGCAGGCTGAAAGAGAAAGAGCAGATTGTGGGTAGGCTGAGCGCGCACAGCTTGCTCCAGCAGGCCTAGAGCCACCGTCATGTGCATATCGTGTCCGCAAGCATGCATCCGGCCTTCATGGGTACTTGCAAAGTCCAGGCCTGTATCCTCCACAATCGGTAGGCCATCGATATCTGTCCGCCAGCCAATCGTCTTATCGGGTGAACTTCCCTTGATAAAGACCAAAATACCAGTCCGCCAAGTTCGGATTTCCACAAAGTCTAGACCTGCTGTCAGTCCATCAATGACCTGCATCAAATAGGCATGGGTCTTGTATTCTTCCAGACCGATTTCCGGTATCTGGTGCAAATCACGGCGAATGTTCAGATAATCAAGCATTTTTCTTTCCTTTAAAATCCTGTCAGAGCAAACAAAGAGCTAGACCGCCCCCGATGAAGTTCAAGGGCGGCAGTATCCTGTTAACCAATATTAAAGCGTACGCAGAGCATCTTCCAGAGCTGTCTTCTGCTGGGTCTTTTCGTCAATGGTCTTGATAACTCGTGCCGGAACGCCAGCAACTACTACGTTTTCCGGAACATCCTGGGTCACAATCGCACCAGCCGCAACAACGGAACCACTGCCAATTTGTACACCTTCAATCACAACCGCATTGGCACCAATCAGCACATTGTCTCCAACCCGAACTGGCTCAGCACTAGCAGGCTCAATGACTCCCGCCAGAACCGCACCAGCACCAACGTGACTATTTTTGCCAACAATCGCTCGGCCACCCAAAATAGCACCCATATCAATCATGGTTCCCGCACCAATCTCCGCACCGATATTGATAACTGCTCCCATCATGATAACAGCATTGTCACCAATTTCAACTTGGTCACGAATAATAGCGCCCGGCTCAATACGGGCATTGATGTCGCGCTTATCCAAAAGCGGCACCGCAGAGTTGCGGGCATCCTGCTCTACAACATAGGTCTTATTTTCCTCTAAGTTCACTAGGAGTGGCTCGATTTCTTCCCAGTCTCCAAAAAGAACATTGCCTAGCTTCACAACAGACCAAGGAATCGATCCGTGCAATTCTCCATCAAAGGTTACCTTGACAGGAGTTTTTTTCTTGGCATCAGCGATAAATTTGATGATTTCTTGAGCATTCATTTTCGTAGCAGACATGGCGTCACCTCTTTGTTCTTTCTATTCTTTGTTGGGGGAGGAAAGTTTCCTCTCCTATCTCTTTTATTTCTCTATTATAACATAATTCGGCTATGCAGTTAGGACTTTATTAGCAGCTAGTATGCTATTTAGTCTCTTGAACTTTATTCAAATGAAATTGTCCGTCCTTGCCCTTTACAAAGTTTAAATGGAAGAAGGTTTTATCCTCTGCCCTATAGCCCATAGACATACTATAATATCCTTTCACCACTGCTTTGTAGTAGTTGTTGGGAAGTCCCAAATGTTCTATCACTTCTAGATCGGTGATGCCAGTTTCTTCATCTGACGTCATTCCCTTAAGGAAGGAAAGCCGTTCCCCTGTCAAATCCTCATTTTGATAAATATTATAAGCTATGCTAGTAAGATGTAGACCTGAACCAAAATCCCAGAATTGAAGGACGGCAAAGCCTCCTCCCTTCAAATCATAGATCAGTGATAATAATTTATCCTTCTTGCCAATCACCGTTTCATCGCTGCTTTTAGCTAAACCATGTTGACGAACAAAATTGGATACTGTTATATTTTTATCCTCGTCCTCTTCAATCTTATACTTTATAAAACCCCTTGGTTCCCAATCCAAAACTTCGGCATTTGAAGAAGAATATTTTGCTTCTGTTCTTACAAACGGATTCTTTCTGTAAGAATTGGTCCAATTCCCGATTAAGACAAGTAGGCCGATAACAAGGCCAATCAGGGCTAGAGCACTCATTAGCTTGAAAAATGGTGATTTGTGTTTAAACTTTGCGGTTCTCTTAAAAGTTGACTTTGATTCTTGTCTTGTGCCTTCCTTGAGGTTTGTTTCAGCTAGCAAACTAGCTCCTTCCTTAGACTCTCGTTTTAAGGGTTCCCTAGTTCTACTAAATTTTCCCTTATGTTCCCTTCGTAATTTTTCTAAATCTCTTTTTCCCATCTTTCTATCCTTGTCTGTTTAAGAAAAAATTCCGTGCTCTCAGTCTAGGCTCTCAGACCGTGCTTGTCATCATACTTTTTAGACGGTAAAGCCCATTCACTTCGTCAAAAAACAAAGAAACTGTCATATTGTCCGTGGTTGAATATTCAAGAAGAAGTGAATCAACTTGCCACTTAACTGGTTTAGAAGCATAAATAGTTTTAGGCATTCCCAGTTCTGCTATGGCCTGTTTTACTTCCATTCCTTCTTGCTTATCTTGAGGAATAAGAGTTCGGTAATCATCGACCGATTTCGTAACTGGCCCCCAAGCATTACGGAATAATCTAACGTATACTGATGAGAGCTCTGTTCGACCTTCAACATCCCTAAACCTTAAGGTAATAGCTCCTTTTTCTCCTATTAATTTATATGTCAAATCTACTAGTTGGCCGCCTTTCACGCGATTATCTATACTACCGGAACTAGCTTTGCCATACTTTTTGACAAAATCCTGTGGAAATACATTAGGCTCTTTCATTATTTCAATCATCTGTAGTATATCTTCTATTTGAGAGTCTATTTGTCGATTCTCGTCAACAAGATCAGAATCTGCCTCAGTCAGCTGCTTTATCTTGTTTTCTGATTCTGTCGGAACAGTATTAACAGACGATATAGCTGATTGATTTCCTTCTGACTTAAAAGCTGGTCTCATATACATCATCAAGAAGCTAATCAGTCCCACTAGACCTGCAGCAATCACTAAGAGTGAGGCATAACGAGATAGCGCAGACTTTGCTAAAAGCTGGCCATTGGGATTGCCTGCTGACTCTGTTCGCCGCTTTTCTTTACTTGAAAACTCAAAACCCAACTCTCGAGAGCCATCATGAGAGAAGGCTCTCTGCTTTTTTTGGTCTAAACTTGACCTTTTTCCCCAATCTCTTTGGACTTTTCTTCCTTTTCCCATCCTCATCTCCTCCAAGGAACCTAAGTTCCTCTTGTTTTTCTGGTAATTCCTGTCTTTCCGCTAAAAAACAACTTCTGCTAAATAAGCCAAGCTCTAGCACCAAGCACGTCCTATCAATAAACACTCTTCCGAGTCAACTCATAGTCACCTGTTGGACTTAAGACAAAGTCTAAATAGAGATATCTTCCATCTTTTAGTTTATATTTGATGTAAACTGTCGTTTGATTCCTATAGTCTGCCGACTTATTGATAACTTGTGGCACACCAAATCGTTCTAATACTGCTTGTAAATTTCTACTTGGTGCTGATTTATCCACAGTAAAATCCTGAAAATCCTCCTCAGTCCATAAATCCGAATGGCTTAATTGAGACTGGCTAGTCAAACCTTCCCCTCGAATTGTATTCAGCCGATACTGATCTCCGATAAGATTGAAATAGAGCTTGACGATTTGCCCTCCACCTGATGAGAGATAAAAAAGGTAGAGAGCCTTTTCTTCTCCATCTTTAGCCACACTTCCAGAACTTGCTTTTCCATATCGTTCAGCAATTTCCTCTGCTGTCGGAGATAGTTGCTCACCCGTCCCCTGCCCAGGCGAAGAAACCTGCAGAGCTAGGACATCCTCGAAAGTCCAAGTCATATTTTCTGGCCCCTTATCAGCACTAGAAGCCGACGATGCCGACTCCTGTGGCTCCGAAGCTTCCCATTCGCTAGACGAGTCTGCAACGTAAGCAGAAGCTATATTTTCTTGGCTCGATTCCCAGCTTATTTGGTCAATACTTTTGTCATGAGTGCCCATATTTGAAAGAAAACGATAAAGCAAAAGAAGGGCTAATGATAGCAAGACCAGACTCGCCAAAGCAGCAACTAGAGACTTAACATCCCCCTTCTTTCTTGTTCTAAGCCTACTCGATTTCCAACCAGTTTTAACTCCAAACTGATTCTCTCCTAGCTTTTCTTTCCTTGCTTCTTCCTTTGTCTCTTCGAGGGCAGCTCCTCCCCTTTCCCGCTGATTCTTGACCGACGAAGTGTTTCTAGCTTTAAACTTGGATTTGTGCTCCCGCCTCAATGCTTCTAAATTTCTATCTTTCACCTTTTCACCTATTAACTAAATACTTGATTGCTCATTCCCTTTCTACAAACGGCTGATGCTCCTGCTGGGCAAGCGCTAGTGAGCACCTGCATCTCCCGCTTCATTTCCCAAACCCGAACTCTCTGTTAATTGATAGCTCTGAGACTTATTATTTTCAAAAGAAAAACCGACTTCCTGCCCATCCTCTAAACGGTAATAAATCGATAAAGTAGCATTGCCAAAGATTCCCCCATTCCAATCAAGGCGCTCTGGAAGTCCCAACTGACTGACAATCTCTTGATAGGCCTTCCCTTTCTCTATACCAGCAAGTTCTTGACGAGTAAGTTGAGCATTTCGGTTTGGCAAATGCGCACTACTGAGATGAGCACATTTTAGGGATTGCAACTTAGGAGTTTCAGAAGAACCAAAATAGCTCTTAAAAGAGAGGCTCACTTTCGCTTCCGTCCCTGCTTGTGAGTAGTCTAAAGCTATCGTTTTGATTGGGTCATCTTGGTCTATTTCTTTACCGGACTCAGCTTTCCCTAACTTTGCAACCACCTCATCGACCTTTGTCAGATTTGGAACCGATGAAGTGAAGTCTGAGAACAAGGAAGTAACATCATCATAGCTAATATGAAACTGATACTCCTCTTTTTTAGCAATCCATTCTGGACGATTATCAGATTTCAAATCTTGATCCTTTCCATATGAGTCTAACATACGAGAAATAGCTGCAGCTTTTTCTTTATCTTTTACCTTTTCCATCTCTAGCCACGTTTTTCCAGCCTCAGCCAAAAAAGTCAAAATCCCCAAACTGGAAAGTACCATCACCCATATCTTAGAAAAGAATCCTAGTTTTTTCTTCTTAAACTCTACTTTATCTATCTCTCTAGCAAGCTCATTCGAGCTTATTCGCGGAGAAAGCTTTGCCTGCTTTGATTCAACAAGGCCTGACACCGGCTGGCTAGCTTGATTTCCACCAAGGACTTGGTTTTGTTTTTTAGCTTTCAGTGATTCTAAGCTAGAAATGAGACGCTTCAGCTCTCTCTGCTTTAATTCCAACAAATTCTGCGATAGAAGCGACAGAGGCTCCTTCACCTGCTGAGCTCCTGCTAACTGCTCAGAAAACACCGACTGGTCTTGAGGACTTGGTTTAGCCCCATAGCCGGTTTTGTCCTCTATCGAAAAGACGGCAGACGGCTCATTGCTTGAGCTCTCTATTGGAAATACCACTTTTGATGGAGACGAAACGGAAGGACGAGGTTGATTTTCTTCTGCCCCTCTCTGCGCTTCTTTCAATCCAGCAGATGATTTGATATGTTTGTCTTCCTTGGTTTTCCATTTGGATAGAAAGGATGATTGGCTATTTGCTGGCTTTTTCGTTTGGGCCTTCTTGAATTTTGATTGATGTTTCTGCCTCAAAGCTTCCAGATTTCTCTTTCCCATAGCTCCTCCTCATCTATTGGCTCTTCTATCATTGAAAAGACGACTCTATTAACAGTTCACAATGGTTCTTCGCTGGATGCTGCTATTCTCTTTTCTATAACCATACCAGTCAAATAGCTATGCAAACTATCAGGATGGCTACCTTTTATAAAATAACTATTTGAAGACAGTAGCCTAGCATGAAACTTGTCATGCTAATATAACTTTATTCCAGTATATCATATTTTGAACGGGCTTAGCTTGAAAGCACACAAGCAAGAAGGCACGAACTCTCGTCCGTGCCCACAAAACCAACTATATATGACCATTTTTATTTCACTTTTTCAGCCAATAATAACTTCATCCGAACTCCTTTCCAATCTTGGTCCTCTGCTTTTCTAGAACCGTTCAAATAGCAGCAAGCTCAACTTTCTAGGTAAAAGTCTATCCCATTGCTACTGCATCTTCTCTGATTGTAACATATAATTAGGGAAAGGAAAACTGTTGCTGAGTCGACAAGTAAGCGAGAAAGCCAGATAGCGGGCTGGCTAATAAAGCATGGTAACAGTTGATTTTTAAAAGAGCAAAAAACCTCCCCAAAGGGAGGCTGTGTTCTATATTACAAACGTGCGTTAAGTTCTTTGCTCAATTCTTCAAATCCTGGTTTACCAAGAAGGGCAAACATGTTGCGTTTGTAGGCTTCAACACCTGGTTGGTCAAATGGGTTGATAGCATTCAAGTAACCTGAAAGGGCGATGGCCAATTCGAAGAAGTAGATAGTGTAGCCAAGAGTGAAAGCGTCTTGCTCTGGAAGAGTCACATACATATTTGGTACGTCACCATCAGTGTGGGCAAGAAGAACGCCGTCGGTCGCTTTTTTGTTTACAAAGTCAACGTCTTTTCCTTGAAGGTAACCAAGTCCGTCAAGATCTTCTTCCAAGCTAGGGATAATCACGTTCTTACGAGGTTTGTCAACACGGACAACTGTTTCAAACATGATGCGAGTTCCTTCTTGGATAAATTGACCCAATGAGTGCAAGTCAGTTGAGAAGTTAGCTGAAGTTGGGTAAATACCTTTTTGGTCTTTCCCTTCTGATTCACCAGCCAATTGTTTCCACCATTCTGAGAAGTATTGAAGTGATGGCTCGTAGTTTACTAAGATTTCAGTTGCATAGCCTTTGCGGTAAAGGATGTTACGAACGGCTGCATATTGGTAAGCTTCGTTTTCAGCAATCTTGTCTGAAGTGTAGTCTTTACGAGCTGCATTCGCACCTTCCATAAGGGCTTTGATGTCAGCTCCTGATGCAGCGATTGGAAGCAAACCAACTGCTGTTAATACTGAGAAACGTCCACCGATGTCGTCTGGAACCACAAATGTTTCCCAACCGTTGGCATCTGCTTCAACCTTAACAGCACCTTTTTGGCGGTCAGTTGTTGCATAGATACGTTTGTTTGCTTCTTCTTGACCGTATTTCTTAACCAAAAGCTCTTTGAAGACACGGAAAGCGATAGCTGGTTCAGTTGTTGTACCTGATTTAGAAATCACATTTACTGAGAAGTCTTTGTCAGCTACGTACTCTACCAAGTCAGCAAGGTAAGTAGATGAGATTGAGTTCCCTGCGTAAAGGATTTGTGGTGCTTTACGCTCTTCTTTTGTTTGCAAGTTAGCAAAGTGGTGGTTCAGGAAGTCGATAGCTGCTTTGGCACCAAGATAAGATCCACCAATACCGATCACAACCAAGACATCACTGTCTGATTTGATCTGCTCCGCAGCTTTCAAGATGCGGTCAAACTCTTCGCGGTCGTAGTTTTCAGGAAGGTCCAACCAACCCAAAAAGTCGCTACCAGCACCAGTTCCTTTACGGATCAATTCGTCTGCTGCAGTTACCTGTGCTTGCATGTATTCCACTTCATGTGGAGCTACAAATTTATCTAAAACTTTTGAATAATCAAATTTAATATGTGACATGATATTCCTCCATTTTTTCTTCCACTCTATCATATCGCTTTCATACTTTTTTAGCAAGTAATTCCTTCAATGAAAACGCTTTTAGTTTATATTTTGTTAAAATTTTACAATTTTGCAAATCCTAGACCAGAAGCGAACGCAATCGTTTGCGCAATTTGCCGTTTTTACCAGAAAATCCCTGTTCCCAATTTCATGAGCAGATTGAGATTCATAGATTCTGTCCCATCAGAAAAATTGTGTCGATTGCTCTAAGATTCATCTGCGCCTTACACAGGCTTGATATTGTAGTTTTCGGAACCTAGTTCTCACTTCGTTCGAACTGCGTCAATGTCTCTAAACTCATCTTCCTCCTTCGGAGTTGATTCGTTAAGAGGCATAGAAAAAGAGCACACAGTTCAAATCGCTTAGGGCTGCTGGATTCCTCCCCTGACCCGCTTCACGCAGAACTGTTGCTCCACTAATTAGTATAACACAAACTTTCTTTTTTGGCTAATTTTCTTTACTTTTTCCTGCGATTTCTGAAAAAGTTCTGCATAATCGCCGCACATTCTTCTTCTAAAAGGCCGCTTTCAACCTCTACACGATGATTCAACCGCTCATCCGTCAGGATATCGTAGAGACTACCCCCAGCCCCGAATTTCTGGTTTTTCGCCCCATAGATCACCTTTGGAATCCGAGCCAGTCCGATGGCGCCGCTACACATGACGCAGGGCTCAATCGTGACAAAAAGCGTCGTATCCAGCAGACGCCAGCTATTTTCACGCTGATTGGCCTCCTCAATCGCCATGATTTCCGCATGCATGACCGCCCGCTGCAGCTCCTCACGCGCATTATGTCCACGTCCGATAATCTGACCATCCTTGACCAAGACACAACCAATCGGTATTTCATCATTGGCGAGGGCAATCTCCGCCTCCTTCAGCGCCTCCCTCATAAACATTTCTTTTTCCTCTATCGTGTAATCCATCTCTTCCCTCTTCCTTTTAGTTTCTTTGTTCATTATACCACAGGCGGCTCATGACTCACAAAAAAGCCGCCGATTGGGCGACTCTTATGGGAGATTATTATGAAAAAGTTTAGGAGGTTTAAACAAAGTTAGGAGGTCTTTGTTTATGCTTCTAGTATAGCTGGCCTATCTTAAATAAAGCTTAAGCTTTTTGAGTATTGATAATTTTAGCAATTTCTCCAACTTCTTGGACAATATAAGTCGCTCCAGCTTCTTCTAGCTCTTCCCTGCTACCAAAGCCATAAAGGACACCGATAGAATCAAGCTTTTGCGCTTGAGCGCCAAGCACATCGTGCTCCCTGTCTCCAATCATGATGGTATGCGCCAAATCTGTAATCCCATTTTGCTCTAAGGCATACTGGATAACATCGCTTTTTTTACTACGTTTTCTATCCATGGTCGCACCAGCAACAAAGTCAAAATAGTCATACAAGCCAAAATACTTGAGAATCTGAATGGAAAATTCTTCAGGTTTTGACGTAGCTACAATCAACTGTTTGCCAGCCTGTTTCAGAGAAGCTAGCAAGTCAGGTATACCTGGATAGACCTCATTTTCATAAAGGCCTTTTTCAGAAAAGTACTCATGATAGTAGTCAATGGCCTTTAAACATTCTTCCTTAGAAAATCCATAAAAGCGCTCAAAAGAATCCTGCAAGGGCGGACCGATGAAAACTCTCAATGCTTTCTTGTCTGGCACTTGAATTCCATATTTTCCTAAGGCATAGGTCACCGAGTTGGTAATCCCTTGTTCTGAATTGGTCAAGGTACCGTCTAGGTCAAATAAAATCGTTTGATACATTTTTCCTCTTTCTGCTTTCAAAAAGAGGCTGGGACAAAAGTCCTAGCCTCTCAATTGTCTTTGGATTGTCGAGCAAGACGCAGTGGTTGAGTGGGCTCTACTACGCTGATTTCATCAGTTTCCACAGCCCTACTCAACTGTGCGGAGGTGGGACGATGAAATCGAATTCTAACGAATTACCGATTTCTGTCCCACTCTCTTGTCTTCACTTGCTTATAAACTAGACCAAACACTTTCCAAAATATTGGTTTGCTCGCGACCTGGTCCGACTGAGAAAGTCGAAATGCGGACTCCAACCAGTTCGCTGACACGGCGAACATAATTGCGGGCATTTTCTGGCAGGTCTTCTAGACTGCGGACACCAGTGATGTCTTCTGACCAACCTGGCAATTCTTCATAGATTGGCTTGCAGCGCTTGAGCTGCTCCAAACTTGCTGGATAATGGTCGATTCGCTCCCCATCCAAATCGTAGGCTACACAGATTTTGACTGTATCTAGACCACTTAAAACGTCAATGGAGTTGAGTGAAAGGTTGGTAATTCCTGATACGCGGCGGCTGTGGCGCATCACAACGGAGTCAAACCAGCCCACACGACGCGGACGGCCCGTCGTTGTACCGTATTCATGGCCCACTTCGCGGATACGTTCGCCCACTTCATCAAACAATTCAGTTGGGAATGGTCCATCACCGACACGGCTCGTATAGGCCTTGCAGACACCAACTACCTTGTCAATCTTGCTTGGACCAACACCTGAACCAATCGTCACCCCACCAGCAACTGGATTAGACGAGGTTACAAATGGATAGGTCCCTTGGTCAATATCCAGCATGACACCTTGTGCCCCTTCAAAGAGGACACGCTTGCCTTGATCCAGGGCATCATTGAGAATGACTGATGTGTCGGTCACATACTGCTTGATTTGCTGACCGTATTCATAGTATTCTTCAAAAATATCGTCAACGCTCATCGCTTGGCTATCGTACAATTTCTCAAAGAGGCGGTTTTTCTCAGCAAGATTCCGCTCCAAGCGCTCTCTGAAAATGTCTTTATCCAAAAGGTCAGCGATACGGATACCAACACGCGCAGCCTTGTCCATGTAGGCAGGACCAATTCCCTTGATCGTCGTTCCGATTTTATTGTCGCCTTTAGCTTCCTCTTGCAGGCGATCCAGCTCGATATGGTAAGGCAGGATGACATGGGCACGGTCTGAAATGCGCAAATTATCTGTGGTAACACCTTCTTGGTGCAGATAAGCCAACTCCTTGACCAGAGATTTAGGATTGACCACCATCCCATTTCCGATCACTGAGATTTTTTCTGGGAAGAAAATTCCTGACGGAATCAAGTGCAATTTATATTTTTTCCCGTCAATCACAATCGTATGTCCAGCATTGTCACCACCTTGGTAGCGGGCAATCACTTCAGCATTGGCCGAAAGGAAATCCGTAATTTTCCCTTTTCCTTCATCTCCCCATTGGGTTCCTACAACAACAACTGATGTCATAATTTCGTCTGAGCTACAAGAGCTCTTCCTTTCTTAATCTACAAGGCAGGAGTTTCACCTGCAAACGTATCTTACACTTTATTATAAGAAAATTTTGAATTTTTTTCAAGATCAGGTATCTTTTAAATTTGGATTTTCACTTTTGAAAGCGAATAATTCTTTTTGGATTTTTCCATTTTCACGAAATATATTCAACAAATGGAAATAAAAGTTCGGAAATTCATCAAAAGCGTAGTGAATAGTTGTTTTCTGGCCTTTTTTATAATAGACTGAAAGTACTATACTAAGGACGGAAAACATGATGACTATTGATCGTTTACTCGAAAAGCTAGACCCTGCCAGCCCAATCTTACAGGCGACTTTTGGACTGGAAAGAGAATCCCTACGCGTGACAGAGGCAGGGACACTGGCATCAACTCCCCATCCCAGCTCTTTTGGCTCTCGGAGTTTTCATCCCTATATCCAGACGGATTTTAGCGAGCAACAGCTCGAATTGATTACGCCCATTGCCTCTTCAACTCAGGAGGCCCGTCGCCTACTAGGTGCCATTACTGATGTGACTGGACGCTCCATCTCGCAAGAAGAACTCATGTGGCCCTTGTCCATGCCGCCCCAACTACGAGATGAGGAGATTGAGATTGCCCACCTCGACAATACCTACGAGCTCCGTTATCGTCAAGGTTTAGCGGAAAAATACGGCAAACGGCTCCAGACCATTTCCGGTATTCATTACAATATCGAGCTAGGAAAAGATTTGATGACGGCCCTTTTTGAGGCTAGTGACTTCACCTCCCTCAAAGATTTCAAAAATGCTCTCTATCTCAAATTAGCTCGTAATTTCCTCCGTTTCCGCTGGTTCTTGACCTATCTTTATGGTGCAGCTCCACTGGCAGAAGCTGGTTTTTACGATAAGCCAGTTGAGGCTCCTGTCCGTTCACTCCGCAATAGCCATTATGGCTATGTTAATGAGGAGCATGTCCATGTGTCATTTAGCTCGCTGGAAAGCTATGTCTCGGACATCGAGTCCTATGTCGAGTCTGGCGATTTAAGTGCGGAAAAGGAATTTTACTCACCCGTACGCTTTCGAGGTCAAAAACGAAATCGAGATTATCTGCAACAAGGCATTACTTACTTGGAACTGCGCTGTTTCGACCTCAATCCTTTCGACGTTTTGGGCATCAGTCAAAAAACCTTGGACACAGTCCATCTCTTTCTCTTGGCTCTATTGTGGCTGGATGATGTGACAGATAGTGATGCACAGCTACAAGCTTCCTATGCTCTCAACGATGCTGTTGCTCTGGCTCACCCCTTGACGCCTCTACCTGCAGAGGCCGACAGCTCTGCTATTCTCCAAGCTATGGAAAATGTCATTCAGCATTTCAATCTCTCTGACGCCTACCGTCAATTGCTAGCGCAAGTCAAGGCTGCACTAGCTGATCCCAAGCTGACTCTGGCAGGCCAATTATTACCTCATATTGAGAAGAATTCCCTCTTAGATTTTGGACTTGCAAAAGCGCGGGAATATCGAGATTACGCCTGGACTGCACCCTACGCCCTCAAGGGCTATGAAAAGATGGAGCTTTCCACTCAAATGCTGATGTTTGACGCTCTCCAGAAAGGCCTCCATCTCGAAATCCTAGATGAAAATGACCAATTTCTCAAGCTTTGGCATAGTCAGCATGTGGAGTATGTCAAGAACGGCAACATGACCTCCAAGGATAACTATGTCATCCCTCTGGCCATGGCCAATAAAACCGTCACCAAAAAGATTTTGGCTGCAGCTGACTTTCCTGTTCCTGCTGGGGCGGAGTTTTCTTCTCTCGAAGAGGGACTGGCCTACTATCCTTTGATTAAAGACCGACAAATTGTTGTCAAACCCAAGTCAACCAACTTTGGACTAGGCATCTCTATCTTCCAAGAACCGGCTAGTCTGGAAGCTTATCGCAAAGCTTTGGAGATTGCTTTTTCAGAAGACGCTGCCGTTTTGGTGGAGGAATTCATCGCTGGAACAGAGTACCGTTTCTTTGTCTTAGACGGTCAATGTGAGGCAGTCCTCTTGCGTGTAGCGGCTAATGTGGTCGGAGACGGTCAGCATACCGTGAGAGAATTGGTTGCTATCAAAAACGACAATCCCCTACGCGGGCGCGACCATCGTTCACCGCTTGAAATCATTGAACTTGGGGACATTGAACTGCTCATGCTGGACCAGCAAGGCTATGGACCAGATGACATCTTGCCTGATAGAGTCAAGGTTGACTTGCGGCGCAATTCCAATATTTCTACTGGCGGAGACTCGATTGACGTCACAGACAGCATGCACCCATCTTATAAAGAACTAGCTGCGGACATGGCAAAGGCTATGGGAACTTGGGCTTGTGGCGTTGACCTGATCATCCCTGACAGCTCTGCTATTTCCACCAAGGAAAATCCCAACTGTACCTGCATCGAGCTCAACTTCAACCCCTCTATGTATATGCACACCTATTGTGCTGAGGGGCCGGGACAAAGCATCACCCCTAAAATACTAGCCAAACTTTTCCCAGAAATGGACTGATAAAACACGAATCGCAAGGAATGCCTTGCGATTTTTGCTTGCCCACTTGTGATAAAAAAGAACTCTTACGCTTACTTTTAGGAAAGGAAACAAAGCTCTTTCTTGATGAGGCAAATATTCTCATCAAATCTAAAAGTGAGATTGAATATATCAATCTTTCTCCTTCAAAAACTAGCTTTTATGTTAAAATAGAGATATCACATTGAGAAGAAAGAGAAAGGTTTATGTCGAGAAGGAAGAATAATTCTAACCAGCAGCCGGAATGGTTTAGCTGGATTTGGATACTTGCAATTATATTTGGTTCTGGAGTGGTAGCCAGCTATCTGATCCCCATTGCTATTTTGGGAGGTGTTGGCTACGGAATCTATCGCTACCAAAAGCAGAAAAGAGTTCGTATTGAAGCTAAACAAGCCAGCATTGGCCGCATTGAAGATTTAAAGGCAGAGATTGGTCAGGCTGACCGCCGTATTAAAGAATTAGAAAGCTACCAAGAATACGGCAAGAAGGAAGATTACCAAGATTTGGCCCTGCAAATTCTTCCCCAACTCACCTATATCAAAAACGTTGCTAAGGAATTGCGAGATGAAATTCCTGCATCTGTCTACCAGCGCATTCAGACTAAAATTACTACTGTAACCGAGGAAATTGATAAACAACTGCAAAAAATTGAACGAGAGAAAAGGCAGAAGGAAGCGCAGCCCAAGAAAACTAGCCTAGAAGAGCTAGCTCCAGAATTGGTCGCTACGGTTCGCAATATTCAGATTGACCACGAGGCCATTCTTCAAAAAATCTCTCAATCCGAAAGCAATAACAAGGAAGAGCTAACTGCCATTCATCAGTCCCAGATGGAGCACTACGAAGATATTTTAGAAGGCTACCTCAAAATCAAAGCCTCTCCCAAAGATTTTTACAATGCTGAGGAGCGGCTAGCCAAGGCCAAAGCAGCTATCGAGCAGTTTGACTTAGACCTAGACGAAGCGCTGCGTCAGTTAAATGAAGCTGATTTGAGGGACTTTGACATTAGCCTGCGCATCTTAGACAAAGAAAAGCAAACAGACACCGGCTTTTAAGCTAGATAAACCAAAGGAGAAACTATGAGCCAAGAATTTAATTTTGATATTGATAAAATTGCCAATAATGCTATCAGCAAAAGCGACAAAACAACAGAAATCATCGAAGCCAATACGACTCAAGAAAATGGCCAGCTAACTTTTCTAGAAAAGCTGACTCCTGAGCAACAGAGTGCGATTACTGCTAAAGCCCCTCAGCTTGTGGATAATTTTGTATCGGACCAAAATGCCTTGCTGGACTTTGGCCAATCTGCTGTAGAAGAAGTCAACGGCACCGTCAATCGTATCTTAGCCGAGCAGAAAAAATTGCAGATTCCTCAGGTAGATGAGCTCTTAAAAAACACTAACAAAGAACTCAATGGCTTTGTCGCAAAATACAAGGATGCTCAAGTAGCGGAACTAGACAAGAAGCCTAATTTCCTGGAAAAACTCTTCAAACAAAGCAAAAACACTCTTCAAGAATTCTATTTCGACTCACAAAATATTGAGCAGAAAATGGACGGCATGGCTGCAACAGTCGTCAAACAAGAAGATGTTCTGGCTCGCAATATTGTTTCTGCTGAAATGCTGATTGAGGACAATACCAAATCAATTGAAAACCTAGTCGGAGTTATTTCCTTTATCGAAGCTGCTCAGCAAGAATCTGGCAATCGAGCGCTGAACTTGCAGGCTGAAGTTGCTCAGCTAGATATGACAACCGTTGACTACCAAGTCAAATCGCAAGAATTAGCCCGAATGACAGAGGTGGTCAATACCTTAGAGCAGCAACACACTGAATATGTCAGCCGTCTCTATGTGGCTTGGGCAACCACTCCTCAAATGCGCAATCTGGTCAAGGTTTCCTCTGATATGCGCCAAAAACTTGGAATGCTCCGTCGCAATACCATTCCAACGATGAAACTGTCTATCGCCCAGTTAGGTATCCTCCAGCAATCCATGAAGTCTGGTCAAGTAGCTGACGCCATCTCTAATGCGAATAACGCTGCCCTGCAAATGCTCGCTGAGACCAGCAAGGAAGTCATTCCTCAGCTGGAACGGATTTCCCAAAGCCCTACTATCGCTGTTGAGTCTGTCACTAAGCTAGCAGAAAGCCTCGTCGCACAAAACCAAGGCATTATCGAAGCCATTGATAAAGGACGGGAAAAACGCGCTCTACTAGAAGCGGCTGTCATCCAATCCGCAGAAACCATCAACAACTCTGTCAAACTGCGTGATCAAAAGATTATCCAAGCCCTGCTGGATCAAGGCAAGGAAGCCCAGAAAGAATTAACTTCAGAATAAGCAAAAGAGCTATCCAGACTCTTTCAACTCGTAGACAAACGTCAAAACTGATGTTTGTCTTTTTGTATTTTTGGTCAAGAAGACAAAAATGCACTCAGCTCTTAGGGAGAATTGAGTGCATTTTTTGGAAAAGTATAATTCTTTACAGACTTTTGACTGCAGCAATGGCTGCATCATAATCTGGCTCGGTATTGATGTTGTCTACGTACTCAGCGTAGGTCACGGTGTTGTTTTCGTCTAAAACTAGGACTGCCCGAGCCAACAGGTGCCATTCATTGATGAGGACAGCATAGTCACGGCCAAAAGAATGGTCAAAGTAGTCTGATAGCATGACGGCATTTTCGATGCCTTCAGCAGTACACCATTTGCCTTGGGCGAAAGGTAGGTCAACTGAAACCGTGATAACAACGGTATTGTCCAAGTCAGAGAGTTCTTGATTGAAACGACGGGTCTGAGTTGAGCAAACGCCAGTATCGATAGACGGTACGATGCTTAGGACTTTCTTTTTGCCAGCAAAGTCAGCCAGAGTTTTCTTTGAAAGGTCAGTAGCTGTCAGGTTAAAATCATGGGCTGTGTCGCCGACTTGTAGTTGCTGACCTGTAAAGGTTACAGGATTTCCGAGAAAGGTTGTCATTAAAAATCTCCATTCATATTTTCTAGGATTATTTTACTGCTAATATGGATTTTTTTCTAGCAATTTGTCTGAAAAGACGGCACCCGAATTTGGATGCCGCCTTTTATATTAGAAAACTGAGAATCAATGTACATCTAGCGAATTTTTCGGTCTTATTTAGACAGACCTTCTGCGATCTTTTCTAAGTTGTATTTCATCATGTTGTAGTAGCTATCGCCTTCTTCGCCTTCTTCTGCAACAGAGTCAGTGAAGATTTTAGCGTAGATTGGGATATTAGTGTCTTTAGAAACAGTCTTCATCGGACGGTCGTCTACACTTGATTCCACAAAGAGAGATGGCACTTTCGTCTTGCGTAGTTTTTCAACCAAAGTTTTAATTTGGTCTGGAGTCCCTTCTTCTTCAGTGTTGATTTCCCAAATATAGGCAGATGGCACATTGTAGGCCTTAGAGAAGTACTTGAAGCAACCTTCGCTGGTTACAATCATTTTCTTTTCTTCAGGAATGTTGTTGAATTTCTCTTTGGCTTCCTTGTCCAAAGCGCTTAGTTTTTCCACATAAGCTTTAAGATTTTTCTCGTAAGTTTCTTTGTTAGCTGGGTCTTTTTCGCTCAAACGCTTAGCAATGTTTTGAGCATAGATGATCCCATTTTCCAAGTTGAGCCAAGCATGTGGGTCTTCCTTGCCCTTTTCATTTTGGCCTTCAAGATAAATGACATCAACGCCTTCGCTGACAGCGTAGTAGTCCTTGTTTTCTTTCTTCTTAGCATTCTCTACCAATTTTGTGAACCAAGCATTGCCGCCAGTTTCAAGGTTGATCCCATTGTAAAAAATGAGATCCGCTTGAGAAGTCTTTTTGACATCTTCAGGTAGCGGCTCGTATTCGTGCGGGTCTTGCCCAACAGGCACGATGCTATGCAAATCTATTTTATCGCCAGCTATATTTTTGGTAATATCAGCGATAATGGAATTGGTCGCAACAACCTTGAGCTTGGACGATCCGTCAGACGAGTTCTTTTGACTAGAGCAGGCAAAAAGAGTGCAGACTGCTAATAAAAGCAGTGATAAAAAACCTAATTTTTTCATAGGATTCCTCCATTAAATTTATTTTAGTTTAGGTCGATTTTTTAGTTTTAAATACCGCTGTTTTGGTGCGATAAAAAATGAAACCAAAAAGATCAGGGCAGAGGTTAGAACGATACTCGAACCTGCTGCAACATTAAAACTATAACCGATGAAGAGACCTAAAACAGATGCACCAGCCCCCAAGGCAGATGACAATAAAATCATGGTCTTGAGACTCTTGGCATAGAGATAGGCTGTCGCAGCTGGTGTAATCAACATGGCCACGATCAGAATCGTTCCGACACTTTGCATGGCTGTGACAGATACCAGAGTCAATAGAATCATCAGTAAATAGTGGTAAAAATTCACCTTCATTCCCATAGCTTGGGCTAAGAGCGGGTCAAAGGACGTCAGCAAAAGCTGCTTGAAGAACATAGTAATAACCAGCAGCACCAAAATACCCACGCCAATACTAATCCACATATCAAGGTCTTGTACCGCCAAGATATTCCCAAAGAGAATATGGAAGAGGTCGGTCGAACTCTTGGCAACGCTAATCAAAATGATCCCCAGAGCCAAGAAGGAAGAAAAAGTAATCCCGATAGCCGTGTCACTTTTGATAATAGAATTGCCCTTGATGTAAGTGATAATAATAGAAGCTAGTAAGCCAAAGGTAATGGCACCGATGAAGAAATTAATCCCCAAAATATAAGACAGGGCCACACCGGGCAGCACCGCGTGAGAGATGGCATCCCCCATGAGTGACATGCCCCGCAGAATGATAAAGCATCCAACGGCACCGGCCACCACTCCAATCACAATGGCTGTAATCAAAGCATTTTGCAGGAAATGAAAGTCATGTAAGCCTTGAATAAATTCCTGAATCATCCTAGGCACCTCCATTCATAAAGAGCTGAGAGCCGTAGGTCTGCTGCATATTTTCTTTGGTGAAGGTACTCTCGGTTGATCCGAAAGCGACGACTTTTTTGTTAAGTAGCAAGACCTGATCAAAATAAGCGACCACCTTGCTCAAGTCATGGTGGACAATCAAAATCGTCTTCCCGTCTTTTCTTAGCTGACGGAGTGTTTTCATAATAATCTCTTCGCTGACCGAGTCAATCCCAACAAAAGGCTCATCTAGGAAAATATAGTCCGCCTCCTGAACCAAGCAACGGGCAATCAAGACCCGTTGAAATTGCCCACCAGACAACTGGCTAATCTGCCGCTCAGCAAAATCTTCTAAACCAACGATTTTCAAAGCCCGAGCAACCTTTTCCCAGTCAGACACTTTGAGGCGTTGAAAGAGCTTGATCTTAGGATACAAACCTAGAGACACACACTCCTTAACCTTGATAGGAAAATTATAATCAATGTGAATTTTCTGCTCTACATAAGCAATCTTGCTTAATTCTTGCTTCATGGGTTTTCTGTCCAGAAAGGTCTGCCCCTCACTCTCAACAATTCCTAACATACCTTTTATAAGAGTCGATTTTCCAGCCCCGTTTGGTCCGATAATCCCTGTGATAGTCGGTCCTTTTATTGTCAAAGAAATTGGTTCTAAGGCCAGCTGACCTTGATAACTGACACTTAAATTTTTCATTTCAATCATTGTTATACCTCTTTTGTTTTAATATACATTAAAATGAAAATTAAGTCAAGTTAATTTTTAAAAAATCCTTAAAATCAATATAGGAAATATTTGAAAAAAAGAGCTAATTTTGATAAGGTTATATCAAAAGCATGAAAGTGAGAACAAGATGACACGTTTACAAGATGATTTTTATGATGCCATTAATGGTGAATGGGCCAAAACAGCGGTTATCCCAGATGATAAGCCTGTAACCGGCGGCTTCACAGATTTGTCAGATGAGATTGAAAAGCTGATGCTCTCCACTACTGATCAATGGCTGCGGGGTGAGGAAGTTCCTGACGATGCTATTTTGCAAAACTTTATCAAGTACCACCGTTTAGCAGCTGACTATGACAAGCGGGAAGAACTCGGTGTCAAGCCTGTTTTGCCTTTGATCGCGGAATACCAAGCGCTCAACTCCTTTGCAGAATTTACTACAAAGATTGCCGAGTTTGAGTTGGCTGGCAAGCCCAATTTCTTTCCCTTTGGTGTGGCGCCTGACTTTATGGACGCCCGTATCAATGTCCTCTGGGCAGATGCACCAGGTACTATTCTCCCAGACACAACCTACTATGCTGATGGGCATCCTCAAAAGGATAAGCTCTTGAAAAAATGGCGCGAATCTTCCGAAGCTTTGCTGCAAAAATTCGAATTTTCAGCAGAAGAAATCCAAGACTTGCTGGATAAAGTTTTAGAACTGGATGCTCGAATTGCCAAAGTCGTTCTGTCACGTGAGGAAAGTTCAGAATATGCCAAGCTTTACCACCCTTACAAGTGGGAAGATTTCAAAGCCTTAGCACCGAATCTACCTTTAGATGCGATCTTCACCCAACTCATCGGGCAAATTCCTGACCAGATTATCGTACCTGAGGAGCGTTTCTGGCAAGCTGCTGACCAATTCTACTGCGAAGAAGCTTGGCCCTTGCTCAAGGCCGTGCTTATCTTTAATGCTATCGCGTCAGCTGAAGCCTACTTGACTGACGAAATCCGTGTCCTAGCAGGCGCTTACCGTCGCGCCCTATCTGGAACACCTCAGGCGCAAGACAAGAAAAAAGCTGCCTTTTACCTAGCTCAAGCGCCTTTCAATCAAGCCATCGGACTCTGGTATGCTGGACAAAAATTCTCCCCAAAGGCCAAGGCCGATGTGGAGCAAAAAGTAGCCAACATGATCCAAGTCTACAAGGAGCGCCTCGCAAGCAATGACTGGCTAACACCAGAAACTCGGGACAAGGCCATTGTCAAACTCAATGTCATCAAGCCTTATATCGGCTACCCAGAGGAGCTGCCTGAGCGCTACGCAGACAAGATTGTGGATGAAAATCTCAGCCTCTTCGAAAATGCCCAAAAACTGCGACAAGTGGAAATTAAGTATGGTTGGAGCAAGTGGAACCAGCCAGTGGATTACAAAGAATGGGGAATGCCAGCCCATATGGTCAATGCCTACTACAATCCTCAGAAAAACCTGATTGTCTTTCCAGCGGCTATCCTGCAGGCACCTTTCTATGACCTGCACCAGTCTTCTTCAGCCAATTATGGCGGAATCGGAGCGGTTATTGCCCATGAGATTTCCCATGCTTTTGATACCAACGGAGCTTCCTTTGATGAAAACGGCAGCCTCAACAACTGGTGGACGGAGCATGACTACCAAGCCTTTACTGAGCGGACTCAGAAAGTCATTGACCAGTTCGAAGGTCTAGATTCCTACGGTGCCAAGGTCAATGGCAAGCTGACTGTTTCAGAAAATGTAGCGGACTTGGGCGGTATTGCAGCAGCTCTTGAAGCAGCCAAGAAAGAAGACGATTTCTCTGCGGAGGAATTCTTCACCAACTTAGCCCGCATCTGGCGGATGAAGGGGCGCGAAGAGTACATGAAGCTTCTAGCCAGCGTCGATGTCCATGCGCCAGCTAAACTTCGTACCAATGTCCAACTGCCTAACTTTGACGACTTCTTTACGACCTTTGATGTCCAAGAAGGAGACGGCATGTGGCGGAGCCCAGAAGAGCGCGTAGTGATTTGGTAACAACTTCAATAATATTTAATCAATCAAAAAACCTGCTCAGGAAGGGCATTAAAGCCTTCCCGAACAGGTTTTTATAGTTCTTTGATTTCTTTCATATAGCCGGCCGTGATGATACCAGCAGGCAGAGCCACAATGGCGATTCCTAAAAAGGAAGAAATCATGGTAATAATTTTTCCGGTCGTTGAAACTGCGTAAATATCACCATAGCCAACCGTCGTCAGGGAAATGGTTGCCCAGTAGAGAGCGTCAAAAAAATTAGGAAATGTACTAGGCTCGACATTAAAAATGATAAGGGCAGAAATGAAGATATAGCCGAGAGCCAAAAGACCCACGATCATCAAACTGTCCTTCTGCTTTTTTAAGACATTGGTCAATATTTGGATATTTTTAGAATAGCGAATAAACTTGAAGACGCGCAAGATCCGAAGCATGCGCAAAATCTTAAAGAGCCGCAAACTATTATTCAACAAAAAGAGGGATGGCAAAATGCAGAGCAAGTCAGCCAGCGCCAGAAAGGTAAATGGATAGAGGAAAAAAGAAAACTTCCCCTTTTCCAATTTATAATCAGCCGTTAGAAGCCGAAGAATGTAGTCAATAATAAAAATAATCGTTGACACAAAATCCAACCACACGAAGCTTCCAGTGTGACTCTTGGTGGTCAGGGGGATCAGGCTGACAATAATAGTCAGGAACATAAGCACATCATAGGCTTTTTCAATCGCATTTTCCTTTTGATGGGGCTCAATAATCTGAAATAAAGTCTTCCTTGTCATCCTCAACCTCACTTTTTTAAACTTGCTTTCATTCTATCTGTTTTTAAAAATAAGTCAAGGTCGATCCGCAAAGATTTTCTTCATTCTCCTTCGTCGGTTGCTTTCAAAATCCCTTGAAAATGGTATAATAGATAGAAACGTGTCTAGAACACGGAAAAGATCGTTGGAGAGTAGATGATTATGGCAACTTACAATCACAAAGAAATCGAGCCCAAGTGGCAGAAATACTGGGCTGAGCACCATACATTCAAGACAGGTACGGACAAGGACAAGCCTAACTTTTATGCACTGGATATGTTTCCTTATCCATCAGGAGCTGGTCTGCACGTAGGACACCCTGAAGGCTACACAGCGACGGATATCCTCAGTCGTTACAAGCGCGCCCAAGGCTACAATGTCCTTCACCCAATGGGCTGGGATGCCTTTGGTCTACCGGCTGAGCAATATGCCATGGATACAGGAAATGACCCAGCTGACTTTACAGCAGAAAACATTGCCAACTTCAAACGCCAAATCAATGCGCTTGGTTTTTCTTACGACTGGGATCGGGAAGTTAACACGACTGACCCTAACTACTACAAGTGGACCCAGTGGATTTTCACCAAGCTTTATGAAAAAGGCCTGGCTTATGAAGCTGAAGTGCCAGTAAACTGGGTGGAAGAGCTGGGAACGGCTATCGCCAATGAGGAAGTCCTGCCAGACGGCACTTCTGAGCGCGGTGGTTATCCAGTCGTCCGCAAGCCTATGCGTCAGTGGATGCTGAAAATCACAGCCTATGCAGAGCGTTTGCTCAATGATTTAGAAGAGCTGGACTGGCCTGAGTCTATCAAGGACATGCAGCGCAACTGGATCGGTAAATCAACCGGTGCTAATGTAACCTTCAAGATTAAGGACACAGACAAGGACTTCACCGTCTTTACGACTCGTCCGGACACTCTTTTTGGTGCGACCTATGCTGTTTTGGCTCCGGAGCATACTCTCGTTGATGCCATTACGAGTGCAGAGCAAGCTCAAGCAGTAGCAGATTACAAACACGCAGCCAGCCTCAAATCCGATCTAGCGCGGACTGATCTAGCTAAGGATAAGACCGGTGTCTGGACAGGAGCTTATGCCATCAATCCTGTCAATGGCAAGGAAATCCCAATCTGGATTGCCGACTATGTGCTTGCAAGCTACGGAACAGGGGCTATCATGGCCGTTCCTGCGCATGACGAGCGCGACTGGGAGTTTGCTAAGCAGTTTGATTTAGAGATTATTCCGGTTCTAGAGGGTGGCAATGTTGCTGAGGCTGCTTATACAGAAGACGGTCCGCACATTAACTCGGGCTTCCTAGATGGCTTGGACAAGGCTGCCGCTATCGAAAAGATGGTTGCTTGGCTGGAAGCGGAAGGTGTCGGAAATGAAAAAGTCACCTATCGCCTGCGCGACTGGCTCTTTAGTCGTCAGCGCTACTGGGGTGAGCCTATTCCAATCATTCATTGGGAAGATGGCACTTCAACAGCTGTCCCTGAAAATGAACTGCCACTTGTCTTGCCTGTAACCAAGGATATCCGTCCTTCTGGTACCGGTGAAAGCCCTCTGGCCAATCTGACTGACTGGCTGGAAGTGACTCGCGAAGACGGTGTCAAAGGACGCCGTGAAACCAACACCATGCCTCAATGGGCAGGTTCTAGCTGGTATTACCTGCGTTACATCGACCCGCACAACAATGAGAAATTAGCAGACGAAGAGCTGCTCAAGGCTTGGCTGCCAGTTGATATTTACATCGGTGGTGCAGAGCACGCTGTGCTCCATCTTCTCTACGCTCGCTTCTGGCATAAATTCCTCTATGATATCGGAGTGGTGCCAACCAAAGAGCCTTTCCAAAAACTCTTTAATCAAGGGATGATCTTGGGAACAAGCTACCGTGATCACCGTGGAGCCCTTGTGGCAACTGACAAGGTGGAAAAACGCGACGGTTCTTTCTTCAATATCGAAACGGGAGAAGAACTGGAACAGGCACCTGCTAAGATGTCTAAATCTCTCAAGAATGTGGTCAACCCAGACGATGTGGTGGAGCAATACGGTGCCGATACCCTTCGTGTCTATGAAATGTTCATGGGGCCACTGGATGCTTCCATTGCTTGGTCAGAAGAAGGTCTTGAAGGAAGCCGTAAGTTCCTGGATCGTGTTTACCGCTTGATGACAAGCAAAGAAATCGTTGCGGAAAATAGCGGAGCTCTTGACAAGGTCTATAATGAAACAGTCAAGGCTGTCACAGAGCAGATTGAGGAGCTCAAATTTAACACAGCCATTGCCCAGCTCATGATCTTTGTCAATGCAGCCAACAAGGAAGAAAAGCTCCATGTCGAATATGCCAAAGGCTTTATCCAATTGCTGGCGCCTTTTGCACCGCACTTGGCTGAAGAACTCTGGCAGGCAGTCGCTCAAACTGGCGAGAGCATTTCCTATGTAGCTTGGCCAACTTATGATGAAAGTAAACTGGTCGAGGCAGAGGTCGAAATCGTAGTTCAAATCAAGGGTAAAGTTCGTGCTAAGCTAGTCGTAGCCAAAGACCTGAGCCGTGAGGAACTGCAGGAAATCGCTCTGGCAGATGAGAAAATCAAATCCGAAATCGCCGGCAAAGAAATCGTGAAAGTCATTAGTGTGCCAAATAAACTGGTTAATATTGTGGTGAAATAATTGTAGACTATAGTTGATTAAAAAAAAGAAACAGTTTTTTTGTTCACTTTTTAGGAGGGATTTATGATGAATCAAAGTCATAAGAAGATTGTTGATGGATATTCTGTTTCACGGGGGAGTTATGAAGATTGCTTAAATTATGTAGAGAATACTGTAAAGAATATTATTAAAAGTCAATCTATTAACGTTCATGAAATAATTGGGAGAGTAAAAACTGTAGAGTCTCTTGAAGGCAAAGTAAAAAGGAAAAATTATTCTAATTTAGCTGAGATTACCGATTTATGCGGTATTCGTATCATAACGTACTTTAGTGATGATGTTGATAAAATAGCTGAGTTAATAAGTCAAGAATTCGAGGTTGATGTAGAGAATACTATTGATAAACGTAAAAGTGAGGATCCAACAAAATTTGGTTATGTTTCACTTCATTATGTGGTGGGTTTAAAAGCAGAGAACACTTCACCTACTTTATATGGTAGATTTAAGAATATAAAATTAGAGATACAAATTAGGACAGTTATGCAGCATGCCTGGGCTGAAATTGAACATGATTTGGGATATAAAAGTAAGGAAGATATACCTGATCAATATAGAAGACAATTCTCCAGATTGGCGGGATTAATTGAATTGGCCGATGATAATTTTTTACAGTTAAAAAATAATATTAATAACTATGAGCAGGAGATAAGGGAAAAATTACCTACTTCAAAAAAAGAATTACCGATAGATAGCAGTACGCTTATGACTTATGTAACAGAAGATCAAAATTACATTGAACTACTGAATACGATTAAATCGTTAGATGTGGATATAGATTTTAATATTAATAGTTCTTTTCTATCTACGGTAGTTCAGAGGGTGAAAAAATTGGGTTTGAAGACTATAGGAGATATAGATGAATTATTAGAAAGATATAAGGATATCTTTTTAAGGATATCGGCAATTGAGATGGATATTATACATTATACGAGTATGTCGGTATTGGCTCCATTATTACATATTACTAGTGTGTTAGAATCAGTTAATAGGATCGATATTTCTGATGAAGAATTTATGAAAGTTTCGAATGATCAATTTTCAGATGTATTTGATATATCGTACCCAATTGATGTATATGAAGGTTAAAAAGTAATTTTTTAAATATGAAAAGTGGTGCTTTTCGTTTGGATAGGTTACAGAAATTGTAGTATAACTCTTTCTAAAGTTGTACTGACCCCAAAAAGTTAGACAATCAATTTATCCAAAGAATTTAGTTCTGTATTGCACAGGGCTAAGTCCTTTTGATATAAACTCTCCTTAATTGGACTTACTGTCATCTATCTCGTAAAACAGTTTATCTCAATTTAAAAGAAGAGCTATTCAGACCAGCATAACAAAAAAAGATTGAAAAGAAATGATTTCTCTTCAATCTTTTTTTGTTATAAACTTAGATTAGTTTTGGCCAAGAGCAGCTGCCATTGTTGCTGCAACTTCTGATTCGAAGTCGTTAGCTGCTTTTTCAATACCTTCACCAACTTCAAAGCGAACAAACTCAACTACTGAAGCATTCACTGATTCAAGGTAAGCTTCAACTGTCTTGCTGTCATCCATGATGTACACTTGTGCAAGAAGTGTGTAAGCTTGGTCAACTTTAGTATTGTCAAGCAAGAAGCGATCCATTTTACCTGGGATGATTTTGTCCCAGATTTTTTCTGGTTTACCTTCAGCAGCCAACTCAGCTTTGATGTCAGCTTCAGCTTGTGCAATCACTTCGTCAGTCAACTGAGCTTTTGAACCATATTTCAAGTGTGGAAGTGCTGGCTTGTCAACCATAGCGCGGCTTTCATTGTCTTGATCGATAGCATGGTTCAATTGTGCCAATTCATCTTTAACAAATTGCTCATCCAATTCTTTGTATGAAAGAACAGTTGGTTTCATCGCAGCGATATGCATAGAAATTTGTTTCGCAAGAGCGTCATCGCCACCGTCAATCACTGAAACAACACCGATACGGCCACCGTTGTGTTGGTAAGCACCGAAGTGTTGAGCATCAGTCTTTTCAACCAAAGCAAAACGACGGAATGAGATTTTTTCTCCGATAGTCGCAGTTGCAGATACGTATGCAGCTTCAAGAGTTTCACCTGAAGGCATTGTCAATGCAAATGCTTCTTCGTTGTTAGCTGGCTTGCCTTCTGCGATAACTTTTGCAGTAGCATTTACCAATTCAACGAATTGAGCATTTTTCGCAACAAAGTCAGTTTCAGCGTTGACTTCAACGATAGCTGCAACGTTACCATCCACGTAAACGCCTGTCAAACCTTCAGCGGCAACACGGTCAGCCTTCTTAGCTGCTTTTGCCATACCTTTTTCGCGAAGCAATTCAATCGCTTTTTCGATGTCACCATCTGTTTCAACCAATGCTTTCTTAGCGTCCATGACACCAGCACCAGATTTTTCGCGCAATTCTTTTACAAGCTTAGCTGTAATTTCTGCCATTTTTCTTCTCCTATGTTTACTATTTTTAAATAAAGGGGCCGGGCTGAGCCCCGCCCCTTTAGGTTAATTGACTTATGAAAATTATGCGTTGTCGCCTTCTACAACTTCAACGATTTCTTCGATTGAGTCTGCTTGAGTTTCAGTTGCAGCAAATTCTGCTTCAACAGTCGCTACAGCGTCCTCACCTTGACGGCCTTCGATAACAGCATCAGCCATTTTCGCAGTGATCAATTTAACGGCACGGATAGCGTCGTCGTTAGCAGGGATAATCACATCGATATCGTCTGGATCAGTGTTTGTGTCAACCATCGCAACTACTGGAATACCAAGTTTCTTAGCTTCCTTAACAGCGATTTGCTCTTTATGAGGGTCAACGATGTACATTACATCTGGGATGCGAGGCATATCTTCGATACCACCCAAGAATTTTTCAAGACGAGCACGTTGTTTGTTCAAAAGTGCTACTTCTTTCTTAGGAAGAACTTCGAAGATTCCTTCTTCTTCCATACGTTTGATTTCTTTCAAACGAGCAACACGTTTTTGGATAGTTGTCCAGTTTGTAAGAGTTCCACCCAACCAACGGTGGTTGATGTAGTATTGACCAGCACGTTCTGCTTCTTCTTTTACAGCTTCAGCAGCTTGCTTTTTAGTACCAACAAACAAGATAACTGCATCGTTTGCAGCTGCATCACGCATGAAGTCATAAGCTTGATCTGCGTATTTTACAGTTTGTTGAAGGTCGATAACGTGGATACCGTTACGCTCAGTGAAGATGTACTTAGCCATCTTAGGGTTCCAGCGACGAGTTTGGTGACCAAAGTGAACACCAGCCTCAAGAAGTTGTTTCATTGAAATTACTGCCATGAGTAAATTCTCCTTTTTGTTTTTTTCCTCTTTTAGATTTCAGCTCGCAGAGCTACCAATCGGCAACGGCTCCACAATTCATCTAAAATGAGTATTTCTACCGTTTAAACGGCATCTACTATCATATCAAATTTTCTAGCTTTTGACAAGTATTTGGGCAGTATTTTCTCGCTTTGATTCAGCCCATCTGCTAGCCATCCTTCAAGAAATTCTCACTTAAGTCGGGTCAGGCTCTTGACGAACAGGCCATTTTAAGGTAGAATAGTAAGAGTTGTGGCGGTATAGCCAAGTGGTAAGGCACGGCTCTGCAAAAGCTTGATCGTCGGTTCAAATCCGTCTACCGCCTTTTTTATCGGTTCAAATCCGACTTTATACTAAGCAAGAGGCTGGGACAAAAGTCCTAGCCTCTCAATTGTCTTTGGATTGTCGAGCAAGACGCAGTGGTTGAGTGGTCTCTACTACGCTGATTTCATCAGCTTTTACAACCCTACTCAACTGTGCGGAGGTGGGACGACGAAATCGAATTCTAACGAATTACCGATTTCTGTCCCACTCTCTTTTTTGTTTGTATTTTTTACGTCACTGCTCAAGTTTAATGAATTGCAATGATACCAGAATGACCAGCTTTTATCTAATACCTCAGCGCTGCTAACAAAAAAGAGCGGAAAATGCTTTCCGACTCCTTTTCATGCATTCAAAAATTATAATTCAGTAATTTGGCTGAGGTTGACTTCGGCAACCGTGTCATTTCCAAACATAGAGATAATCATCTTGACCTTATTATTGTCAATTTCCGTGATTTTGCCAGTATAGTTAGCAAAGGCACCGTCAATGATGCGAACTGTATCGCCCACCTTGACATCCAAGTCAAACTCTTGAACCGTTTGTCCCATAGAAATCAGAATGCTACGGATTTCTTCTTCCAAGAGCGGAGTTGGTTTCGAACGGTTTCCGTGTGAACCCACAAATCCAGTTACGTTTGGTGTATTCCGCACGACAAACCAAGCTTCGTCCGTCATGACCATCTCAACCAATACATAACCTGGGAAGCGGTTTTCTTCGACTTCCTTGCTCTTGCCGTTTTTCTCGACTTGCACGGTCTGAGTTGGAATTTCCACGCGCAGGATATTTTCCAGCATATTATAGGTCTGGGCACGTTGCAAGAGATTTTCCTTTACCTTATTTTCATAGCCTGAATAGGTTTGCAGTACAAACCAGCCTTTATCAAAACTGTCCATGTTTTGTCCTTTCCTAAATAAAAAAGCCTAGGGCTTCTGCTTGATATCTAGCCTTATTATACCATAAAATCTAAAATTACAAAGCATTTTGGTAAATATTTTACAGACAAATGAGAGTGGGACAGAAATCGGTAATTCGTTAGAATTCGATTTCGTCGTCTCACCTCCGCACAGTTGAGTAGGGCTGTAAAAGCTGATGAAATCAGCGTAGTAGAGCCCACTCAACCACTGCGTCTTGCTCGACAATACAAAGACAATTGAGAGGCTAGGACTTTTGTCCCAGCCTCATCTTTCTTATGAAAACATGTTGATTATGCGGAAGAGACCGCTGGCAACTACCTTATCAAAAATATAGATCACAACAGCAAAGAATGCTGTGTATTCCATTACGGAAAGGAAATCAGTCCATCTTTCTTTACGGGTAGGCCAAGTTGTATCTCGTAGCAAAACGAAAACATCTTTAATGAATTTCACAACTATCTCCTATCTGGTTTCTTTATGCAGCGTATATTTACTGCAGTGTTTACAATATTTATTCACTTCTAGACGCGTAGGTTTTGGAGTGCTACTAAGTTTGATTGAGTAGTTTCGTGACCCACAAACTGTACACGCTAGACTCGCTTTTTTTAATGCCATGACGCCTCCATTCCCCTTATTATAGCAGTTTTCTACTTCTTTGACAAGCTGTTTAGACGATTAATGGAACCAGCCAGTAATGGTATCCCAGAGATTTTTGGCTTTTTCAGTAATCCCAGACTCATCGATAGCTTTCTTGGCATCATCTACCAGGTTTTGCGCCCGCTCCTGGACATCTTTCAGGAAGTCTTTATTTTCGCTAGTCGTATTCGTTTGACCAGTTCCGTAGGTATCGACCGGGGAAATCCCATTTTCAGCATAGGCATTTTTCTCACCCGAGAAGGAAGTTCCTTCCGTATAAGGCAGGATAGTGTTGGCTACATTACGGAAAATAGCCGAAGCTTCATTGGCACTTGTACCAGTCAGATAGTGAGTTTCATCCGTCTTAGGGAAGCCCAGCCATTGGCTGATAACCACATCTGGTGTGTAACCGATGACCCACTGGTCTCCTGACAAATCAGGGTTAAAGTCAGTCTCTGTCGTTCCTGTCTTTCCAGCCATTGTATAGCCATACGGAGCTGCATAGACTCCCGTTCCGTTTGAGAAAGTTCCCAGCATCATGCTGGTCATCTTTTCTGTGGTTGAGCGATTGAGAACGCGGGTAGAAGTCTGCCGGTGGGTTTTAACAACCTGACCACTAGCATTTTCTATCTTGGTGATAAGATGGGCATCATTCATAACTCCATCATTCGCAAAAACTGAATAGGCTTGAGCCATCTGAAGTGGATTGGTCGTCACTCCGCTTCCCAGAGCCACACCTAGATTCTGTTCTACCTTATCCATATTAAGCCCAAACTTTTTGCCGTATTCAAAGGCCTTGTTCACGCCTAATTCATCCACTGTTGAAACCGCGGGAATATTGAGGGATTCAGCCAAGGCTTGATACATTGGAACCGTCGGTGAACTTTGGATATTGCCGTAGTTATTGACCTTATAGTCACCAAAAACTGTCCGACTATTATCTAGTTCCTTATTCGTTGACCAGCCGGCTGCTATAGCTGGGCTGTAGGCCACCAAAGGCTTGATGGTTGAGCCTGGACTACGAGCAGACTGAGTCGCGTAGTTGAAAGTGCGAAAAGCAGAGCCATCAGCACTGTTGACACGACCAACCAGAGCCCGAACACCACCCGTCTTAGGATCCAGCGCTACGCTTCCTGACTCGGCCCTCGTTCCGTCTTCAGCCTGCGGGAAGAGATCAACATTGCTATAGATGACCTGCATGCTGGCTTGGTAATTTTGATCCAATTCGGTGTAAATCCGATAGCCGTTGTTGACGATTTCTTCTTCCGTCAGACCGTAATCATTGACCGCTTCATTGATAACTGCATCAAAATAAGATGGGTAGCGGTAGTCTTCTGACTTGCCCTCATAGGCATCGACTAGCTGGCCTCCAATGCCAACCGTCGCAGCCTGATCCGCCGTTGCCTGATCAATATAACCTGCCGCCACCATATTTTGAAGAACGGTGTCACGACGGTTGGTCGCATTCTCAATCGAATACAGGGGATTATATAGCTCTGGTCCTTTGAGCATACCAGCTAGAACCGCTGATTGATCCAAACTGAGCTGGCTGGCAGATACACCAAAATATTTCTTGCTGGCATCTTCCACGCCCCAAACGCCATTTCCAAAATAAGAGTTATTGAGGTACATGGTCAGGATTTCCTGTTTGCTGTATTTTTTGTTAATTTCCAAAGCTAGGAAAAATTCCTTGGCCTTCCGCTCAATGGTCTGATCCTGAGAAAGATAGGCATTTTTGGCCAACTGCTGCGTGATAGTCGAGCCACCGCCAGAGCGACCCGCAGTTAAAATGGCTAGAAAGAAGCGACTGTAGTTAATCCCGCCATTCTTATAAAAAGAACGGTCTTCTGTCGCAATAACAGCGTTCTGTAAGTCCTGACTAATCGCGTCTAATTCGACATAAGTTCCCTTTTGCCCAGACAAGCTGCCCGCTTCATTTCCATCCTTATCATAGATCAAGGTCGTGGCTTTAAGAGCATTCTGCAAGTCTTTGACATTGGTCGTCTTAGCTACATAAAAAAGATAGCCACCGACCACCAGACCAAAGGTCAAGCCGAGAATCAAGAATATCTTGGTCAGATGAAACCTGCGCCAAAAGCGACGGAAAGGATGTTGAGACAGGGGCTTCTTCCGATTCTTACCAGACCGGCTATAGCTAGGCTCAGGCGTCTCACCCTCCAGCTCCTCAGCAACTTTCTTCTGAGGATGATCCGTTTTAAACAGATTGACTAATTTTTCAAATATATCATTTAATTTCTTCATAAAACATATTTTATCACCTTATCCATGCAGACACAAGGCACGACTCCGCTACTTGCTACTCCTTTTAGCTTTCTTTAAGGAAATAGCAGATCAGCTTTCCCCTTTCCAACGAAGCATTTCCAAATGGACTAGTTTTTGCTACAATGAAAACATGAAATTTACTATTACCATCCCCGCAAGCCTGCCTCCGATGACTGTCAAAGAACTGCTAGAAGAGCAGCTGCTCATCCCACGAAAGATTCGTTACTTTCTCCGAACCAAGAAACACATTTTGGTCAACGGTGAGTCCATCCATTGGCAAACTTTGGTCAAGCCTGGTGACAGCATTCAACTGACCTTTGACAAAGAGGATTATCCAGAAAAAGAACTCCCCGCTGGCCAGCCTCATCTGGTCGAGGAGCTCTATCAGGACGAGCATCTCATCATCGTCAACAAGCCAAACGGCATGAAAAGTCACGGCAATGAGCCGACAGAAGTCGCTCTGCTCAACCATGTATCAAGCTATGTCGGACAAACCTGCTATGTCGTCCACCGACTGGACAAAGAAACAAGTGGCGCCATCCTGTTTGCTAAAAATCCCTTTGTCCTCCCCATTCTCAACCGCCTCTTGGAAAACAAAGAAATCTCCCGCGAATATTGGGCCCTTGCTCAAGGAAAATTTCCCAGCAAAACTATCGTCTATAAAGATAAAATCGGACGCGATCGCCATGACCGAAGGAAACGCCTCGTTGATCCGAAAAAAGGGCTCTATGCCGAAACTCATGTGACCCGACTCAAGGACTTTGGCAATACGACTCTGGTCAAATGCCAATTGAAAACAGGACGGACTCACCAAATTCGTGTCCATCTCGCCCATCACGGCCATCCCATCATCGGCGATCCTCTCTACCATCCTCAACCCCAAGGTCGCCTCATGCTCCATGCCCACCGCTTGACATTGACTCATCCATTTACCCTAGAAACCATCAACGTGGAAGCACCGTCAGAGAGTTTTGAAGCAGAAATCAAACGGCACAAAAGCAAATCTAAAAAAGATAGCTAACCAGATAACCGATTCCCCAAGACTTATACTCCACATCGCCAACTAACCACAATTCTTTCAAAAGCCAGATTTTCCCCAAAAGACGATTTCCTACCGGACATCGTCTTTTTCTTCTCCTCTAGTTAGCAACTTAGCACGCTAGATACAAACAAGCATCTACCCATTCTTTATAGGTCATCTACCTTGTGCCAAATTGATTTCCAGTCCATACTTGACTATTAGTTCTTACTGCTGCAAGCCCCGACCCGCTTTGAATCATCCTATCTGACCAAAGAATAATCACAAAGTCACAAGAAAAAGCTCAGCTAGGCCGAGCTTTTTGATTATTGATTTTTAAAGCGTTCTACATCACGCGCAATGACTAACTCTTCATCTGTCGGGATAACCAGAACTCTGACTTTAGCAGCTTCTGTTGAAATATCTCCTGTAGCACCAAAGAAATTCTTCTCTGGATCGACATCGCAGCCAAACCAAGAAATTCCTTCGATAACCATGCGACGGATGGTCACAGAGTTTTCACCAATACCAGCTGTAAAGATAATGGCATCTGCTCCATTTAAAACAGCTAAATACTGACCAATGTATTTTTGAATGCGATCCACAAAAATTTCATTTGCCAATTGTGCCTTTTCATCACCTGCACGCATAGCTTCATGAATATCGCGCATATCACTTGATTTCTCAGAAACGCCCAACAGTCCAGATTCACGATTCAGAATTCGACTGATATCTTCTGGCGTGTTAAAATCATCTGTATGTTGCATCAAGTATGGAATAATCGCTGGGTCGATGTCACCTGTACGTGTTCCCATCATAACTCCACCAAGAGGAGTGAAGCCCATAGAAGTATCCACTGAGCGCCCCTTATCAACTGCTGTGATAGAAGCACCGTTTCCGATGTGGCAAGTGATAAGTTTCAATTCTTCAATCGGTTTACCCAAAAGTTTCGCAGCTTCGTGGGCTACATACTCATGGCTGGTTCCGTGTGCTCCGTATTTACGGACCTGATTTTCAGTGTAGTACTTGGTTGGCAATGGGTAGCGATAAGCTTTTTCTGGCATGGTTGTGTGGAAAGATGTATCAAAAACAGCCACACTAGTGATGTCTGGAAGAAGTTGCTTGAAAGCACGGATACCTTCCGCATTAGCAGGATTGTGTAAAGGAGCTAGTAGAGACAACTCTTCAATCTTTTCCAGCACATCGTCAGTCACAAGAGCTGATTCTTTGAAATACTCGCCTCCAGCTACGACACGGTGCCCAACACCTGTAATTTCATCGTAAGATTGAATAATTTCAAATCGTTTCAAATCGTCCAATAAAATTTTCACAGCTTGTGTATGATCAGCAATATCTAAGGTTTGGCGTTCAGAACGACCATCAAATTTAACCGTAGAAATTGAGTCCTTGAGACCAATCCGCTCAATCAAACCTTTAGCCAGCACCTTTTCTTCTGGCATTGAATAAAGTTGCCATTTTACACTCGAACTTCCAGCATTAATAGAAATAGTTTTTGACATCTCGTCACCTCTTTAAGCGTTTTCAAACTATTATATCAGAAATTTGTTCGAATTTCACTAACTTTGACCCAGTTTTGAAAACTTTCACGAAACTTTAAGATTTCATCCTGACTCTGCAAGTCCTGCAAAGGGTAGATAAACGGCTGGGTGTCTGATTCGCCTTGTTTTTTCAGTACAAATATCGACTTAGCATTCTGTCGGCTCGCGAAAATCTTCTCTGGCAGGGAAATCATTGCCAAGAGCTGAGCGCTAGACAGTAGCCATTTTTTCAGCAGGTGACTTTGTGGGCTCGTCAGCAGATTATTTGGGGCGAGAAAGATAGCATAGCCCCCCGGTTTTAAATATTTTAACGATTGTTCCATCAAGAGATGATGGGCGTAAGTACGCTCGTCTGGACTGGCAACCTCATAACGAGCCGCCACGGCATCATCTGGATAATAGCCCACTGGCAAATCACTGACAATCAAGTCGCTTTCTTTCAGAACCTGAGGCCGCACCGCATCTCCTTGAGCAAAGTGTGCCTTAGAATTCATGACTTCGGCAATGCTGGCAGACAAATCAATCAGCAAGTCGTCAATTTCTAGGCCCAGATAATCCATGTTTTTTTTTGTGTGGTTGAGCAGAGTCTCCGCCAAATTGCCTGTTCCACTGCCGATCTCCAGCAAATCGACTCTCTCGTCTTGGGCCAACTGGTCAATCAAAAAACTCAGCAAGAAGCCGACCGAATCCGGTGTGAACTGATGATTGGCTTGAAGAGGCTCTGTTTGAGAAGCCTTCATGAAAATAAACTGATAAGCCCGACGCCACTCCTCCTTGGTCAAATGCAGGGCACGAAGCTTGTCATTATTTTTCAGAATTTCTTGTAAGTCTGTATCTCCATCCAGATAAATCCCATTTTGCTCAATCAAGGCATCATAGAAATTAGTTCCTAGCGCATTTTGGATATTTTGCACATTTTCTAAAAGCAGGTGAAAAGCTCGTTCTATTTTTTCAAATTTCATGGCATCCTCCGTTGTCTTATGATACCAAAAAGAAGCCCTCTTTCCAAGGGCTATCGGATTACAAATCTTTTACATTTATATTAGTCGCTTCTCTTGTCAGTTGAAGGAGAGGGCGCTTTACTTTTTTTAGTATCTTTGGGGTCTTTAGCTTCTTTATCCTTCTTCTCTGGCTCCTTTTTACTCTCAAAATAGAAAGAATAACTCTTCTGATTGGCGAGTTGGCTACTGACCTCCAGCATATTTCCCTGCCTGCGATAATGGGTGCTCCCTTGGTCAAAGGCTAATTGCCCGTTCTCCTCTGTGGCAGTCTCCTTGGTCAAAACAGCCAAGGCATAGGCTTCTGTCTGCTCCCGATTGGCTTGAAAGAGACGCTGATTGGCCACCTGCCGGTTCAGATAAAATTGCAAGAGCAAGCTAAAGACAGCTGCCATAAAGAGAGCATAAAGCAAGATGCCTGCCTTAACTTTTATCTTGAACATGATAGACGTACTCTCTTTCTAAATTATTTTCAAACCGGAAGCGAAAGCGAACAAGGTCCCCCTCCTGACTGACCGGAGCAGCCTTGAGCCCATAGATCATGGGCTGATAGCCGCGTCCCGAAGCATCCGTCTTTCGGAAATCATCACTCCGAGATTTGCCCAAAGCCAGATTCTTGCCATCCTGTTTGACATAGATTTTGTCGTTTTCGACTCGGTCAAATTGGCTGCGCGATAGCTCCGTCTCCAACTGATCGACAAATAAGAGCCATTCCTGCTGCTTATTTTCCTGTTGATGTCGCAGTTCAAAAGCCAGAAGCTTGGTCATCGACTGAAAGACTAACATACCACCACTCAAGACCAGCAGGGCGACTAGAGTCTCCAAAAGTGTAAAAGCTTTGATTTTAACGTTTTTTAACACTGAGCACCTTCTCTTCTTGGTGATAGACGGTTAATTGCTGGTCTGTTTTAACCTGGCGGACTGTAATGCCGTTGACTGTCAAATTTTCCTGCCCCGTCTGCATGGCCATCCGAGCAACCCGTAGGACTTCCTCCTCCTGCAATAAGCGAGTCTGTTCCTGCCGCGACTGGCTAATCTGGCCAAGCAGGAGGCTGGCAATAGCCGCAAAAACCGCCATTGCCACCAGAGCCTCCAGCAAAATACTAGCCTCCATTCGTCGTCTTTTTAAACTTTCCATTGCCCATATAAAGCTGGTAAACAACCTTTTTATCCTCCGTTTGAAAAACAATCTTGCTGAGCGAAGAATTCCCGCCAGCCTGATCAAACTGAATGGTCTGAAGAGCATGTTCCTGCAAAGTCTTGGGAAACTCCACCTGCTGATAGCCGTTGGAGATATTGCGCTCCGAAATGGTCAATTTGATCTTTTCATGTCCAGCCATACTTAGCTTTTGGCTCTCCTGATAAAGATGCTCAAATTCCATGAAAAACAGCTGCTCCTGCACCTGATTGAAACCAGCCTGAACAGAGCCAGATAGACCTAATAAAATGAAACTGACTACAAATAAAGCCAAGAGACTTTCCAGCAGCGTAAAAGCCTTAATCCGCAACTGCACGAGCTTCACTGCTGTTTTTTCCATAGTAGGCCTTATAAGATTCGACTTGCTTATCGGTAATCCGACCATCGGCAACCAATTTCCCTAGAGTGGCTTTTTCATTAACATTCTTCAATTCATAAAGCTCAGCCTGACTTTCTACGACCTTGACTACAGCCGCATTGCCTGTATCTGAAACAGCATCCTTCTGCTTAGTCAAATTCGGGACAAACAAGAGCATCAAGACGCTGATGATGAGAAGAACGACTAACATTTCCACCAAAGTAAAGGCTTTAACCTTCAAAGCTTTTAATTTTTTCATAATTGAATCTCCATATTCTGATAAATTGGCAGCAACATGGCTGCATAAAGTAAAACGATCACGAGGGCGACAAAGACGAAAACGAGAGGCTGAATCAAATTCATGGCACGGTTGATTCTCAGGAAAAACTCTTCCCAAGTCTTTTCGGCATACAATTCCAATTCGTCACCCAACTTGGACTTGACCTCGCCGTATTCAATGATTAAGGCCAACTCTTTCTTAAAGAAGGGATAGGTGCCGACCTTCTCGGCGTAGCCCTGACCTGCACCTAAGGCCGTCTCCAAGTCTCGTCCCAGCTCCTGAAAGAGCTGAGAAGGCTGGTCCTGCATGATGAGAAAGATCTGGCTCAATTCCAGTCCTTGCCCAATCATATTGCCCCATTCACGCGCATAGTAGGCCGTCAGATAGGCCCGCACTAAGGCGCCAACAAAAGGAAACTTAGCCAAACGGCTGAAAAATCTCATCTTAGAGCTCTTGCGATAATAGAGCCAGCCGCCGCAAATCAGCAAGCAATTCACCAGAACGCCTCCCAGAAAGATCTGCGGTAGATAATGAATGAACTGAGTGGCCATATTTTGGCTGTCCAGCTGAGGCAGGAGATAGTTACGCAAGCCCAGCATAATCAGTACTAAAAACCCAAGCAGCATCAGGGGATAAGTCCCCACCTCAATCAATTTCTTACGGACTTTCGAAAGATTTTCTAGATAATCTTCGATTTTACCCAAACTAAGATTTAGATTTCCGTGCAACTCTGACAAAGATAGCTGGGTGACCACATTATCTGAAAATCCTAAACGCTTCATAATCTGGGAAAATGACTGGCCAGCAGCCAAACCCGAACGCATTTCCGCGACATAGGCCTCTTCTAAAAGGGCACTCCGCCGCAGAAAATCAACAATCTCCGCCAGATGAAAACCGCTGGTAAAGAGATTACGAAACAGCTCGATAATCTTCTTTTGCTTAGGCGTAGATAATTTTTTCCGCCTGCCTTTGATCAGCTGTGATATGTCCATCTGCAAAAAGCTGGTCAATCTGCTGGTTCCAGAGATTGGCTTCGTGCTGTTGATAGTCTTGGTTGACAAAGTCGATCACACCTCCTCCCCCGATTAAACGCTGGTAACAAACGCCCTGTAATACCATGCGCAGTTCGTCCTCACTGACACCCAGCTCTAGCAGCCGCTCATACACTCCACGAATGCTCTTAGCATGGATAGTTGAAAAGACCGTGGCTCCTGTCAAACTAGCCCTTACCACCGCACGAGCCGTTTCTTGGTCGCGGATTTCCCCGATAATCAAGAGATCTGGTCGGTGGCGCAGAGACAGCTTGATGAGGCTGTCGTAGGTCATCCCAATCGTTTCATTCAGTTGAAGCTGGAGCATGTTTTCCTGCTTGATTTCCACAGGGTCTTCGATAGACATGACCTGTTGTTTCCCAAATCTCATCTGAGCCAGCTGGTGCATCAGCGTCGTCTTTCCACTGCCAACTGGCCCTGAAAACAAATAAAGGCCACGAGAATTGACTTTTTTACGAAGATCAGGCAGATTGTCAAACCAGAAACGCAGCTCACGCTCCTCATCGTGTAAGAGTCGAATCACCAAGCTCTCATAGCCACGGTAATCGCCGACAGTTGATAGACGAAGCGAGACCGTCACATCTCCACAATCATAATCGCAGGAGCCTAGCTGGCTGCGCCTCTTCTCCCCGACATTCATGCCTGAGACAAACTTAAAATGGCTGATGACTGACGATAATAAATCAAAATCATAGGTCTGAATGAAGCGCCTCTCATCCCCCACCCGCATATAAAGCTCATAGCAGGTGCTCTTGGGAATCAGATAGATATCTTGGGCCGCTTCCTGCCTGGCCAATTGAATCATTTCCTTTGCAATTTTTTGAACCATAAATCCTCCTCACCTTACTATTCGCACAAAATGAGAAAAAATAAAAAAGAATGAAGAAATTTTCTCCATTCTTTGACTTCTATCCTATCTAGCCCGCACTTTTATTTTGCAAATACGGTGTTTTTCAGTGGCATTTTGCTTGCGGTAGCCTGGACGATACTTGCTCTTGGGGATCTTGCTTTCATTTTCTAACAAAAGCAGGGAGTGGTATTGCTGAATATCTTCATTGCACTCCTCACACCAACGTTGATCGGCCGGATCCCAGAAAATCGTCATAAGATCACTGCGGCTTTTATAAAGTGGCGATGCTTCAGACATCTCTAGCCAGCGGTGCTTATAGTATTTGAGAGCGGTGTAATAATCATCGAAATACCTTTTTTCAATGATATCATCCTCCCAACCATCTAAAAACCACCAGGGCTCATAATCGCCATACATTTCTATTACGCTGTACATACCTGTCCCCTTTTGTATCCTATATTATATATAAAATTCTTTGATAATGAAACTATTTTGCTCGTAGGCTCTATAATAGTTCGTTTCTCATCAAAGAAAGCAAAGAAACAAAAGGGAGTGTCGTTTTTGTGCTTATTTCCAATTCAGATGCACATGCTCTTTCATTTCCTTATAGGCCGTATCAATCCGATCTTTGGTCGCCTGATCCAGCTGATTGCGATATTTTCCACCCTCGATGAAATCTTCTAAGATAAGGGTTTGGTAAGTGTAAAGCGGGTAACCCTCTGGCGAATAAGTTCCCTTTTCCACACGGCTGACCCAGCTTGGATGCGCCTGAGCTGTTTTGATAATGGTCCCCTTGTCCGTCTTTTCAATGGTCACATCCATCAAGACGCCACGCTCGGTCCATTCAGCCGTGTCCACACCAGCCATGGTTTCAATCCGCTGATTAGAGATAAAATTCCCCATAGAGTAGATAATCAACTTCTTCTGACCATCTTTTTCAAGAATTTCTGAAGGCTGCACTACGTGCGGATGCCCACCAAAAATGATGTCCGCTCCCCAGTCCACCATCTTATGATAGAGCTCGACCTGCTCCTCATTGGGCTCCAGCTGATATTCGATCCCCGTCTGCGGCATTACTACTGTAATATCCGCTTCTTTCTCCGCCTGCTCAATCTCCGCCTTCATCTTCTCCTCATCAAAGGTGGATAGGTGATGATCAATCTCCTTCTGACTGAGATTGGACTCCAAGCCATTAAAGCCATAAGAATAAGCCAGAATAGCAATCTTGATGCCTTTTACCTCTTTGATCAGGATGGGCGATTTGTCCCTGTTTTTGTGAGTATAGACGCCGACTGGACTAATTCCGTGATCTTCAAAGGCTTTCGCAGTCGTAAAGACTCCCTCAAGCCCTGAGTCTAGGATGTGATTATGGGCCAGATCCACCACTTGGTAGCCAGCATCTTTGATGGCGGGAACAACAGCCTCCGGAGCGTTGAAAAGCGGATAGCCTCCCAAAGGATAGTCCGAGCGAATAGTTCCTTCAAAATCCCCCAAGACCAAATCACCTTGATGAAGCCAGTCCTTGACATAGGTGAAATTTTCCGAAAAATCATAGCTACCATCAGCCTTTTGGGCACTCATATAAAGCCCATCATGATACAAAAGGTCGCCATTAGCCATAATGCGAACCGTTTTCGAGTCGGTCTTCTTTCCTGATAGCGAGGAGGATTTAGGAACATCTTTAGCAGCATTCCTACCGCTTCCCTTTGGCATCCCCATGATGCTTTGGAAGAATAAAATGACAGTCGCTGATACAAATACCGCTCCCAGCAGGGCAAAGATAAAGGCACGGTTGCTTAATGCTACTTGTCGCTTGGTTCCAGATCTTTTCTCCATTTTGCCAACCTCCGTATTACTTATATTTTATCATAAATTATCCTCCCAAGGGAATAAAAAAGAGGCTGGGACAAAAGTCCTAGCCTCTCAATTGTCTTTGGATTGTCGAGCAAGACGCAGTGGTTGAGTGGGCTCTACTACGCTGATTTCATCAGCCTTTACAGCCCTACTCAACTGTGCGGAGGTGGGACGACGAAATCGAATTCTAACCAATTACCGATTTCTGTCCCACTCTCTAAATATCAGGCCGAGCTCGGCATCAAGGACTGCAAATACCAGCGGTAGGCCGCCCGATAATGATAGGCATTAAAAAACTTTATCTCCCCAATACCATAGCGCATCAAATAGTAAATCAGATAACGCAGATGCAGGCTTTCCCACTCCGTGCTAGCCTTTTGACAATGAGCATACTCAGCCTCAAGCTCCCTATAGTAATCTCTGAATTGATTATAAATTTCTTGAATTTCCATCATAACTCCAATCTTTTTGCTTTAACACTAGTTTATCGTAAAAAGAAGAGGATTAGGGGCAAGAATCTTAACTTGTCTCATTTAAGAGCTGAAAGGTAGGGTTAGGCACTAGAAAATGACATTTCAGGGAATATTTTTGACATTTGGGAGCTACAGTAGAAGACTAAACTCCCTCATAAATATGATTCAATATATTTTCTAACTCTAGAATATAAATGACTAGACTAAATTTATTCCTCTAAGATATATAGCATATTTAGTTAATATCTAGTTCTTTATACAAATTCTGTAGGTCTTCTAAACTATCGAGTTCATAAATATCATTTTGAGAAATTGGTTGTCTTTTTATATTTAAATTTGGAAGCTGTTCTAAAACAATATTATCCCAATATATAGAAGCGTATTCTCCTGATAAGAAACGTTCCTGAATAACAGCTTGCAAAAATACTCCATCCTCTGCGTTCCAATATGAAACTCCCGAAATAATAGAGCCACTTCCATCTTCTATTGTTATGTCGGTAACATTTTGGTTTTCATCCGTATGAAGAACCCATTCTTGTTTAAAATCGGTCTTATAGGCTGAAAAATAAGTAGAATGTTTTAAATTAGTCTGTAAAAAATTGTTAACTAAATAGTTATCTGCATCTATAACATAAGTATCTGATAGATATTCTTTTACTAAAAACATCGTATAAAAATTATTATAAACATCGTACTTATCGTTATGAATCAAAGTTACTTGGTATTTTTCTCTTAGAAATTCAAATTTTTCAGCCAAATAGCCTGTAACGACAATCACATCATCAATGCCTTTTTCTTTTAAAAAACGAATTTGCCTCTCAATTAATGTTTCCTCTCCTATTTCAATCAGAGACTTTGGAGTCGTTAAAGTAATTGGTCTGAGTCTAGTTCCCATTCCAGCAGCTAAAATAATGGCTCTCATTATAACCTACTTTCTTAATTTTAAATAATATTTACTCTTTTGATATAAAAACAGTCCCAACGATAATCATTATGCTGCACATAATTAACTTTAAATCAAACTGCCCACCAAGTAAAAAAATGCTAAATATAATAGCCCAAACAGAATAGGTAACATTCATTCCCGTAGCCTTAACAGGTCCAATCATATCAATAGCTTGATAGTAATAAAGATATGAAGTTGTACCAATTAATGCCAAGCCAGCAATTATTATAATGACGGGACGACTTATGACACTATATATGTTAAACAAAGGATGTCCTCCAAGTATAATAAAAAGGAAATATGCAATACTTGATACCCATTGCCGAATAAATAGTGCTTCTTCGGGGAGAACATCTTCCTTCATACCATATGCGCAAATTACACTTTCAGCTGCCCAACCACCCGCACAAATGCAAGCAGCTGTGAACCCCCAAAAGGCATTAGAATTCAAAGAATTAAGCTGTGAATAACCTAAGATTGTAATAGCAAGGACAGATAGAATCAGCCCAAACCAGCCTTTCGGAGTTAAATAATCTTTTAAAATAATAGCTCCTAAAACAGCTGCAACAACTGGATATAGTGCGGAAATGCTGGCAGTATATCCTGCTCCAATCGTATCAATGGCATATAAGTAAGCGCGCATTCCAATCGGTCCACCAAATAATGCTGCAAGCATTACAAATAATGCACTTTTATTTCGAAGTTTTGAAACCGTTGTTTTCAACTCACATTTAATCACTTGCCTAGTCGTTAACCACAAAGCAGAAAATAAATCATGAAAAAATGCTAACAATAAGGATGCTGCAACTAAGCGCTTATCTACTAGCGAAAAGGGAACAGCTAACAATACCCAACCATTTATGGTAGTATCTGCTCCCCACAAGACACCTGATAGTAATCCACTAAATAGTCCTTTGCGATAAGGATTCATTGTAAGTCCTCCGTTTCTCTTGATACAGACTCATATTTTCTGCAGCACGTTCAAGTCTGTCTCGTCCGTAACTGCCAAAATCATCTCCCCTACTCTCTTTAAAAATGGTCCAAACTGACCAGACAAAGTCCGAACAAATTTTATAGGCTAACATTTTCAACTCAATATAAGGAGGAAGGTCATTTGTTTGATAATAATTCTCCAGCAACTGTCGTTCTTGACTATCTGTAAAATTACATTCAACACTATGATCCGCCAAATCCCATACAGGATCATTCATACCAGAATATTCCCAATCAATTAAGAACATTCTTTTTTGACCATTTTTTACAAAATTTTCTGGTACAGTATCAATATGACATGGAACTTTCTCGATTCCCATTCTCGACAAATCAGATTCTAAAGCTAGAACTAATGGACGTAGTTCATAATATCCCTCGTAGTAATTAGCCGCCATCTCATTCGCTAATGATTCATATTTTTTTATCTCATGAAATACATTAAACTCATTATTAAATTCTAATCCCGAAGTATGCAACTTTCTTAATAAATCCGTTGTCTGTCGCATATTTCTTGGGTAAGCAGCAGTTACAGGATTAAGAGTTTCCGCCTCTTCAATGAAGCGACTGATTTTAGATCCTGTTTCAGAATCAAAATAGGCTGTTTCAACATCTAATCCTAAAATCTGACCAAGAGTACTATTTTCCTTTTCTGAAATTCTATCAATAAAACGTTCAGTGCCATTTCCTGCAATTCGGATAATGAAAGATTGACCATTTAAAACAACTTTATAGTTTTTATTAGTCATACCTCCAGCACTTTCTAATAAATCAATATCATCATCCATCACATTCATCTTTTCTTTTATGAAAGCTCGTACTGTTTCAAGTGCTAAACGCTTTTCTTTTTGGATGATTCTAGGATAGATAGTTTGAGTTACAAATTTTATCTGAACTTGCTCATCAATCTCTCCCCAAATGAAATCATCTACACGAACATAACCTAAACGGTAATCACGTGCAACATCCATCATGATATATTCATAATTAACGAGAGGATTCTCATTTTCGGAAAAAATTTCCAGCATTTTTTTAAAGAAAGATAGAGAAAATTTCGAAATACCAATCATTTCTCCATCGATTCGATTAAATTGATGAATATCTTTACTCATCTTATAAATGTAGCCATCATGTATTTCAACCATAGCTTCATCATAAGTTTTTCGCACACTAGTAATCAAGATACTACTAGTATCTCTTGAACGGAGTAATTGTGTTAAACCACGTTCTTCAAAAACTAAATCACCTTCAAGCAATATAAAATCGTCTTTTATAAACGATTGGGCAGCTGCTAATGAAGCCATTGTACCCGTCTTTTTGAATTGCTCATTAACAACTATATGAACTTGAGGATATTTTTTTTCGATAGGTAGGAGCATTTCTTTGGCGAACCCAGCAACTATTACAATATTAGTAATACCAGATGAGATTAACAGCTGAATGCCTCTATCTAAAATAGTTTCATCGTTCAACGAAATTAGACCTACTGGTACATCTATTTGTCGTGCTTGACCTGCCATTAAAATAACAGCATTCGTAATTGATTCCGCTTCATTACTCAAAGAAATCTTCTTTTGCTGTTCCTCCTTCAAGTATCTTTCCAAAAGCTTCAAACCTATTTCTGTTAGCTGATAGCTATTCTTCTTATTTTTTTCAATACGCAGATAATGCTCTTCCTCTAGTATCTTAATAATGTTATTAATTTTTCCTAAAGAAAGCTGAGTTTTTTCAGAAATCTCCCTTTGAGATAAATATCTATTTTGATTCAATTCATATAAGACTGCAAACAAATCATTCATATAAGACTCACCTTCTGTTCATTTTTTGAACAACTTAATTGTACCTCAATTTTATATGCTTGTCAACGGGAATATAGCTACATGAAGCTAAAAAATTTAGCCCCACATGCAATAGAACTAAATTTTGACTTTATAATATCTGTAATTGGTAAATATCAGTCAGAAAGTACGGAGACTTTTCGGCTCTATAATTTCTGTAGTGGGTAAAACCACAGTAGGGATTATGGAGCCTTTTTGAGTGTTCAAATGTCAAATTAAGTGCACAATTCCCCACAATCTTGACATAGTAAACGCCGTTTCCTTAGACAAATCAATGTCTTGTATCCAGCACACTCTAGATAGAGTATTTTGGATTCTTTTTGGAACTCATACTTAGCCATCTGACCAAGACAGCTTATGCATTTAGGGTCAGGGTAATAAAGACTAGAAATGATTTCCTTGTGTGTTACAACATCAACATAATCCAACATAGAGATGTTAAGGTCTTTGATTTCCAGTAAGTTTGTAATGAAATTTTTTGTTCCGTTTGAGTCTTTCTAATGATAGTTTTGACACTTTTCATTATAGTCATATGGGACTTTTTTTACGCTCAAAAGGCTCTATAATTCCTATAGTGGATTTACCCACTACAGATATTATATAACCCTTCTATTCACTATGGTTATTGATTTTGTGAAATATTTAATCATTAGCCCATTTTAAATCATATGAATGATGAGAAACTTGTTTTTCTTTCGGAGGCAGCTGCATATAATTTCCATATTCGGATCTTAAAATTTTATCATAATCTTTAGGAACCTGAAATAATTCCCCATTAAACTCAAGATAGTGACCAAAACTAAATTCATCATATCTAAACACACACTTCTTAGCATCAGCAGTCCCAGTTTCATAGGTAGCAATATAAGTACTTCTATCAAAATCGTAAAGACTATTATGGCTTGTCAACCTTTTCATGAAGTACCGACTCCCCATTACTTTGAAAGGAAGATTTTTTAACCACCTGAGTAAGCCCTTTAATTTAGGCATAGAGGAAGGAAATAATTTTAAACGAGATTTTTTCCAATATCTATAGAGTTTAAAAGCTTCATCGTAGTGATTCACAGCAGCCTGATAATCATTACCAGCACCATCCATCAAAAATATATCAACATAGACACCTAATGGGACAGTTTCAACAATATCATAATCTTGAATAAGAACTGTTCGAGTATCAACCACTTTAGGTAATGGTACTTGAAAACGCTCATCCGTATCAGCAGATATGAGTTTATAGTATGGATGTGGTTTGCTGTTTAAAATTGCCAATAATTTTTTGTAATCTTTCCTAGGCATCATAATATCAACATCATCATCCCAAGGAATAAATCCTTTATGTCTTACAGCACCAATCAATGTCCCATACGCTAAGTAATAGCGAATTTGATTCTCATCACATATTCTTTTTATAAACTGTAAAATTCCAAATGATAATTCTTGAACCTTAGCTAACGTAAACTCTTCCTTCATTTCTTTCCTTACTTTTTACCTTAATTTTTTTAATGTTCTCTTTTGAAAAAAGCGTGCAAGGGCCAACATAAATCTACTAGATCTTAAATATTTTTTCATAAACAATAATCTACTATTGTATAAGATCTCAAGTTGTTTACTCTTTTGATTTATCGTTTTATTAATACTGACAGAATGCTCGTGCTTATAATAATCATCCAAAATCAATAGTGATTTATATCCTTTTTCCTTAAATTTGAATCCAAGAGTTGTTTCCTCGCCAAACAAAAACATGTCTTCATCATAGCCATCAACTTCTAAAAACATATCTACATTATATAGTAATAAAGCACCTGGAACACAGTCAACATACTGCTCAGATTTATTAAAATCTAACACATGATTCGTTGGAAAAAAGCGAGCAAACTTCCCTGAATTTAAAATAGCATATTCAAATGATGTAGGAATTTTCCATGCTAAATCTTGTATTTGTTGATTATTAATATCATGCTGAATAGCAGATACTAGAGCTAATTGAGGTTGGTTTTCCATCGTTGAAATAAATCTTTGAATAAGACTATTAGAAAATACTACATCTGGATTAGATAAGAGAATATACTTAGCATTAAAGTGTTCTTTGATATATTTCGTCCCAAAATTGTTACCATAGCCATAGCCTCCGTTTTTATCAGTCTTTATAACAGTAATTCTATCGGAAACTAAAGATTGTAACTCAATATAAGAATTATCTACCGAACAATTATCTACAATAACAATATGATCAAACACAGGATAACTTTCAATACCTAGTACAAGTTTTCTTACTGTTTTTGCATCATTATAATTCAAAATCATGCAGACACAAGTATCTACCATTTATACCCTCCTTGCTATCTTCGCTTTTAAACGATATAATGTTTCGCTGGCTAACCTCTCTCTAAAAAAAAGAAGTGACAATGCATAGATTCCCATAAATATTACACCATAGACTACACAGGCAAAAAAATTCATTTCAATTACCATATTATACTTTATTAGAAGCAGTGTTCCTGATGCAACAAAAGTAGATACTAGAGAAATGAATACTTCTTTCATTTCTAAAGTTCGGGTGACAATCTCTTTTAAGACTTTCAAATGGACAGATAAAACTGCTAACTCTGCTAAAGTTGAAGCAATGGCCGCACCAATTCCTCCCAAACTAGGAATCATTAAAAAGTTAAATATTAAATTAACAATCACTCCTGCAAGTGCGCCAATAACTGTAAATTTCTCTTTTCCTAAAGGAATTAATAGTTGCCATGCTGTTACACTACTTAACCCTATGAAAATCAATGAGGGTAGTAAAAATTGCAACACGGGTACCGCAGCCAAGTAATCTCTTCCTGCTAATACTAAGATAAGCTCTTTCGAAAGAATCATAATTAAAAAACACATTGGTATAGCAGAAATGATGATAAATTCAAAAGATTTCCTAATCATATTCTCAAAATTTTCCTGCCCTTCATTTTTTAAAGCATATGAAATTTTTGGCAACATGACCGCTCCTAGAGCAGTAATTAAGCTTACTAAAATATTCTGTATTTTAATTGCTGCTGCATAATGACCTACACTTTCATTACCCTTGATAAAACCAAGCATGACTTGATCAAGACTTGTGAAAATGATAGTAGTCGCATTGTATAAAAACAATGTCATAATCGGAGCCAAATGAATAAGTATCTCATACTTTTGATTTTTTTTAAAACCTAAATCAACATATTTTGACAATTTTAATACGTTCAAAATATTTGAACCAACTGATGCAAAAACATTTATACCCGCATATAGAATGTAATCTTGTGGTTGATGAACGAATACAAACATTAAAATAATTGAAATAATTTTAAAAGAAATATTTCTAATGGTGATATACTGATATTGTTCGATCGCTTGATAGAACCACTCTACTCCTAGCATATTAAACAAGATTGTTAATGAGGTAACGAAAAATAATAGAGACTCATTTGAGAATTGTGAAATATTTATCACTAAAATAATAAATACAATATAGGCTAGCAGAGTACAGATGGAATTGAGTATCAGTAATTCTGTAACTACTTTTGACAATTTTTCTCTATTATCCCTAACCTCAGCACATTTCCGAATACCGTATGATGGAATCCCCATAGAAGCAAGTAATGAGAAATAGCCTACTACTGAGCTTGCAAAAGCAATTTTCCCATTTGCTGTACTGAGCAGAACCCTAGAAACATATGGAAATGTTATTAAAGGAAAAACAACTCCCGATATTTTTAGAATGATATTCATAAAGAAATTGTATCTTACAGATTTTACTTTAAATTTTTCACCCATATATCTCTTTTACTCTATCTTCCTCGTATATTTCACTCGAAGATGCATCTGAAACTTTTGCATCTAAAAAACTATAAATTGCTAAATAAAAGGGTACATCGAAAATTCGCTGTCTATCAAAAATATTCAGTAGCAAACATGAACCAATTAAATAGACTGTTAGACCAAGTGCATATACTAAATAGTCTCTATTTACTTGTTTAAAACATTTTATTGTCACTTGAATAGCTTTCATAAATAGGAAACCATGTGTCACTATCGTAAATAAGCCAATTTGAATAACAGTTCCTAATAAGCCCAAATCATCCAGATAATAGATGCTCCATTGATTTCTAGCCATTAGAGCATCTACTGTCATGTTACCTTTGATTAAAAAACCTAATCCAAAATAGGCATTCTTTTGAGCCATAATAGACAAATAATGCTCTATCCCCTGAAATCTAACCGCTGTTGATGCTCCATATTGACCACTAGTTGAGATTTTATCTACAAAGGTTTCTAATAATTGAGAATTAAATATCAACATTCCAAACAGGCATATAAACAAGAGTGTTTTTAACAAAAAACCGCCTTTTGTCTTAGTTTTATAAAAACTGTATATCGCACCGACTGTTAAAACAGAAATAAAAGTCTGAAAGCGAACACGCGTAACAACTAGTAGAAATAAAATCATGAAAGCTAAGAGGCATTTATAAATCAATCCCTTCATTCTGTTATTTAAAGATTGAACTGCAACAAAGACTAGAGTTATCCCATAAAGCATACCGGATTCTATTCTCTGAAAACCATCTCTAATCCATTCTTCATACTGGAATAACAGTCTTGAAAAATAAATCTGTCCTTTAAAGTTATACATTCCCCAACTAAACATCCGTATGAGCAACATAAATAAAACAATTTTAGAAATAAGCGATAAATATCCCTCGATTGAATCATCCGTATGGAATATAAAAATAATTGGAAAAGCTGCTATAGGCAACAAGTACTCTAGTAAAATACCTTTAACCAGTTGATCCCACGAATAACCATAAGTCATGCGGGAAAAGTACACCATAATAATAATTACTAAAATATAGAGTAAAAAATATTGATTTAAAAACTTGAATTCTCTTTTCAATTCAGTATTTTTATCCGATAGTATAGGAATACAAAGTAAAATCGAAACTAGTATGATAATGATTCTTTGAGCAGAGCTCCCAATTATCTCAATAGGAAAAAGCAGAGGGACTCCTACCATAAAGGCTACAAAGATTACAACAATTGCCTTATATAAAGATGATAGTTTGACCATTGATAAATCCCTACCCCTCTATAATATCTTGAACAATTTTATCCAGATTATCTTTTTCAAAGAACCTCAGACAGTTTTTACTCATTTCATCATGATGTTCGTCAATATACTCAACACATTCTAAAACAGATTCCGGTGTCATATCTTTTGCACATTTTCCAATGCCATACTGCTCAAAAGGTCTTAACAGGCCTAAAACATTTGTTCCAATCATCGGAACTCCGAAGGCACTATATTCGTAAATTTTATTGGGTGCACAATAGAGAGCGTTTATGATTGGATGCAATTTTGATTGTGTTGGAATATATGGCGTTAAACCGATATGAGCATACTGGATAAACTCTAAATGAGACGGAGCAGTATGATAACCCAAATAAACAATGTTAGGATTTTCATCCAACAACTTATTTAAATAAGTTTCACTAGATGCATTCCTACCAATTACATATAAAGCATAGTCTTCACGATTTCGGATTGCCGCTGCAAATTCTTTTATATTTCTCTCAGGAGTAATAATTCCTGAATAGAGAAGAATCTTCCTTGTTTCAGTCTTGATTTTGTCCAGCGCCGCTTGAGTTGTTTCAGATATTTCTCCACGATTTATTGAATACGGTTTATTCGGTAAAACAGTAGGAACTTCTTTCAAATTCCACCAAGCTTGTTGGATATAAGCTCTATCTAAATCTGGCACAATAACCTTATAAGCTTTTCGAGCATATTCATCAATTGGAAAATCAAGGGCTTTGATATTTGTAAAATGTGGAAATCTCTGAATCAGTTCCATCAATTGCATCACATGCTTATACTCAAACAGTTGTTCTCCTAATACTTTAATAGCAACATCAGTAGTTGTCCAAAGAATATCTGACGTTTTCATTGATGCTGCAACAGTTTCTCTAATCGTTTTTCGATTTAAAAAAACTCGAACAATTCTTGATTTCAATCCAGACCCAAGATCGTAAGGAACGCAAATATAGTTGAAATCACTATTATTCTGCATGATTACCGGTATTCTGTGTCCCTCAGTCGAACTAATCAAATCCACTTTTACATGGTGATGTAAAAGATTCTCAATAAGACTAATGACTGGCGGATACCACAAAAAATCTCCTATATGTACGACTGTAATTTTATTATATTTTCCCATTAAACAACCTATTCTATGTCAATGACGTCAATTTATAAATAATCTTCCAAAATTTTAACAATTTTTGCACTAGCGAAACCATCACCATAAGGATTGCTAGCTTTGCTCATCTGATTGTAAAGTTCTTGATTTGTCAATAGTTTAGTGAACTCGTTATAAATTGTTTCTTCTTCTGTCCCAACAAGTTTCAGAGTCCCTGCCTCCACACCTTCGGGACGCTCTGTCGTATCACGCATAACAAGAACTGGTTTACCGAGAGAAGGTGCTTCTTCTTGAACCCCACCAGAATCTGTTAAAATCATATAAGACTGCTTCATAAAATTATGAAAATCAATAACTTCTAAAGGTTCAATTAGTTTAATACGTTTCTCACTACCAAAAACCTTGCGAGCAATTTCGCGAACCTTAGGATTTTTATGGATTGGATAAAGAACTTTCACATCTGTATGTTCTGCTAAAACACGCTTAACGGCCTTGAACATATTTTCCATAGGTTGGCCCAAGTTTTCACGTCTATGAGCAGTTAAAAGAATCAATTTGCTATCATTTACCCAATCCAAAATTGGATTCGTATAAGATTCAGTAATGGTTGTACGTAAGGCATCAATAGCCGTATTGCCAGTAACAAAAATTGTTGATTCTTTCTTACCTTCTTGTAACAGATTTTTCTTAGCTTGATCTGTTGGAGCGAAATTAAAATCTGAAACGATAGAAACAGCCTGTCTATTAAATTCTTCTGGAAACGGACTTTGAAGATTATAAGTTCGCAAACCAGCTTCCACATGCCCAACTTTAATATTTGAATAGAAGGCAGCTAATGAAGTAGCAAATGTTGTTGTCGTATCACCATGAACTAAGACAATATCGGGCTTTTCAACTTCTAGAACCGGCTTAATTTTATCCAAAATAGCCGTTGTAATACTATAAAGCGTTTGTCCTTCCTTCATAATGTCCAAATCATAATCAGGAACTATATCAAAAACATCTAACACTTGTTGCAACATTTCTCTATGTTGTCCGGTTACACAAACAAGTGTTTCAAACTTATTACTTTTCTTTAGTTCTTTAACCAATGGACACATTTTGATGGCCTCAGGGCGTGTCCCAAAAACCAACATTACTTTTCTCATAAGTTATTCCCTTCCTTAAGCCAATTTATACAACTATTTTCTATAGACAATCTTTTAAGTTCGTGCAATTCTATTTTTCAAACATGGATTTATTAGGATAACGATCTTGAAAAGCCTGCAAGATTACTTTCTTCGATTCTTCAAAATTATCAACCTCACCGTCATTCAAACAAATTAAGCTATGCTTGCTAAACTTAATGTCTTCAACAATTACAGTTAAATCACTATATATATTGTAATATTTACCAAAACTTTCTTTTCTAGGAATAAACTTTCCTTGACAAAGTTGCCAATAACGCATTAACCAATGGTTAATATCTTGATTTGTCCTAAATTTATGACTAGATGTTTCTTCTAATAGCTCTTTCTCTTTTTTCCATACCATATAAAATGTAGATTTTTTATAACTGACAGGAATATGAGAATCATAAAATCCTAATATGCTTTTCCAAGGTAATACACAAAAATTTTTTATTAAATGTTTACCATATTTTAAATTAAAAAATTTAAAAAAATTCTTTTTAATTACCTGTCTAGCATTAAAATAATCATTGATAATTTCTACATTGTTCAGCACTATACTCCCAATCGTCCCCCTACTTGGAACAATAGGACTAAATATTCCTGTATCTCTTGGATTACTATCTTCAAAAAAATCTTCAGGTCTAACTGATTTGTTTATTAGCATATCGTCATTAAATAACACAAAGTATTCTGACAAATCGCCAATGTTGCTAATATTCAACTCAATTACATTAGAATTAAAAGTAGGCAAATACTTTTCATCAATATAATCTTTATGACGAATATGTACTAATTTTTCACAACTTAAATCCAGCCATTCAGGTATATGACCTTCAGTTATTAAAAAAATTTTGTTGACCCAAGGTGCATTTTGTTCAACTGCGCGAAACCAATATTTCATAAACTCCCAGTCACGATAACGCGCGTCAGAGTTCATGATTTGATTCTCACTATCTGTTGCAAACATGGTTTTACTTTTTTTCCATACTGGGTCATTCCCATTAACCCATGTCACAACAAAATCAATTTTTTCTATCATTTCCTTACCCTCAATTTTCTAGATGTCTAATAACCTCTCCATTAATTGTAAAGATGTATAATGATTATTATATAAAGATTGAGAGACTTTTGTTCGTTCAATCACTTCACTGTCTGAAGGCTTAAAATTATCCAATAAACTTGCCAAAGACTCATGATCTTCTGAAGGATAAAAAAGTACAGAGCTCTCATCTACGTAGTCCCTAACTGATGGAATATCATTTACAATGATTGGAACTCCAAGTGACATTGCTTGCAACATTACCATATGTCCAGCAGATAGGTTAATATCTTTCAAAGATAACACCAAAGCTTCTGAATGATGCATAACATCTCCAAATGTCTCTACAACTACATCTGATAATACTTGAACTTTTGAATCATGCGCTGGTACTTTCCAAGGTTGAGTAGCAATCACACAAGGTAAGGTATTGTCAGATTTTTCAACGGCTTTAACAAGCGTTTCATAATCACGATTACTTCCTCCCCCTGAGAAAAAGAATTTTTCAGGAAGTTTACCTTGATAAGAGTCATTATTTTCATAATCTAAACCATAATGTATAAACTTAAATTTCTCTTGATATTTAGGAAAAATCTCTGAGTAATACTCAACTTCTTTGTTGCTATACACCACTACACGATTTACATTTTTTAATGTTCTATTCACCAAATACTTTCTCAAATTATAATAAATTTTATTTCTTTTGGGTTCAAAAAGAAAACCAGCTAGCGTAATATCAATTCCTTTATCATTAAACAAACCTAAAAATATGCCTACCAGAGGATTTAAACAAACAATTTTTTTTACATCTTTTTCAATTAATTTCTTAGCATAATTATAAGACTTTTTCCACATTAGAAAATGATAAAAAGGACTACCAACAATTTTGAAATTTCTAACTTTTCGAATCAATGGAGTTTCATAAGTAGTAATAACTACTTCACTACCTCCTTCTAAAGATTCATAAAATTCTTTCAAGTCTCTTCGAATTTCACTATCCAATATTATTAAATTTTTCATTAGTTAATTATCTCCCTCAAAATTTATACTAAATTTAGAATCGCTTTATACTTATCTTTAATTTATTATAGCAACCAACAAACTTATTTTCATTAGCTAAGATGATTCTTTCATCTTTAAAACAATACTATACAAAGCTACCTCCCGTTCTTGTTACAAAGGTGTGGTATAAGTAACATTGTCTTAGTATAAATCTTTTCTAAAACCATTGCGGTCACATATGAAATAAAAACTAATAATAGAAATACTAACAATGCAATTCTTGGTGAATATATTAAACTTGGTATTAGTTTATAACAGTAAAAACTGTGTGTCAACCACATGAACATACTACGATTACCAAGTTCCCTTAGAAATTTTTTTGCATGTTTCTTATTAGAAAGGGCATATTTAAAATATAAAATAAAAGCTGGACATATCAAACTCATAGAACTAGGTATTCGTGCTCCAATTATTAAGAGAAAGAAAAATATGAATAGTAAAAATAATAGTCCAATTATATTAGCAAATTTTTTACAAAAATAATCTATTCTTTCCATCACTATTGTTTCATACCTAGTGACTATAAAACCTATACCAAATGCAATAATAGGGGTGNAATTAGGAACAAAAATAAAAAAAGAATTTGAAGCAAGTAATCTATATCCTACAAAATGAAATACTGATAAAGTAACAGTTAGTAATAAAATTTTTATAGAAGATATTTTATAAAGAAAAGGTGTTATTAATAATAAAAATATATATAGAGTCACAAACCACCATTCTCCATTATAGCTTGTTTTTAAAGCAGTCAGATTAAAAAATAGGCTTAGGGGTGTGATCTCTACTTTCCCAACTAAGAAAGTAATTGGAATAAAAAGAACAAAAACTAGCCAATATCGTAGATAAAAATCTTTGATTCTATTAAAAAAATCATTAACAGTTTTTTTCTTTGTTTTAGCAAGCCCATATCCACTAATAAACAAAAAAATTGGAACACAAACATTACCAAATTTTGCTAACGTAACCGTAAAGTTGGAATAGTGTAAACCATTCGGAATTCTATCTGAAAATGCAAAAAGATGATGAAATAGCATTAGCAAAATTGCAATCCCTTTGATTTCTTGACTTTCCTCACGAGTTAAAAACACAGTTATTTTACCTACTTTCTTTCTCAAACTCTTTCCACCTTTGTTCAACTAATATATAACATTGAAGTACCTATATTTATACTAATCTTCTGTCTATGTCGATTCAACTATTCTTTAAACTTTAAATAATTAATAAATTTTTATAAAGAACAAAATAAACTATACTTAACAATTAAATTATTTTTAATCGTTTCGTTATTCCGACAATTTTTCATATTGATTTGAAAAATTATTTATATAGCTCTCCAGAGAAAACATCTCTTTCTGACGTTTCATCGAAGTTTGTCCAAATTCGCTGATTTTTTCTGGATTATCTATTAAATTCTGAATAAGTCGAGATAAAGCTTCAGAATCATTTGGTTTCGCTAACAAACCATTGATATCTTCTTCTACCATTTCACAAACACCACCATGTCGATAGCCTACAATCGGCTTTCCACATGCCATTGCTTCTAGCACTACTGTTGGTAGCGGATCTGGATTGGTACTTGGAAGCACAAAAATGTCAAACATATTATATAGCTCATTCGTATTAGCGTAATAATCAATACGCTTAATCTGTTCAGCTACTGGTAGGGAAGCAATTCTTGCATCCAACTCTTGCACGCGCCATTCTTCACCCTCAAAAGCACTCCCTGCTAGGAAAGCTACTATGTTAGAGTTACCTTTCAAAATCGGAATTACTGCATCTAAAAAATCATTCTGACCTTTCCATGCATTCACGCGTCCTATCATTCCAATAACCATGGAAGTCTGATCAATCTCAAATTGTTCCCGAATAGATTGATTATCTTTTGGATAATAAGTAGCATTATCCACTCCATTGTAAATGACAGAAATTTGCTCTTTATTCACAAAACGAGATGCCAATACATGATTTGCAACTGCTTCTGAAACTGTGATAATTCTATCAGCATATCGTCCCATTAGAATATTAATGAAATCAGAAACAAATTTAGGTCTAACAATGATTTCATGAACATGCCATAAAAGAGGCAACTTCAACTTCCGTTTGAGGTAAATTCCTTCCAAAACAGCCGTTGTATTATTATGAACAAGGTCAATCTGATGTTGTTTCGCATAAGTGGCAATCTTTTTAGCATAGCGATGATAGGAGCGGATATAGTCAATCATGCCTTTGGGATTAAAATATTTCCGTCGAAGAATAGGATATTCTATAACTTCAACTTTAGCACCCACTTGACGCAAAGCTTCAACTAAAACACCTTTGTTTGGTAAAATCACATGTGCTTCAAATTCTTGCTTATCCAGTCCTTTAATTAACTCTAATAAGACCTTATCTGCTCCATACATTTCTGCACCTGCATGTAAGTATAAAATCCTCTTCATTACCTATCCCTTAAACACCTTTTCATACTCACTAACAATCTTCTCCCAAGTAAAAGATTGATTGATTCGCTGGCTTGATTGATAATCTAATTTTTCAATTGCTGTGTTATCCAACTGCTCTGCTTTATCAATAATCTGAGCTAGTTCATCCTTCTTCCAATACATCACCCCATCTTCTCCGACCTCACGATTAAATCCAACATCAAGCAGAAGATTGAGCTTCGTTGAAGACAGTGCTTCTAACAAAGACGGATTGGTTCCACCAACTTCATGACCATGGAGGTAAGCAAAAGCATGCTCACGGATATACTTGAGCAACTCTTGGTCATAAACCGTCCCAACAAACTTGACACGTGGGTCTTTGTCAAAACCAGTCTCTTGACGCAGTTTCTCATAAAACTTATTTTGCTCAACATTGGTAATCAAGACAAAATCTTTCTTAGAGTTAGACTTCATAAAACCACGAAGCATAGCTTCATAATTATTTTCTGGTACGAAGCGTCCAACTACAAGATAATATTCATTCTCACGGACACCTTTTTCATCATACCAAGAACGCACTTTTTCATCTGAGGATGTCAGTTGTGATCTAGTTGTGTCAGTCCCATAAGCAATATAAGTTGTATTTGGTTGATAACGAGTATAGTCCGTTTGGATATACTTTTCGATATTCTTACTATCACAAATCAAAAGGTCTGCGTGCTTCACCATAAGGCGTTCGGAATGTTTCCAATATTTACGAACAGGCAAACTCCATTTAGCTCGTAGCCACTCATGTCCATCTGGATTAACCATCAAAGTGCTGCCCCCAAGAGCTTTGATTTTCTTTTTTAGATTTGAAATAAATGGACCAATTCGACAGGCTAAAATGTAAAATACTGGTGCTTCGTCCTTATTTTTCTTTGCTATTTCAATTGCCTTGTTGAGGGCAGCAATATCATAAGCGATTGCACGAGCCGGTCCAATATTCGGAACATCAATGTTAAAGCATGTGGCACCATTATGTTCAAAAACATCCTCTGTTATTCCAGACTTAGCTGAGTTTTCACGCATACAAGCGACATAATATTGAATGTCTTTATCCTTTTGAAACTCTGTTAATTTCTCTACAAAAGTTTCAAATCCGCCATATTTAGCTGGTATTCCTTTAGAACCGATAATATAAACTGTTTTTCCCATTCTCTCTTCCATCATAAATAGAGAGGAGGAAGTAGAACTACTTCGCTCCGTCTTTCATTAGTACGACTTTAACAGTCTTTAGTAAAATTTTAATATCTGACCAGATGGTCCAATCATCAATATAAGACACATCTAGTTTTACAACATCATCAAAATTCGTGATTTCGCTGCGGCCACTGACTTGCCAGAGACCTGTGATTCCTGGCTTGAAACTCAAACGTTTTTTCTGCTCAGGCGTGTATTTTTCATACTCATCCACAGTTGGTGGGCGTGTACCGACCAGGCTCATATCTCCTTTGAGGACATTCCAAAACTGAGGCAGCTCATCCAGACTTGTCTTGCGGATAAAATGTCCAATCGGTGTGATACGAGGGTCATTATCGACCTTAAACATACCGTCTGACATCGTATTTTGCACCATCAGCTCTTTTTTACGCTCTTCCGCATCCACAGCCATAGAGCGGAATTTATAAAATTTAAAGATGCGACCATTCTTCCCAACGCGATCTTGAGAGAAAATAGCTGGACCACCATCTTTTTTGATCTGAGGCACTAGGAAAATAGCGGCTATCCCACAAAGCAGCAAGCCAAATAGGGCACCAACAATATCCAGAAGTCGTTTCAAAAGAACATGGTAGTAACTATAAAAGCGAGTCGAAAACGTAACAATATTAAAACCAGCCACATTGCGAATGCGCTTCTCGCCATTGGTTGGAAAATCTAGGGCATTGATATTAACATTGACATCGATTCCCATATGCTCAAACTGAGAAATCAAATCTTCCAAGCGATAAAGATCGCTAGGTAGGTTGATAAACACCTCATCCACTACTGACCGGGTTGCGTACTCTATCATATCTTTTTCCAGCACCACATCAAAAGCAGAACTTGTAAAAGAAGGATCGTCCACTACTGTAACTGCCACTATCTGACCAGCAAAATCTTGTGCTTTTTCTATTTGAGCAAAAAACTTTTCTATCCTAGAACTTGTAGTAATGACAAAAACCTTTGTACTATTTTTTGATCTAGCATGAATAGAAGAATAGTAGTTTTTGAACAAAATATTGGCCACGTAAACTAGTAAACCATTTAGTAAGATAAAATAAATCAGCCCCCGGCGAGAGATAGAAAAGTGTTCCTCCATGATAAAGGAAGCAAAAGTGACAAAGAGGGCATAGAAGACACTGTATTTTAAAGTTTGGATAAACTCTACAAAGTAACCTCTGCGGAAAAAGTGATGAAAATAATTACTGATGTAAAAAGCAAGGATGTGAAGCAAAGAGAGGATAAAGACACTTGTCCTTGTCAAGTCAGAATTAGAAATAAAGCTCACTAAAACCGCTGCCAGCATAGACACCAGCAGTTCCAATACAGCTACTCCTAACTCTTGAATTTCCCTTTGCTTTCTAAACATACATTACTTCTCGCTTTTCTTTTCTTCTCTCAAACGATCTCCATAGTTTCCGTAGGAACCATAGAAACCGTATTTATCTGCTTCGACATTATATTTATTTAAGATTACACCAAGGAAAGGAGTAGAGGACTGCTCCAGCTGGGTCTTAGACTTTTGAACCATTTTCCGTTTCACTACATTACTAGCAACGACTAACATGCTTGCATCACAAAACTTGGAAATAAGAGTCGCATCTATGACCATACCGATAGGAGGAGTATCCACAATAATATAATCATAATGGCGACGGAGAACATCCATCATTACCTCAAACTTTTCGCTCTGCACAAGTGCCGTTGGATTTGGTGAGGCTTGCCCTGAAGTGATAACAAAGAGATTTTCCTCATCCGTTTCACACAATCCTTGCGATAAGTCTGTATTTCCAGACAAGTACTCTGTTAGGCCTGTGATTTTCTCACTACTCCTAAAAACACCACCAAGCATCTTAGAATTTCGAATATCCGCATCAATCAAAAGAGTCTTGTAACCCGCATTAGCAAAGGTCAGGGCCAGATTCGTTGATGTTGTCGTCTTTCCCTCTCCCGGGAAGGTAGAACTAACGGCAATCACCTTGATGTTCTCGCCACTAAGTTGGATATTGGTTCGAAGAGCATTGTAATACTCCTCTACCCTCGAAATAGAAAGTTTTTTCTTTTTTGCTAACTCTAGTATTGGCATTGTATCTCCTAACCTACCTTACTCATATCTGGAACGACACCAAGCAAGGTCATTCCTAAGACTTCTTCAATATCTTCTGGCTTCTTGACACGGTCATCAAGGATCTCAACAATCACTACTACAATGACCATCAAGACACCACCCGCAAGCACTCCAATGATGGTATTGCGACGAATGTTTGGAGAAGACGGTGTTTTCGGTGTTTCCGCTTCTTCCAGCGTTGTGACATCAGAGACTTTGGTAACAGCAATGATTTTTTCAGCAGCAACTTCACGCAAGGTATTGGCGATACGGCTGGCTTCTGCTGGATCCGCATGCGTCACTGTGATAGACACAATCCGAGTATCTGTCGGTACAGTCACTGTCACCTTAGATGCCAAGTCAGATGGTGAACCTGACAGTTTCAATTCTGAAATGACGGATGCCAAGACATCCTGAGACAGGATAATTTCCTTGTAGTCCTTTACCAAATAAGAACCAGCTTGCAAGTCTTGGTTGGTCAAGGTAGGATTTTCGCCCTGCTGACGATTGACAACGTAGATACGTGTTGTGCTTTGGTAGGTAGGTTTGGCAATAAAAACGCTGTAGCCTAGAGCTAAGATACCCGTCAATAAGGCAGTTAAAATTATTAAAAATTTCCGTTTCCAAATTGTCTTCAACAGAGACAACACATCGATTTCGATCATTTGATTTTCTTGATTCATGTATTTACTTTCTCCAGAGTTTGATTGATTAAATAAACTCGTTACTTAATAAGATTTCTTGGTTTGTCTTAAAGAGTTCTTCCGCACGCGCAGCTCCATATTTTTTCGCGACAATCTGATAGGCCTTTTGCATATAAGGCGGTCTGTCATCGAGATTGTGCATATCGCTGGCAACGAAATGAACTAAGTCCCGTTCCAGAAAGAACTGAACACGCTTTTTCATAAATTTGTAACGATCACCAAAGAACTTAGGTTTCAAAACATTTGAACTATTGACCTGCATATAGCAGCCCATATTGATCAATTCGCTGACCCTGTCTTCGTCATTTTCCAGACAGTGATAGCGCTCGATATGGGCCACTACCGGAGTCATACCGAGGCGAATGACATTGCCCAAGGCGGAATGAATATCTTTGTAGGGTGTATTCATACTAAACTCGATCAAGACATACTTGGTGCCACCTAGACTGGGGAATGTCCCCTCTTCTAGCTTTTTCAAAATATCACTAGTATAGTAAATCTCCGCTCCATATAGCACGGTCAAGTCGTCAGCAACTTGCTTGGCCAACTCCTGCACTTGCTTGAAGTTTGCCGCAATCTTTTCTTCGGGCGTCTCAAACATGCCCTTTCGGCGATGAGAAGTAGAAATAATAGTACGAACGCCCTGACGATAGCTTTCTTCGAGCAGACGTCGGCTATCCTCTAGTGCCTTAGGGCCGTCATCCACATCAAAAATGATATGTGAGTGAATATCAATCATGCTTTACTTCCCTTCCATTACTTCTTGGATCGCTGCTTTGGCAGCTGCCAAACTATTTTGATCAATTTCCATCATGTAGAGATTGGCTTCTGGCATCGCGTGGGAAGGCAGACCTGTATTTCCAGTTCCAGTCAAGGCCTGAGAAGTCACGTTATAACTTCCGCCTGACTCCAACTGAGTATTGATCAGATTCATCATCGTTTCCAAGCTCATATCAGTCTGGACAGAGTCCTGCAGTCCTGAAAGAATGGCGTTGTAATTCTTCAATGCATCTGTCGAGGTCAGTTTCTTAATGACTGCTGCAATAACCTTTTCTTGGTTCTTCCCACGATCATTATCTCCACCATTTAGGGAATACCGCTCACGGACGAAGCCTAGAGCTTGGTCAGAGTTAAGATGGACCTTACCTACAGGGAAATGGTAATTGCCGTGCAGACTAGTAAAGTCTTGGTCGTTCTCAATATCAATTCCGCCCAGCAAATCAATCAACTTGAGGAAGGAAGTGAAATTCAGGCGCACATAATAATTCAAATCAATACCGTAGAGGTTTTCCAAGGTGTGAACTGAAGCATCTACGCCGTAAATACCCGCATGAGTCAGCTTATCCGGCTGATTAAGGCCACCATCTGCAATTGGAACATAGGCATCCCGTGGTGTCGTCGTCAGCAAGACTTTCTTGGTCTTACGGTTGACTGTCATGATAATGTTAACATCCGAGCGTGACACAGAAGAAATCGGTCCATAAGTGTCAATACCACTGACATAGATATTAAAGACCTCTGCATTTGGATCTTGCTTGCCAATGGCTGTATCAATCTTCTTGCTTTTCTTGTAAGTGTAGATTTTTTTAATCTTAGAAGCATAGTCGGGGTCTTCTCCACGAATGGTATCTTCAAAAACACTATTCAAGACCATAGCCTTGGCTTCACCAGAAGTCAACGACTTATAGGCAGCGAGATAAGAAGATGCTGTATCTACTGTCAGCTCATGCCCTTGTGTCTGACTGATATTTTTCATCAGCGCTTGGATATTGTCTTGGTCATTGCCTGACGGTGCTAAGACATTTGTCAACTGCTTGAGGTCCTTAACATCACTATCTGCCGGCACCACGATACTCATCTCATACTCAGAGTAGTTGGAAGTGGAATTAACGCCAGTCGACAAGTCGACTAAACCCTTTACAGCATACATAGATACTGAACCCACAAGCAAGGATACTATTAGGATAGCACTAGTGGCCTTGCCTGCCTTACCCTTGAAAATCAGGAATCCCGATAGAACCGCCACTGCTAGGATGAGGGCTGTCACTAAGATATTCACATAGCGAAAAGCTAGAAAATGATAGCGGAAAATTGTGAAAATCAAGAAGGCCGCCAACAAAGTATAAACACCCAAGAGGGTGCTATTAACTATCTTTAATCGATTGCTTTTCTTTTTAGATTTCTTTGATCTCTGATACATTTACTTTACTGCTTTCTGTGCGAAATTACTCTAGTCTATTATAGCATAAAAATATGATTTTTTTAAGAATTTCTTAAGAATATTACATAATTGTAAAAAAATCCTATTCTTTTGTCAACGACTTCATCTTTGAAATCGAATTCAAGCTAAAACACAGAAAAATAAAGCGATACCAATGCATTGGTATCACCTTATTCTGTAAGATAGAACTCTGCTCATAAAATCCAGAGAGCCGCTAGCATATAATAAGGACATTTTAAAAATTGTGGACAAAGTTGGACAAAACGTCCTATTTTTATACTGAAAATTTTGCTCTGATCTTGACGATTATAGTAAGCCGTCTCGATCAACTTGCTCATAGGCTTGGAGACCATCATTGAGCTTGTCCCATATGACTACCTGTCCTGATCGAAGAGACTTCTGCACATCAATGATGCGCTGATTGGAGGAACCACGAAATTGTAACATGAGATTTTTCTTTGTGATATCAAAACGACCGTCCACTAGAATATCAATCAGACTCAGCAGCTCCAGCTTGTCCTCCGTTTCCAGCATCATCTCCTCCCAGGTGTAGCCCGTCCAGGACCAAATATCCTTGTCTGGAAGCTCTCTCCGAATCCGCTTGACCAAGGGCAGTAGAATGCCTGTATTGAGAAATGGTTCGCCGCCTAGAAGGGTCAGCCCCTGCACATAAGGCTCCGCCAAGTCTTTCATAATCTGTTCCTCCAGCTCTTGCGTATAGGGAATGCCAGCGTTGAAGGACCAAGTTGCTGCATTATAGCAGCCCTCACAGTGAAACATGCAACCACTGACATAGAGGGAATTGCGGACACCTTCGCCATCTACAAAGTTAAAGGCCTTATAGTCAATGATTCGCCCCTTGCTTAGCTCCTCACTTTTCCATTCTTGGGGTTTGGGATTGTTCATCTTCATCCTCCAAATCAATCCAGTAGCGCTGACTTCTGTCGATTGTATTTTCGTAAACACCGCCAGCAGAGAGAATGGTACGGCGGCTGGCTTCGTTGTCTTCATCGCAGGTAATCAGCACTCGTTCCAGTCCTTGCTTTCGAGCTTCTGCTAACCCGAGCTCCAGCTGCATCTTGGCCAAGCCCTTTCTGCGTTTGCTGGGTCGAATAGAATAGCCAATGTGGCCACCCTCCACAAATAATTTGTCATTCAAGGACAAGCGCAAGGCTAAAAAGCCCAAAGGCAAGCCAGTTTCACCAAAGGATAAAAATTGGATGGCAGGAACCCAGCCTGCTGGCAGATCCTCAATATCCTCCTGCTGCTCTACAATTCGCAACCAATCCTCATAATCCTTTGCTCGTTTCCAAGTAGAGCCCATGCCGCCGTGCATGTAGGATTTTGCAGCATCAAACTCCGCAATCATCTCTAAAATCGCGTCTTTATCTTCCACAGTTGGTCGTCGTAACTTCATAAACTTTCCTCAATCTAAATCAATCCAATAGCGCTCTTTTCCAGCTCGAATATCCTCTAATACTCCACCGTTAGCAAGAATCACTCCTCTGCTAGCAGCATTATCCCTATCGCAGGTCACTAGAGCCCGTTTTATATTTTTACCTTTAGCTACTTGCAAACCTTGTCGCAGCTGCTCTTTGGCCAATCCTTTCCTACGCGCAGACGGACGAATACTGTAACCGATATGCCCGCCTTCTTGGAGCAAATGGTCATTGAGCCGCAAACGCAGATTGAGAAAGCCCACAGCCTGGCCATCTGCAGCAAAAGAAACTAGTTGGATGTAAGGCACAAAACCTTGTGGCAAGCCTAGACCTGCCTCCGCTAGCTGAATAGTCTCCAGCCAGTCCTCATAAACAAAATCTGCTCCGCCAAAGAAGCCGTCCTGTCGGCTACCAGCCGCTTCAAAGTCAGCCAGCATCTCTAAAATCTTTTCCTTGTCTTCTAGTTTCGGTCGTCTAAGCTCCATAGTTCCTCCTGATACGAAGAGAGTGAGACCGCCTTGCGCCCCACTCTGACTTCTATTATTTCTTGTTCTTTTCTAAAAATTGCTGACGCAGTTTGGCTAATCGCTCTTTTTTGCCATTACCGCCACGCGAATGTTTTTCATGGAAACGCTGCACCTGAGCCTTTCCTTTGTCGTCCAATTGATACTTTCCCATCTTAATTTCCTTCGTACTTAATAGTTGAGCCATTCATGTGCTTGACCCGAGCTGATATTTCCTTGTGTCGGCCGTTGACCATCGGACGGGCTTGCGGATTTCCTAAGTAACCGCAGGTCCGCTTGACCACATCGACCGTCTTGGGATCGCTGTTGCCGCAGTTTGGACAGGTGAAGCCCCGCTCGGTTGGCGTAAAATCTCCCTCAAAGTTACACTTGTAACAGCGGTCAATCGGTGTATTTGTACCTAAGTAACCAACTCGGTCATAGGCATAGTCCCAAACAGCTTCCAGCGCTTTCGGATTTTGCTGAAGAACAGGGTATTCACAGTAGTGGATAAAGCCGCCCGAGGCTCCCACTTCAGGATAAATCTTCTCAAAGTCCAGCTTTTCAAAAGGCGTTGGATTCTTGCGCACATCGTAGTGGAAGGAGTTCGTATAGTATTCCTTGTCAGTAATATCCGGAACGACCCCAAACTTCTCAGTATCCAAGCGACAGAAACGGTCGGTCAGACTTTCAGATGGCGTTGAGTAAACAGAGAAGTGATAGTCATACTGCTCTGACCATTCTTCCACCCGGCGCTTCATATCTTTGACAATAGCAACCGTAAAGTCCTTGGCTTCTGGATTGGTCTCCCAATTGCCGCCATAAAAGACTGCTGCCACTTCATACAGGCCGATATAGCCCAGGGAAACCGTCGCACGACGGTGAGTAAAGAGCTGGTCAACCTGATCATACTTGCCCAAGCGTTTGCCAAAAGCCCCATACTGATAGAGAATCGGTGCATTGGCTGGACTGGCTTCCTTGGTCCGCTCCACTCGGTAGACCAAAGCATCTTCAGCGATATTCATCCGCTCGTTAAAGATTTCCCAGAATTTATCCAAATCTCCCTCGGATTCAAGTGCAATCCGCGGCAGATTGACAGTAACGACGCCTAGATTCATACGGCCGGAGTTGACTTCCTGACCATTTTCATCCTTCCAGCCTTGCAGGAAAGAACGGCAGCCCATCGGTACCTTGAAGGATCCAGTTAAGTCGATAATCTTGTCATATGAAAGGACATCTGGATACATGCGCTTAGTGGCACACTCCAGAGCCAGTTCTTTGATGTCATAGTTAGGCGTTCCCGGCTCGAGATTGAGCCCACGCTTAAGGGTGAAAATTAGCTTAGGAAAAATTGCTGTGCGGTGCTCGCTTCCCAATCCCTTGATACGGATATTGAGAATGGCCTTCTGAATTTCCCGCTCAAAACGGTTGGTCCCCAGACCAAAGCCCAGCGAAGTAAAAGGAGTCTGACCGTTAGAGGTAAAGAGAGTATTAATCTCATACTCTAGCGACTGCATGGCATCGTAGATATCCTTCTTGGTCTTCGCCCAAGCGTATTCTTCCTGCTTATCCGGCAAAACCCATTGCTCTGCATCCTTGAGATGCTTTTGATAGTTAAGCTCAGCATAGGGCGCCAAGACTTCATCAATCCGATCGGCTGAGCAGCCACCGTACTGACTGGAAGCTACATTGGCAATGATTTGCGAGATTTGCGCTGTCGCAGTCTGAATAGACTTGGGACTCTCTACTTCTGCATTCCCAATCTTGAAGCCATTTTTCAGCATGCCGTCAAAGTCAATCAGACAGCAGTTAGTCATCGGTGTATAAGGGCTGTAGTCCAAATCATGGTAGTGGATGTCCCCCTTCTGGTGGGCATTGGCCACATGAGGCGGCAACATCTTAAGCCCAATGGACTTACCAACAATCCCTGCGGTCAAATCCCGTTGGGTATTGAAAACATCGCTGTCCTTATTAGCATTCTCATTGACCACCGTACGATCTTTGTTGAGAAGCTTGTCAATGGTAAAGTTGATATCTGTCGCTTTTGAGCGCTCAAAATCCCGTTGGGTGCGGTAAGTGATGTAGTTCTCCGCAATGGCATATTCCTTGGCATTCAAAAGCTCATGCTCAACGATATTCTGAATCTCATAGATTTTGACATACTTAGCGAAGCGACTGCTGATTTCTGCCACAACACGGTCTGTGATGGTTTCGAGCTTAGCTTCCAGCATAGGCGTCATGGGACCAAGATCCTGAGCCGCTCGTACCATAGCCTTATAGATCTTAGTCACATCAAAAGCTACTCTCCGGCCGTCTCGCTTCTCAACGTAGATGGTAGGCGCTGTATCAAATTTTGCTTCTCTTAAAATCATCACAAACACTTCCTCTTCTCAATTAATCATCTACCAAACATTATATCACTCCAAAATAAAAAATCAATATGTTGTGGTAAAATTGTTATTTTTTTATTTTACACACAACATATTGATTGAATTACTTGATTTGATAAAGCTTGAAGTGATTGAGTTTTAGGTTCACTTCTTCATAATCTTGAGAAATCTTCTTTTTCACGTCCGAAAAGAGTTTCACATCTTTATTGACTAAAATAAACTTTGGACTTGCCTCGTTTAAAGCATTACGCAAGAAAATGCGATTTTCCTCCGTTCCTGTATAAAGCGACGGACTCAGTAGAGAAACAGCGGATAAACGCTGCGATTTTTTATAGAGGCTAGCTGTATTGTCCCAAGCATAAATACTATCCTTGCTAGTGCTGTTTTCACGAATATGTTGGGCAGCCAGATTTCTCTCTGCTGAAACTCCATTGGATAAAATATACTCATTTACAAATGGATAAGCTACGAGATAAAGCATCGCAAGCAGAGGCAGAAAGAGTTGCTTGCCCAAGTAACGATTCCAGCTAGAAGCCTGGGTAGGCTTACGGTGGCGTCTTTCATGTCCATCCCTGTCTCCACCTGTATCTAGCCGCAAGGCTAGTAATAGTAGGGCAAAAGGCAGAGTCGTCAACAATTGATAAGCACCCTTCTCTGGCAGACCCAGAACACCAACAAAGCTGATAGGAAGACCTAGCAAACCAATAAAGCGCATACCACGTGCAGCAGTTGGTTCTTCTTTGAAAGCAAAAGCCGTCATCAACGCTGTCGCAAAACCTAATCCTAGGAAAAGCAAGCCATAATAGAGCAAATGGTCTAATAAATAGCTGCTATTAAGACGAAAAGCCTCTAGAACATAAGTAGCTTGGCTAATCGCTACACCAAAGGAACCATTCAAAACTGTATAGTATCCCAGTGGATAAAAGACTAAAGAAAAACCTAATAGACCTGCTAGTAACTGATAAAAACCACGCGCTTTTCGCTTTTCAGCTATATTGTACAGGAGTAAGAACAGCGTCGTCAATGAGTAAAAGAGCAGACTAAAAGCTGGCTCGATTAGAAAAGCCAAGGCTCCAACCATCCCAAAACGAATAAAGGACTCATCTCGGACACGCCCTTGTAAGTACTTCACGAGATGGTACAGACTCCGAAAGATAAATGGAAAAGCAAAAATCATAGAATAAGTTCCGCCAAATCCCAGTGTCAGTACAAACAAATAGAACAGGATTGTAATCTGGCGAGCTAGACCACTTCTAACCGTTATTTGTGAAATTGTCTGGAAGAGATATATTCCTGCCAAGGTCAAAGCCACTACTTGGAAAAGTAAAAACAATAGCTGACCCAAAAATAAATTCCCCAACCAGCTTACCAAGTAGTAGAGAAGACCGCTGGTTCCATAAATATTTGCATAGGCAACTTCTCCCTGAGTCAAGGCCCAGCCAGCATATAGATTTTGCGATTGCAAATTGGTGGCTAAGTTGGTTAGTAGAGGATTGATCACACTGGTCAAACTGACCAAAACGCTCCAAAAAAATAGTTGTAAGGAAGGAAGCGGCTCGATTATTTTCTCTAACCGCCGTCTCTCACTCGTGTTTTGCCAGGTTTCTGCGGACATAGATACTAAAATTTCCACGTTTTCCTGCTGATTTCTATCGTTCATAAAAGTTCTCCTTGATTTCCATACTCTATAGTATATCAAAAAGCACTCTTTCTGTCAGCCTTATCTTGGCTCCCTTTCTTTTTCTGGCTCTTCTTTGCCAAGCGCTCCAAATCGCGGAATCTTAGGTAAACTAGCCGCTCTTCTGGACAAGAAAGCCGATAAATTATTTTTGCTATTTCCATCTATAATCCTCCTTTGATTCTCTGTCCCCTACTTACTATTCGTAAAATAAAGACAGTAATCACAAGAAAGCATGATGTGTAGCTAATGTCTCAGCAAAAGACAGAAAAAAGGGGCTGGGACAAAAGTCCTAGCCTCTCAATTGTCTTTGGATTGTCAAGCAAGACGCAGGGGTTGAGTGGGCTCTACTACGCTGATTTCATCAGCTTTTACAGCCCTACTCAACTGTGCGGAGGTGGGACGACGAAATCGAATTCTAACGAATTACCAATTTCTGTCCCACTCTCTTTAAAGTAGCGGAGCAAATAATTGCATGATTTCCTTCAGTAAACGCTGGTACCAGCTATTCTGAAGAGTTTCAAGAGAAATTTCTTTGGAAACATCAAACAATTCTTTAAAATCCTGCTTAATATCCGCAATCGATTCTGTTTGATACATAAGGACGGCATTTTCATAATGATGCACCAAACTACGGTAGTCAAAGTTAATAGTTCCCACCACAGCTAACTCATCATCCGAAACAACGTTCTTACTGTGGATAAAACCAGGAGTGTACTCATAAATCTTAACACCAGCCTCCAACAAGTCTGGATAGGCACCACGAGTGACTATCTGAATCAGCTTCTTATCAGGAATAAATGGTGTCACAATGCGAACATCCACTCCTCTCATGGCTGCATTTTTGATATCCTCTGTCAAATCATAGTCAATAATCAAATAAGGGGTCGTGATATAGACATAATCGATGGCTTGATTGATAATATTCTGGTAGACGGCCTTACCCACCTGTTCCTTATAAATCGGCTTAGGCCCGCTCCCGTAAGGGATATAAAGTCCCTTACCTTCCACTCGCTGGCTATCAAAATGATAACGGTCAAAGTCCGTAATTTCCCCGCGATTGATGTACCAATTCATCAAGAAAAGACGTGTCAAAGCCTTCACTGCTCGACCTTCCAAACGGACACCGCCATCTTTCCAATGCCCGAAGCGCACGATATGGTTGATATACTCGTCTGCCAGATTGATTCCGCCTGTATAGCCGACTTGCCCATCTACCACCAAAATCTTGCGGTGATCACGATTATTATAGGCTACCGTCATCCGCGGAATCACCTTATTAAACTTATGGGCATCAATTCCCATCTTGCGCAGCCTTTTCGTATAATCTCCTGAAAGGGTCGCCATACAGCCAATGTCATCGTAGAGCAGCTTGACCTCAACTCCTTGCTGGACTTTATCTACCAAAATCTCAAGGACACGGTTCCACATCAAACCTGGATCAATGATATAAAATTCAAGAAAAATGAATTTCTTGGCTGAGCGCAAATCATCCAGCATGGCCTCAAACATCTTTTCACCAAGAGGGAAATATTGCGAAGCCGTGCCATCATAGACATCCGCATTGTGATCCATACTCAGCAAGGACTTGACAATGCCAAAGGCTGATTTATTCTCCTGCTTGAGTTCGACTCGCAGGTCATAGCTGTTGTCCTCTCGAAACTTCATTGAGTCCATTTTTTCCAGCTGCTGAATTTCTTTTTTGGAAAGGCGCCGCTCACCAATCATCAGATAAAGCAAGAAGCCAAAAACGGGCACAACTGCAAACAAGAGCCAAGTCACCTTACTTTCGGGAGGCATATTCCGATTGACAATCGCCAAGATAGTCCCAATATATAAAGAAACAATGACAAGGGCTGACAACCAATTAGGCACCAACTGATTAAAATAGAAAAAGCCCGCAAAAACAAGAAATAATTCCAGTAACATGATAATGATGCTGAAACCATACTTGGACATCAGCAAACGAAACTTGCCCAGATTCATCCTAATCCTCCCTCGTCTCATATTTCATCTAGTATAACAATAATTAGCAGTAATTTCAAAACTTTTTAAAAGAAAATAGTCTCTAGTCCAAGATTAAAGAAAGCCCTAGCACTCCATTATCCAAACACACAAAAAGCTGGAGCATCTGTCCAGCCTTTTGTAGGATATTCCTTCTTTGAAAATTATTGCTTGGTGAAGACGATTGTGTCGTCATCATCGTTTTCCTGCGATAAATCTTCCAGAGTCAGTTGTTTCCCCTCTACGCGATAACGCTTAACGTCATCTCCAACGATCATAGTTTGATTAGTTGGATCAACCTGCACCTGTTCAATTTCCTGATCACCGTCGCGTTCGACTTTGGTTAGGGTTCCTTTATTTCCAGAAACTTCTAGAGTTAAAGCATCGCCTTCATGAGTGGCCTTATAGGTCCCATCTAAGTCACTAGCAGCCGTTTGACTGGAAGCAGAAGCCTCTGAACTACTAGTATTTGCGCTACTGTTTGTATTGCTACTTGCCTTGCTATTTGATGACACTGTCTCAGATGACTGAGAAGCAGAGGAACTCGCTTGAGATTGAGCTGCCTGATTAGATGGATTTTGACCAGAATTGCCACAAGCTACCAATACAAAAGCGGTCATAGCCGTAAGGGCTGAAAGAACTAATTTTTTTGAAACTTTCATTTTGTTTCTCCTTTCTTTGTTCCACTTCTATTTTACCAAACAGGGCTTTCTATGGTCAACTTATACACTCTGGAGGTAGGCTCGAACCTCTGCAATGAAATAGAGTGAGCCCGTTACAAAAAGAACTTGGTCGGCCGTCTGCTCCTGCTTGAAATTCTCAATAAAGGCTCTATAATCCGCCACATAATCAAAGTCCGCAGCTTCTGCCTGCCCCACAGATTCCCCGTAGTCAAAGCTGGTCACCGTCACCTGAACCTCTGGCAAGTTCTCCTGCAAATAGGCCAGCATACCGCTGTAATCCTTGCGCTTCAAAGCTCCAAACAGCAGGCTGCATGTCTTGCCCTTCTGCACCTTGATAAACTCGACCAAACGTGCCAAAGCTGGTAAATTATGAGCCCCGTCCAGATAGATATTCGGACGAATTTCCTCTAGCCGCCCCGCCCAATGGGTCTTCTGCAAAGAAGAAGGAAGTAGAGAAAAATCAATTTCCCAACTCATTTGTTTCATAAAAAGCAGAAAGGCCTGCAAAGCCAGCGCTGCATTTTCTTCTTGGTAAGCACCCTGCAGTCCCAAGGTTACATGCGATAAAAGAAGATCTTGATTCTTAAAAGAACCATCAGAAAACGAAAAATCTCGCCCATATTCATACAAATCCAAGTCCAAGCTTGCTGCCCGCTGTTCACAGACCTGGCGAGCCTCCTCTGGCAAAGGACCGATGACTGCAGAGCGACCGCTCTTGAAAATACCAGCCTTCTGCTCCGCAATCGCTGTAAGCGTCCGCCCCAACGTCTCCTGATGATCCAAGCCCACTGAGGTCACCACTGAAACTTGCCCATCCAAGACATTGGTCGTGTCCAAAAGTCCGCCAATCCCCACTTCGATGAGAGCCAGATCAACCTGCTCCTCTCTGAAATAAAGAAAAGCCAGCAAGGTCAAGATTTCAAAATAGGATAGCTGGTCATGAGTCTTGACCAATTCTCTCTCCATCTCCTGAATCTGCCGCCCTAAGCGAACAAAATCAGCATCCGAAATCGGCAGACCATTGATACAAATGCGGTCATGGACGCTGACCATATGCGGAGATGTAAAGCTAGCTACCTTTTTCCCTTGATCGGCAAATAAATTCCGCATAAAAGCAATGGTAGAGCCCTTGCCGTTCGTTCCCGTGACATGAATGACGGGGTAAGCCCGTTCAGGATTCCCCAGCAAATCTGCCGCTCTCTGCATCCGTTCCAAACCTGAACGAAAGTTCAGGCCAATACGACCATTCAACCATTTTTCAATCTCATTCATCATTTTCCTACATAAAAAGAGAAGCGAAGCGGACTTCAAATGTGAATCACCACTCGCTTCTCTCTTCTTTTCTATTCTTCGTAAAGAAACTAGCCATGGCCAAGCTGAGATAAATTCTCAAACTGGCTGATTTTCTAGTTTCTAAGTTCAGGCTAAAAAGGTTTCCCAGACCTTCCTCGCTTTCTAGTTTTAAAGCTCGGGCTAAAAAGGTCCAGAGGACCTTTTTACTCCTCCATAAAGCTGTTGAAGACTTCTTCAATCATATCCCACTCTGCATCAGAGTCTTCTGGGACTGGCTCCAACTCGCCTTCTGTTCCGTCTTCATTTTCTGTAAATGAGTAAGCTTGGATTTCAACTTCGCCGTTCTCATCTTCTTCAGCATTTACTGGTACCAAAAGTACGTAATTTTTTCCAAACTCTTCCTTACCATCAATCGTCAGAAGAATTTCAAATAAATTCTCGTTCCCTTGCTCATCTACCAAGGTAATCAATTCAGGCTGTGCCTGTTCGTGGTCATGATTATGATCGTGTGCCATAATTGTTTCCTCAATTCTTTCTAAAAGTTTCTATCTAAATAATTTTGTAAAATTAGCTGAGCCGCCAATTTATCAATCACTTTTTTGCGCTTGCTGCGGCTGACATCCGCCTGTTCAATCAGCATGCGCTCAGCAGCCACTGTCGTCAGACGCTCGTCCTGATACTCAACCGGGATTTGGAAAAGCTGGGCAATCTTCTCGCCATAAGCCTTACTCGCTTCCACTCGTGGACCGCTGGTATTGTTCATGTTTTTAGGGAGGCCAAGCACAAACTTGTCCACCTTATATTGCTCGACAAGCTCCGTCAAACGCTCAAAACCGAACTGCTCTTTCTCTTCATCAATCTGAATGATTTCAAGTCCCTGAGCAGTGAAGCCAAGCGGATCGCTAATTGCAACGCCCACTGTTTTCGAGCCGACATCTAGTCCCATAATTCTCATCAGAGGTCAATGCCTTGCCCTTTCAGATAATAACGCACCAGTTCCTCTACGATTTCATCGCGTTCGTATTTACGAATCTGATTTCGAGCATTATTATAACGAGGCACATAAGCAGGATCTCCACTCAGCACGTAACCTACGATTTGATTGATTGGATTATAGCCCTTATCATTGAGTGACTTGTAGACATCGGTCAAAGTCTCGCTAATTTCTTTTTTGTTTGAATCATCAAGATTAAAACGTACAGTTTCGTCTGTAAATCCCACAATTACACCCTCTTTCTTTAAGAATACCATCATTATAGCATAATTACAGCAGTTTCACAAACTTAATCCATGTAAATTTTCTACTTTTTCGACATTTTTTCAACTATTTACCGCTCCTTCCCATCAAAAAACTAGCCCTTTTCAAAGGCTAGTTTTCATCAGAAATATTAGGACGGATTGCTAATTTCCTTGCCCCCTTCATCTTGGAAGGACTTGATAAATTCTTCTGGAGTCTGAGACTTCATTTGGCTAAAGATTGGCCCATAGGTCGGTACTTTAGAAGCCGCATCATAATCAAGATTTGTCGGATCAATAATAAAATCAATATCAACAGTGCCTTTTTCAGTCACTTTAACATTCACTTGAATACCTTTTACTTGTTCAAGTTTATCCACTCCTGAACTTTGCTTGAAGCTCTTGCTCACCTCTTCTTGCAGAGAGGACAAGTCTTGACCAGCTAAGGCAGACTTAGCTTCTTCTGGCAAATTTTGTGAAATAGCAATATTCACTTTTTCATACTTCTTGCCCGCGTAGGTAACTGTCAAGGTCATCGTTTGATCGAGCCCTTGTACCTTTTGATTTAACTGATAAGACTTGGTAACCGATTTATCTTTTGCCTTGCTTTGGACAGACTGATTGCTACCAGCTTTTCCACTATGTGGTTGTTGTCCACAAGCTGTCAACACCGCCAAACTAGCCATTAAAAGTACTACTGATTTTTTCATTTCTTTCTCCTTTTTGGTTTTCTATGATTGACAAGAAGCTTCCTTACTGTTGCTCCTCAGCCCCGTTCATCAATAAATTATTGATATATTCTTCAGGTGGCATCTTTGTCATTTCTTTTAGATTGCTATTTTTAAAATAATTTAAAGTGAGTGCCTTTTCAATATCCAAATTGTCAAAATCGTAAGTTGACGTGATTTTCATTTCATTTTCATTAAGAATCTGAACAGTTCCGGTGAAACCCGCAACAGTTTTTGCCTGAGTATAGTCCGTATCCTTTTGCATTGATTCATCCAAGAGCCGCTGAGTCTCCTCCAGCCCCACTTCTTTAATCGCATTTTTGATACTATCATCCGTGGGAGTAATTCTCTCCATAATCACCTTGATAAAACGTTTCCCTTGATAAGTGATAATTTGACTAGATTGAATTCCTTGCTCATCTTTGGGGAAAACTAGTTTTTTGGTGATAACTTCCTGCTTTTCAGCCTGACTGATAATGGGAAGATTAGTTGTAATTTCCTCTTTTTTCCCCTTTGGCTTGTCTGCTTTCTTATGAGCGCAGCCAGTCAATATCACAGCTGCTAAGCCAAAAATTAGTAAAAATTTCTTCACGTTCTGTCCTCCTCAGAGATATTGTATCATAGTTTAACCGCTTGTCAATCATTTTTGGGTAATTAGACAGAAAAAGGCAGCCTAAAAGGCGCCTTTCCTTATCTAATTATAGAGCTGCTCGTAAGCGAGCTTCTGTATTCTCAACATTGCGCACTGCACGAGGTAAGAAGGCACGGATATCATCTTCCTTGTAACCAACTTGGAGACGCTTGTCATCCACCAAAATCGGACTTTTCAGAATCCGCGGTGTTTCCATGATAATGTCAATAACTTCGTTCACACTCAAATCTTCAATATCAACACCGAGTCCTTTTGCATAACGGTTTTTTGAAGATACAATGCTGGCAATGCCATTTTCAGTTTTTGCTAAAATATCAAGAATTTCTTCTTTGGTAATTCCTTCCTTACCAAGGTTTTGCTCCTTGTAAGTCAATTGATGGGCGTTTAGCCAGGTCTTTGCTTTTTTGCAGCTAGTACAACTTGAAACCGTATAAATTGTGATCATGCAAGTACTCCTTTCGCTACACGATACTACTATCGTAGTATATTATACCACAAAAACCATCGGTCTTGCGACCTATTTTGCAAAATTATTCTTCAATGTCAAAGGCATCGTCTAGGTCAAGAGTGACTTCTTCCAACTTTTCAAGAGGAGCCTCAGCCTTACCCTTCACTGCTTCTGCTGGCTCATCATCTTCAATCAAGCCGTAACGTACACGGACTTGACGGTCGATTTCATCAAAGACTTCTGGATGATCAGCCAAATATTTCTTCGCATTTTCAGAACCTTGGCCGATTTTTTCATCATTGTAAGAATACCAAGCACCAGCTTTTTTGATGATATCCAAGTCAGTTGCAATCTTAATCAGCTCGCCTGTCTTAGAAATACCTTCTCCGTACATGATTTCCACAAAGGCTTCCTTGAATGGTGGAGCTACCTTGTTTTTCACAACCTTGATCTTGGTTTCCTTACCAACATTGGTATCCTTCGCATCGCCAGTACCCTTGATTTGGGTATTGCCACGGACATCCAAACGAACAGAAGCGTAGAACTTCAAAGCACGTCCACCTGGTGTTGTTTCAGGATTTCCAAACATAACACCAACTTTTTCACGAAGTTGGTTGATAAAGATGGCAATCGTCTTGGTTTTGTTGATAGAAGCAGATAGCTTGCGCATGGCTTGGCTCATCATCCGAGCCTGCAAGCCGACGTGGCTGTCACCGATATCGCCATCGATTTCTGCACGTGGTACCAGAGCTGCAACAGAGTCGATAACAACAAGGTCAACCGCACCAGAGTCAATCAATTTACCAGCAATTTCCAGCCCTTGCTCACCAGAGTCTGGTTGTGACAGCAGCAATTCATCAATGTTGACACCCAGAGCTGCAGCATAGGATGGATCCAAAGCGTGCTCCGCATCAATAAAGGCTGCGATGCCGCCTTCTTTTTGAGCTTGAGCGACTGCATGAAGAGCAACTGTTGTCTTACCAGAAGACTCTGGGCCATAAATCTCAATAATCCGTCCCTTAGGATAGCCACCCGCACCGAGAGCAATATCCAAAGCCAGAGAGCCTGAACTCATGACTTGAACTTTTTGTTCCGCCCGCTCGCCCAGACGCATAATAGCTCCCTTACCGAAGTCTTTTTCAATATTCTTCAGAGCGTTATCCAAAGCTTTTTGGCGTTCATCTCCAAATTTCTTTGTAATTTCATCCAAATTTTTCTGTTTTTTTGCCATTTATTTCTCCTATTTTTTTCTAAAATGTCTTTTGGCCATCTGTTCATTATACCAAAAATCAGTTCTTTAATAAAGTTTTTCGTATGAGGTTGAAGGCATACATAACGGCAATCTTCCGCACATCACCTCGGCTGCGACCAGCAATATTTACCTTAATGGTTTCCGTTCCTGATTCACTCGCTAAGCCGATAAAAACCGTTCCAGCTGGATGACCTTCCAGTGAATCTGGTCCTGCCACACCTGTCAGACTGACAGCTAGGTCACTTTCAGTCAGCTTTCTAACCTGCTCTGCCATTTTCCCAGCCGTAAAAGCTGAAACGACACCGTGCTGCTCCAGTTCTCCCAACGGGATATCCAGCATACGGCTCTTTTCTTCCATGCTGTAGGTGACAAAGCCACCTGAAAAAATAGAAGAGGCTCCAGCAAAATCTGCCAAAGTCGCTTGAAAGAGGCCAGCTGTCAGACTCTCTGCCGCTGAAATCGTCTTGGCTTGACTCTTGAGCAAGTCAAAGGCAACGTGAGCCAAGGAATTGTCATCCCCATAACCGTAGAAAATCTCGGACAAAGGTTGCCCCTCAAAAGTCTGATGCGCCAAAATAGACTTTTCCACAGCCTCAAACTTAGCATCCGCTTCTGCCTGACTCAGAGCCTTAGTGGACAATCGCAAGGTTACTTCGCCCGTCTTTGCATAAGGTGCAATGGTCGGATCGCTTTGTTGCTCAATCATTTCAGCCAAAATAGTCACTAGCTGACTCTCGCCAATTCCGAAAAAGCGCAGCACCCATGAATACAGTTTTTGACCTGTGGATAAGAGGGGAACCAGCTCGTTATTAACCATAGGCTTGAGCTCGCTAGGCGGACCTGGCAGGACAACATAGGTCACTCCATCAACCTCTAGTAAACCACCAACGGCCAGACCTGTCGCATTTGGTAGCGGAGTCGAGCCTGTCACCAGCTGAGCCTGACGTTCATTGTTGGGCGTTCGGGCATAGTCTGGTCGGCTGGCAAAAAAACGATCCAACTTTTCCACAGCCGCTGAGTCGAAGCTCAAATCTCGACCGACAAACTTAGCCAAGGTCTGCTTGGTCAAGTCATCCTCTGTTGGCCCCAAGCCTCCTGTCAGGATAATCAAATCACTGCGCTCTTTGGCAATTTCTAGGACAGAGAGGAGACGGTTTTCATTGTCCCCTACTGCTGTCTGAAAATAGACATCAACTCCCAGACTCGCCAGTTTTTCAGATAAAAATTGGGCATTGGTATTGACAATTTGACCTGTCAGAATCTCGGTGCCCACAGCAATAATTTCTGCTTTCATAGAACCTCCTACCTTACTATTCGGAATTGGCTTTATTTTATCACAAAAAATCTTAAAAAAGGTGATTTTCTTTTCAGGAAATAAAAAGAGCTGTCAATTTGATTGACAAAGTTGTCAACATCCTGTGGATAACTTTCGAAAATCTGTTTGTTATGGAGAATAACTGGTTTGTTAGGCAGATGATATTGGCAAAGGAGACTTTTCTTTTTATAATAAACATGAAAAGGATGTAAAAAGTAATTTATTCATTTCGTTAGAAAGGGAATCATCATGAAAATTTCACAAGTTCTCAAAGATATTCGTCAACATCATCAGCTCACTCAGGAAGCCTTAGCAGAAAGGCTCAAGGTTTCCCGCTCTGCCATTGCCCGCTGGGAAAGTGGAAAAGGAAGCCCTGATATTGGCAACCTCATCGCCATTAGCCGCGAATTTGATCTCAGTCTGGACCAGCTCATCAAGGAGGATGAGCGCTTGGAGAAAAAGGTTATCGAAGATAGCAAGGCCAAGAAATGGCATAATTTAGTCATCCTCTACCTTTTGTCTATCTTGGTTTACATTGGTGTCTTTGCTTACTTACACCATATCTTTATGGCTGGCTTCCTCATCTCAACTCTCTTTATGCTCTTCTTCGAGCTGCGCATCTTTATCAAGGAAAAGATTTGGATGCAGAAAGAGGAGTAAAAATATCCATACTGTACAGAAAAGGCTTAGACAACTATCTTGTCTAGGCCTTTTTTTCGTCATTCTTTAACTGACTTTCATAGCGGAGACGGATGGTCGGCTCTCCGCGAAGGCTCAATCCCTCCTTTTCCCACATCAGGGTCATCCCAATTTTTTCTAAAACTCCTTGACTAGCAAGATTGGGCTTAGTCGTGTGGGCAAGAAATATTTTTACCCCCGGCATGTTCTGAGCCAATTCTTTCAAGGCTAAGGCTGCTTCAGTTGCGTAACCTTTTCTGTGATAGTTAGCATTGACTGTATAGCCTATTTCCGCCGTTTCTTGTTCTGTATCTATTCGAAGAGAGATATTGCCAATTAATTTGCCTTCAGATTTCAACTCGATACCGTAGCGGCCCAAAGGAGCACTTAAATTATATAAGACAAGGCTCTCTCGGCTTTCTTCTATGCTTTGGTGCTCTGGATAATCATATTTTAATAATTCTCCATCTGAAGTATACTCATGATAATCCAACAAATCATCCATGGTCATGGGACGTAGGAGAAGACGCTCCGTCTCCAAAATACAGTTCTCTGCCAAATATACTAAGGCTTTATTATCCATCCTTCATTTCCTTTATTAAAAATCTTCAAAATAGTTAAAAAGTAACCGCTAGACTTTCGCTTTATTTACTTATCGCTCTACTGCTACATTAAAAGAATTGTTATCATAAAAGCAATGATATTATTGCAACAATGAAGGGCAATTGGATACCAGATATTCTTGTCCTTTCTCAGATACAAGAGCGAGAGAAGAAGACCTCCGGCAATATAGGAAATAGCTGTCACCCACTCTGATAAGTCCCAGCTGTGCATATGAAGAGTGGCAAATAGAAAGGTTGTTAACACAATACCGAGCCAGTCAGAGAATTTTGCCAAGAAAGTGCCTAGGAAAAAGCGGCGGAAGAAAAACTCTTCAACGAACGGCCCAACAAAGCAACCGAAAACCAAGATTAGAAAGGGATTTTTCAACAAGGCACCTTGAATATTGGCATCATTCTGCCCCTGCAGCGGCAAGCCCAGACTCTGTTTAATCAAAGCTGAAAGCAGGTTGCAGGCAATGGACAGGAAGAAAACGAAGACCATGTACAAAGAAATCGTTTTTAAAAATTCCTTCTTCTTAGTCAGAATCAAGGCCAACTGCTCCTTTAATTCTTCACGATAAGCTAAGATTCCCAAGATAAATAAAAGGAAATAAACTGGATAAATTAGCCAATTTATTCCAATCAGCTGCAAGCCTCTACCTAGAAACAAAATAGTATAGAGGGTGATAAAAATGAGGAGAAATTTTCTTGTTTTCATTGTTCTACTTCCAATCACAATTCTTTTCATGGTCATTGATAAGGCCAGCTGCTTCTAGGAATGAATAAACACAAACTGGACCGACAAATTTGAAGCCTTGCTTTTTCAGTGCCTTAGACATGGTTTCTGATAGCTCAGTTTTAGTTGGGGCTTCCTTGTAGTTCATAATTTGATTGTCAATCGTTTTGAAATCGACAAAGGACCAGATGTAGTCGTTAAAAGAGCCAAACTGCTTTTGAACAGCCAAAAAAGCTTGAGCATTATCCCTAGTCGCATAGATTTTCATCTTATTGCGGACGATATCAGGATTGTACAAAAGAGCATCCAAGTCTGCATCCGTCATCTGGGCAATTTTCTGGGCATCATAGAAATGAAAAGCTTCCCGAAAAGCCTGACGTTTATTGAGAATGGTCTCCCAAGAAAGTCCAGCCTGATAAGTCTCCATGCAAAGCAATTCAAATAATTTCTGATCATCATGGAGGGGCTTGCCCCACTCCTCATCATGATAGGCCACATATAAAGGGTTGTTCATCTTTACCCAACCGCAGCGTTTGGTCATATCTTCCTCCTATTTCACCAACATCTTGAGAGCAGACTTGATATAGTTTTCAGCTGTATCAGTTGTGCCTTCAAAGAATTTCTTGATTTTCTTGAGCTCAGCAGCCTTGTATCCCAGAGCCAGCATAGCTTCCATAGCTTCTTCAAGCTCTTGATTATCCGCAGTCTGGACGGGCGCCTTGCTTTCTGCTTGACCATCTGCCGCCACTACCTTGCCTTCTAAGTCCAGCACCATCTGCTGGGCCGTCTTCTTGCCAATCTTAGGAAACTTGGTCAGATAGGTGATATTTTTTTGCTCAATAGCTTGCACTAAGCCAACATTATCATCCGCCGCAATAATAGCTAGGGCAGACACTGGGCCAATACCTGAGACTGAAATCAAGCTGAGAAAGAGCTGCTTCTCCTCCTCGGTCGCAAAACCGTATAAGAGCTCCGCATCTTCTCTCACCACCTGGTGCACATAGACCTTGGCTTCCTGATGAAGATGTCCTGAGTATGCATAAGGATTGCCCACATGAAGAATATAGCCGATCGAGTTGACTTCCAATACAATGTACTTGGCTGTGATTTTACTGATGATTCCTTTAAAATATTCGTACATAATCTTCCTTCTTTTTGTATCATTTTGCCCATCTAGTATATCATATTTTCTGTCTGGAAACTGCAAATAGAAGTGCAACCGGTGGTTGACAAAATGTACAGGAAGCTGTATTCTCAAGATAAGGAAAAGCTGTTAGGATAGAGTTAGCAAAGAAAAGGAGGCTGTGATCATGAAACTCGCTGATAAATTATTTGAACTAAGAAAAGAAAAAGGCTGGTCACAAGAAAAACTGGCTGAACAAATCAATGTCTCTCGCCAGAGCATTTCCAAGTGGGAGTCTGGCCAAGCGCTGCCAGAACTGGAAAAAATTGTAGAACTGAGCAAGATTTTCCAAGTGACGACAGATTATCTGCTTTTAGAAGAAAGTGACAAGCCGGAAATAAAACCCGTCCTCTCAGAAGACGAAAAAGACCGCTACTATAAGCAAGTAAAATCTTATGGCTTCTGGCATATTTTGTATATTCTTGTATCAGCCTTGGCTATTTATCTCTTTTCCGCAGGTTCTATCTTTCCAGCAAAATTCACTGGCCTGGTCTGGTTGGCCTTCTTCCTCTTAGTCGCATCCGCAATGGCTATTAACAAGGCGCTAAAGATTAAGGAAAAGTACCTGAACAAGGTTATCGGCTTTGATGGGGACGCTCAGAAAGAAGGTGCTCAAGATAAAGCTAAAAACTGACAATCCCATACCTGTCAAAACTCGTCTGAAAGAACTCTTTGGTGACTGGCTCTTTATCTCAGGCTACCTCATTGCTCTTTTTTTACTAGCTATAGGCTTTTACAATCTAGTTCTAGGAGGCATTCCTGCATTCACTGAAGCCCAGAGCCAGCTTCTGGCTTTTTCTAGCTCCGTCCTGCCTCTAACTATCATCTTTGCTTGGCTAGACTATCGAAAAGGAAGTCTTGGCAAGCGTTGGGCAGGTTTACAGTTGGTTTACAAACATAGGAGCCTTTCCCACAGCCTTTTGCGCTCTGCTATCAAGTTTTTCCCTTGGCAGCTGGGACATATGGGAGCTATCCGTAGTGCTTATCAAGCAGATGCCCTGTCAATTTTCTTGTCAACTTCAGCAGGTATTCTCTTCTTGACCTTTCTGCTGATGGGACTGCTTCGCAAGGACAAACGCCATCCAGCTGATTTGCTTGCTGGAACGCAAGTTCAGCTCAAAAATTCAAAACAGCTCTAGTTCTATGACTAGGGCTGTTTGATCTTCTATAAAGTTTAGTATTTCCCCAACTCCCGCAGGCTAGTGTGATTTTCCTGAATGCGGCGGAACATTTTTTCCATATCCGACTTGGTAAAGTTGACCAAGACCGGCCGGCCATGTGGGCAGTTGTAAGGATTGTCACACTGGGACAGCTGAAAAAGCAAGTCACGCGCAGAGTAGTCATCCAGACTGTGATTGGCCTTGATGGAGCGTTTGCAGCTCATCATAATGGCCAGCTCTGCTCGATATTTCTTGATAGAAACTTCCTTGGTCAGGAGAAGCATATCACACATCTCATAGATACCGGCTTCAATCTCCTCTTCCTTAAACCAAATCGGATGCTCACGGAGGATAAACTGGTTGGCTCCGTACTCTTCTAAAAAGATGCCAGCATCTTCTAATAGCTCCATCCGCTGCTTGATTCGCAGCATATCGTCTGCTGGAAATTCAAAGATATAGGGCACCAAGAGCTGCTGCTGGCTATTATCCACATCTCCAATCTTCTCCCGATAATACTCATACTTGACCCGCTCTTGGGCAGCATGCTGGTCAATAATGTAAAGACCGCCCTTGCCCTGAGCAAAGAGATAGGTACCATGCATCTGGCCGAAATATTCTAATTCTGGGAAGCTTGACTTCTCTTCCTGTTCCAACTTATCCACAGCCCGCTCCAGACTGGCTTGGTCTAGCTCTGGATGGTCTAGCTGGTCATAACTAACTGGCCTTCTCTCTGCAAATTTGACCGAAGTCGGTTGCGGTTCTGCTTTTTCATCTGTCGCTTCATGAACAGGCTCCGCTGTTTCTTCGAAAGATAACTGCTGCTCTGCCACCTGTGGCTTGAGGAAGAAGTCATTCTGCTCTTTATCGTAGTAGAGGCGATTTTCTTTCAGCGGAAGACTAGTCTGTTCAGGCTTAGCCGCGCGCTTAACAGTTGATTTGGCAAGATTTTCCAAAGCATCCGGGATAAGGTCCTGCTCCTTGAGACTGGTCGCAATGGCTTGCGAAATCAAGGCCATGAGTTCCCGCTCTTTAGAAATCCGCACCTCTTGCTTTGTCGGATGGACATTGACATCTGCCAGATAGGGGTCAATCTGAATATTGATGACTGCTAGTGGAAAGCGGCCTACCATCAGCTTGCTGCCGTAGCCGTCCAAAATAGCACGATTAAGCAGGAAATTCTTAATGTAGCGGCCGTTGATGAGGATTGTAATATAATTCCGATTCGCGCGAGTCAGCTCAGGCAGGCTGACATAGCCGCTCACTTCAAAATCCAAATCCGAAGCAGAGATTTCCACCATTTTCTTAGCTGTTGCCAGACCATAGATGCCTGCAATAGCCTGACGCAGATTACCACTGCCGGCAGTCCGTGTCATTTCGCGGCCGTCACTGATAAGGGTGAAAGCCACCTCTGGATGGGCTAGACTGAGCCGATTAATCACATCAACGATATGGGACAGCTCTGCCTGCTGGCTCTTCATATACTTAAGACGAGCCGGAGTATTGAAGAAGAGATCTTCTATCTTGATTTTCGTTCCTACCGGACTGCTAGTAGGCTCATGTTCTTCGATCTCGCCACCCTGCGCAACCAGTAGAGTCCCGTGCTGGCCTGCCTCCGTCGCTGTCTCAATGGTGAAACGCGAAACAGAAGCAATGGAAGGAATGGCCTCACCACGAAAACCTAGTGTCCGAATCCGAAAGAGATCCGCCTGCTTCTTGATTTTACTGGTAGCATGGCGTCGAAGAGCCAGAGGGACATCTTCGTGGTCTATGCCTTCACCATTATCCGTCACCTGAATGCTCTTGAGTCCGGCCTCCTCAATTTCGATGGTAATCTGACTTGCACCCGCATCAATTGAATTTTCCACTAGCTCCTTGACCACGCTGCTGGGCCGCTCAATGACCTCACCGGCCGCAATCTGATTGGCTAGAATTTCTGGAAGTTCGATAATTTTTGACATCTTTTTCTCCGTATTTGTTCTGCTATCTATTATAACACATTGGGCTCTTTCTAGCAGAGGGCAGCCTTGTCTTGACCATTCTGCCCGCAAGCCAAACCAGATAGACACAAATAGCTGCCACATAGACAAAAGGGCTTGTTTTCAATGCTAAGTTGCGGTTTAATAAAGGTGAAAGGAGGAAGTTATGAAAGTTAAGCTAAAAATCGATTCTCAAGTCGCCGAAGACTCCGTCAGCATTGAGGCTCGCCTCATGACAGAAAGCATTCAGGAATTGGTCCACTTTGCTCAACATCTAGGTAAAGAAGAAAAGATTCATGTCAAGAAAGAAGACGAAATCTATCTGCTAGACGCTAAGGAAATCCACCGAATCTATACAGAAAATCGCCAGATTCAGGTTCGAACAGCAAAAGACGGCTATCGAGCTCAACAAGCTCTTTATCAATTGCTGCAGGTCCTACCGGAATATTTCCTGCAGATTTCTCAGTCGGAGATTATCAACAGCCGGCAAATCAGCCACCTCAAGCTGACTCCAAATGGTCTGATTCAAATATTTCTGAAAAACGGCGATCAGACTTACTCGTCCCGCCGTTATCTCAAATCTATTAAAGAAAGGTTAAAATTATGAAAAGTCGTCATAAAGAACTCTTTTTCGGAGGAATTGGAGGGATTTTCATCGGTCTCTTCTTCTCCATGAGCATTTCTTATTTTTACAATCCAGCTTATCTACCGCTTCACCCTCGCTCTCCTATCGGCCACTTCTTTTTAAGCCAGCATGTCCATGTTTCCCTTATCATGCTCTACTGCATGTTTATCTGGTTTATCATGGGAGCTATCTTCAGATGGAGTGGAAGCTTCTTCCAAAGAGACTGGAGCATCCTGCGCTCCGTCGTTAGCCACTATGGCGTGATGATTCTAACCTTTGCACTTTTGGCTAATCTAGCTGGATTTTTCCCAAGAGAAAAAATACTCAGCTTGACACTGACTGCCGTCGGGGAATTCACCCTCATCTATCTAATCATTTCAGGTGCCATCTACTACCGCACTTACCGCAACATTCAAAAAATAAATAGCGGCTTGTCTAGCAAATCGTGAGAATAAAAAGAGAGTGGGACAGAAATCGGTAATTCGTTAGAATTTGATTTCGTCGTCCCACCTCCGCACAGTTGAGTAGGGCTGTAAAAGCTGATGAAATCAGCGTAGTAGAGCCCACTCAACCACTGCGTCTTGCTCGACAATCCAAAGACAATTGAGAGGCTAGGACTTTTGTCCCAGCCTCTTTGTTTTTACAACTTCTTCTTGAGCTCGGCCACTGCTGCCATGACTTCCAAGGGAGTCATATTGTAGATGTCCAAGTCTCGTAGTTCAGTCAGGACTGGATTTTCCATCCCTTCTGCAAAAAGAGATATCTGCTCAGCCACTTGTGACCGTGTCGGTCTGGATTCAGCAGGAAGCTCTGAGTCAAGTCCTTTATTCTGACTCTCCAAATGGCTCAAAATGCTATCCGCCCGCTCCAGTAATTTCTCAGGAAGTCCAGCAATCTTCGCCACATGGATTCCATAGGACTTATCAGCCGGACCTGGCTCAATCTTATGCAGGAAAGTCACCTGTCCGTCCTTTTCCAAGGTTGCCACATGGACATTTTCCAAATGCTCCAAGATGTCCTCTAAGGCTGTCAGCTCATGATAGTGGGTGGCAAAGAGGGTTTTGGCCCCAGTATAATGATGAATATGCTCGATAATAGCCTGAGCCAGCGCCATCCCATCGTAAGTAGCCGTCCCACGACCCAGCTCATCAAAGAGGATGAGCGAACGCTCGCTGGCCTGCCGAATGGCCCGATTGGCCTCCATCATCTCCACCATAAAGGTGGACTGGCCGGACACCAAATCATCTGCTGCACCGATGCGAGTGAAAATCGCATCGAATAGTGGCAGACTGGCAGACTGGGCGGGCACATAAGATCCCATCTGTGCCATAATGACGATGATAGCCAGCTGGCGCATATAGGTCGATTTCCCGCTCATATTAGGTCCGGTAATGAGCTGGATGTCCGTTTCCTGGTCCAGCAGAATACTATTTGGAATGTAGCTTTGGGAACCCATCACCTTTTCCACAACAGGATGGCGGCCTTTTTCAATCTGCAGACGGCGCTCCGCAGTAAAGACAGGGCGTACCAAATGCTGCTGCTCTGCCACCGCAGCAAAGCTCTGCAGGACATCCACAGCTGCTAGTGTTTGTGCCAAGGCCTGCAAGCGCTGGATGTATTTGCCAACTTCTTCGCGAATCCGCATAAAGATCTCGTATTCCAGATTAGCAGATTTTTCACGCGCCTCCAACATCTCTCCCTCAATCCGGGCCAACTCCTCCGTTCCGAAACGTTCCGAATTTTTCAGGGTCGCCTTGCGGAAGAAATGACTAGGCACATGAGCCAACTGAGAATTGGTCACATGGAAATAATAACCATCTTTTTTATTATAATCAATCTTCAGATTGCTGATGCCGCTATTAGCACGTTCTTTGACTTCCAGCTCTGCAATCCATCCAGTCCCCTCCCTCAGCACAAGCCGATACTGATCCAAGGTTTCATCAAAACCTGTCCGAATAATATTGCCCTCGGTGATTATATGAGGTGCATCCGGCGAAATGGCCGAGCTAATCAAGCCTGCCAACTCTGGAATAGGATCCAAACCCTCAATCAAAGGCGCTAGATGCGGGCTGCCGATTCCTTGCAAGATATCCTTAATCTGAGGCACATTGCCCAATGTTGCTGCCAGCTGCAGCAGATCCTTGGGATTAGTCTTGCCAAAAGACACTCGACTAGCTAGCCGCTCGATATCATAGACTCCCTTGAGGCTCTCCGTCAAATCACTCCGCTCAAAGAAATGATCCAGAAAAACCTCGACGACATTCTGCCGCTGGCTAATTCGCGCTTCATCAATCAGCGGACGCTGAATCCAAGAGCGCAGCATACGGCCGCCCATGGCCGTCTTGGTCTCGTCCATCAGCCAATAAAGACTGCCGTGCTTCTTGCCCGAGCGAGCATTTTCTGTCAAATCCAGACTCGCCTTGGTAGCATAGTCCATTTGCAGGAAGTCCTTGATTTCATAATGCTGAGCCTTCTTTAAATGGCTGAGCTCCCTCATCTGGGTCCGGTGCACATACTCCAGCAATTTCCCCGCTGCCTGACGTTCCATAGGAGACAGTTCCTCGCCTAGCAGCTGGACATCGTTCAAGGCCGTCTGTACATAGGACAGTAAAAGGGTCATCTGCCCAGCCAAGACCTGCTCCTCAGATTCTGGCAAGGTATAGCCCAGCACCACTTCCCTAGCTTTCAAATTGCGGATTTCCCCGCAGACCAAGGCAAAGTCCTCTAGACTAGTCACCTGAAACTCACCGGTCACCAAGTCCATATAAGCCAGACCATAAAGGCCATCTGAGTAATCCAAAGCCACCAGAAAGTTATTCGCAGAGTCGGGCTTAGTAGAGTCCACCACTGTCCCCGGTGTGATAACCTGGACGACCTCTCGCTTAACAACGCCCTTGGCTTCCTTGGGATCTTCCATCTGCTCCGCAATTGCTACCTTATAGCCTGATTCGACCAAAACATCAATATACTGCTGAGCCGAATGATAGGGAACTCCGGCCATGGGAATTGGATTTTCTGCATTTTTATTGCGGCTTGTGAGAGAAATCTCTAAAATCTGGGCGGCATTGACCGCATCATCATAAAACAACTCATAGAAATCCCCCATCCGAAAGAGCAAGAAAGCATCTGGATAGTCCTTTTTGATATCCAAATACTGCTGCATGCCTGGCGATAACTTTTCTACTGCCATCTCTATCCTTTCTAAAAACAAACGAGGTCAGGACTTGCGTCTCAAACCTCTCCGTCAATTCTAAGCTTTTGGCTATTCCATACCTTCTTTGACACTCGTCTCGATTTCTCTAGCCGCATCTTGATCCCGGCAAATCACGAGCAAAGTATTGGCCCCTGCAACGGTTCCTAAAATACGACTATCCAGAGAACCATCTACCACATTTGCCAAGACCGTCGCTTCGCCCAGTCCTGTACGGAAAACCAGCGTAAACTCCGCTCTAGAAACAGCTTGAACATGACTGGCCAGAAATCCAGCTAGGTCCAACTCCTCTGCTTCATGAGCCAGCACATAGTAGACTTGCCCGTCTTTCTTCAGCTTGGTCAAACCAATCTCTCTTAGGTCCCGCGAGAGGGTTGTTTGGGTCACAAATATCCCCTCATCTTCCAGTCTTTTTTGAATATCCTTTTGTGTTCCTAACTTTTCTTCCTTGATCATCCATTTAATAAGCTGATGACGCTCGCTTTTTCTCATACTCGACCTCATTGACTGAATATTTATACTTTCAATTATATCAAAAAATCTATCTTATACCAAAAAAATTGAAGATTCCTCATAAAATATGATAGAATAGTAACAAAAGACCCAAAGGAGCAAATATGGATAATAAACAATTAATCGCTAGCGAGTTGGCCAAAGTTATTGACAGCTTGGACCAAAGCGCTATCTCTAACCTACTAGAGCAACCGAAAAGTTCCGATCTTGGAGACATTGCCTTCCCAGCTTTCTCACTTGCAAAAGTAGAACGCAAGGCTCCTCAAGCTATCGCTACGGATATTGCTGAAAAGATCGACCCAAGTCACTTTGAGAAAGTTGTCGCAACTGGACCTTATGTCAACTTCTTCCTCAACAAAGCTAAAATTTCTGATCAAGTCATCAAAGAAGTCATCAAGGAAGGCGCTGACTATGGTCAACAGAACGAAGGTCAGGGCGGAAATATCACAATCGACCTTTCCAGTCCCAACATTGCGAAACCTTTCTCTGTCGGTCACTTGCGCTCAACCGTTATTGGAGATGCCTTGTCCAATATCTTCCGCAAGATGGGCTACAATACCATCAAGATCAACCACTTAGGTGACTGGGGCAAGCAATTCGGTCTCCTCATGGTTGCTTACAAGAAATGGGGCAACAAGGAAGCCGTTGAAGCCAACCCAATCGATGAACTCTTGCAACTCTACGTTCGCATCAATGCTGAAATCGAAAACGACCCAGCCTTGGATGAAGAAGGTCGCCTTTGGTTCAAGAAACTGGAAGATGGCGATCCAGAAGCAACAGAACTCTGGCAATGGTTCCGTGACGAAAGTCTCGTTGAATTTAACCGTATCTATGAATTGCTCGGTGTTGAATTTGATAGCTTAAACGGAGAAGCCTTCTACAACGATAAGATGGACGAAGCCGTTAAAATTTTGGAAGACAAGGGTCTCCTGAAAGAATCAAAGGGCGCTAGCATTGTGGACTTGGACGATGTCAATCTCCCACCAGCTATGATTAAAAAATCAGACGGTGCTACGCTTTACATCACCCGTGATATTGCCACTGCTATGTACCGTGCGCGCACTTACAACTTCGTCAAGAACGTTTATGTCGTTGGTCAAGAGCAATCAAACCACTTCCGTCAGCTCAAGGCCGTCCTTAAGAAGATGGGATTTAACTGGAGCGATGACATGATCCACGTGGACTTTGGTCTGGTTACGAAGAACCGTCAAAAACTTTCAACACGTAAAGGAAACATCATCCTTCTGGAACCAACTCTGCAAGAAGCGATCAGCCGTGCAAAAGCTCAAATTGAAGAGAAAAATCCAAATCTGGAAAACAAAGAAGCTGTTGCCCATGCAGTTGGTGTCGGTGCCGTTAAATTCTACGACCTTAAGACTGACCGTCGTAATGGCTATGACTTTGATTTGGAAGCAATGGTTTCCTTTGAAGGTGAAACTGGACCGTATGTGCAATATGCCTATGCACGTATCCAGTCTATCCTACGCAAAGCAGACTTCAAGCCAAGTCTTGACGCTAACTACAATCTCAACGATGCTGAAAGCTGGGAAATTATCAAACTGCTCCAAGACTTCGCTCGCGTAGTCAAACGTGCAGCTGATAACTTTGAGCCATCTCTGATTGCCAAATATGCGATCAGCCTAGCTCAAGCCTTCAATAAATACTATGCTCACACTCGCATCTTGGATGAAAATCCTGAACGCGACAGCCGTCTAGCTCTCAGCTACACTACTGCTGTTGTGCTGAAGGAAGCTCTCCGCATGCTTGGTGTAGAAGCACCAGAAAAAATGTAACCCTACACAAACCTTCCAGTTTTGGGAGGTTTTCTTAGGAAGAGATATTTTATGAATGAAACTGCTTATATTTTAATTGCCCTTAGCTTGGTCATTCTCTTTTTGTACAACAAAAGAGAAAAGGTAAAGTTGCAGATTTTGCTGCAGCAAGAACTCCTAAAAAGTGATCATTTTCGACAAGAACTCCAAGAAAAAATGGCCACTAGCGAAAACCAAAATGACCTTATTGCTTACGTTAACAAAAACTACCGTTTAGGAATTTTATATTCAAAAGAGCTGGTCGAAACTATCGCTGGCGAGCATGCAAGTCAAGAATAGAAACAAAAGCCGTTCGATCAAAAATATTGATCGAACGGCTTTTTTACTTATGCTTTTATTTCGTACAATTCCTCGATAATGCCAGCTACTTTTTTAATATCTCCTAGCATACCACGCATTTCAAAATCAGCTAAAACGGGGAAACCAAAACGTTGGCTGTATTGCTTAGCAGTCAGGCAGTACTGGTTATTAAAGTTACGGTTGCCACTTCCGATAACTCCCAAACACTTGCTAGCATTCTGTCCATAAGCTATAAAATCGGCCACATCCGTCGTAAGAATCTCAACATCGCCATTATCCACACCATTGCCACCTTCCAGATAGGTCGGTAGAAAGGTAATGAAAGGATTGGTCATTTCAAAGAACGGATGCCCCTCTTTTACTAGGTCTTTGATGTGGATTTTTTCAATCTCTAGGCTCGGATGCTGCTCTAACAAATAGTCGCTCAAACGACGGACAAAACTCTCTGTATTGCCACTCAAACTGATATAAACTAAGGAAACTTTCATGTTTATTTGCTCCATTCCAAAAAATAACATTTATCTGCCCATCTAGATTGTAGCAGGTAAATGTTATTTGTCAAATCTTATTCTTCTTCAGCTACTTCTGCACTTTCAGCTTCCTTTTGCTGCTTGATCAACTTAAAGATAACGATGGAGAGGAAGATAAGACTAACAACAACAGAGAAGCCAATAGTAAAGTTCAGTCCCAGCATCTGAGATGAGAGTAAGGTCGGATCTGAAAAAGAAGACGTCGCAATCCCTTTTGCTACCACATAACCATACGCTGTTCCAATCAGGCCAATAAGAACGTTCACGATGTAAATAAGATTGGCTTTGAAAATATCTTTCTTAAAAACGAAGAACCAAGCTGCAATCAAAAGAAGCAAGCCAACATAAAAGAAAATATTATTTATTAGCGAACCTGACAGTTCAGCGCTCTTGCTAAAGTAAGCTGCATACTGAGATTTTGCTGGCTCATTGATCCCCTTTAGTAAGGTTTCCACAGCATCATTTGAAGAGGAGAACTTCGAAATAAGCTCCCACAAAGTGCCTACTGTTTCTAAACCCAGTAAGACATAGAGATAAATTGGTTTCTTTTTCATAACAACCTCCTGTAAAGAAATACTTTTTCTTATTATACACCCAAAAGAAAAGACTGACAAGAGCCAAGGTCTGCTACGATTTTAAAGCTCCACTACCAAAAAAACTTATCTTCCAAGGCTACTTACTCTAGTCTTCTAACACGAGAAAAGCCAAGACAATCCTGTCTAGGCTTTTTCACTTATTTTAAATAATTAGTTCTCCAAATGCCATACTTCGTCATTGTATTGTTGGATCGTACGGTCTGCTGAGAAGAAGCCAGCTTTCGCAATGTTAACGATCACTTTATCCAACCATGCATCGCGGTCTTCGTAGTCCGCAAGCATTTGCTCTTTCACCTTGATGTAGTCTTCCAAGTCAAGAAGCGTCATGAACCAGTCTTTGTTGATCAATTCATTGTAAAGACGTTCCAAGCGTTCTTTCTTACCTACTGCAAGAACAGCATCGCTGATGATAAAGTCAACCAACGGTTTGATAGCTGGACGAGCGTAAAATTCGCTTGATTTGTAGGCTGCTTTTGCGTAAAGGTCGATAACTGTTTCTGAATCTTCACCAAAGATGTAGATGTTGTCTTTGCCAACCAACTCAGCGATTTCCACGTTAGCACCGTCCATGGTACCAAGTGTCAAAGCACCGTTAAGCATGAATTTCATGTTACCAGTACCTGAAGCTTCTTTAGAAGCAAGTGAGATTTGCTCAGAAATATCACCAGCTGCAATCAAGAAGCTTGATGCTGTAACGTTGTAATTTTCAACCATAACCACTTGCAAGTGTGGTGCAACTGCTGGATCATTCGCGATGATTTCTGACAAGCAAAGGATCAAGTGAATGATGTCTTGGGCAATTGTGTAAGCGGGCGCTGCCTTACCGCCAAAGAAGACAGTGATTGGGCGAGCAGGAATGTTACCAGCCTTGATGTCCAAGTATTTGTGGATAACATACAAAGCGTTCATTTGTTGGCGTTTGTACTCGTGTAGACGCTTGATTTGGATATCAAAGATAGAATCTGGATTGATTTCTACACCTTGAGCTTCCTTCAAGTGACGAGCCAATTTACGCTTATTGTGAGACTTAATGCCTTCCAGCTTTTCTTTCACTTCTTGCTTGCCAGCAAAGTCAAGTAGACCTTCCAACTTAGCGGCATCATGGTGCCAATCACGACCAAGAAGTTCATCTAAGTAGCTAGACAAACGTGGGTTAGCGTGCATGAGCCAACGACGGAATGTGATACCGTTTGTCTTGTTGTTGAATTTCTCTGGATAAATATCGTAGAAAGCTTTCAACTCAGAGTTCTTCAAGATTTCAGTGTGGAGTGCTGCAACCCCGTTAACGCTGTATCCATAGTGGATATCCATGTGTGCCATGTGAACACGGCCGCTCTCGTCAATAATTTGAACAGCTGGATCTTTGTATTCTGCTTTGACACGACGATCCAATTCTTCGATGATTGGTACCAAGTGAGGAACCACTTCTTGCAAGAATTCAAGAGGCCATTTTTCAAGGGCTTCAGCAAGGATAGTGTGGTTTGTGTAGGCAGTCATGCTACGCACGATTGAGATTGCTTCATCAAGCTCGATACCACGCGCAGTCAAAAGACGGATCAACTCAGGAATAACCAGTGATGGGTGAGTGTCGTTGATTTGTACAACTGCATAGTCTGCAAGGTCATGCAAGTTGCTTCCTTTTTCGATCGCTTCGTCGATGATCAATTGTGCACCGTTTGAAACCATGAAGTATTGTTGGAAAATACGGAGCAATTCACCTTGCTTGTCGCTATCATCTGGATAAAGGAAAAGAGTCAAGTTGTGAGCGATATCTGTCTTGTCAAATTCGATTCCCTCTTTGATGATTGAAGAATCAACTGAATCCAAGTCAAACAAGCGCAAACGGTTTTTAGTAGCTGTCTTGTAACCAGGCACATCAATATCGTAAAGAGTTGATGTCAAGGTGAAGTGCGCAAATGGCACTTGGTAGCTACGACTTGAGCGAACCAACCAGTTTTGCTCAGTCAACCAGAAGTTTGGAATAGTTGTTTGCTCATTGTTTTTCAGGACTTGTTGGAAAAGACCAAAGTGGTAGTTAAGACCCACACCGTCACCATTCAAACCAAGTGTTGCAATAGAGTCCAAGAAGCAGGCTGCCAAACGGCCCAAACCACCGTTACCAAGAGATGGTTCCAATTCTACTTCTTCGACTTCGATCAAGTCTTTACCGGCAGCGGCAAGTTCTTTTTTCACATCGTCATAAAGACCCAAGTTAATCAAGTTGTTTGACAAGAGTTTTCCGATAAGAAACTCAGCTGAGATGTAGTAGAGTTTCTTTTTACCAGTATTGACTGGTTTTTGAGCGCTCGCTAATTTTGTGTAGTTCAAGAGAGCCAAGTAAAGCTCTTCATTGCTACAATCAGCAATTTGCTTTTGATAAGTATTTTGGATATATGTTTGTAAGTTTGACATGATTTCTCCTAGTAAATTAGAAATTATTTCTTTTATTTTCTTATGGAAGTAAGTCAGTATTTACACGACGATAGATTTTCGTCAGGTAATAAAGCTGCTCTTCCACAGCAGAATTCAGCTCTTCAGCTGTCATCCGCCATGCCCAGTTGCCGCCAATCGTAGATGGCAGGTTCATACGGGCAGAGCCATCCAACTCCAGCAAGTCCTGCATCGTTGCGATAGCCATGTAGCTAACGGAAGCAAAGATTGTACGAAGCATTGCATGTGGCACCGTTTCGTATTCTTTGCGGTTGGTGTACTGAGCCATGTATTCACGGGTTGGATCATCGATCTCATCCTTATACCAGCCCAATACAGTATTATTGTCGTGAGTACCAGTGTACATCACAGAATTATGCGGTGCCAAGTGTGGACTATCAATGCTTTCATCATCTGGATTGAAAGCGAATTGCAGAATCTTCATACCTGGGAAGCCAGTTCGCTCACGCAATTCAATGACTTCATCCGTCATGAATCCAAGATCTTCTGCAATGATGTTCAAATCACCTAAAGCTTCTTTCACTGCGGCAAACAGCTTATAACCTGGACCTTTGACCCAGTGACCAGTAGCCGCGGTATCAGACTCAGCTGGCACTTCCCAATAAGACTCAAAGCCACGGAAGTGGTCGATCCGAACAATGTCGTAAATCTTGAAGCTTTCGCGCAGGCGCTCAATCCACCAAGCATAACCATCTTGATCCATGGCATCCCAATTATAAATTGGGTTACCCCACAATTGGCCAGTCTCTGAAAATTCATCTGGTGGGCAGCCAGCAACCTTAACTGGGCGACCTTGCTTATCTGTCTTGAAGAAGTGAGGCTGAGCCCAAACATCTGCACTGTCAGCAGCTACATAGATGGGCATATCACCAACGATTTCGATGTGATGGTCATTGGCATATTTCTTGAGTTCCAACCATTGTTTAAAGAAGAGATATTGAGTTACACGATGGTATTCCAGCTTGTCTGCCAATTTCTCACGATAGCTAGCCAAGCTTTCTGGTTGGCGACGACGAATCGCTTCATCTGGCCATTCTGTCCAAGCTTTCAGATCAAAATGCTCTTTAACAGCCATGTATTCCGCAAAAAGCTCCAACCAAGCTGCATTTTCTGCAACAAAGTGACGGAATTTGTCAAGATCGCCAACTTTAAGGAAACGAGCAACCGCTTTTTCCAAAAGAGGACGACGTGCTTCAAATACTTTTGCATAATCTACAGCTTTTGGATCATCACCAAAATCAACGCTTTTTAGATCTTCTTCTGCCAACAGGCCTTCGTCAATCAAGAAATCCAAATCAATAAAGTGAGTATTCCCTGCAAAGGCTGAGAAAGACTGGTAAGGAGAGTCCCCGTAACTAGTCGTTCCCAAAGGCAAGATTTGCCAATAACGTTGCTTCGTTCTAACTAAGAAATCCACAAAATCATAAGCAGACTGACCAAAAGAACCAATCCCGTACTTGCCTGGCAAAGAGGAAATGTGCATCAATACACCACTTTGTCTCGCTTTCATATGTAACACCTCAAAAATTTTTTCATGCTTGTTTCCTACTTTATTTAGCGAAAACGTTTGCGTTGCTTGAATTATAACCTATTTTTTTTTCAAGTGCAAGCTTTTTAAAAAAATTTTTTATTTATTATACCATAGATTTCAAATTTCTTTCCTTTTATATCATCTAAATTAACACTCTTTCCTTAAAAAATTTTTAAAATTTTCTTAAAAACGCTTGCAAGCGTTTACCTTTTGTGCTAAAATTATTTTAAGTTCAAGAAAACGTTTGCGCTATGCAAGCGTGTTCTTAGATGGTATTATATTTTTTATTCTTTAGGAGGAATAATCATGAAAAACAAAATGTTGAAGAGCGTTGCTGTTCTCGGTACTGTTGCTTTAGCAGGTTTTATTTTGACAGCCTGCGGTAGCAAATCTTCTAAAAAAGAAACTGCTGCAAGCAACGAATTGACTGCTTATGTAGACCCAGGCTACAAGAGCTACATGGAAGAAGCTGCCAAAGCTTACGAAAAAGAAACCGGAACAAAGGTCACTATCAAAACTGGTGATGCTCTTACAGGTCTTGATAACCTTTCACTTGACAACCAATCTGGTAAATCTCCAGATGTCATGATGGCACCATACGACCGCGTAGGAAGCCTAGGTGCTGACGGACAGCTTTCAGAAGTTGAGTTGGGTAAAGATGCAAAAGCTGACGATACTACTAAATCTTTGGTATCAATCGACGGTACTACTTACGGTGCTCCTGCTGTTATCGAGACCTTAGTAATGTACTATAACAAAGACCTGATCCAAAAAGCTCCTACAACATTTGCTGAACTTGAAGAGTTGGCTAAAGATAGCAAGTATGCTTTCGAAGGCGAAGATGGCAAAACATCTGCATTCCTCGCTGACTGGACAAACTTCTACTACGCTTACGGTCTTCTTGCTGGAAACGGTGCTTATGTCTTCGGTAAAGACGGTACAGATCCTAAAGATATCGGTTTGGCTAACGAAGGTTCTATCAAAGGAATTGAATACGCTAAAACTTGGTATGAAAAATGGCCTAAAGGTATGCAAGATACAGAAGGCGCTTCTAACTTGATCCAAACTCAATTCCAAGGTGGAAAAACTGCTGCAATCATCGACGGACCTTGGAAAGCTGCATCTCTTAAAGAAGCTAAAGTAAACTACGGCGTAGCAACTATCCCAACACTTCCAAACGGAAAAGAATACAAAGCCTTTGGTGGTGGTAAAGCTTGGGTCATCCCTGCTGGTTCTAAGAACGTTGACGGCGCACAAAAATTCGTTAACTTCCTTGCATCAACTGCACAACAAAAAGCTCTTTACGATGCAACAAACGAAGTTCCTGCTAACACAGAAGCACGTGAATACGCTGTAAGCAAGAAAGATGAATTGACAGACGCGGTTGTTAAACAATTTAAATCTGCAGAACCAATGCCAAACATCTCTGAAATGAGTACTGTTTGGGATCCAGCTAAGAACATGCTCTTCGATGCTGTAAGCGGCAAGAAAGATGCTAAAACTGCAGCTGAAGATGCTGTTAAATTGATCAAAGAAACTATCGATCAAAAATTCGGCAACAAATAAGCAGACTAAAATAAAGGGGTGGGAATTTTCCCTACCCCTTGTTTGATAGAATGAGGCTTTATTCTATCTTCTAATAAGAAAAACTCGGATTAGGACTTGTACTTGCTACACTTCCTCAATCTTTCTCGTATCTAAGGAGACTACAATGACAAAAAAAGATCCCAAACAAGCCATGTTGCGCTCCCTCATTCCAGGGTTGGGGCAAATCTATAATGATCAAAAGGCCAAAGGATACATCTTTCTTGGGGTTACGGTTGCATTTTTAGCTTATTTCGTAGCTATTGCCCTACCAGAAATTGAAAATCTCATCACTCTTGGTGAAGTCCGTGGGGACAACTCACTCTTCATGCTGATCCGCGGTGCCTTCCACCTCATCCTTGTGGCATTTTTCCTGATTTTCTATGGATTTAACTTGAAGGATGCCCGTACAGTTGCCAAGCAGTGGAACAATGATTATCCTGTTCATACTACCTTAAAGGAAATGACGAACGGAATCTATGAAAATGGCTTCCCTTACTTGCTGATTATTCCTTCTTATTTGGCGATGACCTTTGCCATCATTTTCCCTGTATTGGTAACACTCTTGATTGCCTTTACAAACTATGATTTCAAACACCTGCCACCAAATAAACTCTTGGATTGGGTTGGCTTTACCAACTTTGCTAACATTTGGCAATTGAGCACCTTCCGTGCGGCCTTTGGTTCTGTCTTGACTTGGACTATCATCTGGGCACTGGCAGCCTCTACTTTACAAATCGTAATCGGTATTTTCACCGCTATCATTGCCAACCAGCCATTCATCAAAGGAAAACGCATCTTCGGTGTTATCTTCTTGCTTCCTTGGGCAGTTCCAGCCTTCATCACTATCCTTACTTTCTCAAATATGTTCAACGATAGTATCGGGGCTATCAATACTCAGGTTATCCCACTTCTCGGCAAGGTTCTTCCTTTCTTGAATGGACATCTGATTCCGTGGAAGACTGATCCGACTTGGACTAAGATTGCCCTTATCATGATGCAAGGTTGGCTTGGATTCCCTTATATCTACGTCCTGACCTTGGGTATTTTGCAGTCTATTCCAAATGACCTTTACGAAGCAGCCTACATCGACGGAGCCAATGCTTGGCAGAAATTCCGCAACATCACTTTCCCAATGATCTTGGCAGTTGCGGCACCAACTTTGATCAGTCAATACACCTTTAACTTTAATAACTTCTCAATCATCTACCTCTTCAATGCAGGTGGTCCTGGTAGTGTCGGTGGAGGAGCCGGTTCAACTGATATCCTGATCTCTTGGATTTATCGTTTGACCACAGGTACAGCACCGCAATATTCAATGGCGGCGGCCGTTACCCTCATCATCTCCATCATCGTCATCTCTATCTCTATGATTGCCTTCAAGAAACTACACGCATTTGATATGGAGGATGTATAAGATGAATAGTTCTGTTAAATTTAAACGTTTTATCAACCATAGTTTGACCTATCTCTACCTTGTCGTGCTTTCCATTATCATTCTCTACCCGCTCTTGATTACGATCATGTCTGCTTTCAAGACAGGGAATGTCGTGGCCTTCAAGCTAGACACAGACATCAACTTCAGTCTGGAAAACTTCTCTCGTCTCTTCTCAGAGACTCTATATGGTACTTGGTACTTTAACACTATTATCATTGCCGTCTTGACAATGATTGTCCAAACCAGTATAGTTGTACTTGCAGGTTATGCATACAGCCGTTACAATTTCATCGCAAGAAAGCAAAGTTTGGTCTTCTTCTTGATTATCCAAATGGTGCCAACTATTGCAGCTCTGACCGCCTTCTTCGTTATGGCGCTGATGCTCAATGCCCTCAACCAAAGCTGGTTCCTCATCTTCCTTTATGTGGGTGGTGGTATTCCAATGAATGCTTGGTTGATGAAAGGATACTTCGATACCGTTCCTATGTCTCTGGATGAGTCAGCTAAATTAGACGGTGCTGGTCATTTCAGACGTTTCTGGCAGATTATCCTGCCTCTCGTTCGTCCAATGATTGCTGTGCAAGCTCTCTGGGCCTTCATGGGACCTTTCGGAGACTATATCCTCTCTAGCTTCCTTCTTCGTGAAAAAGAATTTTATACGGTTGCAGTTGGTCTTCGTACCTTCGTCAGCGATGTCAAGAATCAAAAAATTGCCTTCTTTGCTGCCGGTGCAATTCTCACTGCCCTACCAATCTGTATTCTCTTCTTCTTCCTGCAAAAGAATTTTGTATCTGGTTTAACAAGTGGTGGAGACAAGGGATAATCTTGTCCCACCCTGTTTTTGATTTAAAGACAATTATAGTTATATGGCAGCCAATAAGTTCTTTATTGGCCACCACCTGATTATAATTTTAGAAAGAGGCAGCTATGTTACCTTATCCTTTTAATTATTTTTCGAGCTTGATTGGTTTTAGAAAAACCTTCGCCAATCGTCGGATGCTTAGCTGGTTCCAGCTCATCTTTACCAGCATCTTTTTGATTTCTCTGTCTTTGATTCCTGTGGCTATTCAGACAGCGTCTTTGACGAGCTATGCTCTGGATACCTTTGTTGATAAGGCTTTTGACACTCTAGATGAAGACGTGATGATTGACTTTGACCATCATGCCCAGATGAAAGACCATGTGCTGACCACTGAAAATCCTGAAGGAATTCATCGCAATGCCGCTGGGACCGTCATTATCGGCCATCACGAGGAGCTTAAATTAGGCAAGGAGCTGACGCTTTACTTTGACAAAGAAAATCTTAAAATCACTAAAGAAGGAAAAGAACTGGCCAATATCCGCTACCAAGCCATTGACCAGAAGGCTCTAAAAAGTAAAGAAGCCCTGACCAAAGCCATTTCTAAAGACTGGTTCCAACAAAACCGCTTGGTGATCAGCCTCTTTCTAGTCCTCTCCGCAGGCTTCCTCTTTAGCATTAACTTTGCCTTTCTAGCACTCGGTGCTTCCTTCTTGCTCTATCTGACCAAGAAATCACGGTTATTTTCTTTTAAAACCTTTAAAGAATGCTATCATTTTATCCTCAACTGCCTAGGATTACCAACGATTATCGGTCTTATCTGCGGCTTATTTGGGCAAAGTCTGCCTACGATTATCACCGTTCAAAATATCTTGTTTGTTCTTTATTTGGTGATTATTTTCTACAAAACACATTTTCGTGATGAGGATTTCAGAAATTAGGAGGTTATTATGCGCGTTACGATTAAAGAAGTAGCGAAACTAGCGGGTGTGTCTCCCTCAACGGTGACACGCGTCGTACAAAACAAGTCTACCATCAGTGATGAAACAAAAAAACGCGTCCGCGCTGCTATGAAAGAGCTGGACTATCATCCAAATCTCAACGCTAGAAGTCTGGTCAGCCAATCAACCCAAGTCATCGGTCTGGTGCTGCCCGATGATTCGGATCTTTTTTACCAAAACCCATTCTTCCCAACTGTCTTACGAGGGATTTCACGCATCGCATCTGAACATGACTATGCCATTCAGATTAGTACTGGACAGGACGAAGAGCGTCGTTTAGAAAATATCAAACAAATGATTTTCGGAAAACGCGTCGATGGTTTGATTTTTCTCTATTCTAAGCCAAACGATCCGCTGGTTGACTTTGCGATTAAAAACCAATTTCCTTTCTTGATTTTAGGGAAAGCAGTGTCACCATTTGTTTCTTTGGTCGATAATGATAATATCAAGGCTGGCTACGATGCAACCAAATATTTCCTAGATCAAGGTTATAAAAAAATTGCCTTTCTAGCTGGGAATAAAGAGCTTGTCGTATCCCAAGACCGCTTTACCGGCTACAAACAAGCCCTAGAAGAAGCAGGCATCCCTCTCGATGAAAACATCGTCAAGTTTTCTTTCGGTTTCCTCTTGGAAGATAGCAGTTATAAGATTATGGAAAAGATGCCTATTCAGGAAATCGAAGCCTTTGTGACATCGGATAGTATGGTTGCCGAAGGGGCTCTCCACTATCTCAAAGACATTGACTACCGCTTCCCGATTATCACTTTTGACTCTATCAAGCCACGCATCAACGTGGATGCCTACATTAATATCAATACCCTCGAGTTGGGGAGGGAATCTTTCCGTACCTTACTCCAAATCATTAAAGATAATAAGGATGACAAGCATACTTGCTATCGCCAAGTCATCCCCCACAGCATTCTTACTCGTTAGTTAAGGAGAAATTTCATGGTTTATCGTATTTTCCAAGCCTACTTAGATGATGAAAATAACATCACTATCGAATTGGAAAAGTCCTTTGATGCTTATTCTATCCACTTTACTCTAGAGGACAAGCATAGCTCTAGTCCTTTGACCATCAAAAAAATTGAGAATCAAGAACATCAGATTGTCTACACCCTTTCAGTCAATGACCCGATTGATTTGACTGAATCCTATACAGTCTATGATCAAGACCGCAATCACACCATTCTCCAGTATCGTCACATTGTCCAAAAGCCAATTTTTGATGAATTATTTAGCTACCAAGAAAGAGATTTGGGAGCTAGCTATAGCCCTCAGGCAACAGATTTCAAACTGTGGGCGCCTATTTCAGAAAAAGTCTTGCTGCATCTGGAAGAGCAGGTCATTCCCCTCCAAAGGCAAGATAGGGGTGTCTGGCATACGCAGGTCCTTGGAGACTTAGAAGGCAAGGCCTACTACTATATCCATAAGGTGAACGGAAAATGGGTAGAAGTACATGACCCCTACGCTCTCTCTTCAGATGCCAACTCTGGTCATAGTTATGTCATTGACCGCAAAAAGATTAGCAGACCTATTCGTCGGGCTGCCAGCCAAGTAAAACCAACAGAAGCCGTTATCTATGAAATGAGCGTGCGTGATTTCTCCATGCAAAAGGAAGCTGGTTTCTCACAACCTGGTAAATTCGTTTCTCTGTCCGAATCTCCAAGCGTACACGGCCAGACCTTTGGTCTGAAATACTTGCAAGATCTAGGTATTACACACGTTCAGCTTATGCCAGTCTATGACTTTGGTAGCGTTGACGAAAAACACCCCGAGCTCGTTTATAATTGGGGCTATGATCCCGTCCAGTATAATGTTCCTGAAGGTAGCTTCTCAAGCGACCCACACGATCCCTATAGCCGTATCTTTGAACTACAAGACGCGATTGCAGCTTATCACCAGGCTGACATGAGCGTTATCATGGATGTCGTCTACAATCACGTCTACGAGGCAGATGCCTATGCTTTTGAAAAGATTGTGCCAGGATACTTCTATCGTCTAGATGAGCAAGGCCTACGGACAAATGGTACCTTCTGCGGAAATGATGTGGCTAGTGAAAAAGCTATGGTGCGCCATTATATCCAACAATCCGTCCAGCAATGGGTTAGCCTCTACGGCTTTGACGGTTTCCGCTTTGACCTGATGGGCATTCTCGATATAACCACCATGAAGCAAATCGCTCAGGAACTAAAAGCCATTCATCCAAACATCTACCTTTACGGAGAAGGTTGGCAGATGCCTACTGGTCTTGATAGTGACCTTCTGGCTCATCAGTTCAACGCTGAACAACTACCTGAGTATGGATTCTTCAGCGATCATTTCCGTGATACGATCAAGCAAACCATCGTCCAAGGTAGCCGACTGGACAAAGAGCACGCAACCAGCTGGCTAGAAAATGTCCTGACAGCCAATGTCGGCTTGACAGGAGAGCCACATTTCCTAGCGCCTCATCAGGCGATCAACTATGTAGAATGCCATGATAACGCAACGGTGTTTGATTATTTTGATATTCAAAATCCAAATATCAGCCTCCGTCAGCGCCTAGCTAACTCTCGTCTAGCACTGCACATTGTTCTCTTAGCGCAAGGAGTTCCTTTCCTCCACAGCGGGCAGGAATTTTATCGGACCAAGAATCTGATTGACAACACCTACAACCTGCCTGATGATATTAACAAGCTAGACTGGCTGCGCTCACTTCACTACACTGAAGACATTGAATTTTTAAAGCAACTCATTGCCTTTAGAAAGGCTCATCCACTTCTGACTCTGACAACTAGCTCTGCTATTCAAAAAGCTTGTCAGGTCAAATGGCTCAGCCCTAGCCTCCTTGAATATAAGATTCAAAAAGACAAACAAGCGCTGACCATTTTGATTAACTTTGGTACTGAAGCAGCGACTTATGAAAATAAAATGAAGCAAAGCATTCACCTTCAGTATCCGCACATTAACGCTAAAAAACCAATCGCCCCGCTAGCAGATTCTTATACAGTTCCTGCTAAGCAAGTCTTGGTTTTGAAATAAAGCAATAACTATAAAAAAGAACAGGTTCATTTTGGATGGAAAGACATCCAGCTGAACTTGTTCCTTTTTTTATGTATAAATGTATGCATTGAGTTTGAGTAAGATTCGACAGTGATGCCAATAATCAAGACTACTCTTCTACAAATCTTCCTAAAATATGTACATTGTCAGATACAGAGACAAAGGCTGTCGGATCTGTCTGCTTCATGATGTACTTAAATTCGCTAAATTCAGCACGCGTAATGACTGTAATCAGCACCGCCTTTTGCTCGTGATTGTAAGTTCCCTCCGCTCCATTGATAATGGTTGCACCGCGGTGGAGTTTGTGGTGAATTTTGTTAATCACTTCGTCAGGATGACTGGTGATAATCATGGCCTGCATCCGCTTTTGCTTGGTAAAGACAGCGTCCGTTACACGGCTCGATACAAAGATGGTAATCATCGAGTAGAGAGCGTATTCCCAACCGAAAGTCAGACCAGCAATCAGCATAATAATACCATTTACAATCAGGGAGATACTGCCTACATTACGGCCTGTTTTCTTGCGAATGGTCAGACTAACAATATCTGTCCCTCCACTTGAAATGCTTGACTTGAGGGCAAAGNCGATCCCTGTCCCCATGACAACTCCCCCGAACAAGGCATTGATAATGGGATTGGTCGTCAATGTCACTTCTGGCACAAAATGGATAAAAAGCGAGCTCATCGAAACAGTGATAAAAGTAAAAACAGTAAACTTATGGCCGATTTGGTACCAAGCCAAAATCATCAGTGGAATATTGATCGCATAAAAAGTAATGGAAACTGGAATGGTAAAGCCGATAAAGCGACCACTCAAAGCCGAGACAATCTGCGCCAGGCCCGTTGCACCACTTGAGTAGACATGGCCCGGCTGAAAGAAGAAATTGACCGCTACTGCTGAGAGAAATCCATATACCAGAGAGGCCGAAAATTTCTCATCATATTTTTCACGCGAAATACTTTTCAGAACTTCTAGCAACTTGACATGATAGGCAAAGCGATGAAGATAATAGCGAAAAAGTTTCCGCAAACTAGTCTTTTTCATGTGATTCTACTTTTAAACTTAATTCCTCTAATTGTGCTGGAGCAACCAAGCTTGGTGCTTGCGTCATTGGGTCAGAAGCCTTGTTATTCTTAGGAAAAGCAATGACTTCACGGATATTTTCTTCACCGGCCAAGAGCATGACGAAGCGATCCAGACCCAAGGCCAGACCTCCATGTGGTGGGAAACCATAATCCATGGCTTCTAGAAGGAAGCCGAACTGGTCTTGCGCTTCTTCAGCTGAGAAACCTAAAGCCTTAAACATCCGTTCCTGCAGATCTTTTTGGTTGATCCGTAAGCTACCACCACCTAGTTCATAGCCATTGAGTACGATATCATAGGCAACCGCACGAACCTTGCTCAGGTCTCCTTCCAGCTCCTGCTCAGAATCCTTTTGAGGCAGAGTGAATGGATGGTGGGCACTCATATAGCGGCCTTCTTCTTCCGACCACTCAAACATTGGCCAATCTACCACCCACAAGTAGTTAAACTTAGCAGGATCAATCAAACCTAATTCCTTGCCTAGGCGGACACGAAGAGCCCCTAGAGCTGCGTTGGCAACATCCAAGGTATCTGCCACAAAGAGAACTAAGTCGTTTTCTTCAAGCTGTAAAGCATCTGTCAACTCACTTGACAAGTCTGTCAAGAACTTAGCAACAGGACCAGATAGTTCTCCACCAGCAAATTTCACCCAAGCAAGCCCCTTGGCTCCATGCTGCTTAGCTTGCTCTGTCAGCTTATCAATATCTTTGCGTGAGTATTTGTCAGCAGCATTTTTCACTACAATCGCCTTGACAGTCGGTGCCTCAGAAAAGACCTTGAAGTCAACACCCTTGACAAGCTCTGTCAAGTCCTGCAATAACATGTCAAAGCGAGTATCTGGCTTGTCGCTACCATAAAGAGCCATGGCATCGTCATATTTCATACGCGGGAAAGGCAAGGTCACTTCAATTCCCTTGGTTTCCTTCATGACACGGGCAATCAAGCCTTCTGTAATGTCTTGGATTTCTTGCTCAGATAGGAAAGAAGTTTCCAAGTCCACCTGTGTAAACTCTGGTTGACGGTCTCCACGTAAATCCTCGTCTCGGAAACATTTGACAATCTGGTAATAACGGTCAAAACCAGCATTCATCAACAGCTGCTTGGTAATCTGTGGGCTTTGAGGCAGGGCATAGAAATGACCTTGGTTGACCCGGCTCGGCACCAAATAGTCACGCGCTCCTTCAGGCGTTGACTTGGTCAAAAACGGTGTTTCCACATCGATAAACTCCAGCTCATCCAAATAATTGCGGATGGAATGAGTCACTTTGGCACGCAACTTAAGGTTTTCTAGCATTTCTGGGCGACGCAGATCCAAATAACGGTAGCGCAAGCGCGTATCATCATTGGCTTCAATCCCATCCTTAATCTCAAAAGGAGTCGTTTTAGCAGTATTCAGTACTGTCAGACTGTCTACGTGAAGTTCTACACTTCCTGTGGCCAGCTTGTCATTGGCCTGCTCACGTGCGGCTACCTTACCAGTCACTTCAATGACAAATTCGCTGCGCAGGCTCTCAGCTGTCTTCATGACCTCATCTGAAACACTCTCAGGATTAATAACTAGCTGCATAATCCCTTCACGGTCACGCAGATCAATAAAAATCAAGCCTCCCAAATCGCGACGGCGGGCAACCCAACCTTTCAAAGTAATTTCCTGACCGACATGCTCACTACGAACACGTCCCGCATACATTGAACGTTTCATCTTTACTCTCCAAAATTTTAATTCTGTTACTATTTTACCACAAAGAGCCTAGGAAAGCCCCCCTACCTGTCCTTTTTCTGAAAAAAATTAAAAGTCTTTATTTCCAGTGCTCCTTTTATAAAAAAGGTCTAGAGGCAATATCCCCAGACCTGCTAACGCTATATAGATTATTCCTTTTTCTTCCCATCCTCATAAAGACTGGGAGCCAGCGTTTTTGTCACCATGGCTGTCAAGAAGCGAAAGGCTCCAGCTGCCAGACCAAAAATCGGCGCCAAAGCACGGAAGAAAAAATCCCCTCGCATAAAATAACAGAGCAGACCCGTTATCACAAATAAGGCCACTCCTTGCACTACAACCACTAATAATATTTTCTTCATCATTCCCTCGACTTTCTATAGACTATTATAGCATAAGCAGGGAAGGTTAGGGCAAAAACTATAACCCTTTGGAGAATAACAGGGCAGAATTGCTGATGAAAACTAGAGAAGTATCACTCGCTCTAAAAGAAATAACCACATTGTTATATCATCACATTAAATATAAAATTGGAAAAAGTATAGAGATTATTTACTTTTTTTCAATTCATTATAATAATCATTCGAGCGAATTTTTTCCTTTTCTGCAGCTTTTTTATTTTCCATTGGGATAGATTCCAAGCCATTATTTGCAGATATTAATTTTGCCATTTTTGAATCAGCTTTCTCAAATTCTGCTGCTACAGAATTTAAGTAGTTATTAAGATTCTCTACCGTAGTATGAATATCTGCTGAAGCCTCATCCAATAAAGTATTGCAATCTGCAAATAATTCTGTAGACGCATCATCAACCCACTCTGAAGCATCATTTGTACCTCACGACATTACTGCCGCATCTAACCGAACAGATGTTTCGTAAATTTGTGTCGTATTAATTTGTCTCTTTTTTCCTATTTGCGTTTATGCTTTCCTGTGCTTTTTTAGCTTCCGCTTTGGACCAATCAATGAATTCTTGGTAATTATTTAAAGGAGTTTCTTCATTCGTTTCATAATCCTTTGCGATTATATCTAGCTTATCCTGACCAACTGGCGCAAACCAATGGCGAAGATCTTCATAGTAATCCGCAGGAGAAACCAAGCCTCTACGATACAGAATTTCTGTAATTCTATTTTTCTTTAGACGTTTTACTAAGTCAGGAAATTCATGGCTAAAATTAATATCCTGACCAATCTCGTTCTCATTTTTATCATTAATATAACCTAGATCATTTAAGTCTGAAAATCCATTAAAATATAGAATATCATCAAGATTAGTTCTAGATAGGGAGGGGAAACTATTTTGTGCAAGAATTACCTCTTCCATCGCTTCACTAAGCTCTGTCAATTTCCCATTTTCCAGATTTAACAATAGTGTTTTTCTTTCTTTTATATTATTTTTTTTAGATACAAAAACTTCTATATAATCTATGTTATCATGATGAATACCGAACCCTATATTTTCCATAGAACCATCATCTATCAAGCTATACTCTGAAGTATACTTCTCTACAGTCTTTTTGAGGTCTATACGCTTTTCTTCAAAATTTTTCTTACGCAGATCATAGGTTAAAATTTCGAATGCTGTGAGCTTACTAGATAATCTTTTATATTCTTTAGAATATGTTTGATCATATGATACAAAAGAGGAAACTACATAATTTCTTGTAATTACTAAATCGTTAGATTGCCAATTTACATCTTTAGGACTAACTAAGACATAGCGCTCATCATCTATCAGAGTAATATCTTTCAGCGAAGAATCATATACAATCGTTTCCTTTCTAGACTCTTCCTTTGGCTTGGAAGGAGAAAAGAATTGTTTTTTTAGATAAACAAAGCTACAGAAAGCTACTAGTAAGACAGCTATCACTAAAATAATTTGTTTTCTTTTATTCATTTATTGTCCTCCTGAACCAACTAAACGATCAAACAGCTGATTATGTTGAATTCGGATATCCTCTCCTCTACGATAAGGTATATCAGCATCCCTTCCCTTGCATTAAGATTGATTCTTGATACTCTTGCCAATATTCCCCCTTATCTGGATAATTTTGTTCTAGAATAGGAAAATCATCTCGCACTTCATTCCAGGCGGATTTTGCTTTGAATCGCGCCGCATAGGAAACAAGGAAACGTCTGCCAGCTATTCGCCCTGGAGAGCCAAATTTAGGTTTTTTATCAAGAACACTTACTTGTTGATTGACTTCCTTTTTACTGTGCCAATCAACTGTGATCATTTTCCCATTTTCAATAAATTCATAATCCGTAATTTCTGTATCTACAATCCAATATTCATATTTAGATAAGTCTTGTTTTTCAAACTCTCGAATACCAAATACAAAAAGGCTACATACACCAATTAAAATTAGAAAGATAACACCAATTTTTTTGCTTTCAATTGCCCATTCTCCTATCATTAGACTAGTCGTCCATCTACCTTGTCCCATTATACCATATTGAATATTGAACATTGAGCGCCGATAGGAGGATATGGTCTGTCGCAAACAAAAAAGAGAAGATGGTCGTCTCCTCTAAATTCCCTCTCTTTATCACTCTGGCAATTCTACCTTAAAACTCATATTTGGGCTCTATAATTTCTGTAGTGGGTAAATCCTATCTTTCAAACTGTTTTTAAGACCTTTTTGAAAGAGAAAGATAAAATTATCAACGCACTGGAACTACCCTACTCAAATGCAAAAATGGAGGCTACCAACAACCTCATCAAAGTCATCAAGCGCAACGCTTTTGGCTTTCGGAACTTTGACAATTTTAAAACTAGAATCCTCCTCGCTTTGAACATCAAAAAGGAGAGAACCAATTTAGTTCTCTCCAGATTGTAACTTTTCAGCAACCCACTACAGTTGACAAAGAGCCTTTTTATTTGTGGGTTGCAAGACTTTCTGAGCAGCTGCAAGAAAAGCCAAGCCGTTATCAGATGGGGAATACTGAAATGTGATGTGGATGATTTTTTAGCAAAATTATCTCCATATCGCCCTATATACTGCTTACTTTCAAGGAAATAAATATAGTTGTTCAGTTTTTCTTGAAGAATTTCCAAATGGACTGCTTCCATCTCCTCCTGCCAATCCACTGTATTAACAAGAAGAAGTTCTAAATAATTATCAATTGTACCAATAGCGTCAAGTTCAATTGATTCTAGTTCTGAAGATATGGCTTTATATAACAACTCTTTAAATTCTTGATCGGAAAATAGCCGTTTCACTGACGACGGATTTACTAAAATACGAGTGGGTATTAATCTAAAACAATTTTGTCTAGCTACTTCCTTGATTTCCTTAGTCACCCACTCGCCAGTTGCCAAGAATAGTTCCACCTCATAAACGTCCTGTTCCGACCTTAGAGGCTTGTCTACTAATTCTTGACTGACTGGATAAAAACTTCTCTATCTTGAAGTCCTCCTGTCATCCAGGACGTTGTATAACAACCGTTTTCTTCATCCCTTTTATTTGGCTCATACTACCCTATTCTTACTCGACTTCGCATTAACAAGATCTATATGTAAATATACTTCTATTTTTTAAGATATTACGTTTCTCTTCACATTCTAACATTGAAAAAAGCTAACTGAAAGGGAATTTTTCTTAAAATCCTCCCTTTTTCAAGACCGCTTGCAAAGTATCAGGTGAAATTGGGTCCACCAGAACATACTTGGCATCCAGCATATAGATGCCCTCGGTCAATGACTCTAAGTACTGACGATAAGGAACTTCGGCTAGTTTTTCCCCATCGGCTGTCATGATAAATAGTCGTGGAACTGCAACCTTACTTCCTCTATACTGTTGCAAATATTGAGGTTCTAACTCTGGTTGAGCCGGTAAGATTGTTCGTCCTTCACTATTTAGATAGTTGACAGGAATGATGATATCCTCTCCATTTTGCTCTACTTTAAAAACTTGCTGCTCAGAGTAATAAGCATTCAGCTGTTGGGTAAAGCGCAAACGCTGGTCATAGCTATTCAAAAGTTGCTCGTCCGGAACATGGATAATCTGCCCTAGGTAGAGTTCATTGATGTAAATGGGACGTTTCACTCCCATAACTTCTACTATAGGATGGACTTTTACTTCCTTGGTCAATTCTGAAAGAGCAGATAAGAAAATATCCGTGAAATGAAATTCTAGAATAGAATCTTTATCATACGCCACACCATCATGTTCGCAGACATTTACATCTAAGAGAATGAGCAAGGTTTTCAAGAACATCAAGGCCCCAGTCCAGTCAGAAGCTGTCGCCAAATCTGGAACAGCTACCTGATAAACTTGACCATCAAAAGATAGACGGAACCCTAAACTAGACTTCTCTTTGACCCCAAACTGAACAGAATGGAAATCCGAAATAAGAGAGTCTGCAGATGGCTTTAATCCTGCATCCTTAGCGGAAACGCTGTAACATTCAAAGAGTTCTGCTTGAAGCACCTCACCAATTCTTAGTGATTGGTTGCTTTTTATTGTAAAATTAACTGATTTCATATTTTTCTCCTTCTGTCTACTGGTAGATTTTTTCTGCGACGTAGAATCGTTACTTCGCTGACAGGGATTTTTCCTGATGCATACATGGTCTGGCCATATTTCTCATCCAATAATTCCGCATCATCAGCTAAATTGTTTTCAATTAGAAATTCTTTATCAAAAACCAGGAGTCGCACATAAGAATCGGGTGCTGTAAAATCATCATCCCCATGCTTGTGACCAGCAATTGTAAATTCATGTTCTTTATACAAAACACGATCATAAACCGAATACCTCTGACTAACTTCACTATAAGGCACAAGCTTCCCGTATAGACCTTCTTCTTCACCATCTACATAGGAACTATAGGGGAAATAGCCTTCTTTCAACATTGCCGGATCTTCTGAAAGAAGGATATAGTCATTTATATAATTCACAAAATTAGAGTATACTTTATTTTGGTAAACTAAAAATTCTTTACGCATACTAACCCTCCACATATTCCATTATACCGTCTTTATTAACCCTACCAACCAAGACTTCCTCTCCTCCAACATTTAGATACAATTTAGAGCCTTCCTTGAGTCTACTTCTATCTGAATGAAGATATTCTGGAACCAAAAACTCGTCTGAATCTGATTTTATGAAGCCATTTCCACTAGCAGGGTCTATTACTTTCTCAGGCTCACCTGTAGATCGATTCTTTATAATATTACCATCGGTATCAATTAAATTCCCTTCCATATCCCCATATGGAATTTGAATATAGCCCGTCTCATCAGTAGTGTACTCTAAGCGAAGGTATGCATCTGTTTTTAGTTTCAAATTACCATTCTGATCACGTACTGCAACCCTATTGCCATTTGCATCAATCATAGTTTCAACAAATGGAGAATTTTCATAATCAAGGCGCAAACCTTCTACAGCTTCTCTGATATTAGTAATATTTTTCACATCCGAACGTCTGGCTACATAGCCACCTGCTGTTGCTTTTTCCTTCCTATTGAATAGCCAAACCTCAGCTTCAATAGGCATAATCTTTTGCATGACCGTTGATTTCTTTGGATACGGAATTGCATTACGAATATCAATCATCATGTCATATTCAGACTGTGTCATTTTGGTCACATGCGTATTCCTTAGTCGATTAAACTCATCCCAAGAAACACCATACTCTTTTAGTTTTTGGTCAATGATTTCTCGAATTGTTGGTTGACTTGGTGATGGATTCGCTGTCCCCTTCACCTTCGGCACATCCACATCACCTGGCTTGACTTTTCCAACTGCAGCTGCAGTTGCTGCATTAGATACTGTCTTGGAAGATAGATTCATATCCGTATGGGATTTGACAGTAGGTAAGTCGATATCAGCTGTTTTGTTAGTTGGTACATTAACTGTAGATTTAGTGGACAGATTCAAATCAGCTGTATGCTTCACTTTAGCAAGTTCTGCGTCAGCTACTCCTGAAGTAGGTACATCTACATGGGATTTAGCAGAAGCAGGTACGTCTACGTGGTTCTGAGTCTTTGGAATTGATAGATCTGAGCCAGTCTTCAGAGTCAGATTATTAGATTTGCTACTGCTTAGATCTGCTACATCATTATCAAGATTGTTTTTCAAAGAAACATCATCTGCTGATCTAATAGATGATTTTCTAATACTCTTAACTGCTGCTCCAGCACTCTTAAATAAAGCATACTGTGCAACTGAGCCAATGGCTTCGCTTTGATCTTTAGTCACTACATCGTACATGACATGAGCCGCATCAGCTGCTTCATCCGATTTGCTAGCCACATTAGCCACTGCAGCTAGTTTAGTCATCTTCCTACCCTCAAAGATTCTACCTAATTTCCCCATACCAGCACCGCTTACAGTAGCAACAGTCTCTATCATTGCCCATTTCTGCTCCTCCGAAGTAAGATGTGTTCCTGAAATCATCGTTTTTCCTGTCACAGCAGAGTATGCCCCATCTGCAATGATATAAGTAGCTGCAGCTGCTCCCCATCCCCCAGTTCCAACTATCGCAACAATGGCTGCTGCCCATTTAAAACCAGTCTCTACATAGCCAAGCCATTCTTTGTTATTCTCCTGCCAATTCGTTGCCTTTAATCGGTTGTAATCTGGAATCTGTGAAGGAAAGTATAGCTCTACCAACTCCTCAACATTTTTACCTTTAATGGCCTTTATCTCTTCATCAGTCATTTGATCCTGATGTTTTATGCGCTCTTTTACAAAACTCACTTTCCCATTATAAACCTCTCTAGCTGCCTTAATTGGACTTGTCTTGTAATTTAAGAGCTGTGATAAAGTATAATGTTCCTCGTAAGTTGAGCCTCCTGCCCCAGGACCTTCATAAGCTTTAGTATAGGACATCTTTTGGGTCTTATACTGCTTATTTTGGCCATTAACATCATTCAAATTATTAAATGTTTCATCCATCCCTAGCGTAAATTTGCTATCAATAGTTTCCATGATATCTTTATGGGCCTTTTGGGCAGAGGTCTGCATGTCAACACTACGATTGGATGATTTTTCAAAGGTTGAGTAACTTTTTTCAAGTCCCAATTCAGCAGTACCTATTTGTACATAAAGATGATCCACTTGTTCGTCTTTAATAATCTTAGTCGCTTCTATAATATCCGTTAAAAATTCACTCATCTCATGATTAAAAGTCGCAACGGGAAGTGAACGCTCAAAATGCTCTCGATTAGAATAATACTCTGTCACTACTACTTACCTCCCTTGCTGTTCTGACTAAATGAGCTACCTGTTGCTGGTGTGGAAAAGTGATTCTGTCCAATCGGATTTGTCCCAAATGTATTCGAGAATCGTACATTGCCATTACTATCCACTGTGGCATAGCTATTATTGATACCAAGATCGAGATTTGAATTACCACCAGAAGTAAGCCCATTATTATCAGCTTTGGAAGGCCCATAAACTTTCTTTTCTACAATAGCCTCTCTGCTCTTTTTAGCTTGCCCAGCCAAATAGTTAACGGCATCTTCTGGCTGTTCTCGCATATACTGTTTATATTCTTCACTTGTTTTTGAACTGTTTAACAATTGATTAGCGACATAAACCGCCATTGCGCGATCCACATCAATCATCCCTTCTAAGGTATTTTGAATATGTCTTGAAAAGACCTCGGATAACGTTTGAAATTCTTTGGCTTTTCTATCAAAATTACCTAATCCAACATTAGTCTTATTAGATACTACTAATTCATGAAAAGAACCTTGAGAAGACAAGTTTGGGAGGGTCCCAGTTACGGCGGTAATCTTTGCAACAATTTCTTGAGTCATATCTGTAATATGAGCAGCCCGACCAACAATATCTTCAAGCTCTGTGGTTTCAACTCCTATTTTTTCCACCATCTTAAACCTCTACTTTCATTCTTCTAAGAATAAGATGCTTCAGTTCGTCACTATCAATAGATCGTTGAACTTCCCGATTCAAATCATATTCATAGATACTATTGTTTTTCTCATAATATACAACATTCTGTGTATAACGTCCCAATTCCTCTACTGCTATTCGTAAGGCTTCTGTTTGTCCGTGATTAACTAGCAGGCTAAATAAAGGTTCTATCTCAAAATCAGAGTGTATGTAATCTTTTATTCTGTCATCAAGATGGTGCAGCAATTCATGTTTGCGCATAATAGCTCCGAGTAAAAGAAAACTAGGTAACCGATAAATACTATAAAAGCCTTCGTCATCTTTTAATAAAACAACTGTCATTCTTTTGAATTTATCAACTGATGGTGCGCAAAAATAACTCTGATCAATTTGATAATGATAAGATGATTCATGATATTCCTTTAAAAAGTAACCATACTCAACACATTCTTCCGTCGGTTTATCATCTTCGATGAGCCCCACCGCTTTTAGATCTTCATACCCTTTTTCAATTATACGAATTAGAGCCTCTTTTCGACTTTCATTTTTTAGAACAGGTAAAGGAATAAATGACAAATCACCTGAAAAATCATTAAATAGCTGTAGTAGATACAAAGATTCTAGAGTTAATTTCATCCCTATCCCCCCTATGCATTCTTAATTTCTTGTATGACATGAGACTGATCAATATTATGTAACAAAGTTTGCAGTTTAGAGACGGTAGAATATAATTCTTTAATACTCTTACCATAACCCGTTCCATAATCTTTCATAAATCTTTTCAACTCAAGATATTGATCTTTGGTTTTGCCATGCCAATTGTGTTCTTGCTGCTCAATTTTGGCAATTTCACTCTTTACCTCACCTAACAAGCTACTAATAGCTTTCAAATCAGTAAGAATTTTTTGAATATCACTATCATTATACTTAATAATATCAGCAGTATAGCTACCATCTTTTTTATTAATATTTGTATCCATAATTCCTCTCTTAAATCCACTCAAAAGGAAGTAGCAAGCCCTCATTATAAGCTGCACGATCCTTTTCAATTGAACTTTCTAGACTAGTAATCTTTTGCTCTAACAGAGTATAGAGGTTCATAAACGCAGCGTTAGAATCTTTGGCAAAATTCTTATATTCCTCTAAAACTTTGACATCTTCTGATAATTTAGTCTTAAATTCTCCTAAATAATGGTAACCTGCTTCACTATCTACATACTCAATTGCCTCCTTACAATGCTTAATATAAGTTTCTAATTGTTCCAAGCTTCTTTTTGTAGATAATCTATTATTTGCAATGCCATTTTTTGCGCGCTCATATCTTGCTTTCTTTGCTTTGTTAGCTATTACTCTCGCCTTTAGTGCTGGATCTTTTCCCATTTCTACTCCCCACTTTCATTTTGTCCGACCGACGAAGCATCTGATTGGTTGTCTTCTTGACTGTCGCCTGTGCTCGCTGAACTATCTGATTTTGGAAAATCCAAACTATACTCAGTTTCTGTACTAATCGCTGGGAGATCAACATCTATTATTTCCTGATTTTGAGCAGGATGATAATAAGCGAAAAAGGCCCAAACCATATAAACAAGAATAGCTGGATATACAATCAAATGTCTTCCCCAAAAATCCCCAGAAGCTTCAGCTCCTCTTGTAGACATTCCTTTCAATTCTGGATATTGAGCCTCGTATTGTTTCTTTTTTGTCCAATACGGCCTTGATATAACAATACCTGCAAACACAACTAAGCCAATTGAAACATTTTCAAAGATTAGATTCCTAGATCTTGAATAGACCAAAATAAAGGATAGAATAGCTCCTGTAACGGCCGTTAGCAAGAATATAATGCGGCTATAAATAGCTTCTTTTTTTACTCTAAGATATTCTTTGATAAGTAAGTCTTTTTCTTTCATGATAATCCTTTCGTTTACCGTGTAATTTTAAGCTGTATCTGGGAACCTTGGTATTGCAGGTAGACTTGGTCAGCTGGTAGATTTTCTTCTTTTCCAGTTTGAGACCTTGTATAAATGGTCTGATCTGACATTCTCATAGCTATAACAGCTGTATCAATGTGCGTTCTCATATATTTCGGAATATCTGTATAACTTGTTATAAAAGTTTTATGAGAAACAAATATAAAATGAAGTCCTACTCGTTGTCCTTCTTCCATTAGTAACGCTAGTTCATTTGGTTCTAGACTACTTTGAGCCACAAATTGATTCATTTCTGTGATAAGAATATAGTGATCAAATACTTTACGGCATTTTCTAGCTAAAATAATCTGTTCTTTCAGTTCATCCAATACTGTCCGAATATTTGTTTCATATCCTGCAAAATAACGAACCTCATCCGAATATTGACTGTAGTCGTCAACGGGATCAAAAATCGTAATTTTATCCTTAGAAACACTATGAATCAAAATATTAATCATATGATTGGTAACAGAATTTATTGATATTTCTTTATCTGATAATACCAATATATGTCTCAACTTGTTCACAGGCAGACCAACTGTTTTCACTTCTTCTAATTCCACACCAATTGGTAGCTCGTCATTTTCAATTGCTTCCTTAGTGGTCGGTAGATTCATAAATCCATCAATCGTCAACTCCTCTGGTACCATCGGAATGGCGCTTGGTCGTTGTCCAGTCCAATATTCTTGAAGAGAAACGACTTCCTGACGAAGATTATTGAGGACTTGTGCATCATTGACACCCGCTACTGGCAGAGCCAGCTGGATGACATCAACTTCCTCACGCTTCATGAGTGCCCGACCCTTGATGTCTTCCATGGTCATAGCTAATGGCGTAGATCCCACAATAGAGCGAACTTCGCTCACATCATTCTGTGGCAGGCTCAGCTGGTGCTTGAAGTTCGAGTAGAGTTGAGCGCGAAGGTTAGACTGACGGCCCGCTGTCATCAAGACATGAACCCCGACGCTAAGACCTTCACGGGAGATTCTCACTAAGAGCTTGAAGACCTCTGCCTCATAGGCCTCTTCCTTGATTGCCTCATAGCTATCTAAGAGAATAACAATAGAAGGCTCTTCCTGACCGCTAGCCTGACGGTAGAGCTCCAAGGTCCCAACGCCACAGTCCGATAGGAGTTTCTTACGGCGGTTGAGCTCTCGCTCCATAATCCGCACAAACTTAGAAATCTTCTCTGCTTGATCTAAAAGCATGGTATCTGCCACCTGCGGAAGCTTGGACAAGGGCGCCAAACCATTGGTCCCAAAGTCCATCAAGTACATAGTAAGATCCTTGGGACTGTGCTTTCTCGCCAAATCCATACCGGCAGTCTGAAGGAAGGTTGTCTTCCCTGTACCTGGACTTCCGTAAAGAAGGACATGCCCATCCTTAGAGAGGTTGATAGAGACCGCTTCTTGCTTCTGTGCCTGTGGGATATCTGCCATTCCCAATAGGAAGGAAAGAGACTTCTCTTGCTTCCAAGCCTCTACTGGCTGCACGGCTTCCAAGTCCTCTAGTGTGATTCGCTCTTTCAACGGTGGCAACCAAGGTTGTGGTACTGGCGGGATATTCTGCTCTTCACACAGGAGCTGGATATTTTGCACAATCGCATCCAGCTCTGTCGGAACTTCCTTGATCTCATCCGCCTCTTCTAAGCCCGATAGGTCTTCATTCAAGATTTCATATTGGCCCAATTCATTGATTAAATAAATTGTATGGTCCTCAATGCCCATATCATCCTTGTCCGGCTGATAGTCTGCGCCTGACCAGGCTGACTGGAAGAGTTCATAGACTTCATTGTTGCCGACTTGCAGATAAGCTCGTCCTGTCTGGGTGATCTCGGCCGCATCTGGCGTATGAAGCATTTCCATAGAGTCGCCTCGATCGGCTACCTTAAGCGCCAACTTAAAGCGGGAATTGGACCAGATCTGGTCATCTACGACCCCAGACGGCTTCTGAGTGGCTAGGATCAAGTGGACCCCGAGGGAACGCCCGACCCGAGCGATAGACACCAGCTCCTTGATAAAGTCGGGCTGGTTGACCTTAAGCTCTGCAAACTCATCCGAGATGAGAAAGAGGTGAGGTAAGGGCTCGGTCGCTTCCCCATTCCTAAATTTCTTCTGGTATTGATTGATGTGATTAACTTCAAACTCTCCAAAGAGCCTTTCCCGGCGATGGATCTCCGCATTGATCGAAGCCAGGGCCCGCATGGATTGGGCTCCATCCAAGTTGGTAATAGTTCCCAAGAGGTGGGGTAGGTTTTTAAAGAGATTGGCCATTCCCCCACCCTTGTAGTCGATCAACAAGAAGGCTACATCATGAGGGTGAAAGTTGACGGCAAGGGACAGGATATAGGATTGGATCGTTTCGGACTTCCCTGAACCCGTCGTACCTGCGATCAAACCATGTGGCCCATGGGCCTTTTCATGGAGGTTGAGCTGAACCAGGTCATCCTTGCCACGTAGACCGATTGGAACAGCCAAGCTCTTATAAGGGGCATTCTTTTTCCAACGACTCGATACCTGCAAGTCCTCAAAAGTCTCTGCCCCATACATTTCCATAAAGGTCACAGAATCTGGGATCGAACTCTTGAGGTTTTGGAGGTGATTGAGCGGTGCCAAGGTACGAGCAATCCGCTCCTTGTCATAATCTGCTGGGAAATGATCCAAAAGGAAGTCCGTCTCTTTCAAGACCCCTTCTTCCATGACCAGTTGGCCCGTATTACGGTCCTTGATGTTGATCACTGTCTGGATATTCTCAGACAAGGAACTCATCACATCCTCCACAAAGACCAGCGAACAGCCTAATTCTGTTGGGTCTTCGGTAAAGAACTCCATAATCACGTGGTCCAAAATCAGTTTTTCATCGGTCACTAAAACCACGTAATGGGGATGGAAAAGCGTGCTCTCCTTATGGGAGGCTTCCTCTTTTTGGGTACGGCGCAGTTTTAAGATTTGGTTCAAACTGTTTAAAACTTGGTCCCGTGTCCGTTGGTTGTAGACAAAACCACGGACATTCAGCTCTTGTAGCTTGGCATGCGGAAGCCACCGCATCCAAGACCATTGGTCTCTCTCCTCTTCAGGCAAGATGGTAATAAACTGCACATCGTGATAAGAGTGGAAAGTCGCTAACTGCATGACCAAAAGCTGGAGCTGTTCTAAGACGAGATTTCTAGGTCCGACATAACCCACTGGTCCATGGCTGAGATTCGCTGGAATAGGCATATCTGGAATCTTTTTATGACGGCTATAAAGTGCATAGCCCTCTTCTTCTAACGCATCCTTCTTCCCGCTTCGCTCCTGTTGGCCATAACTCAACTCATAGCTGGTAGGAAGTTTTCCTAACCCCAAGCGATAGTATAGGAAGTCAAAATGCAAAGGAGTCTTTTCGTAAATCCGATGGTTGTAGCTCTCAACCAAATCCGTCAATTCCAGAACCGTCGGAAAATGGTAATGCATCCCTTCTTTTTGTTCCCGCTCTAGACGGGTCAATTCCATGGCCTTATCTCTCAGATAAAGATGATATAGGTCAACCCGCTCCTTCTTATCCGCCTTATACTTCTTACGGTTTTTGATAAAACCACGGATTGAAAAAATCAAGCTGACAGCTGACATCCCGACCGTAGCGAGGATATAGATGCCTCGCGGTTGGACAAGGGTAATGAGGACAGTGACCCCAATCATCATAAGGGGAGGAATGATTAATTTTAAGAGTTCATCACTGGGCTTACTTGGTTCCTGTCCTGGAGGATTGATCAAGATTTTATCCTCACTCCCACGATAGATGATACGTGGTGAACGGTGATAATCTGGATAATCCTCATAAAAGCCATAACGAGAGGGCTCTCTTAGAGGCAATTGGTCTCCAACCTGAGCGGGTCCTTGAATCCAAACTTCATCTGGATAGAGTTTAATTGTCACTCCCCCAATACTCAGCTCATCTCCAAAGCGAAGCAGTTGCTGGTCCTCTACCTCCAAACAATTGTTTCGATAGAAGGTGCCCTTTAGCCGTGTCAACCTCCATTGCTTCTGAGATTTTTGGAGTAAGAGTTCAATCGCTTCGTCTACTGTGATCAGTGCATCTTTCTGTGAAGCGATCTGAAACTCGGATAAGTCCAATAGATCATAAATTCGTGTCTCTCCCTCGCGAAGGTAAAAGACGACTTCCCCCAGAGTTAGTCCGTCCTTCAAAAGGCCCGTTTCTTCCCCATACTGATAAAAAATATCCTCCCCATCAATCTTAAGTTGAATGGGAACAGTCTGTTGAGGGAGATGAACCTGCGCCTTTTCAGTTGCACCGATCAGGAATGTTTTATCTCCCTCCACTTCTAATTCATAGCGTAGGCCTTTTGTATAGAAAATTACTTGTTTTGTCATGTTTTCTTACTCCTTGGCCTATTTTATTTGCTCGAGGACGCACTAGATTTCGTCTCAGTTGAAGATTTGTTATCAGAGGCTTCATCTTGCTGACTGGATGCACTAGAGCTAGACTCACTTGCTAAAAGCTCACTTCGACTATCCCAATATTTCTTGTACTCGTTTTCCAAGGAATCCAGTTTAGCTTCACGGTCTTTACCTGACAACTTATCATCCTCACGAACTTGCTTGATTTCTTGGTTCAAAGCATAAAGAATCAAATCGCTATCATTAACACGCTTCGCAGTATCTAGAGCATCCTCAAACTTATTGCGACCAATTTGAATCCAATAAATCAGATAAAGCTCATCTGACTTAAGAGTCACATTATTAAGAATAACCTTCTTTTGATCGGAAGAAAACTCCAATCCTTGAATATAAGAGTAGGCTAATTCATACTTTTGAGTATTTGGCAGGCTAGAGGGGGTAATCCCTTCTAACTCTGTGATTACCCCACTATAGTCAACTTTGATGAAAGCAGTATCTGCCTGCAAAAGTTTTTCTTTAAAAGGATTTTGTAGGAAAATCAGATAGACTAGAGGAATGAAGAGCAGAATGATTCCTGCTGTCAACCAGATCGTTGCTAATTTAAAAACTCGGTGGCGCCTGCTTGGCACCAAAACTAAATTTGCCTTTTCCTGAGCCACTTTCTCCAAATAATATTTTTCTAAGACAGCCATCGCATCTGATATGGTCGTTGTCTGGCGTAGCTCGTTAAGAAAGTCTGGTAGAGTTTCTAATTCTAGCGATCCATTGTAGAGATCCATAAAGTCTAAGTCGCTAAAAAGTGTCACTGTAAAACATTTAGCCTGACGTAAAAAGTCCTCTGCTGATAAAGACTGGGGAGTCATGATCCCTGGTACACCTCTATAAGCGATTTTAGCTTGAGCATTCTTAGTGATAAAGAGATTATCTGGATGGAGCAGAAAAGTCACTGGTAGATCTAAGGCTGACTCTAGAGAAAAAACATTCAGCGCTAAACGAAGCCGCTCTGAAATCGTACGAGTCTTGAGTTCTCCATAGCTAAGTCCGTGGGGCTCTAATTCATATGTAAACGTCACACTATCCTCATCTGCCCCCATGGTCTGTTCCAAAAAGAACGGATGATGCAAATCCAAAAGCAGGAGCTCCCGCAAATCCTGACTGGCTACATCAGATCTCTTCAGTTTCAGCTGCCAGCTTGTTTCATTTTTTTCATAGATAAATGGCTGTTCGCCAAATACAAATCTTTCTTCAGTCACCTAGTATCTCCTCTATCTCTACTAAATCTCCTGTCGTCATAGGATAATCCGACAGATACTTACCCTCATCAATTAGTAAACCTTTATTGACAATCCGTAGCTGGTACTTTTTCCGCTTTATATCTGGATTGAAAATATTATCAATTTCTCGAATCAGCCTGCGTACTTCAATCTGCTGGGGAATTCTGATATCTACATCCCTATTTCTTAAGCGTAGAGTAATATTGATATGTTGTTCCATTTCTCACGTCTCTCCTATTTGATATGTCATTCTATGATTATTACTTACTGAGTCACTTCAGATCATCACACAAAGCCGTCTTCCCAAAATGTAGCTAATCCATCTCCGCCGTCGCTACTCGATAGCTCATAATACCTGTTGCTCCAATAAGCAATATAACGAGCACAGAGTAAAGAATCCCAGGAAGAACGTCACTCAAATCACTAGCATCTTCATCGCCTATGTTTGTTTGTAATTTAGATAATTTTTGAGAATCAAGTTGAAACAGCTGCTCTTCAGGTGATTTTTTCATTGCCTCCTGTATAGCAGAAAACAGCTGGCCCCTTTCGGTGATCAACTGTTCGTCTTGATAGTGTTGGATTTCCTGCAGTTTCTGTCGAGTCGATTCATTAAAAAGATCCTTGATTTGTTCAGACTGCACGCCAAAACTCAATTCCTCTTCTCTCTCAAGTCTGGAATTATCAATTTGTAGGCTATTGTCCTTCAGGTCATCTGCAGCAGCCATTGAGACTGCTGCAGTTATTCCCAAAGAAAGAAATAAGAGAACTATTTTTTTCATATCCTTATTTTCTATACTTTCTCAGTTTGAAGTATTTGATATTGCAAACTTTTCACTTTAACAAAGATATTTGTCATAAGTAACAAAGTTATAACAATCAACATCGCAAAGAAGACAAAGAAGTTTGCTGGCTGACCGTCAAAGTATCCTGAAAGAAGACCTTCTAAAACTGACAAGGCATTGAGACTCTTGATAAAGGAAGGGAAGCCTGTCAAGCTAGCTGTTGTACCGATAGCATTCGAAAGATAAACAAAACTAATCATCATAAAGAAGGTAAGGCCCATACCAATAATACGAGAATGCTTAAGCAACAAATATTGTCCTTGAACCAGAATGAAGGAAGCTGAGACCATTAATAGGACCCATGATGGTAAATATTCTCTACCAACTTGAAGCTGGACACTAGACACAACCCCAACAATCAAGCCAATAGTCAAAGCCAAGAAAGATAAAATACCGACATTCATAACATCTGTATCATGTAGTCTATCTAGTTTAAACTTATCTTTGACCTTGCGGATAATATTTTGTGTCGCAAAAAGATAAGCTGTAAATAAGCTGACAATCTCTAATAATAAAATCCAGGTAAATGGACGATAAACATTGATCGTTGCCTTAACAGAAGATGAATTTTGTGCCACTGGATTAGATAAAAATTTGAGTAGAACTTCATTTGGAACCCCATTTTCATAGGCATTATTAAGAACTTTGACAAAGGATTCAACAAAGTTTCCATTAGTAGCTAACTCTTCATTAAACTGCGCCATTAGAATCTCCGCGTCAGTAGACAACTTTTCTGTACTACCTTGAGCATTGGCTAGCTCACGATTAAAGCTAGTAAAGATTTGATTTGCAGATTCAGCGGCCTGAATATTACTTTGAGATGACGCCTTCACACCCGATGTTTCTGTTAACAACGAGCTAAATTCAGAATTAAGCGCAGACAAATCGGAGTCCGTTTTAGCTAGAGCTGCCGTACTACTAGTCTGAGCAGTAGCTATATTGGCCAAGCGCTCTTTCAAACTCTCATAATGCGCCATCTGTTTAGTAATACCGCTCGCTAGCTGTTCATTGTTTTTAGCAACTTCTTCTAAATTCTGCTTTAACTCAGGACCTGTTTTTTTCAACTGCCCCAATGTATCATCAAGTCTTTGTTGCACACTTTTGTTATCTGAAGTGTTCTCCGTCTTAGAAAGGCTTACTTTATACTCATCTAAATTAGATTGGATAGCTTCCAATAGAAGAGATGATAGCACTTCATTCATTCTTCCTGTTTTCAATTGCTCTATAGAAGAATAAACTTGAAGTAAAGAATTGACATGCTGATAAGTGGAGGCGATTCTTTGCGCTTTATCTCCATAACTAGCCGCTGCCTGCTGAAGAGCTTGAACATCAATAGGTGCACTAGTAGCAGGTACTCCATCTAGAAAAATCTCTATAGCCCCTGCTGTCGTTGTAGAGGCAACATCATTCGTCACACTATAGTGAATTTCAAACTGTGCATTCTCAGCTAGTAGGACCTCTTGGTTTTCTGTGATAGCAGCACCGTTATAAGACACTGAATCCACTGTTACACCCGTTTTCGCCTTCCAAGCTACTTTTACCTTCGTACCAGCTGGTGCAGGAATGGGATAGCTAGCCGTGATAGCTTTAGCAGCTAAAGCATTGAGCTCAGCGCTAGTAGTGCTATCACTAGGAGTCCCAAAGTTTTTCACATCAGGATTAAGAGTCGGTATATTTATAGAAAGATCAAAAGCAGTGAAACTTTTTCCACTGAAGTCTTCAGACGGTAAGGCTGCAATAGCTGAACTTAGTTTTGCTTTTAGCGTATTTTCTACATCAGTCAATGCAGTAATATTACCTTTATCAAGTACTTGACTTAGAGTAACTACATCACCTTCCTTTACACTATAGTAGTCTGACAGCTTTTTAGAAATAAATTCATTAACCCTATTTTCATGTTCTTTAAACTTTGTACGCTCAGCTGCAAGATTTTTCTCTAAATCATCAACCTGTTGTGTAATATTCTCTGTTAATCCTGCATACGTCCTAGTATCTTTCACATCAACTTGCCCCAACGAACCAATCTTTTTATCAAGAGCTTCCTGCCCTGTTTGTAAATCGTCATAAAGCTTCTTCGTCTCAGCACTTAAAGTATCACGGCTCATCCCCATCAGCTGATTCATGAAATCAGCATAGCTAATTTGATCTTCACCTCTTTGCTTCAATAAACTATTAAAGTTATTAGCATAAGTTGTCTGAGAGTGACCTAAAGTATCAAATACTTGAGAATAACTTTCTAAGGTCGTTTTTAACGTGTTATTCGCATCAACAGAAGATGTGGATAAACTATATAGTGTCGGAAAAAGATTTTTAGAACTAATAGCAGTATCTAGCAAATTCGTTTTATAATTCCCGATATTGGTGATTTGAACCTGAGAACTAGCTCGCACATTCTGTTGAGCCGTATAAAGATTACTCAAGATACTCGCCATATACATATCAACCAATTGACTGTTCAGGTCAGCAATGATATCCTTTGCTAACTTATTCGCATCATTTTCAATCTGCAAATTCCCTGATGAATTAACCTTGTAGGTCACAGTTGTCTTATCTACGTTGACGCTGTTAACATCTAGGATCTTTTCAGAAAAGTCACTCGGAATAGTTAGAACCAGCTGATACTTCCCTTTTTCTAAACCAGCATCCGCCACTCCACGTGTCACAACAAACCAATTTTGTGAATTATCTCGCTCAATATTCTTAACATAGCTAGCGCCAAGATTATATTCTTTCTTGTCTACATTAACGGATTGGTCTTCATTGACAATTGCCACATTGAGCTTCGTCTGCTGGCTTGCCTTTAGCTTCGTTTCATTACTACTGCTAGTATTTTTTTGTACAGCTATATTTAGAATAATCATAGTAGCAAGCAAGAAAGCCACTATTAAAGTATTACCTATATATTTTAAAATTTTATTGTTTCGCATTACCTTATTTAATCTCGATGTTATTATGATATGAAAACAGGAAGGCTCCCGCCTTCCTAAAGCCACTTATAAAAAATTAATGGATCTGTGCTGCAATATCTTGGTCAGTTCGCTCAATGATGTCAGCAACTTTAACCAACTGAGCATTGATATCTTGAAGTAATTGTGCAAATTCTTTAATTTTTGGAGACAATTCATTGAATTGTGCTTCAAAACTATCAAAAGCAGAACCGTCCCAATTTTCAGCAATAACTGCTTGCTCACGAGTCAAGTCATTAAGAACTTGGGTCACATTTTCAGAACCACTAGTATATTTAGTTGCAGACTGACGAAGGTCTTCTGGAGTTAATTTAATTTGTGCCATATTTTTCTCCTTAAAATAAATAATGATAATGTAATTGTAACAATTAATATCTATAATTTCAAGTGTTTAGATAAAAATAAATACAATTTTTTATAAATACTAATAATCTACAGATAATTTAAAGCCTAATTGTAACTTGATTTACTGGGTTCAGCTTAGTTTTTCAGTTTTAATAAATTGGTTATTTAAATCTAAAAGTCTATTAACAACCCAATTCTTCGAGAACAGCCTGATAGTTTTCTTGAACTTGATCCAGTCCAACCACCACTTCTTGACGAGTTTCATTATTCTTCACAGTGACTTGGTTGCTTTCGATTTCACTTTCACCTAAAGTAATGATGGTCTTGGCTCTGAAAGCATCTGCTGACTTAAACTGAGCCTTGAGCTTGCGATCCAAATAGTCTCGCTCGACCGCAAATCCTTGATTGCGGAGAGCCTGTACCAGCTCCAAAGCACTGCGATTGGCAGCTTCACCTAGAACGGCAATATAGGCATCCAAGCCTGTCTCAAGTGGCAAAGCTGCTCCCTGTTTTTCCAAAATCAAGAGCAGACGCTCCATTCCCATACCAAAACCAAAGGCAGGGGTTTCTGGCCCACCGAAATAGTCAACCAAGCCATCATAACGGCCACCCGCACAGATAGTTAGTTCGCTGCCTGCCACATCAGTCGTAAACTCAAAAATCGTGTGATTGTAGTAGTCCAGACCGCGCACCATATTGGTGTTAATGACATAAGGAACCCCCAGAGACTCTAGCATTGAGCGGACAGCCGCAAAATGCTCCTGGCTCTCCTCGTCCAGAAAGTCCAAAATCGAAGGAGCCTGTGCAACGGCTGCCTTATCTTCTTTTTCCTTCGAATCCAGCACCCGCAGCGGATTTTCCTCCAAACGACGCTGACTATCCTTAGAAAGACCGTCTTTCAGCGGAGTCAAATAATCAATCAAGGCCTGACGGTAGGCAGCTCGACTCGCTGCATTGCCCAAACTATTCAGCTGCAGCGTCACCTGTCCAATACCAATTTCCTTGAAGAACTGAGCCGCCATAGCAATCGTTTCTGCATCTGTCGCTGGATTTTCAGAGCCGAAGCACTCCACCCCGATTTGGTGAAATTCGCGCAAGCGACCAGCCTGAGGCCGCTCATAGCGGAACATAGAGCCCATATAATAAAGCTTAACTGGCTTTTGAACTTCTGGTGCAAAGAGCTTGTTTTCGACATAAGAACGAACGACCGGTGCAGTTCCTTCTGGCCGTAGCGTAATATGACGGTCTCCCTTATCGTAGAAATCATACATTTCCTTGGTCACGATGTCTGTTGTATCTCCAACAGAACGACTGATGACCTCATAGTGCTCAAAAATCGGTGTCCGAATTTCCGCATAGTTGTATTTTTTAAACGTCTTACGAGCAAACTCCTCCAGATACTGCCATTTAGCAGATTCCTGAGGGAGGATATCCTGAGTTCCTTTAGGTTTTTGTAATTTCATTTTCTAATCCTCTGCAACTATATAATATCTATTATTTTACCATAAATCAGATGTTTTGAGGAGTTAGAGCAGAAAAATTCCCTCCGAGAGACTAAATCCGTTTTCATTCGCCAGAATTTCTTGAAAAATTGTCAGAATTATGAGAAAATAAGACCACCATTCTATAGAGAAAGAAGGACCGAAGATGAGAGACGATATCAAAATCAATGACCGAGCAGCAGCTATCCAAGAAGAATTAATTAAAAAACTCGAAACGATTTACGATCCAGAAGTCGAGCTTGATGTCTACAATCTCGGACTCATCTATGAAATCAATCTTGACGAGACTGGCCACTGCAAGATTGTCATGACCTTCACAGACACAGCCTGCGACTGTACCGAGACCGTTCCCATTGAAATCGTCGAGTCCCTTAAGCAAATCGAGGGCATCGAAACTGTCTCTGTTGAAGTCACTTGGTCGCCCGCGTGGAAAATCACCCGCATCAGTCGCTTTGGACGAATTGCGTTAGGGATTAGTCCTAGATAAGAAGATGAACATTCATCCAAATTAATAAACCCGCTAGGAAAACTAGCGGGTTCTTTTGTCATATATAGGTTATTTCTTCCCTGTTTCTTCTGGTTTCCAGAAATCGGTAACAGCACCTTTAGCGGCAGAAGATACCATGTGAGCATATTTACCAAGTACACCGCGGCTATAAAGCGGTGGAATAGTTGTTTCTGCTTTTCGTTTTTCAAGTTCTTCTTCAGAAACTGCCATGGAAATTTCCTTGGTATCTTGGTCAACCGTGACCATATCGCCTGTGCGAAGGTAGGCAATCGGGCCACCATCCTGAGCTTCCGGAGCGATATGTCCGACAACGAGACCGTAGGTACCACCTGAGAAGCGACCGTCTGTCAAGAGTGCTACCTTATCTCCTTGCCCTTTCCCTACGATGATAGAAGAAAGTGACAGCATTTCTGGCATACCAGGGCCACCCTTTGGACCAACGTAGCGAACCACGACTACATCGCCATCGACTACTTCATCGGCCAGCACTGCATCAATAGCAGCTTCTTCTGAGTCAAAGACCTTGGCTGGACCGATGTGGTGGCGCACTTTAACACCTGATACCTTGGCAACCGCGCCGTCTGGAGCTAGATTACCATGCAGGATAATCAATGGACCGTCCGCACGTTTTGGATTTTCAAGCGGCATGATGACCTTCTGACCTGGCGTCAAGTCAGCAAAGTCAGCCAAGTTTTCCGCCACCGTCTTACCTGTACAAGTGATGCGGTCGCCATGTAGGAAACCATTTGCCAGCAAGTATTTCATAACAGCAGGCACACCACCGACATTGTATAGGTCTTGGAAGACATACTGGCCAGATGGTTTCAAATCCGCCAAATGCGGCACGCGCTCTTGAATGACATTAAAGTCATCCAAGGTCAGCTCCACATTGGCCGCATGAGCAATGGCCAGCAAGTGCAGAGTAGCATTGGTAGAGCCACCCAGAGCCATGGTCACTGTGATCGCATCTTCGAAGGCTTCGCGAGTCAGAATGTCAGACGGTTTGAGCCCCATTTCCAGCATTCGGACAACTGCTCGACCAGCTTCCACGATATCATCCTTCTTATCTTGAGATTCTGCTGGGTGAGAAGAAGAGCCAGGCAAGCTCATCCCAAGGACTTCAATAGCTGTCGCCATAGTATTAGCCGTGTACATACCGCCACAGCCACCAGGGCCAGGGCAGGCGTTACACTCGATGCGGCGCACTTCCTCAGCAGTCAAATCACCATGGTTCCACTTCCCGATGCCTTCAAAGACAGAAACTAGGTCAATGTCCTTGCCATCCAGATTTCCCGGTGCAATGGTTCCTCCGTAAGCGAAAATAGCTGGGATATCCATGTTTGCAATGGCAATCATGGAGCCAGGCATATTCTTGTCACAGCCCCCGATAGCGACGAAGGCATCCACATTATGTCCGCCCATGGCAGCTTCGATGGAGTCTGCGATGATGTCGCGTGAAGTCAGAGAGAAACGCATGCCCGGTGTTCCCATGGCGATCCCGTCCGCGACGGTAATCGTACCGAACTGAACAGGCCAAGCACCTTGTTCTTTTACTCCTTCCTTGGCTAGTTTACCAAAATCATGCAGGTGAATATTACAAGGCGTATTTTCTGCCCAAGTCGAAATCACTCCGACAATCGGAGTCTCAAAGTCCTTGTCTGTCATCCCTGTCGCGCGAAGCATGGCGCGGTTAGGAGATTTGACCATACTATCATAAATCTTACTTCTGTGGCGTGTATCTAATTTATCTGTCATGTCTTTCCCTTTCGTTGTAGTCATCTTTGTGCTTTATTATACCACACTTATGCTCTATTGGATAGAAGAAAATTTTTAAATTTTCAGAATATTGGAATAATAAACCTAAAAATAGATGCAACTGCTAAAAAGCTTGGCTATTGGCAAAAAGAAAATCAAAAATTTCTGTCAAGTAACTTTACTTTACAAAAAAGTTTTGTTATACTGTTAAAGTTGATGAAAATCATGAGATTGCATCGAATTACATTCTAAAAGGAGAAACAAACAATGGCAGTACCTGCACGTCGCACTTCAAAAGCGAAGAAAAACAAACGTCGTACACACTACAAAGTAACAGCTCCATCTGTAAACTTTGACGAAACTACTGGAGATTACTCACGTTCTCACCGCGTATCACTTAAAGGATACTACAAGGGACGTAAAATCGCTAAAGCTGCAGCAGCTGAATAATAGAAGGGAGATACCATGCGCGTAAATATTACACTTGAACACAAAGAATCTGGTGAACGCTTGTACCTTACTTCTAAAAACAAACGTAACACTCCAGACCGTCTTCAATTGAAGAAATACTCACCAAAACTTCGCAAACACGTTGTGTTTACAGAGGTTAAGTAAGGGTTTCAGTACACGTCAATAGACGTCAAAATATTGATTTTAAGTAATTTTTGATTTTTTGAAACTCATTATATCGCACTACAAATCAATAAAAACTCTACCTTTTACTCTACCTTTTTTAGATAAATATATCATCTGGATATTGAAGTTAAGCCCTGCTATCATTTCGATGGCAGGGCTTTTTAATATTTGGTACACTAACTTCTTATCTATATTTTGGTGGATTTTAAGTTGACATCTACAAAGTTTAATGTTAGAATACATTCAAAAATATATTTGAATGAGGTGTTTTATGATTCAAAATATTGTTACTTCAATAATCCTGTATTCTGGGACAGCCGTAGACTTACTTATTATCCTAATGTTATTTTTTGCCAAAAGAAAAAGCAGAAAGGACATCATTAACATCTATTTAGGACAATTTCTAGGCTCTGTTAGTCTAATATTCCTAAGTTTGCTTTTTGCATTTGTCTTAAATTATATTCCTAGTAAAGAGATTTTAGGTTTACTCGGTTTGATTCCAATTTTCCTAGGCCTCAAAGTTTTGCTTTTAGGAGATTCTGATGGAGAAGCTATTGCAAAAGATGGTTTGCGAAAAGACAATAAAAACCTGATTTTTCTAGTCGCTATGATTACTTTTGCAAGTTGTGGCGCTGACAATATTGGTGTCTTTGTCCCATATTTTACCACCTTAAATTTAGCGAATTTGATAGTGACTTTACTTACTTTTCTAGTCATGATTTATCTCTTGGTTTTTTCTGCCCAAAAATTAGCACAAGTCCCTTCTGTTGGAGAAACTTTGGAAAAATATAGCAGATGGTTTATTGCCGTTGTCTATTTAGGATTGGGGATGTATATCCTGATTGAAAACAACAGCTTTGACATGCTATGGGCTGTGTAAGGCTAGGAGAAAAAATTATGAAAAAAGATAGTATCTGTCAAGTGGATGTTATAAATCAACAAAATGTTACAACCGCAACGAACTACCTTGAAAAGGAAAAAGTCCAAAAATCACTTCGCATTTTATCAAAATTTACCGATAATAAACAGATAAATATCATCTTTTATCTCCTTGCCGTCGAAGAACTCTGTGTCTGCGATATAGCCTGTTTATTAAATCTCAGTATGGCATCTGCCTCCCACCATCTTCGTAAACTAGCCAATCAAAACATCTTAGACACTAGAAGAGAGGGGAAAATTATATATTATTTTATAAAAGATGAGGAAATCAGAGATTTTTTTAATCAACTAGGATAACAACTATTTTTACTACTTTATACTTTTCCATGATTATAGGGGGATTATATATGAAATTTTTTGAAGAAAATTATTCACAAGAAATACCTACTCGTATCAAAAATTTAAGAAAAAAATACAATATTACACAAAGCGAACTATGATGACACGACAAACGCGTAAAGAGAAAAGTTCCAATAAATTTTTGAAATACAAAAGATTTGAAAGATTAATTCCATATTTTTCTGAAAGACGCTTTAAGCTGATTCCTTGTTTCCTTAGTTCATAGATTTGAACTTTAGCTTCATAACGCAATTTCATTATAAAACACCCCAATGTTAGATTTTTTCTGTCTAACTTTTGGGGTGCAGTCCATTTCAAGCGTTTTTTCTTTTTCTTGAATTCAGTACATCGCAATATAAATCAACCGAATCACTACTTTTTTCACTACCTTTATTTGAAATGAGAATATTGATTCGGACAATAAAAAGTAAGAGGAACTTCATTATGAGGCTCCTCTTTTTCTATGCTCGCTCCAACATCTATTTTATTATTGTGTTATGATAAAATAACATATAAATTAATGTGTCTAGCTTTATTCAGCTCGACAAGCTGGAACCTATTTACTTACGGTATTCCTCTACTTTAGATTCATGCTTTTTTAAAAGTTCCCGTGAGTAAACTTTTTCATGTATCGAGTCTCTAACTTCTTTCCAGAGAATAGCTGCAACTTTTAACTTATTAGAATAACAATCGCTCAATTCATCTAAACAAAAGTCTTTTAGAAACTGATTCCATTGGCAAGCCGAACTATCATACTTGGCATAATCTGACTCACTATAATATATTTTAATCATATCTTGAATAGTGAATGTTATATCTTTATCCCTTTTTACTTTTCGCCAAGCCGTTGCCATATCAGCACTAAATTTAAACGGACTAATCCCTGTTATAGCTGAAAAATAATCTCGAAATTTTTGGTTAAAAGAAAAACCACAGTTAAGTAAAGGAGTCTCCAAGGTTATCACTTCGACTTGACTTTTGTTTCCTGTCTTCAAAAATTTTTCTACTTTATTTCCCCTGAAATATTGTTCGATAATATAGTTCAATTCTTGCTTCGTACATCTATACTCTAATCCAAGGGACTTACAAATTTGTGAAAGTTCTTCTCGATACCAATAGTATCTATTAAATTCTTCAAATGATTTTATATCTCGAAAATCAGGTCTTTTTTCTCCCATATGCACACCTTAATAAATTCAAATTTGTCAGACAATCAATTTACTTGCTAACTTGTAAACCCGTCTTATCACTTTACTTTCTAAGTTCTAGCTATCGAGCTCAATTTTAAGCAACTCTGGAAATTTCTTACTAATATCCCCTAAAGCATTTCCAACCGATTTTCTCACATATTCGCTTGCATCTTCTTTTAAGTTTGCAATCTTTCAATAGCTTCATTCGGATTTCCTTAAACTATGATCTACTCGTCTATATTCTTAACCCCTCTATAACTGCTCTCCTTGTATTAGGATTGAATAACCGGAATACAATCATAACTTCTCATATTATATCATTATTTCGAAGATATTATTTCTATCGACTTCAACTCCTTCAAAAAAGAGAGCAAAGATGGATAAAATTCGGAGAAAAACTCTTATAAAGTTCCAAGAAAACCCTTACTTTTGAAAATCTTCATTTTAATGCAATAAATTTTGACAGATGCTCTACTAGCCTTTATAATAGTATTATTACTAAAATTAGGGAGACTATGTCCATGCCAAATAATGAAGAGAACAAAGGTATGTTTCGTAATTTTTTAGGTGGCTTTAAGCGTCTTATAAAAGGAGAAGAGGACGAATCATCCACTTCTGCGGTTCATAACAATGAAGGAAGTAACCCACAAGTCAATGTGAACCCAGAAGATAGAGAAAATTTCCTCATTGAGAAAGCTTTGGAATCGATCCAATACTACGACCGCTTAGATGTTATGAATATCGGTGGAGAAGAGGATCCAGACGAATCTCCAGCTGTAGAAAGTGAAGCTAGTCTGGAGCAGGAAAAAATGGCAGCGAAAAGCCAGGCAGCCAGCACGACAGAATCTGCTGAGACAAGCATTTCTTCAGATTCTATGAAAAAGAGGGGCTTGAAGAGCACTGCTGATTCAATATCTCTGTCATTAAGTATAGAAAGTAAAAAGGCTTCTCGTAGTTTAGAAGTAACCGAATCACAGACACACAGTTTGGAAGTTGGGCAATCTGACAGCAAAGAAACGGATACTTCTGCTAGCTTGTCAATTGCGCAAAGTTATGCCTTCGAGCAATCAATCCTTGAAGAAAATAGAGCGTCTCTTAGCTTATCAATTTTTGAGTCAGTATCTCAAAGCATGGCCGCTGAAGAGTCTCTCAGTGCGGACAACGAAGCATCACTGAGTCTATCTGTAGCAGAGTCGGTTTCGCAAAGTATCGCGATTCAAGAATCAATTAGCGCAGCAATCGAAGCATCTACCAGCTTGTCTATCGCTGAATCTGTATCTCAAAGCATTGCTATCCAAGAATCGATCAGTGCGGAATTGGAAGCTTCTACTAGCTTGTCTATTGCTGAGTCTGTGGCGCAAAGCATCGCGATTCAGGAATCCATTAGAGCAGAATTGGAAGCTTCTACCAGCTTGTCCGTAGCCGAGTCTATTTCGCAAAGCATCGCGATTCAAGAATCTATCAGCGCGGAATTGGAAACGTCGTTGAGCCTATCCGTAGCTGAGTCTATTTCTCAAAGCATTGCCATTCAAGAATCTATCAGCGCGGAATTGGAAACGTCGCTGAGCTTATCCGTGGCGGAGTCTGTTTCTCAAAGCATTGCCATCCAAGAATCTATCAGTGCAGAGATCGAAACATCTACCAGCTTGTCCGTGGCTGAATCTGTGTCTCAAAGCATTGCTATCCAAGAATCCATCAGCGCGGAATTCGAAGCGTCTAACAGCTTGTCCGTGGCGGAGTCTATTTCGCAAAGCATTGCTATCCAAGAATCCATCAGCGCGGAATTCGAAGCGTCTAACAGCTTGTCCGTGGCGGAGTCTGTATCTCAAAGCATCGCGATTCAAAAATCAATCAGCGCGGAATTCGAAGCGTCTAACAGCTTGTCCGTGGCAGAGTCTATTTCTCAGAGCGTTGCCATTCAAGAATCAATCAGTGCAGAAATCGAAGCGTCTAACAGCTTGTCGGTGGCTGAGTCAGTTTCGCAAAGCATTGCCATCCAAGAATCGATCAGCGCAGAAATCGAAGCGTCTACCAGCTTGTCGGTGGCTGAGTCTATTTCTCAAAGCATTGCCATCCAAGAATCAATCAGCGCGGAAATTGAAGCGTCCCTTAGCCTGTCTGTGGCGGAATCTGTTTCGCAAAGCATTGCCATCCAAGAATCAATCAGTGCAGAAATCGAAGCATCTACCAGCTTGGCCGTAGCCGAGTCTATTTCGCAAAGCATTGCTATCCAAGAATCAATCAGCACAGAATTGGAAGCATCTACTAGTCTGTCGATAGCTGAATCTGTATCTCAAAGCATTGCTATTGAAGAATCAATTAGTGCTGAGAGCGAAGCATCTATCAGCTTGTCTGTAGAGGAATCCCAAGTCTTAGATAGAGCTATTGAACAGGATATTATCACAGAAAACGAAGTGTCTACTAGCTTATCTATCGTAGAGTCTGAAGCACTAAGTAAAGCGATCGAGTTATCAATTAGTGCAGAAAATGAAGCGTCTATCAGCCTATCTGTAGCGGAATCCGAAGCCTTAAGTCGGGCAATTGAACAGTCTATCAGTGCTGAAAACGAGGCATCACTAAGCCTATCTGTTACTGAAAATGAAATTCAAAGCATCGCTATTGAACAGTCGATCAGCCTAGAAAATGAAGTATCTACTAACCTGTCTATGGCGGAATCACAAGCGAAAAGCGTGGCCGTAGAGCAGTCTATCAGCTTGGAACAAGAACAGTCACGCAGCCTATCTATCGCTGAATCACAATCACAATACACAGCGATGGAACAATCCCGCAATCTGGAACAAGAATATTCATACAGTTTGGCAGCTGCGGAATCTAGAGCGAAAAGAGATACTATTGAGCAGTCTACCAGCTTGGAGCAAGAACAATCATTTAGTTTATCTACTGCAGAATCTAAAATCCTCAGCAGAGCCGTTGAACAATCAATCAGCGTCGAACAGGATCATTCATTCAGCATTTACCTTGCCCAATCTGAAGCCCAAAGTAAGATCATTGAGCAGTCTATCAGCCTAGAGCAAGAACAGTCACGCAGCCTGTCTGTTGCTGAATCGCAATCGCAAAGCATCGCTATTGAGCAATCAATGAGCGTGGAAAGAGAGCGTTCAATCAGTCTATCTATCGCTGAATCGCAATCACAAAGAATGATTATTGAACAATCAATCAGTGCAGAGAGAGCCCATTCGATCAGTCTGTCTGCTGCCGTATATCAATCGCAAAGCATGGCTTCTGAGTTCACTACTGTCACACAGAATTTATCAACCTTGGCCATGATTACTAAGAGACATAAAAAATAAGCTCAGAACAAACAGCGAATGAATACTGAAAGGAACTAATATGATTAGAAATATTCTATCAAGTAATGGTAAAAGTCTAGGAATCACTGACATCCTGCCCCAGTATGGTGAAGACTATCGTCTCTCTGTCATGGACGGAACAATTGACTATCGAACAATTCCCCTAGGAGCCTACGATCTGTTCAAACAAGGCTCCAGCAAACAGGATTATCTGGCAGACATTGAAAAAATTAAAACAATGGGCTTCAACACCTACCAGCTGTCCTTTTCATGGACTCGCCTCTTCCCGACAGGAGAAGAGCGGAGACCCGATGCTAAGGTTCTTGCTTTCTATGAGTCAATTATCGATGCACTGCTAGAGAATGACATCGAACCAATTGTGAGCTTGTCTCATTTCGATTTCCCGCTTCATTTGTATGAAAAATACGGCGCATGGAAAAGTCGTCAAATGATTGCCCTGTACGAAAAGTATTGCGAAGCCGTTTTGACCCACTTTAAAGAAAAAGTCACTTACTGGATTACCTTTAAAGAAATGAGTGCTCTTTCCTATTTGCCATTCTTGGGCGCTGGGCTACACTTTGACAGCACGGAAAACCAGGAGCAACAAATCTGGCTGGCTGCTCACCATCAACTAATCGCATCCGCAAATGTAGTCAAGCTCGGTCAAACCATCAATCCAACCTTCCAATTCGGTAGTTTGATTACCATCAATAGTGATTCCCACCAAGAAAATCACTCAGCTACCGATGCCTTGGGCCATGAGCTGAACAGACGTAAAAACTACATTTTTACAGATGTGCAGACCAAGGGACACTATCCAAATCACTTCCTTCGCTACATTGAGCGAAATCAGCTGGATCTAGGCATTACGGAAGAGGATGTCTTCGCCTTAAGAGAAGGCATCGTAGACTTTGTTGCTTTCTCACATTATGCGGCGGAAAATATCCAAGATTTGTTTACCAACAAATATGTCCGCAAAAATGTAGAAACTTGCCTTGCGCAACCTGTCCTTCTTCGGATTGCCATGTCTGAGCTATACGAGCGCTATCACAAGCCTCTATTGGTCATTGAGACTTGCTCTGAAGTTTCTGACCATCCGCAATTAGCTAAGAACATTCAAGACAACGTTCAAGAAATTATTAAATCCGTTGAAATTGACGGGATTGAGTTGCTTGGCTACACACCATTTAGCTGGAGCGATGTAAACATCTAGGATCCAGTCCCAAGTTCAAAACATAGAAAAAATCTCCCTAAGAAAGTGGATAATCACTTGTGGGGAGATTTTTTGATGTTTTAGAATAGAAATCAATTCCTTAATCTTTTCCTTTGCTATCTCTAAAAATCCGATAGCTGGTCTCAGCGACAGGCAGGCCGATGATGGTGTGCATATCACCTGTAATTGAGCGAATAAAGCGAGGATCCAGCTCCTGAAAACCATAAGCACCTGCCTTGTCTAGCGGACGCTTCTCATGCAGATAGACCTCAATGACAGGCTCTAATTCTGGGTAATAATCCACAAAGTCCACCTGCGCCACAGTGTAAAATACTTCTAGAAAACCCTGCATACGTAGGCAGACCGAGGTCACTACATGGTGGCTCTTGCCAAAGTAAGAGCGAAACATCCGACTGGCTTCAGCTAAATCCTGTGGTTTATTGTAAATCTGACCATCCACTACGACGATGGTATCAGCCGAAATATAAAGAGTCTCAGCTTCCAAGTCCAAATCAGACTTGGCCTTGGAAATCTCACAGCAAATTTTGGCTGCCTTAGTCAGAAAGTCCTGATCATCGATGGTTGCCATACAATGCTCTTCGATAGCTCGCTCATCCACTTCTACAGCCTGAATCTCTGGATTCAAAAAACTCAGCAATTCCTTGCGTCTGGGCGACGTAGATAGCAGGACAAAGCGGCGAATCCTTCCTTTTTCACCTTCCCTTTGGTAGTCAAAAACCGTCTTCATGATTGTCCTCCTATGTCCTTTAATTGAAAGAGTTCTTCCACCCGCAAATCAAAAACCTGAGCGATTTTTAAAGCCATCTCTAGCGAGGGATTATAGCGGTTATTTTCCAAGTGCAAGATCGTTTCGCGCCGCATACCGATGCGGTCAGCTAATTCCTGCTGGGTCATGCCTCTGGATTCGCGGACAGATTTGAGATTGGTGATAATCTTACTTTCTTTGGCCATTTTTAACCCCTCTTTTCAAATAAAAAGAAGACAAAGCCAAAGAGCAAAACCAAGATACCAATCATGATGAAAAATATTCCGGTATTGACTATGATGGAACCTACATTAGCGCTAAGGCCTGCAAGTACCAGTAAAGTTGCTATACAAATGGCAAACATCAAAGTCGCTGCTTTTGCCAGATTGGCATAGAAACGCTCGTCTGCTCTCTCCTTGACCTTTTTCAAGGCAAAAAATAACAGAAAGAGAAACTGGATAGCAAGGAGCCCTCCCAAGGCAATGTACTTTATAAAGGGCGGATTGGTGCTCGGAGTCCACAACCAAATTCCGACAGTATAGATAGAAGTTGCCGTAAGCGTTAGTAGATTATAAAATTTTATGGTCAGATCATAGACCTGCTTTTCTTGAACTTCTTTCATCTTCTTAGGCCATGGTTTCATGTGAAACCAAGACCAGATACTCACGAGCTGACCTAAACTTACTAAACCGACAATCATCCACTTGGCTGGCCAGCTGAGATTGCTAGGAGCAAGGAAAACAGTTAAATCAATAAAGAGAGCGGTGGTAACCATCAAAATGAAGCCACCCATTTTTTGACTTTTTTTCATGATAGACTCCTTTCGTAGTGTTAGAAATATTTAACATCTTTATGTTATAAATATATCACACATAAGAATAAAAGGCAAGTACTTATGTGCTGTTTGGGAAAATTTTTTATTTCCGCAAACAAAAGCCCCAGAATTTCTCTGGGGAGCTGGCTTATTCTTTACCAATACAATATTCTTGGTGTTCTTGTAAGCTTTCATCAGTCTGAATGGTCACTTTGGCAATGCCATAAGCCAAGAGCTTTTGGCGCAAGCTAGCCTGCGTTTCAGCCAGCAAATTTGGGTTTTCCAAACAGATATGAAGCATGGCAAATTTTTCCAAGCCATCCGTCGTCCATACATTGAGCTGGGTAATGGCTCGCACATTTTCCAGCGCTGCTATTTCCTGATAAAGCTGACCGAGGTCCACATCGCTGGGCACATGGTCTAGGAAGATCTGGATATTCTCCCAAAATTTTGGCAGAGCCTTACTGAGAATAAAGCCTGCGATAATGAGAGAAAGCAGCGGATCTAGGAAGTACCAGTCGGTGAAGCGCAAAATGAGGGAAACTACGATAACTGCTATCCAGCCCAAAATATCCTCAAGAAAATGCAGGCTGAGAATGGATTCATTGTGGCTATGTCCATGACTGACCACTCGGCTGGCTACTGTATTGACGACGATGGCGACAATCCCCAAAATCAACATGCCATCATAATTCACCTTCTCAGGGGCAAATAGTTTAGGGACATTTTCCACGATAACCAAGGTCGAACCGACCAGCAAAATCACTGAGGTCAAGAGAGCACCCAGCAAGCTGTAACGCTTATAACCCAAGGTATATTCTCGGTCTTCTTTTTTTGTGGAAATCTTTTCAAAAAGAGTCGATAGACCAATAGCCAAAGCATCTCCCGTATCATGAACCGCATCGGCTAAGACGGCGCTAGAGTTAAAGAGAAGGCCAAAGATAAACTCAATAATAGCAAAAGAAAAGTTCAAGAGAAAAGCGATTGTCATATTTTTACTGGATTTCATGTGAACCTCCTTTATATATTTGCTTAAACGGAATAGTATTTATGGTATAATCTAATCAATACCGAACACTCTGTTCAGTTATATTATCCACTATTATCAGAAAGGAAACAAGAGCCAGTTCATGCCCTTTGTCTCTTAGCAGACAAAAAACTCTTTTTGTACGGAATTTCCATGGATAGACGAGTAAAAAAATCACGCGCAGCCATTTACCAAGCCTTTATCAGCCTGCTCAATCAGAAAAGCTACGAAAGCATCACCGTTCAGGAAATCATTGATCTGGCAGATGTAGGCCGCTCCACCTTCTATAGCCACTTTGAGACCAAGGAAGCTCTGCTAGAGGAACTCTGTCAAGAGCTCTTTCAGCACACCTTTATCGAGCGCTCTGAAGGACGCGATTTATTTGAAGCGACAGCCCATATTTTCCATCACTTTCGGAAAAATCAGGATCGGATAGCTACCCTTCTCTTGGCTAAAAATACTTATTTCATCAACCGCCTGAAAATTGAGCTTGAGCGCTATCTCTTTCCCATGATCCAGCAGAAATTGTTGCAGGAAAAGAGCCATCTGCCTGAACATTTCCTCAAAAATTATGTGACGTCAACTTTTGTGGAGACGGTCAGCTGGTGGCTGCAGCAAAGAAAGCAGGTCGAGGAAGACACGATTTCTCACTATTTTCTGGACTTGATGGACTAAGCCACAATTCGCCTATCATTTTCTAAAAAGATATGGTATAATCGTTCCTTGACGTACGAAAGGAGATTGACTATTTATGAAAAAAGAACACTCACCATTTTTAATTCCAGGTATAGTGATGATCGGGATAGCACTACGGGCTCCTTTTACTGTTTTGCCTATCGTTCTGACAGATATTGCAGAGGGGCTACAGGTCCCAGTTAGTTCCCTAGGCCTCTTGACTAGCCTGCCCTTGATCATGTTTGCCCTCTGCTCGGTCTTTGCTCCGCGCTTGGCGCAAAAGATGAGCTTGGAAAAACTGTTTGCTCTTGTGTTACTCGTGCTAACTCTAGGCTCACTGATTCGCGTGTTTAATCTTCCCTTACTCTATACGGGGACTATTATTTTAGGAGCGGCTATTGCTGTCTTAAACGTCCTTCTTCCGAGCTTGATTCGGGCCAATCAGCCGCATCGTGTCGGTCTTTTGACGACTCTTTATATCACATCAATGGGGCTGTCGATTACGATTCTGTCTGCTTTGGCTGTTCCCATCGTTCAAATGGGCTCTTGGCAAGGTCTCATTTGGATATCAACCTTGATTTGCTTTGTGATTCTTCTGGTTTGGCTACCCAATGTCAAATATAGCCATCGCTTGGCAGCTAAACAGCAAGGAAAGCAAGAGCAAGGAGCGCTTCTGAAAAATCCAAGAGTCTGGGCCTTAATTTTATTTGGCGGCTTACAGTCACTACTCTTTTATACCAGCATGACTTGGTTGCCAACCTTGGGGCAGCAAGCTGGCCTTTCTACTGATACGACCGGACTACTAGCAGCGGTCTTTTCTCTGATTAGCCTGCCCTTTTCGATGACAATTCCTAGCTTGACAGCGCGCTTGAAGGCTCGTCAACGTCTGATTATGATTAGCTTGGTTTCTGCGGCAGGTCTGATCGGCATTACCATGCTCTTGATTCGGACAGATTCCTTTGCTTATTGGCTGATTCTTAATCTGCTCATTGGTATGTCTGTCAGTGCCCTCTTCCCCTATCTCATGGTGACCTTCTCCCTCAAGACCTCTACACCTGCGCAAACGGCTCAACTATCTGGACTGGCTCAAACTGGAGGATACATCCTAGCTGCCTTCGGCCCGAGCCTCTTTGGCTACAGTTTTGATTTATTCCATTCTTGGACACCAGCCATCCTCATCCTCCTCGGTCTGACCGTCATCATGACTATGAGCCTCTTTTACATAGAAAAATTTGATAAGATTCTATAAAACTTCTGATTCTCCATCAGGAGTTTTTTGCTGCCAAGTTTCTTGTAATTTCCGAAATTCACTTGAAATCATCTTTCCTCATCTTATCCGCTTGATTTTTTTGATTATAACCTAATTTTACAAAGACTTTTTTATTTTCGATAAAATAACTTATATTTCATTATAAAAACTTGCATATACTTATAAAATGAATTATAATGAACTTATAAAGAAGCAGAAAGGATGAGAAAGATGTATCAAGAGCAACGGCTTTCAAAAATGCTGGAACTTTTGGAGGACAAAGAACAGCTGGCGGCCAAGGACATGGTAGACTATTTTCAGGTTTCCAAGGATACCATTCGCCGTGACTTCTCAATTTTGAGCGAGCGAAAACTGGTTCAGCGCACCCATGGCGGGATTATTCCTTTGGAAAATAGTCGGCAAATTCCTTCTTTCAACGACCGTGTCAGCCAACTAAACCAAGAAAAAAAGGCCATTGCTCAGAAGGCTCTGGACTTTCTCAAACCCAATCAGGTCAATTTCTTTGATGTGTCGACGGTGGTTCTCAAGCTGGCTCAGCAAGTTCAGAAACCGATGACGATTTTTTCTCATTCTTTGGATAATGCCATCATGCTAAGTGATCAGGAGCAGATTGATTTCCATCTTTTAGGTGGGAAGTTCTATCCGAGAAATCGTTTTTACTACGCCCTCAATGAAGCCGAGCTGCTCAGAGATATCTCTTTTGATCTGTCCTTTATCGGAGCTGCAGGCCTAAAAAATGGCCAAGTTAGCTTTGAAGATCAGGAAGATGCCTATCTAAAGAAGCTAGCTCTCAAGCAGGCCAAGACAAAGATTCTGCTGGCCGAGCAGGCTAAAGTTAAGAAAGAATCAACCTATATTTTAGGAAGTATCAGCGATTTTGACTACTGGATCACCGATCAAAAACCTAGCCCTGAGTTAGAAGCTCTTCTGGCTGGGAAAGTCACCATTATTTACTAGCTCGACAAGATTTCATTTTGTAGCTTATGGAGGAAGCAACCATGACCAATCAAGATATTCGCTTAATTATCAGCGACATTGACGGCACAATTCTCGATGACCAGCACCAAGTAGATCCGCAGCTGAGGGAGCAGATTCCCTTGCTGAAAAAAGAAAATATCCCCTTTGTCCTAGCCTCTGCCCGCTCTCCTCTGGGCATGGAGCCAATTGCGCGTAAGCTGGGACTGGGAGATAATCCTCTAGCCTGCTACAATGGTGCTCTGGTCATCAAGGGTGACCCACAAAATTACAAGACCATTATCGAGCATCCATTGGATAAAAAAGAAATCCGCACTTTTCTGGAACTTGTCAAAACTAAGTTTCCTAGTATTTCCATCAATCTCTACTCTGGTAAAGATTGGATTGCTGATCGCTTAGACAAGTGGGTACAAATTGAAGCCGAGATTACAGGTGAGCGACCTCTTATTCAAAATGTTCTACTGCCCGTTCTAGATATGCTCATTCCAGCCCATAAGTTGCTGTTGATTGATGAGGCAGCTGTTATCCAGCAACTCCATGACTACTTACAAACGATGGATCTTCCAAATACAGCCTTCTACCTGTCCAAGGACAACTATTTGGAAGTCACACACAAAGAGGTGTCAAAAGAGCAGGTTCTTCTGGAAGTGGCCAAACACTACCAGATTCCACTGGAGCAGGTCATGACGATTGGCGACAACTTCAATGACCTTCCGATGCTGCGATTGGCCGGTCTGGGAGTTGCTATGGGCAATGCCCCTGAAGCAGTTAAGGCTGAGGCAACAGTCGTCACTAAAAGCAACAACCAGCACGGTGTCGCCAAAGCTATTGAAAAGTATGTTTTGATGTAACGAAAAAATCTGCCCTTGAGCAGATTTTTTTCATTGGTGATAATCATAGGCAAGGCGAGGGCTGCCATCTGGCAAATAAATCGTGCCACACTGGCTAAAACCGTAGCGGTGAATGGCTGCTTGCATCGGATGGTTATCCGCATGCGTATCGATGCGGAGATAGGAAATTTTCTGCAGGCAAAAGTCAAAACACTGGTGAGCCAAACCCTTGACTTGTCCATTTGAAGCGATACGGTGGATTGTACCGTAGGGCTCTGAAAAATGCCAAGCACCTTCAATCTCTTGGTAGGTTGGATCTGGTCCGATGATGAATGCAAAAGTTCCAACAACTTTCCCAGCCTCTTCAAAGACATAGCAGTGACCCGCTCGAATATCTTCCTCTACTAACTGACGATTTGGATAGGAAGTCGGCCACTGACTGGGATTTCCCATGGTCCGCATAAACTCCCTAGCCTGCTCAAAAATTGCTAAAATTGCTGGGATATCCTGCATTTCCGCCAAGCGAATCATAGCTTCTCCTTCCAGCTTGCATTCTTATTTGACAAATTCCTCATAATCGCCCGTGTAATTAGCCCACTCCTTACTGAAGAATTTTTCATTGATCTGATAATTCGGAGCAGGTTGAGGGTTAGACACAAAAGGATCTACAGCCTTGTCGAAGGCCAGCCAGCCATTCCAGCCCATGTGGATCGTATCCTGCATAAAGTAAGGCTTGTCGCCGTCCTTAGAAAAGTCAGCAATATTCGTAAAGCCTTGACTTTCCAGCTGGAACTTAATCTTCTCAACTGTCCGCTGGTACATCTCTTCACTCAGTCCAGTATAGGCCATCCATTTGGCATTGACCGGTGGAATGACAAAGATGACATTGGTTTTTGATTTGGCAAATTGCTCCAAAACCAGCTGCAAATCATTGTACTCAGGAGACTTTTCGTAAGACTGTTTGGATTGGAAGCCTTTGAACTTCTTGATTTTTCTAGCCAAACGCTTCTTATAAAAGTCGTTATCGATACCTAAATCATTGTTATTGGTCTGCTTGACAGCATCTGCCGTAGCCAGTTTTTCCAATTCTTCATAGGAGAATTCATCTGGAAGACGGGAAAGCTGAGGTAAAACCTTCGTGTCATAGTTGCCATTATTACCAGCAGCAAATGTACTGAAAAATGCATCCTCCCGCTGATAAATCCGGCTCATAGTGTTGATATACTGCTGCTCAAAAGAAGTCAGTTGGCTTCCATCAGCCACTTTCCTGACAATATCCCCCATAGCAATGTTGGGATAGAGCTGCAAAAGCCGCTGGGCTGCATACTGAGAGCCTACACCACCGTCCTGCCAGTTAAGAAATCCAGCTAGCTGGTCGCTATTGAAATACTGCTGAAAAGCCGCCGCATCATAGCCCTTTTTGGTAAACCATTGCGGAGACACGACATAGACAGCCGTCTTATTTTCCAGCTCAGAGGTCATCTGCTGCATCCCAAAATATTGGTTGAGCGAAGCCGCCCCCCGCTGCCCTAGAAAATAAGGTCGGTAATTGCGGTCATACTTCTCAGCCAAAACAGCTGGGTGCATACTGTCAAAGCGCAGCCATTCGCTGGAGCCAAAGTAGGGCACAAAACGGGTATCTTGATCTGTCAGGGCCGTCATTTTTTTGCTACGGCTCTTGAAAGTTTCTGCTGTAAGAGTCACAGCTGCCCGCTTCTCTGCTTCCACATCATGCTTTTTCTCAAGCGGATAGAAGAAAAAGAGCAGGGCGACCATGACCAAGGCGCAGAAGACCGGCCCCAGAATCAGCCAGAGTCGTTTAAGCATTACGAAGCTCCGTTACGCCTTCAACGATTTTATTGGCTGTATTCCAGTCATCACGGCCAAATTCTGATACTGGCACGCGGATGTCAAAACGGTTTTCCAGCTCAACAATCAGCTCCACCGTTCCCATACTGTCCAAAACGCCAGCATCAAACAAATCCTCGTCCATCATGTCCGAAACATCTTCCATAAATAATTCGTCAATAATTTCAATTACTTCTGCTTTTACATCCATTATAGTTTCCTCGTTTACATTTTATTTTTTAAACCAAAGGTCATTCAAAAATCCTGAGAAGATCAAGAATGAGAACATGACAACATGGAAGGTGATAACAACTCCCAGCGCTTGGGTCCACTTGTTGTCAGGCAGGGCTGGCAGTCCCTTACTTTTACGCTCTTTATTGATGGTCTTTTTCTTACGGAGCCAAGCGTCATTGACCACCAAGCCCAGACCGTGGAAGAGACCATAGGCGATATAGTACCAGGTCACACCATGCCAGAAGCCCATGACCAACATATTGATTATATAGGCTACACTGGAAGTCGTATTGCGGTTTTTAAAGACCTTATTACGCATGAGCACCATGACCAGGCGCATAAAGACAAAGTCTCGGAACCAGAAGGACAGGCTCATGTGCCAGCGATTCCAGAATTCTTTCAAATCGCGTGAAACAAAAGGCTTGTCAAAGTTGATAGGGCTCTTGATGCCCATGAGATTGGAAATGGCCACCGCAAACATCGAATAACCGGCAAAGTCAAAGAAGAGATCCAGACCAAAGACATACATGACGCCTAGCGTTCCCAGATTGAAGAAACCGCCAGTATAGAGGGCATAGGTCTTGACGTGCCCTAAAATCATGTGGCCAAAGATATGGGCCAAGACAAACTTATAGAGAAAGCCCAGCATGATATACTTGACCGACTGCTCCAGCATATCTAGAAGCTCATCGCGCTCTGGAATTTGGAGATAATTTTCATTGAAACGTTTGAAACGATCAATGGGACCACTAGAAAAAGTGGGCATAAAGAGCATAAAGCGGAGGAATTCCCAGAGGCTGAAATCAGTCAGCGCGCCATCCCTCAGCTCAATAATCATACCAACTGAGCGGAAGGTCAGATAGGAAATTCCCAGAAAGCCAAAGAGTGATTGATGGCCACTGATAGCTGGCTCGACCTTGACCCAGAATAGGGGCAGGATCGCCAATGATGTATGCAAATAAAATATCCACTTGCTGTCCCGCTTTTTGCGGTAGAATTTATAAGAATAAACCCAGATCGTCTGCCAGACGACATAAAAGAGCAGGGCATAAAGCTGCGCCAGACTAGGGCCCGTCAGCATCAAGACGATAAAGGCCAAGCTGACTAAGGCTTCATAGACCGGGAAGCGTTTTTTAAAGAAAAGTCCGATAAAGATTGGCAAAACAGCCAAGATAAGATAAAGGAAATACTGTGGGTCTCCGTAAGGCTCCAGATGAGGAAGCTGTTTCAAGAAATCCATCATGACTTGTTGACCTCACTAATCAGCCCCTTGATATCAATCTTACCGTTTGGTGTTAGGGGCAGAGATTCCCGATAGAGGAACTTAGATGGCATCATATAAGACATCATGATATCCTGCAGATCCTCCTTGATAGCCTTGGTAATATCGATTTCGCGGTCAAATTGCTCTGCAACACCGTCCTTCAAAATAACGTAGGCCAATAAGTTTTGAACCTTGTGGTCCTTATTGTAGCGTGGTACTGCTACTGCCGCCTCGATATACTTGGATTTGTTGAGGTTTTGAGATACGTCCTCTAGCTCGATGCGATAGCCGTTAAACTTAATCTGGAAGTCCATACGACCGCCGTAGAGTAGGAGACCTTCATCAGTCATCGTACCCACATCACCTGTATGATAGGCTGGCAGCCCCTCAAATTCAAAGAAGGCTTCAGCTGTCTTTTCAGGATTGTTGAGGTAGCCCTTGGATACGGCTGGTCCGCAGACAATGATCTCGCCCTGCTGTCCATTCGGCAACTTTTGCCCATTTTCATCGATGACAAAGGTTGGCGAATCCGCCTTGGTATAGCCGATTGGCAAGCGCTTGAGGGTCGCTAGCATCTCATCTGTGATAGCAACTGCAGACAGAGCCACCGTTGCTTCGGTTGGGCCATAGGCATTGATAATACGAGCCTCAGGGAAACGCTCCCGCAATTTCTGAGCTGTCTTGACCGTCAACTCCTCCCCATCAAAGTAAAAATGCGTAATGCCTGGCATCTTTTGGCTATTAAAATCTTCCGAAAGCATGGCCATATCCGCAAAGGACGGTGTAGAAGTCCAGATTGCTACAGGCAGGCTGAGAATCGCTTCAAATAGCTGCTTAAAGTCCTGAGTCAGACTAGACGGCAGGGCATAGAGAGTGCCTCCCAGTGCCAAAGTCGGTGCCCAATACATAACTGATAAGTCGAAAGAATAGGGCGGTTGTGCCAGCATTTGCGGACGGCTCGGTGTCGCAAATTCCTTGTCTGTAATCATCCAGTTGGTAAAGCTGAGCAGGTTATCATGAGAAATTTGCACACCTTTAGGTTTACCAGTCGTACCAGAAGTAAAGATGATGTAGTAATTGTCATCACCCTTGACAGGATGGCTCATCTCATAGGCAGTCTTTTCTGCGTAAGCCGCTCGAACCTCTGCCAGACTGAGAATGCTTGCATCTGTATCAGCCAGCGGAAAATCCGCAATGGCAATAATCAGGCTTGGTTCGGCTACTTCCAAAATAGCAGTCACGCGCTCCAAGGCTGAGTGACTATCAATAGGAATATAAGCATGACCAGCCTTGGTCAAGGCCACAAAAGTAGCCAACATTTCGTACTCCTGACCACCGTAAACAACGACGGGTGACTTGGGAGCCAGCCCCAAGCTATCAATCTTAGCTGCCAGTGCATCGGAATCGGACTTTAGATCTCCGTAGGTATGGACTTGTCCGAGGACATTGTAGACAGGGAAATCTGGCTGCGTCTGAGCAAAGTGCTCAATCGCTTCAATCATATCTGTAATTGCTGTATTTGACATGTGTATAGTACTCTCTTACATTAAAATTCATTGTAGATAAAGCCACCTTGACCTTGACCAAGATAACTAAAGAAATAAAGCAGGGCTACGAAAATCACAAAGTATAGCAATGTCTGCCCTAGAAACTTATAAATCGTCTTATATTTCGTCATTTCATTCACTCTTATCTTTTTTTAGATAGACATAGATTATTTTACCATTTTATAGAGAAAGATTTCAATATAAAAGCTATCAATTGTGTAAAGTTCTTGTAAGGAAATAAAGAGAAAAAGAGTTACTTCCCTTATCTTTCAAGGATGAAATCCTTTTCAATATCTATAAGTAAAATTTCTATATATTACTTGACTTTTTGTTCAAAAGGGGTTATCCTATATGTAGAAAGTTTATATATAATATTTTTATATATAGGAGGTAGTGCATGTATTTCCCTACATCTTCTACCCTGATAGAATTTCTGATTTTAGCAATTTTAGATAAAGAAGATTCCTACGGCTATGAGATTAGCCAGACTATCAAGCTCATTGCAGATATTAAGGAGTCCACGCTTTATCCTATCCTGAAAAAATTGGAAAAGAGTCAGTATTTAGCGACTTACTCTCAGGAATATCAAGGTCGAAAACGAAAATATTACTCTCTGACCCCAACAGGTCAGAAACAACTGGTTCGGCTCAAAAATGAATGGGAGCTTTATACCAGCATGATTAAGGGCATTATCGAAGGGAGTGTTCGCCATGACAAGAACTGAATATCTAGCTCAACTAGATAACTATTTGAAAAAGTTGCCAGCAAAAGACTATCAAGAAGCCATGGACTACTTCACCGAGTACTTTGACGAGGTCGGTCCAGAGGGAGAGGCAGCAGCTATAGCTGAGCTGGGTAGTCCCAAAGAAGCGGCTCACGAGATTATCATCAATCTTCTGGACAAGAAAATAGAAGAAGATAGCCAAGAAGCTAGCTCCGTCAAAAATAGTAAGCAGATCGTCCAGATTGCTATTCTGTCCATCTTGGCGGCTCCACTAGCAATTCCTCTATTAATTTTGGCTTTGACTTTGATTTTCACTTTCTTCCTCCTCGTCAGTGTCCTTGCTTTTGTCATGGCCGTCTTTACCTTTGCTATGCTTCTCCTAGGGGCTAGTCTGATTTGGGACAGCCTGACTCTCGGCATGACCACTTCGATTCCTGCTTTTGCCCTTAGTTTGGGTATGAGCCTTTTAGCCTTGGGACTGGCTGGACTCTTCTATCTCAGCATTGGTCCTATCCTTCGCTTTATCAAACTCAGCTTTGTCAAACTCGCCCAAGCCTTGGCACGGAAAGGAGGCCGTCATGTCTAAAGTAAGAAAAACCATACTCAGTATTGCTATAGCTGCCTGTCTTCTGGGTCTAGGCCTCATACTGGCAGGGCTAGCAAGTGGTGGTCTGCAAGATCTGGTAAGGAGCTCAGCTACTAGCACCAAGATGGCCAAGCAAGAAGAAACCTATGACAATATCCATTCCTTAAATCTAGACCTGAGCAACCGCTCGGTTGTGATTGGAGAATCACCCGATGATAAGGTTCACTTGACCTATTATCAAGGAGATGGCAAGACATCCGAAAAAATCAGTAGCAAGGCTGAAAACGGTAGTTTATACATTAAGGAATCCAGCTTTTTTATCAACATTAACAGCGGTCTACGCTCTTTACTGGGCTTGATAAATGGAGATTTTGAAAGGACTCAACAAATCATTCTAAGCCTACCTAAGGGAAGGAACTTGGAGCAGGTCAAGGCCAGTTTGGCTAACGGTAGCCTATCAATCAATGACCTGACAATCAAAAAAATAAAAGCCGATCTCAGTAATGGTTCGATCGAACTCAGTCAGAGCCAAATTAAGAGCGGCAGCATTGAAAGTGCTAACGGTAGCATCGAGCTAATCCAAACCAGCCTGACCGATACTCAAATCAGTCTCTCCAACGGTAGTATCACTAGTGATAAACTGACCCTCAAGGGCAATATCAACATGTCCAGCAGCAATGGCTCCATCGATCTCCATCTCGCCGAAGAGACCTACAAAGCCATCTCACTGGACCTGCAAACAGACCTAGGTGACATTGAACTGCCTAAGGACATGCAGACCAGCCACGACCAAGAGGACTTCATAGGCGATCGAGTCATTCATACCAATGAACAAGCTCAAGCCAAGCTGACCGCCCGCACCAGCACCGGCAGTATTGAGATTAGTCATTAAAAATAGAACGGAACCTGATTGGTTCCGTTTTTTATGGTCATTCTCTCTAATCCTACCTTTACTTCCTATAGCCTTTATGTTATGATACTCTATAAAATTTATCACAAGGAGGTTTCTATGAAAAAACTCACATCTGGCATGCACATTCGGGTCGTCAGTCCCTCGTCGTCAATCGAACGCCTTGGCGGCTTTGAGGCCAATCTAGCCGCCAAGGAGCGCTTGGAAAAGCTAGGATTTACCGTGTCTTTTTCGGAGCATTATCTGGAAAATGATATACTAGGCTCTGCCTCCATCGAAAGTCGGGTGGCAGACATTCATGCTGCCTTTTCGGATGACTCAGTTGATGCTATTCTGGCCACCATCGGCGGTTTCAACTGCAATGAGCTTTTGCCCTATCTGGACTTTGAGTTGATTGCTAGAAATCCTAAAATTTTCTGTGGCTACTCAGACACAACAGCTTTGCTCAACGCGATCTATAGCAAGACTGGTATGAAAACCTACATGGGACCGTCCTACTCTAGCTTTAAGATGGATGCCCTGCAGGACTATCAGACCGAGAGCTGGCTCAAGGCCATCAGCCAGACTTCTTATGAATTGACTCCTAGTGAAAAATGGGGCGACAATGCCTGGTATCTGCCCGATGCCTCACTGACCTTCCATGAAACAGAGTGGAAAGTCTATCATCACGGACAAGCCCAAGCCACTGTTATCGGCGGTAATCTTTCCACCTTCTCACTTCTGCGTGGGACACCCTATACCCCGACAGATGAAAACTACGTCCTCTTTGTTGAAGAGGCGGAGGAAGATGATTATGTGGAATTTGACCGCAATCTTGCCGCCCTCCTTCAGGCCTATCCCAACCCACAGGCCCTTCTCATCGGCCGCTTTCCAAAAGAATGCCAGATGACAGAGGAGCTGCTCTTTTATATCTTGGACAAACATCCGATTCTCAAACAAATTCCCGTCCTCTATGACTTGGACTTTGCCCATACTCAGCCACTCTTTACCATCACCATCGGTGCTCAAGTGACTGTGGATACGGAGACGATGTCTATCAAAATTGACGAATAAACAAGAAACGACCTCCAAACAAAAGGTCGTTTTTGATATCTAAAAGTCATGAATCATCTCTAAACAGCGCTCCAAATCCACATCCCGCTCCAGATGCTCAACTGTCCAAGGAATAAGGATGTCTGGTTCAATCCCCTTGTCTGTCATCCCCTGTCCCTTATCAAGTGCTAGAGCGCGTGAAGTTGGAAAGTTCAAACTATAGTCACCATAATCTACCTGACAGCAGTTGGAATAATCTAGTATTCCAAGAGTCGGGCGCCCCAGAACCGTCACCTTAGGAAACCATTTCATCATCTGGACAAAATTGTCTCCCGACGAAGCACAGTAGACATCTGCCAAGACAAAAATCTTCTCAGGATGGCTTCCTCCTTTCACATTAGGAAACATTTCCCTGTCCTCGCCTCCAAATTTGACATAGCCTTTGCCCCGATTGGCCTGCAGATCTTGCATGATTATCTCCAACAAATCCTTCGTCTCCTGATTAATCCCCTCCTGCTGCACGTAGGCTTCAAAATCTTTCAAACGCAGGTCAACATTCCGCTCTGTGTAGAGAATTTCCATCCCTTCATCAGTCCTACCCAAGTCAGAATAGACTTGCCCCTCAGAAAGAGCATAGTGGAGCAGGGGAAAATACAGCGAGTCCATCCCGCCAGTATTTTGACGGACATCAATCACCAGACAAGCAGCCCTCTTGATAGTATCTTGTGCTTCCTGATAGAGTTTGTTGATGGCTTTCTCGTTCCTAAAGTCATCCAAACGGAGATGAATAACACCCTTTTCTAACTCTTTCCATTCAAATCGACTTTCTATAGGATTCTGGCTAGGCTCAACTGAAAGGATTTGCTCTGCTCCTGCTCGCAAAACAGTCACTTGCCTAGCTTTTGAAATCAACTCGCTCCACTCACGGTAGTTTCGCTCGGGCGTTGAACTGGTAAAATACGCTCGGTGCATCCTATAAAACTCTTCTAGATGCTGTCCATCCAGTTTCACAATTTGATCGCCCGCCTGCAAATTCGTATCTGCATTAGCCTGCTCAACATAAAGTCCTTGGATTGTTGAACGTAGAACAAAACCTTTTGGCTTAGCATATTTCTCCCGAAAAGCTACGTGGCCGATAACTCCGAAGCTAGCTAGATAAGTCTGAACCTGATAAAGAAAGTCCTTTTCACTCATATCGTCTGAAATACATTCGCGAAAACCAGTTGGATCCGCACCGACAATATCCTTTTTAGTTGCTGAATCTTGGGTCATAATCGAAACAACATCTTCAAAAATAGCCGTTTTTCTCATTGTATTGCTCCTCGTCATTATTGAGACTAGTATATCATTTTTGTACATTTTATGCCGACTTAAACAAAAAAATCTAAGCACAATCTCTGCTTAGATTTTTTCTAATCAATGTCCACCAAAACCGCCTTGTCCGCCTGGGGCACCACCGCCACCAGGGCCATCGGCTGTGATTTCGGTTCGGGTTTGCCCATTAACCGTGATAGTCCCGCCCGTATAGGTAGCCTTACCATCAAAGTCAAAGGCAGACACAGTGGACGTGATAGCTAGGTTTCCGCCTATCATGATGATATCGCCGTTGGAATCAAGGGCGTCTGTATCGCCTTGGCCGACCTCAACCTTGATGTCACCACCAGTAATCTTGATGAAAATCTCAGCCCCAGTCGCCGTACTAGCTGCATTGATTCCATCATCCGTCGCATAAAGATCAAGTGTACCGCCATTAATCGTAACATTTGTTCCCTCTAAAGCTTCAACACTGGACTTGACTGTGATAGTTCCACCGTCAATCACCGCTGCATTGCTAGCATGGAGGCCGTCATCTCCAGCATTAATCGTAATGGTACCAGACTGAATATAGAGATTTCCGAGCGAGGTGTCCTCGTCATTATCTGCATGGATCGCATCCTCCGTCGCAGTAATATCTAGACTAGCCTCCTTGATGTTGATGGCATCATTGGCTGACAAGCCATTCTTGTAGCCTTTAATCGTATAAGTCCCGCCTGTGATGCGCAGGTCATCATTAGACTCGACCGCGTTACCGTATTTTCCTTCGATGGTCAGACTGCCTGAGCCGTTAAAGGTCAAGTCGTCCTTACTGTAAATGGCCGCATCGTAGTCAGTATTGGTGTGATTGGCTGAGTCAGAAATGCTATTCTTGCTGCCTTCAGCTAGGGTAATGAAGGTTTTATCCGCATTTTCTACCACAATCGCTGCATCCGTCCCTGTCATGGTCGCACCATCCAAGACGATTTGCACCTTGTCTTGATCGCCAGCTTTGACGACAATCTGCACATTTTCACTGCTGCCAGAGAGGACATAGGTTCCAGCTGCCGTAATCGTCACCGTGGAGCCAGAAACGCTCGCTCCGTCACCAGATGTCTTGGCTGTAGAGCCGCTCAAGCTAATCTTGGTCGCTGTCGACTCATCATAAGAAGCATCTTGATCACGATCTGTGAAATAGCTAGATGTATCTATCTTTGTCGTACTGGTAGCTGTTTGAGTGGTATTGGTGCTGGCGCTCGTACTGGTGCTGGACTGACTGGTCACGCTACAAGCTCCCAAGGTGGCAGTCATTAGCGCTAGGGGCACCATTAGTTTTATTTTCTGAAATATTTTTTTCTTGCCTGTTTTCATGATTGGCCTCTTTCTAGATATTATAATTCATTTTCTTTCGTGATATAGCGGCTGATGGCAATCTCTAGATTTCCATTGCGCGTGCGTAGGGCATCGATGAGTTCTTTTTCAGTCATTCGACCATTCAGCTGAATGATGTATTTAATCTTGAACAAACTCCCCATATCAGAGGTTTTGACATTAGCCAGTTCAACATGATTGGCAGCTTTGTTGAAAATATCATCAAAAATGCTTTCATAGTCCAGACTTTCTGGTATGACGATAGTCAGCTGGCGCATGGAATGCTTCATCTGTCCGAAATTGACCACTTCAAGCAGCAGCATGACGAGCGACATGATGAGGGTAAAGACGGTCGCAAAGACTAGATAGCCCATTCCGATGGCAATCCCGATTGTCATGACTAGGAAAATGGACACCAGCTCCTTGGCCCCTCCTGGTGCGGAACGGAAACGAATCAAGCTGAAGGCCCCCATGACGGCAACCCCTGCTCCCAAACTTCCATTGACCAAGAAAATCACAATTGCAATCAAGGTCGGCAAGAGCGCCAAACTCATCACAAAGGATTTGCTGTAAACTGTCTTAAACTGGTAAACCTTGGCAATGACTAAGCCCAAAAGCAAGGACACTCCGATTGCCAGCATCATCATGGCCGGATCTACAGCCGTATCGGTAAAAATATCATAAAATAAGTGACTAAGCATGATTTACAACTCCTTTATAGTCTGTCGTTTTCTTATAAGCAACCCCGTATTTGGAAAAGGAGCTTGGGAAGACCTGATGGCGATCCAAAATCTCACTCAGCCAGAGCGGATAGGCCCCTGGCACCTTGACTTCCATAATTACATGATGATCCGGTAGAAGATTTTCCCCGTAATGACCATGCAAGAGGCTCAAATCATAGTTGCGGTAGGTCAAATCGTGGTCAATGGTAATCCGAACATTGGGATCCTCAATCCCCTTCATAGAATAACGATTATAGTAGATATACATCATGGGCTGCAGGCCACCATAGCGCTGACTCAGCCAGTCGATTTCCTCACGAATCTGACAATCTTCAATCTTACTGTGATCGCCCTCCAAGTAAGCCTCTGCAGCCACTAAATCTGTCGAAATACGGCGTTTGTAGACAATCTTACGCACTTTTTTCTTGATTTCCAAAAAGACTTGACTGTCTTCTTTCGGATGTTCATCGTAGGTTCGCACGCGCAATTTTTCTTTAAAATAGGGCTTTTCTAAGGACTCACGAATCATTTGATAAGTCGGGGTGTCGTAGTAAAGATTATGGATGGTCGAGTAAGCATGCTCATCCTCCACCAGATGACTTTCAAACTCGGTCAATAAATCGGCCAAAGTTTCTTTGGAAATAATGTATTTGGTTTCAAATCGTTGAAATTTATCTTTAAATGTCTTTTTAGCCATGGATTCTCCCCCTGTCTTTCTTGTAACTAGAGCCATTTTACGGATGAAAACTTAAAGCAAGGCTAAAGAAAACTTAAAGAAAACAAAATATTCATATTTTCATACCGAATAACATAGACTTGTGGAGAAAATCTATACAATAAAATTCTCTGTTCTTTAACGACTGTTTCACGTGAAACAAAAAACTTGGTTCTGTTCACAAAACCAAGTTGTTCCTTTTATTAGATAAAATAGTCTACTCTATATTAAATGATTTCTTTCTTATCAGGGCGATAAGCTATTGTACCTAAAACCATGAAAAGCAGTAAAGTCGCGACCAAGAAGGCTAGTTGGCCACCGATTTGACCATTCATCGAGATCGTTTCCCGCAGTCCTGACACCGCATAGCTCATTGGCAAGATTGGATTGATCATTTGGAAGATTTTCGCCGTCAGGGGCAGCGGATAAGTACCAGCGCTAGAAGCCAGTTGCAGGAGTAAGAGGATCAAGGAGATAAAGGCCCCGACCTTACTATCCCAAGTGACTAGAGCCGTCACAACTGCCATAAAGGCCATGCTGGCTAAAACAGTCAAGGCCAGCGTCATCCATTCATAGTTGGCCTCAAGACCAATCAAATGAACCGCTCCGTAAACCAAGATGCCAGCCAAAACAGAAATCAAACCATTGACCTCCAGACGAGCCTTGAGCCAAGCTTTGCGAGAAGCTGGAACTTGACCAGAAGGGAGCGTGCCGAAAATAACATTGGTCGAAATCGCTGCTACAAAAAGAGCAACAGAAATCATGTAGGGGGCCATACCAACACCATTTTTACCAACCTGATCTTTATCTGTCTTTTTCAGCTCGACAGGGCCAGCCAAGGCGGCCGCATTGTCCTCTGTCACTGAAAGCTCGGATAATTGACCCTTGGCATCCGTCAACCCTGTATTTAGAGTCTGAGCACCGACTGACAAATCTCCCAGCCCACTAGTTAAAGTGAGACCACCAGTCGCTAACTGCTGAGAACCATCTGCCATTTGAGTGGCACCCGTAGATAATGTTTGCATCCCTGTGACCAAAGTCGAGGATTTATCATTTAATTGAGAGAGGCCTGAACTGATTTGACCGATTCCTGAAGTCACTTGGTCATTATGGCTCGCTAGATTGGCCGCTCCTTGAGAAAGCTGATCGACACCTGTAGTATAAGTAGCTACTCCCTGAGCTACTTGAGAAAGGCCACCTGTATAAGCCGTAATACCTTGAGAAAGGGTCGCTGAACCAGTGCTGGCAGAGGACAAGGCGTCATTTACCTGACCCAAGCCACCGTAGAGACCACTAATCATAGCTGAAGCACCTGGCAGGACTTGGTTGGCTGCTGCCGACAGCTGACTTGCCTGACTGCTGGCCGTTTGCAGTCCTTGCAGATTCGTCTGGATAGCTTGGACTTCCTGTACAATAGTTGCCGCTGCACTACTGCTAGAATCAGTACCGCCTGCTAGAGCTGCTTTTAGTTCTTCTTGCTCATCGGTAGAAAGTTTTTGGTAAGCAGCTGTTCCTTCCAAAGCCGCTACAGCTGCCGCCCGATCACTTTGTGCACTACTTGCCAAAGACTGGGCATTGGTCGCAATCGTCGTGAGAGAAGCCGCAATTGTTTCCGTTGGCAAGCCCGTTCCCGATGTGGCATTCTGAATAGCTGTATTGAGCTGATCTAGACCTGCCGTCAACTGAGCAACCTTTTCTTGATTAGCAGTAACACTACTATTAACAGATGATTGCAGTTCTGCCAAACCACTATTTAGTCGCTCCACACCAGCGACTAATTCCTGTGAATTACCTGTCAGTTGGTTGGTTCCATTTAGTAAAGTTTGTGACTGAGCGGTTAACTGACTAGCACCAGCTGAAAGCTGCCCAACTCCATCTGTATATTCCGTCATCTTGCTAGTAAAAGTCGGCAAGCCAGCATTGATCTGAGCCACTCCATTTGTATATGCTACCAGACCAGTCGATAGCGCTGTAGCTCCATCTGAGAAGATTAGGCTGGACTGGGCTAAGCTTTCCAAGTTAGTAGTCAGTTTTTGGCTTCCGTTTGCTAATTCCTGACTGCCTTCGGCCAATTTAGCTGTCCCATCTGCGGCTGTTCCAAGTCCACCTTTTAGCTTATCCATACTAGCAAAAAGGCTTGTTACATAGCTTTTCGTGATCTTCTGACTGACCGACTGCTTCATCGAAGTCATGGCAGAATCACTCATTTTACTAGCGATAAAACTATGCCCACTGGATGTTTGATAGTGAATCGTGATCTGCTTAGGCTGATTGCTCAAGATACTAGCCGCATTGGCTGATAGATCCTTGGGAAGAGTCACTACCATGTAATAGTCGCCCTTTTCCAGTCCCTTCTCTGCCTGATCCTTATCCACAAAATGAAAATCCAGCGCTGCATTTTTCTTCATATCTTGAACCATATCTGAACCAATGGACAAGTCTTTTCCATACAAGCTCGCCTTCTGGTCCTGATTGACCACCGCTACTGGCAAATCAGAAAGTTTGCCATACGGATCCCACATAGAGCTCAAAAAAATCACATTATACAAAGCTGGAATTAAGGCAACTCCCAGCATGACTATAATAATCTTCGGTTTTTTGAAGATGGCTTTCCATTCTTTGAACATCTTTTCTCCTTTTTTATACACATTGTCTAAAAATTTGATATAATAGATTATACACAATAAAAAAATTAAGGCAAGCAAAAAAATCTGTTTTTGTACACCTTGTCTAATTTTGTATAATTCAATGACAAAGGAAAGATTAAAATGACAGAAAGTAATAAACGTAAGAAAACCAAGGCCATCATTGAGAAGGCTATGGTTGACTTATTGCATCAGGAGTCTTTTGACCATATTACAACAGTCGAATTGGCCCGAGCTGCTGGCATCAGTCGCAGTAGCTTTTACACCCACTACAAAGATAAATATGATATGATTGAACGCTATCAGCAAGGCCTCTTCCATCAACTAGAATACATCTTTGAACACCATCGAGAAGATGTTGCAGTCGCTATCACAGAGGTCTTTCAGTTCTTGACCCAAGAGCCTCTTCTGGCTGCTCTCTTGACGGAAAACGGCACTAGAGAAATCCAAAATTTCCTACGCCACAAGCTCCAATCCTTACTTTCCCAAATCCTACAGGAACGGTTTCGCAATAAAGCTTTCAATCAAATCGAAAAGGAATACGGCATCGTCTACCTCGTTAATGCCTTCTTTGGCGTCTACCAGATGTGGATCGCCCGAGGCAGTAAGGAAAGCCCGGAACAAATGGCTAATCTTCTTTTAAAGATGCTATAAAACTCAAGAACTAATAAAGGCTGGGACAAGATATCCCAGCCTCTTTTTGTTAATCGAATAAAAAAGAAGCCAAAAACGGCTTCTGAATAAATTTCCAATAGAAATTAAAGCATTTTGTTGTAGAATTCAACGACAAGTGCTTCGTTAATTTCTGGGTTGATTTCATCGCGTTCTGGCAAGCGAGTCAATGAACCTTCTAATTTTTCAGTGTCGAATGATACGAATGCTGGACGTCCAAGAGTAGCTTCAACAGCTTCAAGGATCGCTGGAACTTTCAATGATTTTTCACGAACTGAGATCACTTGGCCTGGAGTTACGCGGTATGATGGGATATCAACGCGTTTTCCGTCAACAAGGATGTGACCGTGGTTTACGAATTGACGAGCTTGACGACGAGTAGTCGCAAGACCAAGACGGTAAACAACGTTATCCAAACGGCGTTCCAAAAGAAGCATGAAGTTGAAACCAAGGATTCCACCTTTGATTTTTGTAGCTTGTACGAACAAGTTACGGAATTGTTTTTCACCTACACCGTAAGTGAAACGAAGTTTTTGTTTTTCAGCCAATTGCAAACCGTATTCTGACAATTTAGAACGGTTGTTTGGTCCGTGTTGTCCTGGTACGTAGTTACGACGTGCCAATTCTTTACCTGTACCTGTAAGTGAAAGGCCAAGGCGACGAGCTTGTTTCCAAGATGGTCCTGTATAACGTGACATATGTATGTCCTCCTGATATAAATAATATTTCGGTGGAAATAGTCACTTAGAAAGCCCTGATTCGTGCAGATGCCCTTCGCCTAAACAGCCAAGGTTACTTGTCATAAGACACCTGTTGACGAGCTTCATGCTTTCCTGCTGCTATTTCACACAAAGGCTATTGTACCATGAATAAAGTCAAAAGTAAAGGGACTCCTACAAAAAAATCAAGCCCAAAGGCTTGATTAAAGTCATTTTTATAAAACAAGGCAGCTTACAGCCCCAAAAGCTTCAAAATCTCCTGCTTGTATCGGAGCTTCTGCAGTTCCTTATCCTCGCTGTCTGACCAAATCAGCTGGAGATCTGCTACGATTTGCCCAGGCCGATTTTTCAGAATATAGATACGGTCGCTGAGAGCCAGAGCTTCCTCGATGCTATGAGTAATGAGGAGAGTCGTCAAGCCTAGCCTACGATGAATGTCCAGATACCAAGCGTGCAGCTCCATCTTAGTCAGCTCATCCAAAGCACTAAAGGCCTCGTCCAGAAGAAATAGCTTGTGGCCGAACATATAGGTCCGTAGCAGAGCCACGCGCTGCCGCATCCCCCCGCTCAGCTCATGTGGATACTTGTCTGCCACATCAAAGAGGCTGAACTCCTTCAAAATCTGACTTGCCTGCTCCGTCGCTTCCTTTTTGGATACCTTTCGGATAAGCAGGGGCAAGATGACATTGCCCAGCACTGTCTTGTGCTCCAACAGCAAGTCCTTCTGCAGCATATAACTCACCCGGCCCTTGGGATTTTCCTGCCCGTCTAGGACAATCCTGCCCGACTGGACCTCCAAAATCCCAGCAATCAGATTAAAGAGGGTCGATTTCCCGACTCCACTAGGCCCCAAAATCGCTACGACCTGGCCTGTCTCTACCTCTAGGCTGATATCTTTCAAAATCTGCTGCTCATTATAAGCATAGCTTACATTTTCAAGTTTGATTTCTGTCATTATTTTATATAATCGTTGCTAAATCCCTTGTCACTCAAGTCATTGTTCACGATGCCATTGTCCTTGGTCCATTTGTAAAAGGCATTCCAGCGGCTAGCCTCAAACTGACCCCACTTGTCCTTATCCGATGCATATTGCTCGGACAAATATTTTTGGGAAGCCAAGACAAAGTCGCGCTTATTTTTTAACTCTGGCGCATGCTTGATTAAAATATCCGCTGCTTCTTCAGGGTGCTCCATGGCATATTGATAGCCCTTCTTGATGGCTTGAAGAACCTTTTTCGCATCTTCTGGATTCTTCTTCAGATAGTCATTATTGGCAATGATGACTGGAGAATAATAGTCAAACTCCTTGACATAGTCCTTCATATAAAAGAAATTCGTGTCCATGCCCTGAGTCTTTGCCATGATACCGTCCCAACCATGATAAATCCAGGCTGCATCAAACAAGCCATTTTCAATCGGCGTAATAGAGTTGGAATCGTTGTTGGGAACCTTTTCCACCTCATCAAACTGACCGCCTTGGCTTTCGACCAAGGTTTTGAGCATGCCCAGCTCTACCGGATCATTCCAAGTGCCGTATTTCTTGCCAGCCAGATCCTTAGGCCCTGTAATCCCTGCAGACTTCTTTGAAATAATGCCCGAAGTATTATGCTCTACAATGGCCGCGACAGCTGTGATTTCTGCGCCCTTGTCCAGTTTTTTAGCCATGGAGTCCTGAAAATAAATACCAAAAGGTGCCTTGCCGTTGATAATCAAATCCGAACTGCTATCTTCAGGCGGCAACTTGATATCCACATCCACGCCTGCTTCCTTGAAATAGCCCTTTTCCTGAGCCACATAAAGGCCGGTATGGTTGGTGTTAGGTGACCAGTCTAGGATAAAATCAATCTTTTTATCCTTACTAGCAGACTCTGAGCCTGACTTGCTGCAAGCCGCTAAGCCGAAGATAGACACGGCAGCCAAACCTGCCAACAACATTTTATAAGTTTTTTTCATTATAATCCTCTTTTCTTTTTTGGAAAATAGCAGAGCTGAGCTTCTATTTCCACTTGATGACATATTTTTCACTGACAGCCACCAGCTTCATCCCCAGCAGGCTGATGACCGAAACCAATATGATAATAGCAAACATGGTATCGTACTGGAAAAGTTTCTTGGACTGAATCATGTAAACACCCAAGCCTTCGAAACCGCCTAGCCATTCAGAAACCACGGTCGTGATAAAGGCATAGGAAACACTGACGCGCAAGCCCGCATAGAAATAGGGCAAACTGGCTGGAATCTTAAAGTGCCAGAGAATCTGCCAGCGATTGGCCTGCATAAGCTCAAAGAGAGTCAGAGTATCCTGGTCACAATGCCGAAAACCATCCAGAATACTGACGATAATTGGAAAAGTCGTCGTCAGAATAATCAGCACAATCTTGGGCAAAATCCCATAACCCAGCCAGAGAACCAAGATTGGCGCCAAAGCAATGGTCGGAATCGTCTGGACCACGACCATCATTGGGTAAATCAAATCATTGAGCCAGCTCATGCTGTCCATGAACACGGCTAATATACAGGCCAAGACGACACCCAAGACTAACCCCAGCAGGGCTACTTTTAAGGTGGCCCAGCTATGACTTGCTAGAAAGCCCGCATCTCTGATAAAGGCCTGACCGATTTCCAGAGGTGTCGGCAGGATAAACTTAGGCAAGAGCTTGAGCCAGCCCATGACCTGCCAGATGACAAGGATTCCCAGCATACCCAAAAGGCTAATCTGCTGCCGCAGGATATTTTTCAAGTTTTTCATCAATACTTAAAATCTTTCCATAGTTTATTTTCACATTAGCAAAAACATTGTCTGCCTGAGTACCTGCAAGCTCAATCGCCTGCTGCAGAATAGGAAATAAGGTCTCCCATTCACCTTCTAGAACGGTCTCAAAAGGCGTCACGACCATCTTCACTGGCTGTTTTTGCAAAAACTCAATTACTTCATCTATGACTGCCAAACGATTCACATCATGTGACAAAGGAAGAATTTGTAACGCAATGCTGGCTTTCATCTCTTCACCTCCTTACTTTCATGCTTCATCTGAGAATAATGTATGCAGATAGGATTAAAATTCACAAGAAAATAACTTGGTTTTTAAACAAAAAGACAGCGAGCTCCCTTTATAAACACCTTACTTTCCATACAAAAACACCTTCTCCAATATGGAAAAGGTGTTGCATGCATCAGTAAACTAAAGATTGGTGAATAATTCCCCATTTTAGCAAAACCACAAGGTCTTTACAAATACAATTCCCTACGCTGGCATTACCCAGATCAGGTACGGTCGAAGCTTACACTTCCTCTCAGACTGTACACAGACTCCCATATATAGGATTATGATAACGCAATCATCAGCAAATGTCAAGATTGGAGCTTGGACTCACTACTTTTCAGCGATAAGTGAAGCAAACGATCATCAATCAGGCAAACTCTCCTTTCGCAGCCAACAAAGCCTCCATAGCCCTGATATTCTCTGACTCACTTGTGGATAAGATGGTTTCAAAACCCAGTTCAGCTGCCGTATCCAAGTTAGCTTGAATGTCATCAATAAAGACTGACTCTGTCGGATCAAGACTATACTTTTTTAGTAGCTTTTGATAAATCTCTAGCTCTGGCTTGACAACCCCGACTTCTGAGGAAAGGATATAGCCCGACAGCAGTGGAAAGATGGGCAGCAAACCAGCTTTTTCAATACGGTAAAAAATCTCGCAAGTAGTTGACAGGATGTAAATGCGATAACCTTGATTAGCCCATAGTCGAATCTTTTCCTGTAAACCACTGTAAACCTCTACAACCTCATACCAATTGTAGAAGATATTCTGAACAGCAGGATGGTAGGAGTCATCCAGCTGAGCTAGCACTTCGTCACAGGCTTCTTTCAAGCTCAACTCTCCCTTGTCTGTTTGATGCCAGACACCCGAATCAAAAATAGCCTGTCTAAGAATCTGTCGACGCTCTTTCTCAGGTTCGAAAGTGGTCAAAATTTTCTCAGAATTCCATTCAATCAAGACATTTCCTAAGTCAAAAACTAAATTTCTTATCATTTCTTTCACCAGCCCTTTCTCTATATGTAGGAGCTTTCGTAAGCTCTAGCTCATGCCTTCGCAGATACACCATTCGGCTGATCTTAACCATCCTTGGTATGGCATATTTAGGTTAAGAAAAATCCCAGAAATGAACTGTTCCTCAAAGTTGGGTTTTACCCAACTCTAGGAAGCAATACAAAGTTCTGGAATCACCTATTATTCTTAGTCAAAATAGCGAATTAAATTTTTCTCTGTCAAAATATCTGAGTAAGTATAGGACTCCACATAGGTGTTGGCAATTTCACCTGGCTGCCCCCCTTCATTTTCATACTCAACGATAAAGAGAGAAGGATAAACTTCAATCAAACGACCTTGTTTACTTTTTTGGCGCTTACGGCCATTTTCCAAGGTCATCTCCACCATCTGCCCCTCGTGAGCCTTGATGTCCTCCTTGATTCTCTTCATTTTTGCTACATCTGTAAATGCATCACTCATACTATACATCCTCTCTTTTAGAAATACTTGAAAACTTATTATATTCTTTTTGGAAAATTAGCTCAACCGTACCACGCGCTCCGCTCCGGTTTTTCTCAATAATGACTTCAACCTTGTTGTTAGGAATGCCTTCCTCTTCCTCACCGGCCCGTTCATAATAGTCATCCCGGTAAAGAAAGGCTACGATATCCGCATCCTGCTCGATAGACCCAGATTCCCGAATATCTGATAGTACTGGGCGCTTATCCTGCCGTTGCTCCACGCCACGCGAGAGCTGACTCAGAGCAATAACCGGCACCTTAAGTTCCTTCGCTAAAATCTTAAGCTGGCGAGAAATTTCCGAAACTTCCTGTTGACGGTTTTCACGACCCGTTCCTGTAATCAGCTGCAGGTAGTCAATCAAAATCAGACCAAGATTCCCTGTCTCCTGAGACAACTTGCGAGCTCGCGAACGAATCTCCGTAATCCGAATCCCCGGCGTGTCATCGATATAAATACTCGCATTAGCCAGATTTGCCGTCGCAATGGTATATTTTTGCCATTCTTCATCTGTCAATTGCCCTGTACGAATGGAGTGAGAATTAATCACTCCCTCTGAGGCCAGCATCCGATCCACAAGACTCTCTGCCCCCATTTCTAGGGAGAAGATAGCCACTGTCTTATCCAGCTTAGTCCCAATATTCTGGGCGATATTGAGGGCAAAGGCTGTCTTACCAACCGCTGGACGAGCAGCTAGGATGATTAACTCTTCTTCATGCAAGCCCGTCGTCATCTTATCCAACTCACGGTAACCCGTCGCAATCCCCGTAATATCAGTAGTTTGCTGAGAACGGGCTTCTAGATTAGCAAAGTTAAGATTTAGAATATCTTGAATATTTTTAAACCCACTGCGGCTGGCCGTTTCGCTGACATCAATCAAAGCCTTCTCCGCACCCGCAATGATTTCCTCGGATGGTCTCTCACCATCATAGGCTTGGTTGATAGACTCCGTCAAGCGTGAAATTAGCCGGCGCAAGATTGCTTTTTCAGAGACGATCTTAGCATAGTACTCTGCATTGGCAGAAGTCGGCACAGAATTAACGACCTCTACCAGATAGCTCAAGCCACCAATATTCTGCAAGTCTCCTTGGCTATCCAAAATATTGCGAACGGTGGTCGCATCGATAGCATCCCCACGATCCGCCAAGTCAATCATGGCCTTAAAAATCAGCCGATGGGCATATTTAAAGAAATCCCCAGGCTCAATATATTCACGGACAAAGACCAGTTTGCTCTCATCGATGAAAATGGCCCCTAGTACAGACTGTTCTGCTAAAATATCTTGAGGCTGAGCTCGCAACTCATCAATCTCTGCCATAGGTGAATCCTTCCTTTAATTCTTTTTACCCTTCCGTAACCCGCAGGCGAATCACACTTGTCACATCTTGGTAAATCTTTACAGGAACATCAATCAAACCAATCGAACGAATGGGAGAATCAACCTTGATATTCCGTTTGTCAATTTTTAGACCAAATTGCTTTTGTAGTTCATCAGCAATTTTTTTATTAGTAATCGAACCGAAAGTCCGTCCGTCTGGGCCGACCTTCTCTGTAAAAGCAACAACCGTTGTTTCTTCTTCCAACTTAGCCTTAATAGCTTGAGCTTCTGCCACCATCTCTGCATGAGCCTTTTCCTGAGATTTTTGCTTTCCTCTCAGCTCACCGATAGCTTGTGCATTGGCTTCCTTAGCCAGATTTTTCTTAATCAGGAAATTTTGAGCATAGCCAGTAGGTACTTCCTTGATTTCCCCTTTTTTCCCTTTTCCTTTTACATCCTCTAAAAAAATAACTTTCATTTTATTTCTCCTTTTCTATTGATTCCTCATTATCCATCACTTGATCCATGATCTCTTGATTTAGACGTTGAGTGACTTCAGCAACCGTTTGATCGCTAACTTGCGCTGCTGCTAGATTAAAGTGGCCGCCACCACCCATTTTCTCCATAATCCGCTGAACATTGATCTTACTGCGACTACGAGCTGAAATGGATACGTAACCCTCAGTATTCCTGCTGACCACAAAGGTTGCTTCAATGCCCGACATGGCAAGCATGGTGTCAGCTGCCTTACTAATAACGACTGTATCGTAGCTGGCATTTTCAGCACCCGCTGCTACAATCACATTTGGCAAAAGCTTCTTACCTGTCAAAATCAGCTCATTGACTGCTCGATACTCTTCAAAATTCGTCGAAGAAATATCCTGAATGACTACACTATCACTGCCCCGAGCCCGCAAATAACTAGCTACATCAAAGGTTCGACTCGTTACTCTGGAGGTAAAATTCTTGGTGTCTAGCATAATCCCAGCCATGAGTAAACTAGCTTGAATTTTATTCAGGCGATTTTTCTTGGAATTTTGAAACTGAATCAGCTCCGTTACCAATTCGCTGGCACTGCTAGCTCCACTTTCGATATAGGCAATGACTGCATTTTCAGGAAAATCCTCATCGCGACGGTGATGATCCACCACAATCGTCTGACTAAATCGATCAAATAATTCTCTTGAAAGCGTTAAGGCCAACTTCGAGTGGTCCACCATTATCAAGAGCGAACGACTGGTCACTCGGTTTACAGCTTCCGAGATTGGCAAAAGATAATCAGAGCCTTCTGATGTCAATTTTTGAATAGAGCGATAGATATCCGAGCCCATCTGTTGGTCATCATACACAACATAGGCTTTCTCAATGATATTGCTAGCAAAAAGCTGCATACCCACCGCGGAACCTAAGGCATCCAAATCAAGATTGCGATGACCAACTACAAAAACTTGATCTACACTCTTGATTTTATCTGAAATAGCTGCCATCATAGCCCTCGTACGCGTGCGTGTACGTTTGACAGATGCAGCCGTTCCACCACCAAAGTAAACTGGATTCTTGGTCTCGTCATTCTCTTTGACAACCGCTTGGTCACCACCCCGAACCTCAGCTAAGTTAAGATTGAGGAGCGCGGTCTTACCAATTTCATCATGCTTACCATCCCCATAAGAAAAGCCCATACTAAGCGTCAGGGGAAGTTTTCGATTCTTGGCTTCTGTCCGAAATTGATCAATGATCGAAAATTTACTATCCATCAGTTGTTCCAAAACCGTATAATCCGTGAAAAGATAATAACGATCCATTCCCACCCGACGGTAGAACATATGAAATTGCTCAGAAAACTCTGCTACAAAGTTAGCTACAAAACTATTGATATGACTGATATCTGAATCTGACACAGCATCTTCCAAATCATCATAATTATCAACTGAGACAACACCGATAACTGGTCGCGTCGTAACGAGCCCAACTGTTGCTTCATACTCGCTTGATGCATCAAAAAAGTACAAGACACTAGAAGCTGAATCAAAGTAAACAGAATACTGGTTATCTCCTACTGTTGCGTAGCTACCCGATTTCGAAGCAGCAAGCTGGATAATTTCCTGAAGGAGATCACTATTTAGCTCCCCATCATCCGTTGTAAAAATCAATTCAGCATAAGGATTGAACCAATCTACATCTCCACTATTTTCATTGATTTTAATCACACCAACTGGCATCTTATCCAACAAAGAAGCTAAACTTCCCTCTGCTTGATGATTGACATAGCGAATCTGCTCAAGCTCGTCCAATTCGGTCACTCTTTGCTGCTGTATAAATAGCCAAACCAAGAGCACCAGCACTATGAAAAGAGACACCAACATAGGCAAACTATCACCAAAAAGGCGTAGACAAATAGCTAATATGATAAAGGAAGTAAACCCCACTATCGCAAAGTGGCTTGGGGAAAAACGAATTCTTTTCATTAAAAAACCTCTTATTGCGCCATTTTACCATATTTTCTTTAAAAAAGCGAGTTTTCACTGCCTTTGGATACTTGTAAAGCAAGAAAGGCTCAAATCCCGGATCTATTCTCAAATAAACATTCACAATTAATTTACAAGATGTGTAAATCTTGTAAATTTTATTAAACAAAAAGTTGACAGTAGTTGTAAACATTTCTCTATATAAAAGAGTTTTTTTGTAAACAGGTATTTACAATTCTGTAAATTATTCAAAAAAACGTACTATCAATAAGATAGTACGTTAATATGGCTATGATTTTGCTTTGTTTTTAGAAATGCTTCTAGACTTGCCTTCTAAGTAAACCATCAAAATAGAAATATCTGCTGGATTGACACCCGAAATACGACTTGCCTGACCAATCGTTTCTGGATTGATTTTCTTGAACTTCTGACGCGCCTCTGTCGCAATCGAGTCAATATCATCCCAGTCAATATTGGCTGGAATCCGCTTTTCTTCCATACGTTTCATCTTCTCAACCTGATCAAGAGCTTTAGAAATATAGCCTTCGTACTTAATCTCTGTCTCAATTAACTCGATAATCTTTTCATCAAGCTCCTCCGCCGCTGGACCAATGAACTGAACCACATCTTGATAAGACACTTCCGGTCTCCGCATAAATTCTTTGGCTGTCACTGCATCTGTCAGAGCTTTAAAGCCAAGCGCTTCTATCTTAGCATTGGTTTCCTTGATAGGTTTCAACTTGATGGATTCCAAGCGCTTCATCTCGTTGTCAAATTGATTCTTTTTAATCTCGAAACGAGCCCAGCGCTCATCATCTACCAGACCAATTTCTCGGCCCATCTCTGTCAAACGCATATCAGCATTGTCATGGCGGAGAATCAAACGGTACTCAGCTCGGCTAGTCAAGAGGCGATAAGGTTCTACAGTCCCCTTTGTCACTAAATCATCAATCATAACTCCAATATATCCATCACTACGCTTCAAGATTAACTCTGGCTTCCCTTGGACCTTCAAAGCCGCATTAATGCCAGCGATAATCCCTTGACCAGCGGCTTCTTCATAACCAGAAGTTCCATTGGTCTGACCTGCTGTAAAGAGCCCTGAAATTTTCTTAGTTTCTAAGGTTGCCCGCAACTGGTGAGGCATAATCATATCGTACTCAATGGCGTAGCCTGTCCGCATCATCTCAGCATTTTCTAAACCTTTGATAGAGTGAACCAAGTCCTTCTGTACATCTTCTGGCAGACTGGTTGACAGCCCCTGCACATAAACTTCTTCCGTATCACGACCCTCAGGCTCTAAGAAAAGCTGGTGGCGTTCCTTATCCGCAAAACGGACGATCTTATCCTCAATAGACGGACAATAACGTGGCCCTACTCCTTTAACGATACCTGAAAACATAGGAGCACGGTGCAAGTTATTTTGGATAATTTCATGACTTTCCGCATTGGTATAAGTCAACCAGCAAGGCACCTGATCCTTCACATAGTCCTCATCACGAGATGTGTATGAAAAATGATTGGCTTTTTCATCACCTGGCTGAATTTCTGTCACATCATAATTGATAGATGATGCCTTAACACGTGGAGGTGTTCCGGTCTTAAATCGACCAATTTCAAAACCTAGATCACGCAGATTATCTGCCAATGGAATTGCTGCCAAACTGTGGTTAGGACCAGATGAATACTTGAGATCACCAATGATAATTTCTCCCCGCAAGGCTGTTCCAGTCGTAACAATGACGGCTTTAGCCGCATACTCCTGATGGGTCGCTGTCTTAACACCAATTACTTTACCATTTTCAACCAAGATTTCATTAATCATGGTTTGTCGCAAAGTCAGATTTTCTTGATTTTCAACAGTCTTCCGCATTTCTTTGGAATAAAGCTCTTTATCTGCCTGCGCTCGAAGAGCCCGAACAGCGGGTCCCTTACCCGTATTGAGCATCTTCATCTGGATATAGCTCTTGTCAATATTCTTGGCCATTTCCCCGCCCAAAGCATCTACTTCACGAACGACAATGCCTTTTGCAGATCCTCCGATAGAGGGATTACAAGGCATAAAAGCCAGCATCTCAATATTGATGGTTGCCAAAAGAACTTTACAACCCATTCGACTAGCAGCAAGCGATGCCTCAACCCCAGCGTGCCCTGCTCCAATCACGATAACATCATAACTTTCAGTAAAATTGTGTGTCATTTCTTTTTCCTTCATTTTTTCACCAAAAAAGGCCAAGTCTCTAGAAGTGCAGGACAAAAAAGCCTGCAACATCCATGAGCTTTGACCATCATAGGTATTGCTTATCTTATTTTAGCAAATTATGTTGAATTGTCAATCTAAAGCAACTAAGATTGGCGAATCGCTTCAAAAGCTTCTTTATCAATCTCGACAGATTCAGAGAATGCGTCTAGAACAATCCCTCTTAATAGAAATCTCCCTCTGCCTTCAACTGCAAACAAACAATCTGTGACAGGCAGTTGCAACCAAGAAAAGCGATCATAGTATTCTTTTGGAATCTCTTGCTCGTTTGAGAAACAGGGATAGAAATAATCATCTCCCTTTTGCAGAATATCGGGTTTTAGGCGAACACCTTCTTGACCTTCACTTTCATCTATCAGATAAGCATTGAAGGGAACACAAACCTTAGATTGCTTTAATACCTTAAATAATGCCTCTATAGATTCTGTCGTTTTCTCATGCAAATACTGCTTCTTATAGTCAGAAAGAGTTTCAAGTCTGTCCTTCTTATCAGTCTTTTTCTTAAAAAATTGAAACATTCTCGTTCCTCTTGTAGTTACTTAAATGTACTGTAAGACTTGACCATTCTTATAAGCTCTGTCAATCAAGCCACCACCTAAGCACTCATCTCCATCATAGAAAACGACTGCTTGGCCTGGAGTAACTGCCCTTTGTGGTTGATCGAAGTTGACAACAGCCTTGTCATCCTTTACAGTAACTGTCACCTTGGAATCAGGCTGACGATAACGGAACTTAGCTGTACATTCCATAGTAAATTCTTCCGGCATTTCTTTCGTGAAATGAACCTGACTAGCGTCAAGGCTGGTTGACATTAAATGGTCATGATAGAATCCTTGACCGACATAAAGAATGTTTTGGCTAAGGTCTTTTCCAACTACAAACCAAGGCTCATTATCTCCCCCATGCTGACCTCCAATTCCAAGACCACCCCGCTGGCCAATGGTATAGTACATTAGTCCTGCATGCTGGCCCATATCTCGGCCTTCCAAGGTCATCATGCGACCAAGCTGAGCTGGTAAATATTGACTCAGAAATTCTTTAAAATTCTTCTCACCAATGAAGCAAATACCGGTCGAGTCTTTTTTCTTAGCAGTGGCTAAGCCAGCTCTTTCAGCAATCTCCCGAACTTCTGGTTTTTCTAAATGCCCTAGAGGAAACATGGTCTTTTGCAATTGTTCCTGTGACAGTTGACTTAAAAAGTAAGTCTGATCCTTATTGTTGTCTTTGCCACGTAACATATGGACTAGACCATCTTGGTCTCTCTTCACCTGAGCATAGTGACCCGTTGCAACATAATCCGCTCCCAGTGTCAAGGCGTAGTCAAGGAAGGCTTTAAACTTAATTTCCTTGTTACACATAACATCTGGATTCGGAGTCCTACCAGCGCGGTATTCCGCCAAGAAGTATTCAAAAACGCGATCCCAATACTCTTTCTCAAAGTTGACAGAGTAGTAAGGAATACCAATCTGGTCTGCAACAGCTGCTACATCCTTGTAGTCTTCTGTGGCCGTGCAGACACCAAATTCATCTGTGTCGTCCCAGTTTTTCATGAAGATGCCAATCACATCATAACCTTGCTCTTTCAAGAGTAAAGCAGTTACTGATGAATCGACACCTCCGCTCATACCAACGACGACACGAGTCTTAGAGTTATCACTCATTGTGTTCTCCCATCTTTTCGTTATTTCACGATTGAAGGTCGTGCTGTGCTTTCAACGATTGAAGGTCGCTTGAGCAAGGTCTATTATAGCATGATTTAGCACGGAGAACAACGAATAACCTTTGCTCAATCTGATGAGCTTTATAAGTTGTCAAGTAAATTTACAGTATTGTAAATACCTTGATGCAAAATATCATATTCCAAACAAAAATGTACTAATAATTATAAAAAAGGAACTAGAATGCAAATTCCAGTCCCTCTAAACATATTTCTAAATAAAGTTTTAATACCAGCCATTTGCTAACCAGAAATTTTTAGCAGCCGACCATGAGCCATAGCGACCTGCTACATAAGCATCCGCTGTCTTCTCTTGATTTTCTGGTGACAAATCTCCATTTAGATAGGTAATAGTCAACTGATAGCGACCATAGTATTGCCCATTTTGCGCTGTATAACTGCCGCTGGATTCTTTTTGAGCAATCCACTCCTTAGCCTCTGCATCCTCAGCACTCAAGCCAGAACTTGGATTTACAGTAGATTGCTCAGCCTTATCTGATTTTTCAACAGTCACCTGCTCAGATACATCATCGTCCAGTTCTAAAACCTGACCAACACTAATTAGATTGATATTGCTAATCTTATTTTTTTGCGCAATCTTGTCAACAGTCGTCTGATGAGAAGCAGCAATCGCGGACAAGGTATCACCTGACTTGACAGTATAACTTTCTGCATTGGCTACAATCGGAAGCAAAGCAGCAGCTCCTGCCATCAAACTGAGTAAGCCTGCTTTCATCATTCTATTTTTAAAATACAAATTCATGTTTAGAATTCTCCTTTTCTGTGATATATCTATCCTAAAGCAAAAGTATTACAGAACTTTATTACTTTGATGAATTATATTACAGACTATTGAAGAACTTGTAAAAACAGACCTATATTCTAAAGTTTTTTGATGATGTAAAGGCTATGCTGAACTATCTCTATGTTTTTTGCTCCATTTAAATCGAATTCTATCATAGAAGAAAAATAAAACTATTCCTAAAATGAAAGCTGCAGTTCCTTCCTTTAATCCCCTTGGAACAAATGATAAGGTAACCCTGCCTGCTCCTCTGTTCACATCAAGTTTCATAAAACCATTCTGCGCACGTTTTAACGGTACCTTCTTGCCATCTACACTAGCTGTCCAGCCCTTATCATAAGGAATGGTGAAAAAGAGAGAACTATCTCTATCCGCATGATAATCCACCGTTACCGTATTGGATTTTGTCGTCACAGAAACTTCTTGTTTTTTCAATTTACTTATGAGTTGCTGATATTTGTTTACATCCACAGAGAAAAACTCTGGCTGGTTAAAAGAGACAGTTCGATTCTCTGGGAAAGAAAATTGGATAGAAACCGTCTGTGCTTCCTTAAAGTAGCCAATATTCAAAAATGGAAAAACATTATGGGTCGGGTAACGATTCGTGATTCCATTTACAGTGATATTGACATCCGTCTGATTATCGTTTGAAAAATCAAGATCTGAAAGGTTGACATAGACTTGACTACCCGCAGGAACCTCAATTGTGTAAGTAACGCTAGCATAGCTTAATTGAGCGTCATTTTCGATACTTGCAGTTACTTTCCCTTCGGTTTCTTCCTGATCACCAGCGATAGAAATTCGCTCATAATATTTATGATCCAAACCCGATAGTTGATTTAAAAAGGCTGTCTGATTGTCGAGCGTTAAATTAGTGAACTTGACATCTTTGTAAACATCATTGGTTAAGAAAGCCAAACCCAAAGCATAATTATTTTCATACAATGTCATTGATCGCTCAGTCTTATCTGCAGAAAAACCAAATTTCTGCGGATCTGTTTCAGACAAGTTATACTTTACAGCAAAAAGGCTATCTATCAAAATGCTATTATTTTGATAGCGGAGATTAAGGTTAGTTCCTGCTGATTTAAAACCTAACTTATCTAACGTCGAGCTAGCTTGCGTGTTCCTGACTGATGAGAATTGAGAAATTCCATTATAATTAAATTTCATACTGTCATTCCCAGTCTGAGGATCAAGCCTCTCTGTTCGAAAGAAATCTCTGTTTTCTTTCTTACTATACTTGACAAGACTGTCAATTTCGTTCATCTTTTTCGAATAGGATGAACGACTTGCAAAAACCCATTCTTTAGCAATTCCATCAACCTGATAATAAGCGTTTAAGGTAAGCTCAAAAACCACAAAAAACAGTAAAGATAGTGTAAACATACTTTGCCTAACGTGACAACGAATAAAAGCGAAGCTGATTAAGAGATAGGCAAAGAAGAACTCTAAAGTAAAAATGTAATTTTCGGGACCAAGAAAATCATAGTGTTTTCTATAATGCAAAGTGGCTAGAAAACCAAAAGAAATTAGCAGAAAGTTAAGGAATACTTGTCGCCATTTAACTTCCTCCAAACGATTGAGCGTTTCTGCAGCCATCAAAATGATAAGAAGAGAAAAGAGCCAAGAATAGCGATGTAAAAACATATTTGGAGCATGCATTCCTTGCCAAAGCAAATCCAAATACTGCAGTCGAAAACTCACTATAAAAATGCCAATCAAGAAAATGTAGGCCAGTTTTACACGAAGCTTAATGCTTTTTATCGTAAAAAATAAGACACTTAAAATGAAAGGGAATAGACCAACATAAATCATAGGAATGGATCCATACTTAGTCGTATCAAAACTTCCTACAAAATTTTTAGCAAAAATATCTAGATACCAACTTTTCTCAGTAAACAAGTCTTCAACCTTTGTCAAGGTCTCACCATGTGAACTCAGATCTAGATAAGTCGGTAAAATCATAACTAGACTAGTAAGGCCTGCTAATATTGACACGATAGCAAAATCAGGAAAAGACCGAATCCTGGCCTTAAAATCCCAAGAAAGCTGAACGAGGTACCAAAGGACTAAAAACACGGCCATCATATAACCAAAATAATAATTTTGGATAAAGAGAATTGACAAGCTTGTAAAGTATAAAGTTCTCCCTTGTCCATTCATCAACTTGTGTAAACCATAGATGATAAGGGGTACTAGTATAAATACATCTAACCAAGTTTTAATTTCAAGTTGACTGACTGAGAAACTCATCAGGGCAAAGGAGGTTGACAGAATCAAGATTAGTGTTTCTGGAATTTTTTTAAAGATACCTTTAATGCTAATACAAGTTGTCAACCCAATCAAGCCAAACTTAATAAGTGTAAACAAGTAAACCGCATCTGGCATTGATTTTAAATCGAAAAAGTAGACGAAGGGGGAAAGGAAACTCCCTAGATAATAGCTAGATAAGGCATAGAAATTTTGTCCTAATCCACTTGAAAACGTGTAAAAAAGACTATCCGTTCCGTGAAGAATATTTCTCAAAGTCGTATCAAATACGACATATTGATGGAAGCCATCTCCAAGTAGCGGAGAAGTATTGCTACCCCAGTAGATACCTTGACTCAGATAAACAAAACACATAATGAGAAAAGGTAAGGTGAAGGAAGCTAAATAAAGCCAATTTTTCTTAAAAAAATATCTGATTTTTTCCATGTTTCTTATAGAGAAAGAGGCCGAAACGTTGTTTCATGCCTCTGTAAACTTCTGTCAACTTACATTGACAATTTATTAATCTTTCCAAAGTTCTTTGACTTTTGCCTGAACTTCTTGATTTTCCAAAAATTCATCATAAGTTTCGTCAATGCGGTCAATCACACCATTTTTTGAGAGAACGATGATATGGTTGGCCAAGGTTTGAATAAACTCATGGTCATGGCTGGCAAAAATGATCGACTCTTTAAAGTTCTTCAAACCATCATTAAGACTAGAAATAGATTCCAAATCCAAGTGATTGGTTGGGTCGTCCAAAACCAAAACATTTGACTTGAGAAGCATCAGTTTAGACAACATAACTCGAACTTTTTCTCCACCTGACAAGACGTTGACAGGCTTGTTAACCTCATCGCCAGAGAAAAGCATCCGACCTAAGAAACCTCGAAGAAAGGTATTATCGTCTTCTTCTTTACTAGCAAATTGACGAAGCCAGTCAAGAATAGATTCACCACCCGCAAAGTCGCGAGAATTATCTTTTGGCAAATAAGAACGACTAGTTGTAACGCCCCACTTGACAGTTCCTTCATAGTCAATATCTCCCATCAAGGCACGAATCAAGGCAGTTGTTTGAATATCATTTTGTCCAATCAAAGCTGTCTTATCGCCAGGACGAAGGATAAAGCTGATATTGTCAAGAATGGTTTCGCCATCAATCTTGACAGAAAGATTTTCTACTGTCAAGAGATCATTCCCAATTTCACGCTCCGCTTTAAAGCTGATAAATGGATATTTTCGACTTGACGGAACAATTTCTTCCAATTCAATCTTATCCAGCATCTTTTTACGAGAGGTTGCCTGTTTGGACTTGGAAGCATTGGCAGAGAAGCGAGCAACAAACTCTTGCAATTGCTTGATTTTTTCTTCCGCCTTAGCATTTCGGTCAGCGAGCAACTTAGCTGCCAATTCACTTGATTCTTTCCAGAAATCATAGTTTCCGACATACAGTTTGATCTTACCAAAATCAAGGTCAGCCATATGCGTACAAACTTTATTTAAGAAGTGACGGTCGTGGGATACGACAATAACTGTATTCTCAAAATCAATCAAGAAATCTTCCAACCAAGTGATAGACTGGATATCCAAACCATTGGTCGGCTCGTCCAGAAGCAAAACATCAGGCTTGCCAAAAAGAGCCTTGGCAAGAAGAACCTTGACCTTGTCGCCGTTCGTCAATTCACTCATATTTTGGTAGTGCAAGTCTTCTGGAATGTTGAGGTTTTGCAGCAATTGAGAAGCTTCGCTTTCAGCTTCCCAGCCACCCAACTCAGCAAATTCACCTTCCAGCTCAGCCGCTCGAACGCCATCCTCGTCAGAAAAGTCAGGCTTCATATAGATGGCATCTTTTTCTTTCATGATGCTGTAAAGGTGCTCGTTCCCCATGATAACAACATCAATGGCCCGCTCATCCTCATAGTCAAAGTGATTTTGACGCAAAACAGAAAGTCGCTCATCTGGACCCAAAGAAATATGGCCTGTTGTCGGCTCAATATCTCCAGCTAAAATTTTCAAGAAGGTGGACTTACCCGCACCATTAGCTCCAATCAGGCCATAAGTGTTTCCTTCTGTAAATTTAATATTTACTTCATCAAATAATTTTCGATCACTGAAACGCAGTGACACATCAGATACTGTAAGCAATGATTTTCTCCTATATATGTAGTCTCATCCATTTTACTAGAAAATTCTTCTTTTTTCAAATTATTATGGAATAAAAAACTATTTAAAGAGATGAAAATACTGTCAACTTTGTAAACATGCTGTAAATATATTGTCAACTAATTTCTTTTAAACTATGATTCTTCTTTTTTCTTCTAGATTCTTCCGCATTTTCTTTGAAAATGATATAATGAGAACAACACTAATTGAGGAGCAAGCAATGACAAAACCCATTATTTTAACCGGAGACCGTCCGACTGGAAAATTACATATCGGTCATTATGTAGGAAGCCTACGTAACCGTGTCCTTTTACAAAATCAAGACAAGTATGAGATGTTTGTTTTTCTAGCGGATCAACAAGCTCTGACAGACCATGCGAAAGATCCACAAACAATTGTAGAATCCATTGGCAATGTAGCCTTAGACTATCTGGCAGCTGGACTGGATCCCAAAAAAGCAACTATTTTCATCCAGAGTCAAATTCCAGAGTTGGCAGAGTTATCAATGTATTACATGAATTTGGTATCTTTAGCTCGATTAGAGCGCAATCCGACTGTCAAGACAGAAATTTCTCAGAAAGGATTTGGAGAAAGTATCCCAACAGGCTTTTTGGTTTATCCTATCTCTCAAGCCGCAGACATTACAGCCTTTAAGGCAAACTATGTACCTGTCGGAAATGATCAAAAACCGATGATTGAGCAGACACGTGAAATTGTTCGCTCCTTCAATCATGCCTATGGTTGTGAGGTTTTGGTGGAGCCTGAAGGGATTTATCCAGAAAATGAAGCAGCTGGGCGTTTACCAGGGCTTGATGGCAATGCTAAAATGTCAAAATCATTAAACAATGGGATTTATCTAGCGGATGACATGGATACACTCAAGAAAAAGGTTATGAGTATGTACACCGATCCCGACCACATCAAAGTTGAAGATCCAGGAAAAATCGAAGGTAATATGGTTTTCCATTATCTGGATGTTTTTGGTCGGCCAGAAGATGCTGCTGAAATTGCGGCTATGAAAGAACACTACCAACGCGGTGGTCTGGGGGATGTCAAAACTAAACGCTATCTCTTAGAGATTTTAGAGCGGGAATTAGGACCAATCAGAGAGCGTCGCCTCGAGTTTGCAAAAGACATGGGCCAAGTCTATGACATGCTGAAAGAAGGCAGTGATCGTGCTCGACAAGTTGCTGGACAAACCCTGTCAGAAGTCAAAAATGCAATGGGAATTAATTACTTTAAATAACGAACAATAATAGTAGTTTATATCAAAAACCATCGTCTTTTGCTCAAAAAAGAGATGGTTTTTAATTTTTGCATAATAATCATTGACAAATGCCTATAGAATGGTATGATATTAACAATAAAAAGACGAGCCCTGCTCAATTATATAAGAAAAGAGGAAACTGTGGATGTCTAACTGGGACACTAAATTTTTGAAAAAAGGTTTTACCTTTGATGACGTATTGCTTATTCCAGCTGAAAGTCACGTGTTGCCAAATGATGCTGATTTAAGTACAAAACTTGCTGAGAATTTAAAATTAAATATCCCAATTATTACTGCGGCTATGGATACAGTTACCGAAAGTCAAATGGCGATCGCCATTGCCCGTGCCGGCGGTCTAGGTGTCATCCACAAAAATATGTCTATTGCACAGCAGGCTGATGAAGTTCGTAAGGTAAAACGTTCTGAAAATGGTGTCATTATCGATCCATTCTTCCTGACTCCTAATCATACGATTGCTGAAGCAGATGAATTGATGGGGCGCTACCGCATTAGTGGGGTTCCAGTGGTTGAAACGATGGAAAATCGTAAATTAGTCGGTATCTTGACTAACCGTGATTTACGCTTTATTTCAGATTATAATCAACCAATTTCCAACCACATGACCAGTGAAAATCTTGTTACAGCTCCAGTCGGAACTGATCTGGCAACTGCTGAAAGAATTCTGCAAGAACACCGGATTGAAAAACTACCTTTAGTAGATGAAAACGGTCGACTTTCTGGTCTTATCACCATTAAAGATATTGAAAAAGTGATTGAGTTCCCAAATGCAGCCAAAGATGAATTTGGTCGTCTGCTAGTTGCTGGTGCGGTAGGTGTGACTTCAGATACATTTGAACGTGCAGAGGCCCTCTTTGAAGCAGGAGCAGATGCCATTGTTATTGATACAGCCCATGGTCATTCAGCTGGCGTTCTACGTAAAATTGCTGAAATTCGTGCTCACTTCCCAGATCGCACTTTGATTGCCGGAAATATTGCAACTGCTGAAGGTGCACGCGCCCTCTTTGATGCCGGTGTTGATGTAGTAAAAGTCGGAATTGGACCAGGTTCTATCTGTACAACTCGTGTCATTGCTGGTGTTGGTGTCCCACAAGTAACAGCTATCTACGATGCAGCTGCAGTCGCGCGTGAGTATGGAAAAACCATCATTGCTGATGGAGGTATCAAGTACTCAGGTGATATCGTCAAAGCGCTTGCTGCAGGTGGAAATGCAGTCATGCTTGGTTCCATGTTTGCTGGAACAGACGAAGCGCCAGGTGAGACTGAAATCTTCCAAGGACGTAAATTTAAAACTTACCGTGGAATGGGCTCTATCGCAGCTATGAAGAAAGGCTCCAGCGATCGCTACTTCCAAGGTTCTGTCAATGAAGCTAATAAGCTAGTTCCAGAAGGAATTGAAGGGCGTGTAGCTTATAAAGGAGCCGCTGCAGATATCGTCTTCCAAATGTTGGGCGGTATCCGTTCTGGTATGGGATATGTCGGTGCAGCTAACCTGCAAGAACTTCATGAAAATGCTCAATTTATTGAGATGAGTGGTGCTGGTTTGAAAGAAAGTCACCCTCACGATGTACAAATCACCAATGAAGCTCCAAACTACTCTGTCCAATAGAATTATAAAGAAAAAACAACCTTGTCAAGGGATTGACAAGGTTGTTTTTCTAATTTACAAAATTGTAAAATATATTTACAATTCATTGACTAACCTGTAAAGTTAATATTCTCTTCTTTCTTTATTACACCCTGACTTATCTGAAAAATATTAATATCCTCTGGTAGATTATGTAAGTGATCTAAGCTGGTTGTCGTGATGAACGTCTGAATATTTTGAGAGATGGTTTCTAGCAATTTTAATTGACGCATATTGTCAAGTTCGCTCATTACATCGTCAAGCAATAATATTGGAGTATCTTTTGTAAGGCTTTCGATTAGTTTGATTTCAGCTAATTTGAGAGATAGAACAACACTACGGTGCTGGCCTTGGCTACCAAATCCGGCATCCATATCATTGATAAAAAAGTTAATATCATCTCGGTGAGGTCCAACACCAGTATTTTTTTTGAAAAGGTCTCGTCTACGACTTTCTGATAAGGCTGATCGAAAAGAAGCTTCCAAGTCTTCAAGGCATGAAAACGGAACAGAGGATAAGTACTTGATTGTCAACTTCTCTTTCCCTTGAGAAATATCGCTGTGACTTTCCTGAGCAAAACCTTCTAGCTTTTCAATAAAGTCTAAGCGATGTTGCATGACACGACAACCAAAATCAATCAATTGTTCATCTAAGACAGAGAGAAAGGTTTCATCTACCTTATCATTAGCCTTAAGATAAGCATTTCTTTGCTTGAGTACATGATTATAGTTAGACAAGTCAGAAAGATAGATGGGCTTGATTTGCCCAAGCTCAATATCAATGAATTTTCGGCGCAGAGCAGGGGCACCTTTAATGAGCTGTAAATCTTCTGGAGCAAATAAAACAACGTTGACAACCCCTATATAATCTGATAGTTTCCCTTGTTTTAAATGATTTATTTTGGTGATTCTCCCCTTTGGTGTCAACTCGATGTCAAGCGGGATTTTACCCGTTGTTTTTTCAATGATTCCCGAAATTTGAAGATTTTTCTCTTGGAAATGAATCAAATCCTTATCGGTTCGGGTACGGTGACTGCGAGTAAGGGCTAAAAAATAGATGGCTTCTAGAATATTGGTTTTCCCCTGTGCATTTTGTCCCAGAAAGATATTAAGGCCAGGATCAAAATCAACCTCTGCAGATTGGTAATTACGAAAATGTTTAATTTTCAGCGTTTTTAACCACATGGCTTAGGTTCCTGGAAAGCGAACAGGTGATTTTTTGCTTCTCTGCTCGGGCTTTCTTTTCTTCTGTTCTTTTTTTGCTGGTTGAGATTTTTTCAAGTCCTTATTCATGGCTTTAACCAAGTCTGCCACTCTTTTTTTCTCTGCTTGCTCCTCTTGATGTTCAAGGATCTCCTCCTGACTTGGAGCAAGGAGGACAATCTCCAGTTCTTGGTCTGGAAGAGAGACGACATCTCCAATTCTAAGTTTTTTTCCTCGTCGATTTTCTAATTCACCGTTAAAAAAGACCTGATGATCTGTTAAAAAGGATTTGATTGCTCCGCCACTTTGAATGATACCGACTTCTTTTAAGAGAGCCTGTAGAGTAATAAATTCGTCAAATAATTTGTATTCCATATTTCACCTCAATCCTTGTCATTATATCATAATTTAAGCAGAAACTGTTCCGTGGTAGTCTCATTCAAAGGCAAGTTTTACTAGAAAAATAGAAAACGCTTTAATCTCTAAAAATACCGTTCCTTACAAAGCATTAAACAGCATTTCGTGTTATAATAGAAGTCTATATTATTCGGTATGAGGAGAGCAATGGAAATCATAAAAGGAGTACATCTTCACTTCATTCAGTCAGAAAAATTTAAAACCAATAAAATTAAAGTGCGATTTTCAGCTCCTATGTCTGAAAAAACAATAGCTGGGCGGGTTCTTACGGCTAGTATGCTGGAAACTTCAAATGCCCTTTATCCAACATCGCAAGCCTTTCGAGAAAAATTAGCGAATTTATATGGGGCTAATTATTCGACAAGCCTTTCACGACGGGGATTAGTACATTATCTGGATATCAATCTTTCTTTCGTGCGGGATCAATTCTTGAGCCGTAAAAATATGTTGGCAGATGAAATACTAGATTTTTTGAAGGCTAGTCTCTTTTTTCCTCTGTCAAATGGACAGGCTTTTGATACCAAAACCTTTGAAATTGAAAAGAGAAATGTTTTAACAGACTTGGAAGCTGAAATTGAGAATCATTTCTACCATGCTCACAGAGAGTTAAATAATTTATTTTACGATTTACCAGAAATGCGGATTCCACGCGTGGCAACAATCGAGCTAGTAGAAAAAGAAACGGCTGAAACTAGTTTCGCTGCTTTTCAGCAAATGCTAACTCAGGATCAAATTGATTTTTTCTTCATCGGTGACTTCAATGAGATTGCTGTTCGTGAGAAAATCCAAGAATTCCAGTTTTCTGAGCGAGAGCAACCTTTACAGCTTAGCTATCAGCAAAACTATTCAAATATAACTAGAGAAAAGCTGGAACAGCGAGATGTACATCAGTCGATTGTTGAACTGGCCTACCATTTTTCCAGTCAATATGGGGATCGCAGCCACTTGCCACTGATTGTTTTGAATGGGTTATTAGGAGGATTCGCCCACTCCAAACTCTTTGTCAATGTTCGGGAAAAAGAGAGTCTAGCCTACACTATTTCTAGTAGTTTTGATATTTTTTCTGGTTTGATGAGAATCTATGCTGGAATTGACCGAGCAAATCGGACAAAGACCGTCGCTTTAATCAACCGCCAAATTCTAGATTTGAAGCGGGGACATTTCACAGATGAAGAACTTGAACAAACCAAGAATATGCTAAAAAATTCAATACTTCTGGCTCAGGATAGACAAAACACCTTGATTGAGCGTGCTTACATGTCCTCTGTTCTAGGGAAAAAATTTCTGTCACTAGATGCTTGGCTGAAAGCATTAGAAAATGTCAGCAAAGCTGATCTTATAGAGGCAGCCCAGCAATTGAAATTACAGGCGATTTACTTTATGGAAGGGAAATAATGCAGAATCCAGGTTTAGAAAAAATCAATTATATAGCCGTGGGAGAAAGCATCTATCGGGCGGTGCTAGCAAATGGATTGCAGGTTTACCTACTCCCTAAAAATGATTTTAATGAAACCTACGGCATCATCTCAACACATTTTGGCTCTGTTGATACTAAGGTTGTTTCACGTGAAACAAAGCAAGTTTCTCATTATCCAGCAGGGATTGCACATTTTTTGGAGCACAAACTATTCGAGCGTGAAAACGGAGAGGATTTACTGCTGGAATTTACTAAATTTGGCGCAGAAAGTAATGCCTTTACAAGCTTTACACGTACCAGCTATCTGTTTTCTACGACAAACTGTGTAGCAGAAAATCTAAAGCTGTTGCAGGAACTCGTTTCCCAAGCCAATTTTTCAAAAGAATCTGTTCAGCGTGAGCAAGGAATTATCCAGCAAGAAATCGAGATGTACCAAGACGATCCAGATTATCGGCTCTTCTTTGGTGCTTTGAGTAATCTCTACCCTCAAACTCCACTAGCAGAAGATATTGCCGGAACGACAGAGTCAATCATGGATATTACTGTGGAAGATCTGACAGAAAACTTTGAGCTTTTCTACCGTCCGTCCAATATGACTTTATTTGTCATTGGTAATTTTGATTTAGAGTCCACTTTTGAAGATATTGTCCAAACACAAGAGACCTTATCGCCTCAATTATTAACTTCAGTAATTGAAAAAGAGCCTATCAGCTTACAACCTGTGCTTCCGACCGCTACTAGTCGCATGGAAGTTGCTAGTCCTAAGTTGGCGATTGGTATTCGTGGGAAAGATGCGATACAAGATACTGAGCTTTATCGCTATAAAATTGCCCTGAAATTGCTTTTTGCCATGATGTTTGGTTGGACTTCCAAGCGTTTCCAGACCCTGTATGAAAATGGCAAGATTGACAATTCGCTCACTCTTGAAGTAGAGGTGGAAAAGGATTTCCACTTTGTCATCTTAACTATGGACACGCAGGAACCAGTAGGAATTTCTCATCAATTCCGCTCAGCCATCCGGAAGTTTGCTCAAGATCCAGATGTCACAGAAACACATCTAGACACGATTAAAAGTGAAATGTTTGGAGATCTTCTGCATGGTCTGAATTCTCTTGAATACATGGCAACCCAGTATGAACCGCATTTAAAAGGTGAAAATCTTTTTGATTTACCTAAGATTTTACAGGATATCACTCTAAATGACGTCTTAAAAGTCGGACGTCGCTTTATTGACCAGTGTGATATGACAGATTTTACTATTTTCCCAAAATAGTTCCAAGTTTATTTCAAAATTTTGTTAGAATAATGTCTAAGAGAAAAGGACTATCCCTATGAGAAAAAAAACGATAGGAGAGGTACTCAGACTTGCTCGAGTAAACCAGAAACTTACTTTAGCAGATCTAGCCAAAAAAACAGATATAAAAACTGACTACCTAAAGGCTCTTGAAAACAATCAATACGAGAAATTTCCAAATGCCTTTTACGTCCGTAGCCTGCTACGAAAATACGCTTGGGCTCTGGATTTAGACGAGCAGATTCTATTGGAGGCATACGACACAGATAATACTGTCGTTTATGACGAAATTGAATTAGCTGAAAACGAAGAATTTCGAAGCAGAAAATATAAAAATCGTTCCTTTTCACTTCCGCTCTTTTATTTCCTAGTAGTTGCCCTGTCTATCATTATTTTTGTCACCTATTACGTTTGGCAATATGCAAATACAACTACTCCGCAGTTTGCCAGCTCCGATAGTTACAGCCTCGTCTCGAGCTCAAGTATCGAAGATCGTTCAACTCCACCCGAGACCTCCACTACAGACTCTAGCTCAACAAAAGAAAAACTAGAAGTCACTGGAGAAGGAAACTATTTGACTGCAAAGTATCGTGGCGAGTCGCAAACTACTCAGTTAACAATCTCAGCAAGCAACACCTCAAGCTGGATTAGTGTAACAAATACAGAACTTGCAGCTGGTACAACCCTTACTCCAACCCAATCAAGCCAAACAGTGACACTCTCTCCCAATACAACTTATACAATTACTCTAGGAGTTGTGAAAGGCGTCACTGTCACTGTCGGCAGTCAGAAAATAGACCTATCTACCTTGACCAGCGACAGTGCTATAATCACCCTTACAATTGAATCATAAAGGAAGAATGATGAAAAAAGAAAATATCCCTAACGCTTTAACCCTTGCCAGAATTGCCTTAATCCCAATCTTTATTTTGATTTTGACCTTCGGGCATTCGCCAGCCATGCATATCCTAGCTGGAATCATTTTCGCCCTTGCCAGTATCACAGACTACCTGGATGGCTATCTGGCTCGCAAGTGGCAGGTCGTGACCAATTTTGGAAAATTTGCCGATCCTATGGCTGATAAACTGCTGGTTATGTCTGCATTTATCATGCTGATTGAAATGAAAATGGCTCCTGCTTGGGTGGTAGCTATCATCATTTGCCGAGAGCTGGCTGTCACTGGTTTGAGACTTCTTTTAGTGGAAACTGGCGGAACAGTTCTAGCGGCCGCTATGCCAGGCAAGATCAAGACTTTCACGCAGATGTTTGCCATCCTCTTTCTTCTGCTTCATTGGACTTTACTCGGTCAGATTCTCCTTTACATAGCCCTGATTTTCACTATTTATTCTGGCTATGATTATTTCAAGGGCAGTGCCTATCTCTTTAAAGATACATTTAAATAATATGGAAAATATCATTGAAGTAAAAAATATTAGTTATCGCTATGACCATAAGTCTGAAGATTATATTTTAAAAGACGTATCGTTTCACGTGAAACAAGGAGAATGGCTATCTATTGTCGGTCATAATGGCAGCGGAAAGTCGACTACAGTGCGTTTGATTGACGGTCTTTTGGAGGCCGAGAGTGGCGATATTATCATTTCTGGGGATAAATTGACGGCTGATAATGTCTGGGAAAAACGTCGCCAAATTGGTATGGTCTTTCAGAACCCTGATAATCAGTTTGTTGGAGCAACTGTTGAGGATGATGTTGCATTTGGTCTGGAAAATCAAGGCATGGATTATCCGATGATGGTGAAACGCGTCCATGAAGCTCTGGAACTAGTCGGCATGCAGAATTTTAAAGAGAGAGAACCTGCTCGACTTTCTGGCGGACAGAAGCAAAGAGTCGCTATTGCTGGCGTAGTCGCTCTCCAGCCAGATATTATCATCTTGGATGAAGCAACCAGTATGTTAGACCCAGAAGGCCGACTGGAACTGATTCGGACTGTCAAGGAAATTAAAGATAAGAATCATTTAACAGTCATCTCCATTACCCACGATTTGGACGAGATTTCGCTGAGTGACCGTGTCCTTGTTATGAAAAATGGTCAGGTTGAGTCAACTGCTACACCAAGAAAACTCTTTTCCAGACCTGATTTGGAAGACTTGGGCTTAGATCAACCCTTTGTCAATCAGGTCAAAGCTGCCATGATTCAAACTGGGCTAACTCTGCCAGAAACCTATTTAACTGAAAAAGAATTGCAGGAACAATTATGGGAATTACTCTAAATAAAGTCAGTTATACCTATCAGGCTGGAACTCCATTTGAGGGTCCAGCGCTTTTTGAAGTTGATTTGGAAATCAAAGATGGTAGCTATACGGCTTTGATTGGGCACACTGGTAGCGGAAAATCAACCATTTTACAACTTTTGAATGGCTTGCTGACTCCTAGCGAAGGCAGTGTGCAAGTCAATCATGTCACCATCACTTCAAATTCTGTCAACAAGGACATTAAACAAGTTCGTAAACAGGTTGGTTTGGTGTTTCAATTTGCTGAAAGTCAGGTTTTTGATGAGACTGTTTTGAAAGACGTGGCCTTTGGTCCGCAAAATTTTGGTGTTTCTAAAGAAGAAGCTGAGGCTTTAGCACGTGAAAAATTAAGCCTTGTCGGCATTTCTGAAGAATTATTTAGCCGCAGTCCTTTTGAACTTTCTGGCGGGCAGATGAGAAGGGTCGCCATTGCCGGAATCCTAGCAATGGAGCCTGATATCTTGGTGTTGGATGAGCCAACGGCCGGACTTGATCCAGCAGGACGCAAGGAATTGATGGGACTCTTTAAGAAACTGCATCAAGCTGGAATGACCATTGTTCTTGTAACCCATTTAATGGATGATGTAGCGAATTTTGCTGATACGGTCTATGTGTTGGAGAAGGGGCGCGTCGTCAAAAGCGGTCAGCCTGCCCAAGTTTTTCAAGATGTCGATTTTATGGAAAAGATTCAGCTAGGAGTGCCTAAAATCACAAAATTTGCCCAAGAATTAGCTGAAAAAGGAATGAAATTTTCTCATTATCCGATTACGATCGAGGAATTTAAGGAGATGATACATGGATAAATTGATTTTAGGACGGTATATCCCAGGAAATTCAGTCATCCATCGATTGGATCCGCGCAGTAAATTGGTGGCCATGTTCTTCTTTATTTTATTAATTTTCTGGGCCAACAATCTCATCACTAATTTGCTGCTATTTGTTTTCGTTTTTACTCTAATTTTTCTCTCAAAAGTTCCTTTGACATTCTTCCTAAAGGGAATTCAATCTATGGTGTTCATTATTGCCTTTACCACCCTCTTCCAGCTCTTTCTGACGGGGGGAGGCAAGGTACTGTTCCAGTTGGGTTTCATTAAAATTACGGAATTTGGCCTTTCTCAAGCGGGTATCATCTTCAGTCGTTTTGTTTTGATTATTTTCTTTTCAACCCTTCTGACTTTAACCACAACACCACTCAGCCTTTCAGATGCAGTAGAAGCTCTACTAAAGCCACTCAAAGTCTTTAAAGTTCCTACGCATGAAATTGGCCTCATGCTCTCTATGAGCCTGCGTTTCGTACCGACTTTAATGGATGACACCACAAGGATTATGAACGCTCAGAGAGCTCGCGGAGTTGATTTTGGCGAAGGAACGATTGTTCAAAAGGTTAAGTCAATCATTCCAATCTTAATCCCCTTATTTGCTTCTAGTTTCAAGCGAGCAGATGCCTTAGCTATCGCAATGGAAGCGCGTGGCTATAGTGGTGGTGAAGGAAGAAGCCGCTATCGACAACTTTCTTGGAAAATGATTGACAATCTGGCTCTTCTCTCTATTTTCCTGATTGGTATCTTGCTCTTTATCTTAAAAAAATAAAGAATAGTATAAGTTTGATAGCAATATTTTTGTTAGAGATCTAATGAAATACACTAAAAATCCTTTTAAATTAATATTTTTATGTGCAAATCTCAATATAATTGTAACCTTTGCATTCTTTTTGTAATCTTTTTGTAATATCTAATGTGTATGATGGTATTATAATTAAAGGAGAAAACTTTTTAAAATGAATATAAAAGTGAAAAAATTGGCTTTAGCAGGAACGATTGCTACAACGACATTGTTTACATCAGGTATTGTTGCTAGTGCTGAGTCATACACAGTGAAAGCTGGAGATACCTTATCAGAAATCGCTGAAAGTAAGAAAACAACCGTTGAGCGTTTGGTAGAATTAAACAAAATTTCAAATCCAGATTTTATCATGACTGGACAAGTTTTGGAATTGGGTGATTTGAAAGATGTTGCAAAACAAACAACATCAGCACCTGTTGCCTCATCAGCAACACCAGCTGTTCCCGCACCAGCTCCAGTAGCCCCTGTAGCTCCAGCTGCACCAGTAGCTACGGAAACTCCTGCAGCTACTGCAACAACAGACTATTCTGGCTATTCATCGAATGTCGTACTCGCAAATGGTAATACTCCAGGTGCTGTAGGTTCTTATGCAGCTGCTCGTATGGCTGAAATGACAGGTGTGTCTGCATCTACATGGGAAAACATCATTGCTCGCGAATCTAACGGCCAAGTGGATGCCTACAACCCATCAGGAGCAAGTGGTCTTTTCCAAACAATGCCAGGTTGGGGATCTACTGCAACTGTTGAAGATCAAATTCAAGCGGCTTACCGTGCTTACAGTGCACAAGGACTATCTGCTTGGGCTTACTAAAATAATAAAAAAATGACTAAACATATTTAGTCATTTTTTCTTACTCAAAGATACTATTTATTCTCCAAAAATTTCTTTTGAAAGTCTGCGGCCGGTAGGAGTTGTAGCTAGCCCTCCTTCAGCCGTTTCCCTGAAAGCAGTAGGCAGGCTAGAGCCTACTTGGTACATGGCATCAATGACTTCGTCAACAGGTAATTTGGACTCGATTCCGGCCAAAGCCATATCCGCTGCGATAAAGGCGTAGCTAGCTCCCATAGCATTTCTTTTGACACAAGGAACTTCTACCAGACCAGCTACTGGGTCACAAATCAAGCCCAACATATTTTTGATGACAAAACAGATAGCTTGACTCGCCTGAAAAGCAGAGCCACCAGCAGCCAAAACCAGGGCAGCTGCGCTCATAGCAGAAGCGGAGCCCACCTCAGCTTGACAGCCTCCTTCTGCACCGGAAATAGAAGCGTTATTGGCAATAACCAAGCCAAAAGCACCAGCAGCCAGCAAAAAGTCTAATTGCTGTTCCTCTGTCAAATCTAGTTTTTCAATCGCTGATGTAAGGACTGCTGGCAGACAGCCAGCACTGCCTGCCGTAGGAGTTGCACAAACCAGCCCCATTTTAGCGTTGTGTTCATTGACAGCAATGGCATTTTTTGCAGCAGTCAGCACAGTATAATCTGACAAGGCCTTCCCTGACTGGATATAGTGGTGCAGCTTGGCTGCGTCTCCACCGGTCAATCCGCTGCGAGATTTACTCTCATCAAGCCCAAGAAGAACCGAAGCTTTCATCACCTCAAGATTCCGACTCATCAGACGTAAAACTTCGTCTCTTTCCCGACCTGTCAATTCATATTCGGTCGCAATCATTAATTCAGCAACATTGCCATTAAAATCTAAATCAGCCTGCTCAACTAATTCTTTTATTGAATAAAACATCTCTTCTCCTATTTAAAGAAATTGACATTATGGAGATAGGGGATTTTCCGAATCTCTTCGATAGCCTCTTCGCAACTACGACTATCCACCTCAATGATCATAATCGCTTTCTCGCCCGCTTTTTCTCTAGTCACCGTCATTTGAGCAATATTGATATTGTAGCGGGACAGAGCCTCCGTTACATGGGCAATCATACCTGGAACATCTTGGTGGACGATGATAATGGTTGGCGTATTCATGCTGAGAGAGACTGAGAAGCCATTTAACTCGGTCACCTGAATATTTCCACCACCGATAGACACACCCGTTACACTGATGCTTTTATGGGCGTTTTTAACCGTGATTTTTGTCGTATTTGGATGAGGAGCATTGCTATCTTTCTGAATAGTCCAGACAATCTTGATACCGCGTTTATGGGCAATTTCAAGGCTATTAGGAATTTCAGGATCATCTGTATCCATTCCTAAAATACCTGCTACCAGAGCCAAATCTGTTCCATGCCCGCGATAAGTCTTTGCAAAGGAATTAAAAAGCTGGAATTCAACCTCGGTTGGTATATCATCAAAAATAGAGGATACGATCTTACCGATACGCACAGCCCCTGCAGTATGACTGCTGGAAGGACCAATCATGACAGGTCCGATAATGTCAAAAACAGATTGAAATTTTAATGATTTCATAAGAAACCTCTTGAACATATTTTCTAAAATTATTATATCAAACTTATCAAATTTCTGCCTGATATCATACAAAAAAGAGGACAAATGTCCTCTTTTCATTATTGGTAATTCGCATACCTGAAACTCTTTTACTCCGCCAGTAGGACTCGAACCTACGACATCATGATTAACAGTCATGCGCTACTACCAACTGAGCTATGGCGGATAGTATAGTCCGTACGGGATTCGAACCCGTGTTACCGCCGTGAAAAGGCGGTGTCTTAACCCCTTGACCAACGGACCATCTATGTTCTTTTCAGAACATATTCTATTATATCAGGTTTTGAATCTTTGTCAACAGTTTTTTATTTATTTTTTAAAATTTCTTTTAAATGTTTTGTTCTTAGCCTAGAAACAGGGCAACGGCGGCCTTCATAAAATATAATTTCCTTTGTTTTCTTATCATAATCACAGATATTATCGATATTGACTAAGAAAGATTTATGGGAAGCAAAGAATCGTTGGGTTTTCTCATCCTGCTCTTGAACACTGGCAATTGTTCCATAAAATTCCTTTATAAAGTTTTTTCCGACCATCCGTAACTTATGAGAGGAACTTGAGGTTTCGATATACAAAATATCATTAAATGGCACGCGCACATCATTGCCTCGATAGCTGTATTCAAAGTAATCAACCATGTTGGTGTTTGTAATTAAGGTGTTTTTCGTATAAATGATACAATCTTTGATACGTTTTTTAAACGAATCATCGTTAATATCCTTGTCAATAAAATCAAGAGCAGATACCTTGTATTTGAAAGTCATGGTCGCAAACTCTGATTTTGAAGTTACAAAGACAATAATAGCATATGGATTATGATGACGAATAAAACGAGCGACCTCCAGTCCTTTGGTCTCTTCCCCTTTAATATCTATATCCAGAAAATAAATCTGATTGACATCTTCATTTTCGACGTAGTCCTTAAATTCCTGAATTTTTCCTGTGATTTTTACCTGGATATCGAGACCCATTTCTTCAGCAATCTCTGCTAAAGTTTTTTCCATGCGGACTTGGTGCGCTAAAGTATCTTCTAATGCTAAGATTCTCATAAACTATTCCTTCTTTTAATTGTTAATACTTGGGTGAAATCATACTTACTTATTTCTGTATCTAGCATGATATATTCATAATTCTCTAAAATTTCTTTCAGATTATTTAAACCTAGGCCTCTTCGATAACCTTTCGTTGAGAACTCTGGTTCATAAATTTCTTCTAAATCTAATTTCCTTTGCTTGCGGGAATTTTTTACAACAAAAATGATTTCCGTATCGAGTTGAACTAAAGTCACATGAATCATTTTTTCATAGCTTTCGATTGCGCCTTCAACAGCATTGTTTAGCAATATACTAGCCATTCTTACCACATCTAATAGCTTAATCGGTAATTTCTCAACAGGATCTTTGACTTCGAATGTCAAATCAATCTGGTGCTCACGCGCTTTGAATAAAGTCTCCGTCATAACGCTTCGGAGAGCTGAGTCACCAACATTGTTCAAATCAAAATAGGTATATTTGTCCGAGCGTAATTTTAAATTTGCATCAACTAAAACTTCTTGATATATTTTTTCAATTTCCTTGATATCTTGAGTATTGATGGTCGTCTGAAAGCTGGTCAGCATGCCAGCATAATCATGACGGAAACCACGAATTTCATTATAAAGAGAAACAATTTCATCTGTGTACTGCTGCAGCTGCAACTGTTCCAATTCTCTTTGTCGAATCTCCTCTTCTTTTTCATACTTTTCCCGAATTGCCTTCAAATAGAAAAGAGTCGTCATAAATATCAAGAAACAAATAGTCGCTAGCATACTACTAAAACTATTAAAATGATCGTCTTCACTTAACCAATGAGAAACATTTAAAATGAAAATATCTATAACATAAAAAATATTAATTCTCTTAATTGTCTTTTTAAAGACCTCCTCTTTAAAATCACATGCGTAAAATGGTAAGTAGTCGATAAACTTAAGCATAAATAGAACAGAGATACTGTTCATCATGATATAAAAGACAGCCCAATTATCTTTTACAAATGAATCCCCTGTAATTGAGGAAATAATGACGGAAAAAAAGGTAGTAGAAGCCTGGACTGTTAAATAAAGGAGAAGAGATAGAAATATAGAGAAAAGAGTTGATAACTTCTCTTTTTTATAAAAATACCTGTAGAAAAAAAGAGGATAAATCAGTAGTAAAATAAAATACAGAACATGCCTTGACAAAGAAAATATAGATTCTAAATTTAATATGAGTAATGGTAATAAAATTAAGACTATAGCACACAGAAAAGTAAAGTAAAAACTAGATTTTACTTTATTGATCTTTTCATATATAACAATAGTGAAATATACTTCAATGGCGGCTTGCAATATCCAAAAAAATAATTCAAACATAATTCCATTTCCTCAGTTATCAATGTTATTTTTTCTTAAATTTAATTTTTAAGAAGATATTTCTTAAATCTCCTCCAAGAACTTCTTTAAGTTCTTTTTCATTCAAGACTGGGAATTGAGCGATTGTTTTAAAGTTTTTCTGAGTATTTTTCATATTAGATTCTCCTAAACATTTTTTCGTAAGTGTTACCTTACAAGATCTATTATAAATAAAATTTCAAATAATCTGTCATCTTTCCCTGAAATGTCATTTTTTATTCCTGAAATGTCGTTTTCTCAAAAAATATAATAAAAAAACACGAAATTTTTCGTGTCTGAATAGTGTATATTATGATCCCAGCAGGATTCGAACCTGCGACCGTTCGCTTAGAAGGCGAATGCTCTATCCAGCTGAGCTATGAGACCGATACCTTTTCATTCTATCAGAAAAATCTAGTATCGTCAAGATTTACTTATGGTAGGGACTTCCCTGTTGAATCATGAAAGCCCGGTAAATCTGCTCTACCAAAACAAGGCGCATCAATTGATGAGGCAGGGTCAATTTTCCAAAACTCATCAGTAGATTAGCTCTTTTTTTGACAGCAGGAGACAGACCCAAGCTGCCACCAATCACAAATGTAATATCAGAAAAGCCACGAACTGTGATGTCGTTCAAGATCGAACTAAACTCTTCTGAAGCAAATTGTTTCCCCTCAATAGCCAAAGCAACCACGAATTCTCGTTCAGAGACTTTTGCTAAAATACGACTTCCTTCTTTTTCGAGGATTTGCTGATTTTCTAGCTCACTGGCCTTATCTGGTGTTTTTTCGTCTGCTAATTCTACAATTTCTAACTTACAAAATCGACTCAGACGTTTAGTATATTCAGCAATCCCATCCTTGAGATACTTTTCTTTTAATTTTCCAACAGTTACAAGCTTTATTTTCATATTTCCATTCTATCATATCCACATGGATTTCACACTTTATTCACATCAGTTTTTTATGGAAAACTTGTTGAATCTATGTATTTTCTAACCTCTATCAACATTTTTTATAAGTTTTCCACAAGTTGTGGAAAACTTGTGGATTTTAAGTTATAATTAAGAATATATTTCTATAATTTCATCAATTGTAATCAAGGAGGAAAATATGAAAAACGCTTCAAATTTCTTTAAAAAATCTTTGTTGCTTTTTATTGTTTTAGTTGTAGGATTTATCGGCGGAAGCCTAGGAAATTTAGCCACTGCATTTCTTAATAATAAAATGGCTAATATCAGTCCTTCTAGCTCAAATACCACTGTATCAACGTCTTATAAAAACACAACCGACACCACAAAGGCTGTAAAAAAGGTGCAAAACGCAGTTGTATCAGTAATTACTTATACAGGTTCTAATCAAGAAGGAGTGATCAATAATGAATCAACTAGTGATCCTCAAGTAGCTAGTGAGGGATCAGGTGTCATTTATAAGAAGGAAGGAAAATATGCCTACCTTGTTACCAATACTCACGTGCTAAATGGAGCAAAAAATCCTGATATTCTACTAGCAGATGGTAGTAAAGTTCCTGGTGAGGTCGTTGGTTCAGATGTTTATTCTGATATTTCTGTAGTAAGAATTAGCTCTGAAAAGGTGAAAGATGTAGCTGAATTTGGAGATTCCAACTCCCTGACAGTAGGAGAAACTGCTATTGCCATCGGAAGTCCTCTCGGAACAGAATACGCTAACTCTGTTACACAGGGAATCATCTCTAGTTTGGGTAGAAATGTAACCTTGCAATCTGAAGACGGTCAAAATATTTCGACTACTGCCTTGCAAACAGATGCTGCTATCAACCCTGGTAACTCTGGTGGCCCACTCATCAATATCCAAGGGCAAGTTATTGGTATTACGTCCAGCAAAATCTCTCACAATGGTCAAACTGCTGTAGAAGGCATGGGCTTTGCAATTCCATCAAACGATGTTGTCAATATCATCAAGCAATTAGAGAAAACTGGAACAGTCACTCGTCCTGCTCTGGGTATCCAAATGCTCGATTTATCTAATATCGCCACTTCTGACTTAGCAAAATTACGTCTACCTTCATCTGTAAAATCAGGTATCCTTGTCCGCTCTGTACAAGAAGGAATGCCTGCTGAAAATAAACTTCAGAAATACGACGTCATCACAAAAGTTGACGATAAGGATGTTGAGTCAACCAGTGATTTACAATCTGCTCTCTACAGACACTCTCTGGGGGATGAGTTGAAAGTAACTTACTTTAGGGATGGTAAAGAAGCTACTACAATCATCAAACTGACCAAATCAACCCAAGACTTAAGTGACAACTAATCCTTTACATAATTGTCAACACACCTTTACACGATCGTAAAGGTGTGTTATGCTATATACAAATGGAAAATTATCAATACATACCACTAAAAGACATTCGAACCAATCCTTATCAGCCTAGAAAGAGTTTTTCTCAAGAAAAAATAAATGAATTGGCAGCTTCTATTAAAGAGAATGGAATTATCCAGCCCATTATTTTGAGAAAATCTTCCTTATTTGGTTACGAAATTTTAGCAGGTGAAAGACGATTCAGAGCTGCTAAAATTGCTGGCTTAGAAAACATTCCTGCCCTTATTAAAGACTTGTCTGACGATGACATGATGAAGCAAGCCATCATCGAGAATTTGCAAAGGGAGGACCTCAATCCGATCGAAGAAGCGGAATCCTATCAGCATCTGATTGAGAAAGGTCTGACCCATGAAGAAATTGCAAAAATCATGGGAAAATCTCGGCCTTACATCAGTAATCTTGTCCGCTTGTTACAGCTACCAGCTTTTATGATGGACGCTGTCAAAGAGGAAATGATTTCGCAAGGGCATGCTCGTCTCCTCATCCCACTCAAAAAGGAAGAGCAAGTTTTTTGGCTGGACAAAATCATTCAAGATAATTTATCCGTTCGTGCTCTTGAGCTTTCATTACAAAAGACCAAAAAGTCAAAGACTAAGAAGAACAAAGAAATTTTCGCCCATTCAGAAGAAGAAAAACTAAAAAAAATCCTTGGGCTCAATGTCTCCATTCAATTAAAAAATTCTTCAAAAGGAAAGATCGTTATTCCTTTTGAAAACGAGGAAGAGTATCAAAGAATTATAAACAGCCTGAAATAGGGCTGTTATTTTCTTTTTTCAAACTAACAGACTTTTCCACCTTTAAAAGTAGCTTAAAATGTTGAAAAATAAGGATTTCATTAATAATTCACAATCTGTGGATAAGTCTTATAAACATTGTTAATTTTTCTCCACAACTTGTGGAAAACTTGTCCTTTTTATGTTAAAATGAGAGTCGACATAGAGAATAATTTTTTGAAAAGGAGGAGGCAATGAACAAAGAGCAAGAATTTTGGCGAAGAATTTTAGAACTTTCCGCTGCTCAGCTAAAACAGACAACCTATGATTTTTTTGTTGCAGAAGCAAAATTGATAGCCATTGAAAATAATCATGCCACTATCTTTCTGGATAGCCCCGTCAAACAGCTATTTTGGGAACAAAACTTAGTGGGCGTTATTCTCACAGCTGGCTTTGAAATTTTCAACGATCAAATCACGGCCAAATACGTCTTTGAAGAAGCAGGACATGACAGTATTTCTAAATATCAGCTGGAAGAACTTCCTGAAAAAGCTCCATTTCGACCAAGTTTGCCGCCAATTGATACTGGACTAAAAGCTAAATATACATTTGATAATTTTGTACAAGGGGACGGAAATATCTGGGCCAAAGCAGCGGCCTTGGCGGTGTCTGAAAATCTAGCAACTACCTATAATCCCCTATTTATCTACGGCGGACCAGGTCTAGGAAAAACCCACTTACTGAATGCTATCGGCAATCAAATTTTAGAAAATATTCCTGATGCGCGTGTAAAATATATTCCAGCGGAAACCTTTATCAATGACTTTCTGGAGCATCTGAGGCTCGGTGACATGGATAATTTCAAAAAAATCTATCGGAGCTTGGATTTGCTCTTGATTGATGATATCCAGTCTCTTGGCGGCAAAAAAGTCTCTACCCAGGAAGAATTCTTCAATACGTTTAACGCTCTGCACGGCGATAACAAGCAGATTGTGCTGACCAGCGACCGCAGTCCAGATCATCTTGATAATTTGGAAGAACGCTTGGTCACGCGCTTCAAATGGGGGCTCACTCAAAATATTACACCACCTGATTTTGAAACGCGGATTGCCATCCTCCGGAACAAAATCGAAAATCTGGACTATATTTTCCCTAATGATACTTTGGAGTACCTCGCCGGACAATTTGACTCGAATGTCCGTGACTTAGAAGGGGCCCTCAATGATATTACGCTCATTGCAAGAGTCCGCAATCTCAAGGAAATTACGATTGACATTGCTGCTGAAGCTATTCGAGCTCGCAAGCAGGACTCTAGTCAGGTGACCGTCATTCCGATTGAAAAAATCCAGTCTGAGGTCGGCAATTTCTATGGCGTCAGTGTCAAAGAAATGAAGGGAAGTCGTCGCGTCCAAAATATCGTTTTGGCTCGACAAGTGGCCATGTATCTAGCCCGCGAACTAACAGACAATAGCTTACCAAAAATCGGACGAGAATTTGGTGGCAAAGACCACACAACAGTCATTCACGCGCATGGAAAAATCAAAACCCGACTCGAAACTGACGATAGCCTGCGACTTGAAATCGAAAATATCAAAAACAAGATAAAATAAGGCTGTGGAAAAGATTGAGCTAATCTGAAGTTTTTTCCACAGGTTGTGAACAAGTCTTGAAACTTGATTTTAGATACTTTGCTCCATTTTTCCACAGCTTCCACAAGAACTACTATTACTATTAACTTAATAATCATAAATAATAAAAGGAGTCCCTATGATTCACTTCTCTATTAATAAAAATTTATTCCTACAAGCTTTGAATACAACTAAAAGAGCTATCAGTACCAAAAACGCTATTCCAATTTTATCAACGGTTAAAATTGATGTGACAAAAGAAGGTATTACCTTGATTGGTTCCAATGGTCAAATTTCCATTGAAAACTTCATTTCAGTGCAAAATGAGAATGCCGGGCTCTTGATTACTTCACCAGGTTCGATCCTTCTCGAAGCAAATTTCTTTATCAATGTCATTTCTAGCTTGCCAGATATCGTGCTTGATTTTAAAGAAATTGAGCAAAAACAAATCGTCCTTACCAGTGGCAAGTCAGAAATTACGCTAAAAGGAAAAGATGCAGATCAATACCCACGTATCCAGGAAGTCTCTACCAGCAATCCTTTGATTTTAGAAACAAAAGTCCTCAAAAATATCATCAATGAGACGGCTTTTGCTGCCAGTACGCAAGAAAGTCGTCCTATTTTGACGGGTGTTCATTTTGTTTTGACAGATAACCAATCCCTCAAAACAGTTGCGACAGACTCTCACCGGATGAGCCAAAAGAAAATTACTTTGGACAAGAAGGGGGATGACTTCGATGTGGTAATTCCTAGCCGTTCTCTGCGTGAATTTACAGCTGTGTTCACAGATGAAATTGAAACAGTAGAGGTTTTCTTTGCCAATAACCAACTTCTCTTTAGAAGCGAAAATATTAGCTTCTATACACGCCTGCTGGAAGGAAACTATCCTGACACAGACCGCTTGATTCCGACAGAATTTTCAAGCGTTGTGACCTTTAATACCAATAATTTACGTCATGCCATGGAACGGTCGCGTCTTCTGTCTAATGCGACCCAAAATGGAACAGTAAAATTGGAAATTGTGAAGGGCATTGTCAGCGCTCATGTCCATTCACCAGAAGTTGGACGCGTGAATGAAGAAATTGATACAGAAAGTGTGTCAGGAGAAGATTTGACCATCAGCTTCAATCCTACCTATCTGATCGAAGCGCTAAAGGCAGTCGACAGCGAGAAGGTGACCATCAGCTTTATTTCGGCTGTTCGGCCTTTCACCTTGGTGCCAAGTGAAGATGCTGAAAACTTTATCCAGCTGATCACGCCAGTCCGTACCAATTAGAAGATAATATTTAAGACAAGGTTGACTCGATCCGCCTTGTCTTATTTTGATCATTTACAAGCCAGCTGATTCCAAACTTGTGGTATAATACAGCTAGGATGGAGTGAAGCGCCAATCTGTATTTTTAAGATAATAAAAAAAGATTGTCAAAAGGAGAGAAGATGTACGAACTTGGAACTTTTGTAGAAATGAAAAAGCCCCATGCCTGTACCATTAAGTCAACGGGCAAGAAGGCCAATCGTTGGGAAGTCATCCGCATGGGAGCAGATATAAAGATTCGCTGTAGCAACTGCGAACACGTTGTCATGATGAGCAGATATGATTTTGAAAGAAAAATGAAGAAGGTTATCGAATAGTCCATATTTTAGACTTAGCTTGATTTTGAATAAGATACCTCATCAACAAAGAACGAGATTGGGACAGAAATCGGTAATTCGTTAGAATTCGATTTCGTCGTCCCACCTCCGCACAGTTGAGTAGGGCTGTAAAAGCTGATGAAATCAGCCTAGTAGAGCCCACTCAACCACTGCGTCTTGCTCGACAATCCAAAGACAATTGAGAGGCTGGGACAAAAGTCCCAGCCTCGTTTTTCTGCTTTTATTTAAGATCCTCAAATTTGCCATCTTTGACTTCTTTATAACCAGAAGCTTCGAGGGATTTTACCGTTTCTTTATAACTGATATAATTAGCTTTTTGGTCTCCATCTGTTTGGATAAGCTGTTTGCTTTTCAGTTCTGAAATATCTGCCTTGCTAAAATCCATTGTCATCTTTTGCGTCAAATGATCGTCTTTATATTCGATTTTATTAGTAAGTCCTTTAATATTTTCCAGGGTTTTCATGTAGCCCCCAATTTGCTCTTTGGCGGTATCTTTTGTCAATCCGATAGGCTCATAATAGAAAACATTGCTGGTTTCATTTTTCAGCAAATCATCGCCCTTATACTCAAGAGTAATCCGGCTGTCTTGCTTGGTCTTTTGGTCAATCAACTGAAAATAGGATTTTTTAGGACTGCTACTGCAGGCAGCTAAAAAAAGTAAAGTAAACATGGTCAAGAAAGAAAGAACAAAGGTTTTAATTGTCATTTTTTTCATGGCTAACTCCTTTTATCAAAATATTAACTATATTATATCATTTTTTTGTAGAAAATATTTTTATTTCTATCCAGAAAGCAGGAAATTTTTCATTCAAATCCGCTGTTTAGGATAAGGATTTATGGTATAATGGTTTGGATTGAAAAGATGAATGGAGAAGATACGAATGGCTTTAACAGCAGGGATTGTTGGACTGCCTAATGTGGGCAAGTCAACTTTATTTAATGCAATTACAAAAGCAGGGGCAGAAGCTGCCAACTACCCTTTTGCGACCATTGATCCAAATGTCGGTCGGGTAGAAGTGCCAGATGCTCGTTTGGACAAATTAACAGAATTGATTAAACCTCAAAAGAAGGTTCCCACTACATTTGAGTTTACAGATATTGCTGGTATTGTAAAGGGAGCTTCAAAAGGGGAAGGTCTGGGAAATAAATTCTTGGCCAATATCCGTGAAGTGGATGCTATCGTCCATGTAGTCCGTGCCTTTGATGATGAAAATGTCATGCGGGAACAGGGCCGTGAGTCTGACTTCGTTGACCCTATGGCTGATATCGAGACCATAAACCTGGAGCTTATTTTGGCCGATCTGGAAAGCATTAACAAACGCTATGCGCGTGTTGAGAAGATGGCTCGCACTCAGAAGGATAAGGACTCAGTTGCAGAATTTAATGTTCTACAAAAGATCAAGCCAGTTCTGGAAGACGGTCTGTCAGCTCGAACAGTTGAGTTTACAGAAGAAGAGCAAAAAATCGTCAAAGGTCTCTTTCTCTTAACGATTAAGCCAGTGCTTTATGTGGCCAATGTCAGTGAAGATGAGGTGGCTGATCCAGAAAATATTGACTATGTGAAGCAGATTCGTGAATTTGCAGCTACAGAAAATGCTGAGGTTGTTGTCATCTCAGCGCGTGCAGAGGAAGAAATTTCTGAACTAGATGATGAAGACAAGGCAGAATTTTTGGAAGCTATTGGCTTGACAGAGTCAGGTGTAGACAAATTGACACGTGCAGCCTATCATCTGTTGGGGCTTGGAACCTACTTTACCGCTGGTGAAAAGGAAGTCCGAGCTTGGACCTTCAAGCGTGGTATGAAAGCCCCTCAAGCAGCTGGTATCATTCATTCAGACTTTGAGAAAGGTTTCATCCGTGCAGTGACGATGTCTTATGATGATTTGGTAAAATATGGATCTGAAAAGGCTGTAAAAGAAGCTGGACGTTTGCGTGAAGAAGGAAAAGAATATATCGTTCAAGATGGCGATATTATGGAATTCCGCTTTAACGTGTAAATTAAGTGTAAATTTAAAATACATAGGTTGGAAAGAAATTTCCAGCCCTTTTGGCTTTTATAAAGGAGTAAAATGACAAAATTAATTGTTGGATTGGGAAATCCAGGTGATAAATATTTTGAGACCAAACATAATGTAGGTTTTATGTTGGTTGACAAGATGTGTAAAGAATTAAATCTAAAGTTTACAGCAGATAAGATTTTTCAAGCAGACATTGCTTCAACTTTCTTGAATGGGGAAAAAGTCTATTTTGTAAAACCAACTACTTTTATGAATGAAAGTGGGAAAGCAGTCCATGCCCTGCTCACTTACTACGGCTTGGATATAGATGACTTACTCGTTACTTATGATGATCTAGATATGGAAGTTGGGAAAATTCGTCTTCGTACCAAAGGTTCAGCTGGCGGGCACAATGGTATTAAGTCCATCATTAAACATATTGGAACACAGGAATTCAAGCGAGTGAAAATTGGCATTGGAAGACCTAAAAATAATATGTCAGTTATTCATCATGTTTTAGGAAAATTTGATGAGGAAGATTATATCAGTATTTTAAATACATTAGATAAAGTTGACAGTGCTGTAAATCATTATTTACAAACTGAGAATTTTGAGCAGACCATGCAACAATACAATGGATAATACAATGACACTACTTGATCTATTTGGTCGAAATCGACAAATTGTAGACTGGAAGCAACAATTACAAAAGAAGACCCGTCAGTTAGTGATGGGACTTTCAGCTTCAACAAAAGCTTTGGCGATTGCCAGTAGCTTAGAAGAGCAGGAGAAAATCCTAGTCATCACTTCGAGTCAAAATGAAGCAGAGCGGCTGGCTAGTGATTTACTTTCTTTATTGGGAGAAGAAACGGTTTATACTTTCCTGGCAGATGATACCCCTTTGGCTGAGTTTGTTTTTTCATCGCAAGAAAAAATCTTTGCCAGATTAGAAGCCATGAAATTTTTATCAGACAAAGAGAAAAATGGGATTCTAATCATCAATGTTGCAGCTAGTCGTTTATTCTTGCCCCAGCCTGATATTTTTAAACAATCTGAGCTTATTCTTTCTGTTACTGAAGAATACAACCTTGACAACCTAGTCAAGTCTTTGTCAAGTAATGGTTATAAAAAGGTTTCTCAGGTTCTCAGTCAAGGAGAGTACAGTCTGAGAGGGGATATTCTAGATATTTTTGAACGCTCGGCTCAATATCCTTATCGGATAGAGTTTTTTGGAGATGAGATTGATGGCATAAGGATTTTCAATCCTGAAAATCAACTTTCTCTTGAAAATGTGGAACAGATTTTGATAGAGCCTGTTACAGATCTTCTATTTACAGAAGAAGATTATGAAAGAGGACAGAAAAATCTAGAAGTGTCTCTCTCTACGGTTGTTGATCCTTCCTTAAAATCCTATTTAGAAGAAGTATTGAGCTCTGTTAGAGAGCACTTTCATCATGCAGACATTCGCAAATTTCTTTCCTTTTTTTATAAGAAAGAATGGACTATTTTAGACTACCTACCAACTCACACTCCTATATTTTTTGATGATTTTCAAAAGATAATGGACAAGCATGCACAGTTTGAATTAGAAGTTGCGAATATCTTGACAGATGATTTACAAAATAGTAAAGCACTGTCAAATCAACAATACTTTGCAAATAATTATCAGGACTATCGTAAATATAAACCTGCTACATTTTTTTCTAATTTCCATAAAGGCTTAGGAAATCTAAAATTTGATGCACTTTATCAATTTAATCAATATCCAATGCAGGAATTCTTTAGTCAGTTTCCTCTCTTAAAAGAAGAAATCAATCGCTTTAGGAAATCGGACTATACGGTAGTCTTGCAGGCAAATTCGTCCTCAAGTTTACAAAGTTTACATAAAACTTTACAGGATTATGAGATTCATTTAGATTACATCAAGGAAAAAGACATCCATGAAAAAGCTGTCCAGCTCATAGAAGGAAATCTAGTTCAAGGATTTAATTTTGTCGATGAAAAAATCGTTTTGATTACTGAGCATGAGATGATTCAGAAAAAAATCAAACGTAGGATTCGTCGTCAAAATATTTCTAATGCTGAAAGGTTGAAAGACTATAATGAGCTGGAAAAAGGCGACTATGTGGTTCATAATATCCACGGTATTGGTCGTTATTTAGGAATTGAAACGATTGAGGTTTCAGGAGTTCATCGGGATTATTTGACGATTCAGTATCAAAATGCAGATCGTATCTCCATTCCGGTGGATCAAATCAATCTTCTGTCTAAATATGTAGCTAGTGATGGAAAAACACCTAAAATTAACAAGTTAAATGATGGGCGTTTCCAAAAAACGAAGCAAAAAGTCCAGCATCAGGTTGAAGACATTGCCGATGACCTTATTAAATTATATGCAGAGCGTAGTCAATTAAAAGGTTTCCAATTTTCTAGTGACGACCAGCATCAAGTAGAGTTTGATAATGCCTTTCCATATGTGGAAACAGATGATCAGCTCAGAAGCATTCAGGAAATCAAGAAGGATATGGAGAGCGACCGTCCAATGGATCGACTCTTGGTTGGCGATGTTGGTTTTGGGAAGACAGAGGTGGCTATGAGGGCTGCTTTTAAGGCTGTCAACGATCATAAACAGGTGGCTATCTTGGTTCCGACCACTGTTTTAGCTCAGCAACACTACACAAACTTTAAAGAACGTTTCAATGATTTTGCCGTGAATGTCGATGTTCTCAGCCGTTTTAGAAGCAAAGGGGAGCAAAAAGAGACTCTGGAAAAATTGGAAAAAGGTCAGATTGATATTATTATCGGTACCCATCGCCTTCTATCAGCAGATGTGACATTTTCCGATTTGGGACTACTGGTGATAGATGAAGAGCAACGCTTCGGTGTCAAGCATAAGGAAAAGTTAAAGGAACTAAAAAAGAAGGTTGATGTTCTGACCTTGACGGCCACCCCTATTCCACGAACCCTTCATATGTCGATGCTAGGAATTCGAGATTTATCGGTCATTGAAACACCACCGACAAATCGATATCCAGTCCAAACCTATGTTTTGGAGAATAATAGGAAGGTTATTCGGGATGCGGTTTTACGTGAAATAGACCGAGGCGGACAAATTTACTACCTTTACAATAAAGTTGACACCATTGAGCAAAAAGTTTCAGAATTAAAAGAGTTGATTCCAGAGGCTTCAATTGGTTATGTTCATGGACAGATGACAGAGGTGCGTTTAGAAAATACCCTTTTAGACTTTGTGAATGGCGAGTATGATATTTTAGTTACAACAACGATCATCGAAACTGGTGTCGATATTCCAAATGCAAATACTCTCTTTATCGAAAATGCTGATCATATGGGTCTGTCAACCTTGTATCAACTTCGTGGTCGGGTTGGCCGCAGCAATCGAATCGCTTATGCTTATCTTATGTATCGGCCAGATAAAACCCTGACTGAAGTTTCAGAAAAAAGACTAGAAGCCATTAAAGGATTTACTGAGTTAGGATCTGGATTCAAGATTGCGATGAGGGATTTGTCTATCCGCGGAGCAGGAAATATTTTAGGAAGTTCTCAGTCAGGTTTTATTGATTCTGTAGGATTTGAAATGTATTCTCAGCTTTTAGAAGAAGCCATTGCTAAGAAGCAAGGTAAGGAAACCAAGCGTCAAAAAAGCAACGCTGAAATCAATCTTCAAATTGATGCCTATCTTCCAAGTGATTATATTTCTGATGAGCGTCAAAAAATCGAGGTTTACAAGAGAATTCGAGAAATTGACAATCGTGTAAATTATGAACATCTGCAAGATGAATTGATCGATCGCTTTGGAGAATATCCAGATGTAGTGGCTTACCTACTGGAGATTGGTTTAGTCAAATCCTATCTTGATCAAGCCTTTGTGGCACTTGTTGAGCGGAAGCAAGAATCTGTCATCATTCGTTTTGAAAAAATCTCTCAGCAAATCTATCTAACCCAGGATTATTTTGAAGCCTTGTCAGCGACAAATCTAAAGGCTCGAATTGGTGAGCAACAAGGCTTGATTGAAGTCGTTTTTGATGTTCGGAATAAAAAAGATTTCGAGATTTTGGAAAACTTGCTGAACTTTGGTGAAAAACTGGTAGAAATCAAGAATCGAAAAGCTGAATAAACATTACAATTCGGTAAAATTTCAGCTTTTTAGCTTTGTTTCTTTCAAAAGAATGATAGAATATTAAGAGAAAATCGAGGAAAAGACTATGAGATTAGACAAATATTTAAAGGTATCACGCATTATCAAGCGACGCCCTGTAGCTAAAGAGGTTGCAGATAAAGGCCGTATCAAGGTAAATGGAATCCTGGCAAAAAGTTCGACAGATTTGAAAATCAATGATCAAATTGAAGTTCGTTTTGGCAATAAGCTACTAACAGTGCGGGTTCTTGAGATGAAAGACAGCACTAAAAAAGAAGATGCTGCTAAAATGTATGAAATTATCAGTGAGACAAGGATTGAAGAAAATGTCTAGAAATATTGTTCAAATAAATAATCGCTTTATCCAAGATGAAAATCAGCGTCGCAGATACCTCGATGAGGAGCGTCGGAAGCGAAATCGTTTTATGGGATGGGTTCTAATTTTAGTTATGCTACTTTTTATCCTTCCAGCCTATAATTTATACCAGAGCTACGAAACTTTACTTAATCGCCGTGCTCAATATGCACAACTACAAAAAAAATATGAAAAACTAGGTGAAGATAAGGAATACCAGTCTGATATTGCGACCAAGTTGAAAGATGACAGCTATGCTGCTAAATATGCTCGTGCTAAGTATTCTTTTTCAAAAGAAGGAGAATACATTTACACAACACCAGATTTATTACCACAATAATCATGGAAAATTTACTTCAAAATATAGAGAAATTTTTATCTTTTTCGGATGAAAAACTAGCAGAATTATCCGAAAAGAATCAAGCTTTAAAACTTCAAGAAACAAAAAAGGAAAGGGGAGGTCATGCGTAAGTTACTTTTGCTGATATTTTTACTGCCAGCCTTATGGAGCAGTCAAACAGCAATCAGTACTGAAAAGGAACTTGTTTTAGACGAAGAAGAAAAGTATCAGCTGACAGGTACAGCTTATGGCCGTTACCATATGAGTATCCCTACAAATCCTAATGTTTATGAAGAAACGCCTACTTTTACGGATGCTACTTTGACTAAGGTAGCTGGGAAACTTCTGCCAGATCAGCCACTACAGCTGACAGAGTTGCACGTGAATGAAGCTGGGATTCCTATCTTTAAATTAAAGAATGGCCAGTTTGTAATTGCAGATAAGAATAGCATTTATGAGGATACGGTTCAGTCTATCACAGATGTTAAACAGGAAAGATGGCTGGTCCCTAACTATGTGCTCTACGATACTATCCCGATCAATTCTTCTAAAAAGATTGCAGCTAAACTACCTGCTTATAGCAAAGTAAAGGTAGTACAAATTGTTCAAACAGCTAAGGGAGAATACGCTAAAATTGAAGGTCAAGGTTGGGTTTCTGTTGATTTTCTTTCCCAAGAAGATAATCGAATGGAAAAGGTTCAGGATCTTTTAAATTCTAAGTACAAAAAAGCTGACTTTTCTATTTATGTAAAACAGCTAGAAACGGGTAAAGAAGCAGGTATCAATCCAGATCAACAAATGTACTCAGCTAGTGTGACGAAAATTCCTTATCTTTATTATGCGCAGGAGCAATTGAACAATCATAGCCTTTCCTTGGATAAAAAGTTTAAATATACAGTGGTTGTCAATGATTTTCCAGGTGCCTATGACCCTGAGGGAAGCGGCAGCATTTCCAAATCAGCAAATGATAAGGAATATTCTGTGCAGGACTTAATCAATGGTGTAGCAAAAGAGTCGGATAATGTGGCCCACAATATCCTCGCCTATTATACAAGCAATCAATCTGATAGCCAATTTCAAAATACTATTGAAAAAATTGCGGGTAAAAAGTGGGATGTGGAAAGCAGACAAGCTTCGGCTCGAATGGCAGGAAATGTTATGGAAGCCATTTATAAGCAAAATGGCATGATTATTGATGCTTTATCTCAGACAAATTATGACAATCAGCGGATTTCTAAAAATATCAATGTAAAAGTTGCCCATAAAATCGGTGATGCTTACGACTTCAAGCATGATGTCGCTATTGTGTATGCGGATTCGCCATTTATCATTGCAATTCTTACGAACAATTCGGATTACGATACAATTTCTAAAATCGCAGATGATGTGTACGGAGTTCTGAAATGATCAATCAGAAGTTTCGCAAGCAAGTGCAGGAAAAGCGGTATTTTCAAAATCATCGAAAAGTGCTGGTAGCAGTTTCTGGTGGCTTGGATTCGATGACCTTGTTCCATCTTTTGTACCAGAATAAAGAAGAGCTGGAGATTGATTTGGGGATAGCGCATGTCAACCACAAGCAACGTCCAGAGTCAAATATGGAAGAAAAAGAGCTGTCAAATTTTGCCCAGAAACTTGGTGTGAAATTTTTCAGCTCAAATTTTTCAGGTGATTTTTCTGAGGAAAAAGCTCGGCGATTTCGCTATCGTTTTTTTGAAGAAATCATGTTGGCAGAAGGCTACACGGCCTTAGTAACGGCTCATCATGCTGATGATCAGGCCGAGACAGTGTTTATGAGGTTATTAAGAGGAGCAAGGCTGCGCCACTTGTCTGGAATGACAGAGGTTCAATCCTTTGCAAACGGGGAATTAATCCGACCTTTGCTTCATTTTCATAAGCAAGATTTCCCTGATATTTTGCATTTTGAAGACGAGAGCAATCTTCAAAATGACTATCTCAGAAATCGGATCCGTAATCTCTATCTTCCCAGTCTTGAAAAGGAAAATCCACGCTTTAAGGATTCTCTGATTTCTTTAGGGAAAGAGGTTGAGGATTTACAGACAGCTTTGTCTCATCTGACGCAGGGATTGGACATTACAAAACTTGAAGTGTTTGAGCGGCAAATTCCAGAAGTTCAAAATTTTCTTTTGCAGGAATATTTAAAAGGATTTCCCTTTTTAAAGCTAAATAAAAAGCAATTTGAAGAAATCTTAGGAATCTTACGAACCAAGGCTAATTATATCCACCCTTTAAAGGATGGATATGAGTTGGTGAAGGATTATAAGCACTTTGAAATCAGAAAAATCAGCCGTAAGTCTGATTTGAAAGTGGAGTCAATTCTGTTAGAATGTGGTAATCAACTTCAATTTGGGGACTATCAATTCTCACTTGGCACTCCTTTGGAGGGTGAAAATGTTCAAGCGATTGCAGTTTCACGTGAAACACCACTTCTTTTACGTCGCAGGAAAACAGGTGATTATCTTCGTTTGAAGGGACATCACAAAAAACTTCGTCGACTATTCATTGATCAAAAAATTCCATTTGAAGAACGCGAAAAAGCGATTATTGTGGAGCAAAATCAGCAGATTTTGGCAATTGTAAATATCGCTATCAGTGATTTGAGTAAGGAATTAAAAAGTGATATAATGAGTACTGTACTTTATATTCAGAAATTAGATAGGTAAAATTATGCTAGAACAAGATATTAAAAAAGTATTGGTTTCTCATGAGGAAATCGTAGCAGCAGCAAAAAAATTGGGCCAACAGCTGACAGTAGACTATCAAGTTAAAAAGCCTATTTTTGTAGGAATTTTGAAGGGTTCGGTTCCTTTTATGGCCGAATTAATCAAACATGTGGATACAGATATTGAATTAGATTTTATGCTGGTGTCTAGTTACCATGGCGGTACAACTAGTAGTGGCGTGATTAATATTATCAAAGATATTGATCAAGATATTACGGGTCGTGATATTCTTTTTGTCGAAGATATTATCGATACTGGCCAAACTTTGAAGAATTTGTGTAATTTGTTCAAAGAAAGAAATGCAGCATCTGTAAAAATTGCTACGTTGTTGGATAAGCCAGAAGGACGCATTGTTGACATTGAGGCAGACTACACTTGCTTTACAATTCCAAATGAATTTGTAGTAGGTTACGGACTAGATTATGATGAGTATTATCGCAATCTTCCTTATGTAGGTGTCTTGAAAGAAGAAGTTTATACAAAATAAAGGTTTACTAGATATAAATGAAAAATAAACAAAATAATGGTTTTATAAAAAATCCTTTTCTCTATATTCTAATTATTGTAGTCCTTGTTACAGGTTTTCAGTATTTCTTTACAGGAAGTGCGACAGGTCGTAGCCAGCAAATCAACTACAGCCAATTAGTAAAAGAAATCCAAAATAACAATGTTACAGAGATGAGCTACCAGCCAAATGGTAGTATTATCGAGGTATCAGGTACTTATAAAAAACCTAAAGAATCAAAAGATACGACAGGAATCCTGTTTTTCAGTCCGGAAATCTCAAAAGTTAGCAGATTTACTAGTGTTGTTTTGCCATCAGATACAACAGTTTCTGATTTGCAAAAGCTAGCTGCTGAGCATGAGACAGAAGTGACTATTAAGCGTGAAAGCTCCAGTGGAATGTGGATTAATCTTTTGATTTCCTTGGTTCCATTTATCATCATCGCCTTCATCTTTATGTCTATGATGAATCAAGGCGGTGGCGGTGCTCGTGGTGCTATGAATTTTGGACGTAACAAAGCTCGTGCGGCCAATAAAGAAGATATCAAAGTTCGCTTTTCAGATGTCGCTGGTGCAGAAGAGGAAAAACAAGAACTTGTTGAAGTTGTTGAATTCCTGAAAGATCCAAAACGTTATACTAAGCTGGGTGCTCGTATTCCTGCAGGTGTTCTTCTGGAAGGCCCTCCGGGGACTGGTAAGACCTTGCTTGCCAAGGCAGTTGCTGGTGAAGCAGGTGTTCCTTTCTTTAGCATCTCAGGTTCTGACTTTGTTGAAATGTTTGTCGGTGTCGGAGCAAGCCGTGTTCGTTCTCTATTTGAAGATGCGAAAAAAGCGGCTCCTGCTATTATCTTCATCGATGAAATTGATGCCGTCGGTCGTCAGCGTGGTGTTGGCCTCGGTGGCGGTAATGATGAACGGGAACAAACTCTTAATCAGCTCTTGATTGAAATGGATGGTTTTGAAGGCAATGAAGGAATCATTATCATTGCGGCTACTAACCGTTCGGATGTTCTTGATCCAGCTCTTCTACGTCCAGGTCGTTTTGACAGAAAAGTCTTAGTCGGCCGTCCTGACGTGAAGGGTCGGGAAGCTATTCTTCGTGTTCATGCCAAGAATAAACCGCTAGCTAAAAACGTTGATTTGAAATTAGTTGCTCAACAGACACCTGGTTTTGTTGGTGCTGATTTGGAAAATGTTTTGAATGAAGCAGCTCTAGTTGCAGCTCGTCGTAACAAAAAAGTCATCGATGCCGATGATATTGATGAAGCAGAAGACAGAGTAATCGCAGGACCATCTAAGAAAGATAAAACCGTTTCAGAGCGTGATCGTCAGATTGTTGCTTACCATGAAGCGGGGCATACGATTGTCGGACTTGTTTTGTCCAATGCGCGTGTCGTACACAAGGTAACCATTGTGCCTCGTGGTCGTGCTGGCGGATATATGATTGCCCTGCCTAAAGAAGACCAAATGCTTCTGTCTAAAGAAGACATGAAAGAGCAATTGGCTGGTCTCATGGGTGGTCGTGTAGCTGAAGAGATTATCTTTAATGTCCAAACTACAGGGGCTTCAAATGACTTTGAACAAGCTACACAGATGGCGCGTGCAATGGTCACTGAGTACGGTATGAGTGAAAAACTTGGCCCAGTCCAATACGAAGGTAACCATTCTATGTTTGGTGCACAAAGTCCTCAAAAATCAATTTCAGAACAAACAGCCTATGAGATTGATGAGGAAGTTCGTTCATTACTAAATGAAGCACGAAACAAAGCAGCTGAGATTATTCAAGCAAATCGTGAAACCCATAAATTGATTGCAGAAGCATTACTTAAATATGAAACGCTTGATAGCACCCAAATTAAATCTCTCTATGAAACAGGTCATATGCCAGAAGAGTCTGAAAAAGACTTGGAACGAGAAGCGCATGCCCTTTCCTATGATGAAATAAAATCTAAAATGGAAGAAAATTAAGAGATGCTTTTCTTATTAAATAGCTTGATTACTAATTGTGTAATCAAGCTATTTTTTTAATTCTTCAAAGCCTAACATGTCATAAAAATTCCCTGAGATGTCTCAAATTTTTTTGTTAGGAACCAGTTAGGGTATAAAATAGACAGGATAGGAACAGGATGCCTGAGAGAAGAGTTTTTCTTGTAGAATCATATTATCAAAGAAAAAGGAGATAACATGAACTTCAAGGAACGCTATGAGAAAGTGCAGTGGATCGTCTGGCGCTGTGCACGAGATTATTATGTACATTTATGGGAGAGTAGTGACTGGGAACAAGAGGGTATGCTGGTTTATCACCAGCTGGAAGAAAGTCATCCAGATATCAGTCAAGATGAAGGCCGCCTCTATCGTTACTTCAAGACAAAATTTCGGAATCAT
>NZ_RJPN01000002.1:0-289509 GCF_003944225.1 Streptococcus cristatus
ATCAAATATATGAGAATTACCGTCTTCAAATACAAATTCAGAAATAAACCCTTTAAAATTATATTCAGGCATCCAATCCAATGGCAGTACTTTTCTAAAACAGTAATCAATTAAATCATCTAAAGTCTCTTCGAAAGTATTTATTCTGATTTCCCATTTATAATTAGAACTGTTTGAAATGAATCCTTTATTAACAAGTAGTTCATAAGCATCAAACTTGGATTTTGCATCCTTTAGCGAGAACTGTTTACTATTTCCATATCGTCGTTTAATTACACTATTATAATCTTCATAACCTCTTAATACTTTTGAAGATTGAAAATAATACATATTGTCTATCTGACCATCCTCTACTGCACCTAAATTATAAATGCCTGTGTATTTAAGTTTGTTTATTTGCTCTATATGGCTATTGATTTCAATACTTTCTATATCAAAATTAAACATCTCCAATAAAACATTGCTATTCCAAAAAATTAAACAGTAAGAAGAATCAAAAGCATGGTAATTTCTCTCCTCTTTGGTACACCCAATCAGATCCAAAATAGTTGTCTTCCCGACACCATTATTCCCAACTATTGCTGTTATGTTACTTATATTATCTCCATAAAAATTTGGAACTGAATCCTCAACCTTGTTAACTTTTAAATTTCTATTCCTCCACTCTATTGTATAGTTAGAATTAAAAACAATTGGTTCATTCCATGAAATATTGTTGTATTTTTTAATTATTAATCCTATTAACACCATATTATTCTCCTATTAAACCAATATTTCTACTAATATCTGTTACGAATTTAGATAGAGGACGCTTCCCATACTCTTTAGAATCAGTATATGCGCCAGTAAGAAATCGTTTAATTTCACTGTCTGTAAGTTCCTTCATTCCATCCCCTTGAAATAATGATTTAATTCTTTCTGTATAAGGTTTCGAATAATATTCTTTTTTCCACAACAATTCTTCAATTACATCAGAATGAACTTGGTATAACTCTATTATACCAATATTATCAAGGTCTTTCTTAAGTAAATCAAACTTTTCTGATTTTTGCCTCTCAATAAAAATTCTAGGTTGATGAATAGATTTCAAATCATAATTAAACCTAAAAAGTTTATCCACCTCAATACTTGAATCATAAGGGGAAATACTAAACTCACTAGTCAATTTATTGTAATTACAAGAGGCGCAACTAGGTACCAAATTATAAAAGCAAACTGCTAATAGTGGATAGTCTATTTTTGACCAAAAATGATCTAATTGACACGAATTCAGCAATTCAATATATTGCTCATTTATTTCATGGCCATTTGGGCATTTTCTTTCTAAATATATTTCATCAATATTGTACTCAAAACTATCTGCATTATTATCTCGACATGCTTCACACTTGTAAACTTTCATTGTAGAATTGATAAAATTCCTATTACAGTAAGGACAAACAATAAATTCAGAAGCCTTTACTCTAGAAAACCTAATTTCTTTTGTAATAAGATTATAAGAAGATTTTAAACACGATTTAAAATTTTGGAAATAATAAAGTCCATTATATTCGGGATGAAAAATCCAATCTTTTCTATCTATTTTTTTAGCATTCAAAAACCATTTAAATATTTTATATAAATCTTCATATTCAAGTCGCATCAATTCTAAAAGCACATCATCGCCTGCACTCCAATTAATCCCTTCAATGACTAAATACTTCCTAATCCACTTTGAAATGTCCTTTTTAAAAGATTCTTCACCTCTATATTTCTGTGGAAAATTCATTTGTTCGTATATAGATTCACACCACTCTCTCACGTAAACTGGATCCAACTTTTCAATCTGTATCATTTAATTTCCTCCGATTCTATTATAACACAAACAACAACTAATCCATCTGAGACTGGATAAAATCATTACAACTACATATTATATACATACCTATACACAAAAAACCAGCCGCTCAAAAATGAACGGCTGGTTTCTAATCTATTTCACCACTGGAATCCAGACTTTCATTTGATAGTTTGGTGGCTCTTGTTTCGATTCTGCTGCACTACCAAACAGCATCTTCCTTTTTCTCACTTCTTCTACTCTTTTTTATAGTGAATACACAAATCTCTAAATTTATTATCTAACGCTGCAATATCATACAAGACTTCTGATAGTTTCTGATAATCTTCCTTGATACAAAATAGATGAGCTTGGCCGAACAATCTTGCTAAATTTTCTTTTAGTTCAGATCTGACCGTATCGTGGTCTTTTAAGAAGTTGCTCATGTATAGATTTCTGATAGAAGCCAATTTGAAGCTAAAGTATCGATGAAGATGCTTTTGTTCTTCATTCAAGCCATTGTCCGCTACCGACTTAGCATATCTTGCTATCACATTCTCCTCGCCGTGCTCATATCGTTGCTTGATCAGCATAGATGTTTTCTGGTAAATCTCTTTGGAAGTTGGAGATTTGATTTTTTGGAAGTTTCCCCACATGGAGAAAGAGCCTCTTTTATAGTCGATATTTTTAGCTTCCCAGGCTTTCGAAAATTCTGAGAAACTCATTTTTATACAAGCAAAGCCTGATGGATCATGGAAATAGATAAACTCATCATCTAGATCATAAACCGAAACAAAATGGTCCACCCCATACAAATGGATATGATTGGGATTATAAGTCAGATAACCCATGTCCAAAGGGCCAAGAACAAGAGGCCCGCTGAGCAAGAACTTACTTAAGATTTCTCTGATAGAGAGAAGATTCACTGCATTAGAATCCTTTATATAGTATTCATCATATGTAAAGCCCAGAATGTCTAAAGAATGGCTGATAGAACTATCTGGCATCCCATTATCAAAGAAGACTAAGGGGTGTTTTTCATCTTCCTTTACAATACTAGCGCCGTTTCCCATCGCCATAATGGCTTCCAAAAACTCAGAGCGAACATCATAACCATACGAATGCAGCGCCATCGCAAGTGAATATGTATAACAAAGAGAAACGTCCCCAAAATACATCTGCATAGCATCATCCTCCTCTATAATCGACAGCTAAAAAATGACTTGAAATCACCATTTTATTTCACCACTGGTATCCAGAGTTCCATTTGATAGTCTGGGGAGAACATATCACCCTCGGTGTAGACTTCAAAATCTGGTGCTCCTGAGTGGCGATAGCCAGTTTCTGGGAAAAAGACTTCCAAGACATATTTCCAAGCATGGTGGATGCCGGCTGGTATAGCGCCTTTGACCGGTACGATGGCATACTCAGCTTCTGCGATTTCTTTAATTGACAGACCTAGTTCTTCTGCTTTCGCTTTATCCGCCACATCATAGGCCGCCATATAGTTGATAATCTCGCCTTCTTTGACATCCGAGCAGACGCCAAAGGATTGGCCACTGCCCATACTTTCTAAGCTTTCAAAGCTGTGATTTGCATAGAGCTGCTCCCATGCAGACGGGCACTGGCTATTGTCAATAGCTTCCAATAGGACGCCTGCTACAGTAAAAGCAGGTTTCTTTTGAATCTTGATATCCATGTTCTTTCCTCCTGTAATCTTTAAGGATAATTGAAGTCTAGGAAAAACCCGATAAGGTTTTCCATTTCGAACTTCTGAGGGAGTTGCACCATGGAATCTCTTGAAGGCTGCGCTAAAGGCATCCGCAGACTCATAGCCGTATTTCATCGCTATTTCAATGACTTTCTCAGAGCTTTCCCGCAAGTCTGTCACAGCTTCTGACAGCCTGCGATTGCGCAAGTATTCTGCTAAAGTCATATCTGCTAGAATAGAAAAGAGCCTGCTAAAGAGAGCATAAGAATAGCCTGACAGCTGCTGGAATTTCTGCAAATCCACTTCTGCGTCCAGCTTACTTTCCAGATATTCCATGGTTCGATTGAATTGATGCATCATATTCTTTTTCACCTCTTGACTATAGTCTAACAGATATCAGATACTTCTGCCCTAGAATTTTTGTACAAGATTTAAAGGAGGATTATTACAACCTATCCCGCAGCTTCTCCACAAAGAGATAGGCTGCTGGGCAGGTCAGGGTATTTTTGATTGTCAGATGATTAATCTGATGAATCTTCTTGCGGTCTGTGTGAGGGAACTCTCGGCAGGCCTTGGGACGGACATCGTAGATAGAGCAGAGATTGTCTCCACCTAAAAAGGGACAAGGCATGGCCTTGAAGACCTTGTCACCGTCTTCGTCCACCTGCAGAAATTCCTCTTCAAAAGCCGGCAGCTTCATCTTGAAGTACTTGGCAATGCGAACAATATCGGCTTCCTTAAAGTCTGGTCCCAGCGTCTTGCAACAATTGGCGCAGGCTGTACAGTCAATCTCCTCAAAGACCTCATCATGGATTTGCTGGGCAATTTTATCTAGATTTTTTGGTGGTTTTTTCTTGAGACTGGCTAAAAATTTTCGGTGCTCTTTCTGCTTTTGCAAAGCTAGCTGGTGGTACTTTTCAAGGTCGATTTCTTGAGTCATAAACTACTTTCTAATCAGTTAATTTTCGTTAGCATTATATCATAAATCTCAAAAAAATGAGACTAGGACAAAAGTCCTAGCCTCTCAATTGTCTTTGGATTGTCGAGCAAGACGCAGTGGTTGAGTGGGCTCTACTACGCTGATTTCATCAGCTTTTACAGCCCTACTCAACTGTGCGGAGGTGAGACGACGAAATCGAATTCTAACGAATTACCGATTTCTGTCCCACTCTCATTTACTTTGTTTTAAATATTGTTAGTTGGGCCTTTTTCATCAAGGCTCCATGTTTCTTCTATGTATGAGATGACAGAAGCCAGAGTTTTTCGGTCGCCTTCAAAAGAGATCAAATACACTTTGTCGTCTTTTTGGAAAACCCAAGAAACAACTAGTTGCCCTGATTTCATAATTACATTCAGTTGGAAAGCTTCATTGCCAGAAACAGTGGATTTTGCTCCCCACATTTTTTCTACATCTTTATTATCATTCCAACTATAGGCCAGTCGCTGGGCAATTAACTCAGCATTGAAAGTTTCTCCATCTTGGACATGAGCTTTTTCTCTAGTATAGCCATTCATGGTAACGATATTATAAGCTGAGCCATCCGTGAACTGAACGCTGTCGCCACCATCTAGGTCGGTGAACTTGATCCAATTACTTGGAATATCGATATAGCCGTAATCAGCCGAGCCAATGCGTTTAGTCTCGGTTGTAGTGGAAACATCTTTGTCACTAGCTTTATCAGATTTGCTGCTATCTTTTTGAGAAACTTGACTAGTTGTACTACTAGAAGTAGACGATTTCCGATTACCATAATTTTTAATAAGGCCACAAGAAGCCAGAGACAGACCAACCAAAACTGTCAAGAAACTAAGAAAATATTTTTTTGCCATAACAAATCTCCTTTTTAGACTACATGAGCCCGAACTATCTAGATTTCCATACTATCGAAACATTATAGATAACATAGAACGTTTCAAGATTGCTTCTCTATTTTATTTTCAGGAACTGATCGACTTTTTTCCTTCACTTTGTAATGCTGAACTCAGGCAAATAAAGTCCACCGAACTTTATTCCTCATCCATACTAAGGACGCTGAGGAAGGCCTCTTGTGGGACTTCGACAGATCCGATCGCTTTCATCCGTTTTTTACCGGCTTTTTGTTTTTCTAGAAGTTTGCGCTTCCGAGAAACGTCACCACCATAACACTTGGCCAAGACATTCTTACGCAGAGCCTTGATGTCTGTACGAGCCACGATTTTCTGTCCGATAGCGGCTTGAATAGGTACTTCAAACTGCTGACGAGGAATGATTTTCTTGAGCTTGTCTACAATCAGCTTACCGCGCTCATAAGCAAATTCCTTGTGAACAATGAAGCTGAGAGCATCAACCTTGTCGCCATTGAGGAGAATATCCATCTTAACCAGCTTGGACGAGCGATACTCAGAGATTTCGTAGTCAAAGCTAGCATAGCCACGAGTAGAGGACTTGAGCTTATCAAAGAAGTCAAAGACGATTTCAGCAAGCGGAATCTGATAGATGACATTGACCCGATTGTCATCAATATAATCCATGGTCAAAAAGTCACCTCGCTTGCGCTGAGCCAACTCCATCACTGCTCCGACAAATTCCTGGGGCACCATAATCTGCGCCTTGACATAAGGCTCCTCGATGGAATCAATCTTGGTCGGATCCGGAAACTCACTCGGATTAGAGACATCAATAGCTTCACCATCTGTCAGATTAACCTTATAGATAACAGACGGCGCCGTCATGATCAGATCAATATTAAACTCACGCTCCAAACGCTCCTGAATGACATCCATGTGCAGCAAGCCCAAGAAGCCACAACGGAAACCAAACCCAAGCGCCTGTGATGTTTCTGGTTCAAATTGCAGACTAGCATCGTTTAGCTGGAGTTTTTCGAGAGCCTCACGTAGGTCATTGTATTTATTAGACTCGATCGGATAAATACCCGCAAATACCATCGGGTTCATCTGCTTGTAACCGTCTAGTGGCTCAGATGCTGGATTGTTCGCCAAGGTTACTGTGTCTCCGACCCGGGTATCCTGCACCGTCTTGATAGAGGCTGCGATATAGCCAACATCCCCTGTCGCTAGGAAATCACGTCCAATAGCTTTCGGTGTAAAGATACCGACCTCAGTTACGTCAAAGTTCTTGCCATTACTCATGAGCTGAATGGTGTCTCCCGGCTTGACCACACCGTCCATCACCCGCACTTGCAGGATTACCCCACGATAGGCATCGTAGACTGAGTCAAAAATCAAGGCCTTGAGCGGTGCTTCTACATTTCCAGTCGGTGCTGGAACTTTCTCCACTATTTGTTCGAGGATTTCTTCAATTCCGATGCCAGCCTTGGCAGAAGCCAATACGGCTTCGCTAGCATCCAGACCAATCACATCTTCAATCTCTGCCCGCACCCGCTCTGGATCCGCAGCTGGCAGGTCAATCTTATTGATAACCGGCAGGATTTCCAAGTCATTGTCCAGCGCTAGATAGACATTAGCAAGAGTCTGAGCCTCAATCCCTTGGGCCGCATCAACCACCAAAATGGCACCTTCACAGGCCGCAAGAGAACGCGATACTTCATAGGTAAAATCCACGTGTCCCGGTGTGTCAATCAAGTGAAAGATATAGGTTTCGCCGTCCTTGGCGGTATAATTGAGCTCGATAGCATTGAGCTTAATGGTGATGCCGCGCTCCCGCTCCAAGTCCATGCTGTCCAAGAGTTGGGCCTGCATTTCCCGGCTGGAAACCGTCTCAGTCGCCTCTAAAATTCGGTCAGCCAAGGTTGATTTCCCATGGTCAATGTGGGCAATGATGGAGAAATTGCGAATCTTCTCCTGACGTTTTTTCAAATCTTCTAAATTCATTTTTCTCATCCTTTTAGGGTATTCTATTTATTATATCATGATTTGTCGAAAATAAAAACGACTGTAACCAAGACAGTCGACTTAATTTCCCATTTATCTAGAGTCTCATACATTCGGAGACGATTAGTCATGGGCTTTTCTGAGTTTTTCAAGAGTTTCTAGGAAAATAGCTGGCGCTTCAGCCGTAAATTCTAGCACTTCGCCAGTCCGAGGATGGGTGAAGCCCAGTGTTCGCGCGTGCAAAAATTGACCATGGCCCTTCAGGGTCTTACGAGGTCCATAGAACTCATCTCCAGCGACTGGATGACCGATATAAGCCATGTGGACACGGATTTGATGCGTCCGCCCCGTCTCCAGCTGCAGCTCAACAAAGGTATAGTCCCCAAAACGTTCCAAGACTTGGAAACGTGTCAGAGCGGGTTTTCCCTTGGCTGTAACCGCCTGTTTCTTGCGGTCTTTTTCACTACGACCAATCGGCGCCTCAATCACTCCGCGGTCATTAGGTAGATTGCCATGGACAATCGCCCAGTATTTACGCAGGGATTTCTTATCCTTAAGCTCATCTGCAAGTGCCAGATGGGCTTGGTCATTCTTGGCAATCATCAAAAGGCCAGAAGTGTCCTTATCAATCCGATGGACAATCCCTGGGCGCAACACACCATTGATGCCAGAGAGATCTTTGATGTGGTACATGAGGGCATTGACCAGAGTACCGCTGGTATGGCCAGCGGAAGGGTGAACCACCATGCCTTGTGGCTTGTTGACGACGGCAACATCCTCATCCTGATAGACAATCTCTAGCGGAAGATCCTCTGCCACATACTCAACTACCTCTGGATCAGGTACTTCATAGGAAATGACATCACCTTCTTTGACGGCATACTTGGCTTTTTTTGCCTCTCCATTGACCAAAATCTGGCCATTTTTTATCTGTTCATTGGCTAAACCACGGGATAGCTCTGTCAGGTCCGCCACTGCCTTATCTAAACGCAGACCTGCAGCTGCCGCATCAATTTTCAATTCCATTTGTTTCTTCCTTCAACATCACTAGTAATAAAATCGCTACTCCAACAGTCAGGTACATATCCGCTACGTTAAAAATAGCAAAATTGACAAAATCTAGCTGGAACATATCCACTACAAATCCTTGCTGAATCCGGTCAATGAAATTGCCCAAGCCACCAGCAATAATTAGAATGAGTCCCGTCAGCATCCACTTGGAAGCTTGGATATTTTTAATCAAATACCAAACAGCAACTCCAATCACGATACAAGTTATCAGAGCGAAAAACCACTGCTGATTTTCCAAGATAGAAAAGGCTGCACCAGTATTTCGCAGATAGGTCAAACTGACGATCTTAGGAATAAACTTTCTAACTTGCCCCAATGAAAAATTGGAAACAATATAATACTTGACTGCCTGATCAAGAGCAATCAAAAGAATAACTAAAAAAGGAATCGCAATTTTACGTTTCATACTTCTCTTTTCTGTGCAAAATATTCTTTCATAACAGCTACAAAAGCTTCGCCGACCTGACTCAACTCTACATCTTCCCTCTTGACATAAACCATGTGATTGTCTAAATTGTCTCGTAGTTTGATGACAGTGATTCCATTTACACTGTTGCTATCCAAAAAGCCAGATCCAGTCGCATAAGCATCCGTCCGCTCCAAAATCCCATTCAGCGTTGCTCGATCCGTTACATTAAACATCTGGGAGCTAGCGCTGGTATCAACAAAATTCTCAGAATAATAGAGGTACTCATCCTTTTCCTGTGTGAAGCGAACAGTTGGCAAAGTAGCCAAATCCTCCATAACCAGCTCCTCCTTTTGAGTCAGAGGATGGTCTTCCCGTAGATAAATGTGGGTCTGGAAAGGAATTAGCTCAATGACCTCCAAGCCGAGCTTTTCCACCCGCTGCATAATGCCCTTGCTATTCTGATTGTTGAGATAAATAATCCCAATCTCACTGTGGCCTTGGGCTACTTCATCCAAAATCTGGACGGTTGTCGACTCGAAAATCCGGAAATTCTTATATTCTGGATACTTTTGAGAAAACTCCGTAATCAACGGCGGCAAAAAGTCATAGTGCTGGCTGGCAATGGAAAATTCATCTTTTTCCTCTTCAGGATTAGCATACTGATTTTGAAAGACATCGAATCCTTTGACCAATTCCTGAGCTCTTTCGTAAAATTCCATACCACGGCGGGTCAAGAAGGTCCCACTACTGGTTCGACGAAAAACTTTAAATCCCAGCTCCTTTTCTAAATCTCGCACCGCGATAGATAAACTGGGCTGGCTGACATACATCTTTTCTGCTGCTTCGCGGAAAGTTCCGCTGTTGGCAATAGCCACTACATAACGCAATTGTTGAATATTCATATCTTTTTCCTTTTATAAATACTCCTAATTATACCACAAAACCAGCCTTCCTCAAAGGCAGGCAGCGACTTTCCTCTTGGAAATACATATCTGAAATCTGCTTCATTTGCCTAAAATGTCCTTTATATATAAAAAGGTGACATAAAGAACGACAAACAAAGCTATTAAGACCTCAAAAACAAGCAGAATTTGCCCTGCTAGTCCAAGATTCAACACGTTCAAAGACTGCTTCAAGGCTACAGCCGAAATAACCAAAGGGAAGGTAAAGGCCGAAAATCCTGCTGAAAAAGGACGATTGATCAAACGAGGCAGTTGCCACAAAATAAAGGCATAAAAGCATTGACCTGAAATCAAGAGCAAGCTCAACAAGACAGGATTTGGCTGAGAAAAAGTAGCTACATAAGCCGCCGTCATCAAGGAAATAGGTGCACAAATCGTTGTCGTATTCGGGCGAACATTCTCTACTAAGCCGATTTTATAGGTCTTATAAAGGACGATTGGCAAGACCAAAATAGTCGCTAAAAGCCCGTACCAAAAGACCAGCTGGCCCAAAGCTAACTGCTGGGGAACCGCAATGGTCAGAGGAGCGACACCAATCCCGACAAATAAGACCGTCCAAGCAGGAAAGACATTCTCCCACTTGAAAGGAAACACAAAGGTCAGGATATAGTAGGCCATCAAGAAAACCAGTCCGCCGAAGCTCAACCACCACAGCACTTGCGCACTAATTCGGGCAAAATTCCCCAAGAAAGTCCAGCTCGCTAGATAAGTCGAAGCCACCATTCCCTGCATGAAAAAGGTCGGAAAGACCGAGGCTACTAATGCTTGCCCCAGCTGCTCTTTGACCTGCTTAGTATGCATCAGCATTCCCATCACTAGATGAAGGAAAAACAAGAGTGCCAGACTTGCTAAAAGATAACGTAAGAGCTGACTAACATTACCGACTAAATTTCCCAAGGCTAGTAAGCCTAGTACCAAGCCAGCCTGAACTAAGAATGGCTCTTTTCTCTTTATCATAAACAGATCTCCTGACCTCCATAGCCCTTTACTCTGAAGGTTAATCTTTTTATTTTCTCTTTAAATAAACTGCTTCCGATTTTCGTTTAAAGCCTAATCTTTCATACAGCCTTAAGGCACCTGTATTTTGAGCTTCTACTACGATTTGACAGACTTGTCCATTTCGGCCAGAAAGGTCATTCAGAATAGACCTTACTAGGTGACTCCCCAGTCCCTGTCCCTGAAAGGCCTGATCCACAGCTAATGCGAACAGATAATTGCTACCAAAACTTGTATCCACTGAGCAGGACGCCACGATTTGATCGTCTTTTTTCAGGACATAGAGCAGGCTATCTGGGCTCTCCAGCGCTTGACTGGCATAGTGAAGCGCAGTCTCCATCGGCATTTCAAAAATCTGCGACTGAAAAGCTGCAATCTCCGCAACCATTTCCTTTCTCCCCAGCAAGACTTCCACTCCTTCCTTTTCTTCTTCAGGTAAAGTTCCTGCAGCCTGCTCCAGCCAGATTTCCGTTTCTTTCAAATCATAGTCAAACCTCTCAGCAAAGGACGGATGGTCTGCTAAAAACTTGACTTCACTGATGTATTCGATTTGGGATAAATCGTATTGTTCTGCAACTTTGGAAAATTCCTGTAAAAGAGTGTTTGCTATGCCCTGTCTGCGATAGTCGGGCAATACATAAATAGATACCTCTGCTTGACCCGGCTCATCCGCATATACCGATAAAAAACCGACCGTTTGATGATCTAGATTGGCCAGAAAAAATGCTGGCATATCAACATCAAAATTATAGGCATTATCCAGATAAGGAAGTCGATAAGTCCCATCTGCAACGTGACAGCTTTGAACCAGCTCAAAAAGCTGATTCTTGATTTCCTGACTAGGCTGGCTATAAATCTGTATTTCCATCATTCTCCCTCACAAACTTTTAACAATAATACATATAATTTGTAACTGTCCTACTCCAACTCACTCAGATACTCATAGCGCTCATACTTTTCAAGAAGCTGCTCATTCTTGTCATCCAGCTCCTTCTGAAGTTCCGATAGCTTGGTAAAGTCCGAACCGTTCTGCTCCATCTCCGTCTCAATGGTGGCAATGCGTGCTTCCAGCTCCTCGATATCCGCCTCGATGGTCTCCCACTCTTGCTTTTCAAAGTAGCCCATCCGCTTCTTCTGCTCCCGCGCCTTGACGGGCTTTTCCTTTTCTTTCTTTTGGGAAATAGCTGCGCTGGATTGTCTAAAAGCCTTCTCATCCAGATAGTCCGTGTAGTTGCCAAAGAACTCTCTGACCTCGCCATTCTCAAAAGCTAAAATCTTGCTGGCTACCTTATCGAGGAAATACCGATCATGGCTAACTGTAATTACTGGCCCTGCAAAGCCCTGCAGGAAATTCTCTAAGACCGTCAAGGTTGCAATATCCAAATCATTGGTCGGCTCGTCCAGAAGCAGGACATTGGGCTTTTCTAATAAAAGCTTGAGCAGGTAGAGCCGCTTCTTCTCTCCGCCAGACAATTTCTCAATCAAAGTGCCGTGGCTTGAGCGAGGAAAGAGAAACTGCTCCAAAAGCTCAGCAATGGATGTCGTCCCGCTACCACTCTTAACTTCTTCCGCCACTTCCTGCAAATAATTGATGACCCGCTTGGACTCATCTAGACCGTCAATACGCTGAGAAAAATAAGCCACTCGGACTGTTTCACCGATGATAACCTGACCAGACTGGGGCTGCAATTGACCAGCAATTAGATTGAGGAGAGTAGACTTGCCCACTCCATTATCTCCAACGATACCCAGTCGATCTTTGTTTTGCAGCAAGAGATTGAAATGCGACAAAATCTGCTTGTCTCCGTATGCAAAATCCACATCTCTAAACTCGATGACCTTCTTCCCAATACGACTGGTTTCAAAGTTCATCTCTAAGTCCGTCTGATTGGTCTGACCAGCCAAATCACTTTTAAGGTCATGGAAACGATTGATACGTGCCTGCTGCTTGGTCGCCCGCGCTTGAGGCTGACGGCGCATCCAGGACAGTTCCTGCTTGTAGAGCTGCTGTTTCTTGTGTAGGAGGGCAGCATCATGCTCATCCTGCTCAGCCTTGAGCCGAACATAGTCCTGATAGTTACCCTGATACTCAATCAAGCTCCCGCTGTCTAATTCAAAAATCCGCGTGGAAATATTATCCAAAAAATAGCGGTCGTGAGTGATAAAGAGGACGGTCTTCTTCGAATTTTTCAGGAAATTTGTCAGCCACTCAATCGTATCAATATCCAGATGGTTGGTCGGCTCATCCAGCAGCAGCAAGTCTGCTTCTGAAAGTAGCACCTGCGCCAACTGCACCCGCCGACGTAAACCACCAGAAAGCTGGCTGATTTTTGCTGCCAAATCTGAGATACCGAGCTTGGATAGGACGGTTTTTACCTGACTTTCAATCTCCCAAGCATGCAGCGAGTCCATTTCTGCCATGACCTTGTCTAGACGAGCTTGCTTGGCTTCATCATAAGCTGCCATGAGCAATTCATATTCTCGAATGAGCTGCATTTCTCGCAAATCACTGGACAAAACAGTATCCAAGACCGTCTTCTCTTCATCAAAGTCCGGTTCCTGAGTCAAATAGGAGATTTTATAGTCAGATTTTGCTGAAAAAGGATATACATCACCATCAAAGCCTGATTTGCCAGACAAGACATCTAAAAGAGTGGTTTTTCCTGTCCCATTGACTCCAATCAGTCCAATCCGATCCAAGTCGTGAATGATAAAAGAAATCTCTTGAAAGACGGTCTTATCCCCAACAGACTTGGTCAGCTTTTCAACGATAAAGTCGCTCATCCAACTTGCTCCTTAATAAAGTTCATAATCTCTTCCTTGCTATTTGCCAATTCTCCGTCGACAATGGCCCATTCAATTTTAGTCAGGATTTGTCCCAATTCTGGTCCGGGTTTAAAGCCATAATCTCGGATCAAATGACTACCCGTCACCACAATCTCATGTTTGTCATGAATGGTCAGAGCAGCATGTGTCTCTTCAATAGCCTCAAACTCAACTGGTAAGCCTGCTGCCTGTCTCAAACTTTCCGCCTGCAGAATCAAATCCAAATCATACTGATAGCAATCACGCTTAGAAAGACTCCGCTCCTGCCGAATCTCATAAACCGCCACTAGCTGATTTACTCGCTTTTGAAATTCATTGGACGTTTTCCAATGTTTCAAGAACTTGCGAACATCTTTTACCTTCAAAGCCAGCAAAAGTGCAGCCCAAGCCTGCTCAGAACTAGAAAATTGAAAATCTTCTTCTAAACCGTCTAGTAATTCCTGCAAAACTTTTGCTGAATGTTTCATATCAGGAAGAAAGTCGTAGGCAGCAGCTTTGAGCAGGCTCTCCAGACCTTTTCGCCAGAAAGGTGCCATCAGGAGCTTGTCAAACTCGATAAAAATCCGCTCTACCGATATTTTCTCCAAAAGCGGGGCACAATCTGCCATAGCCTGAAAGGTCAACTCTTCCAAATCAAAGTCTAAACCAGCCTGAAAACGGAAACCCCGCATGATGCGGAGAGCATCTTCATTGAACCGCTCTGCAGCCACTCCAACTGCCCGCAGAGTACGATTTTTCATATCTGCCAAACCATCAAAAAGGTCCACAATCTCCCCCTCTTGGTTTAAAGCAAGGGCATTGATTGTAAAATCCCTGCGCTTCAAGTCTTCTTCCAAAGAGCGCACAAAAGAGACCTGACTAGGCCTGCGGTAGTCCACATAGACATCCTCAGTCCGAAAGGTCGTTATCTCGTATTCTCCCTGACCTTCCAAGACCAGAACCGTTCCATGCTCAATGCCAACATCGACAGTCCGAGGAAAGATTGTTTTGATTTCCTCAGGATAGGCCGAGCTGGCAATATCTACATCGTGAATTGGCCGATTCAACAGAGCGTCTCGTACAGAACCGCCGACAAAATAAGCCTCAAAACCAGCCTCTTTAATCTTCTCTAATACTGGCAAAGCCTCCTGAAACTCAGAAGGCATCTTCTCTAATCTCATAGTAAATGTTCCAATCCATAGACCAATTCAGAGCGCTTCACTACCTCTTTGATACCTAGATTTACCCCAGTCATAAAGGAAGCTCGGTCATAGGAGTCATGCCGCAAAGTCAGTCCTTCTCCCTGACTACCAAAGATAACTTCCTGATGGGCCACCAATCCCGGCAAACGCACTGAGTGAATCCGCATGCCGTCAAAGTTAGCTCCTCGGGCACCAGCTAATGATTCTTCTTCATCAGCCGCTCCCTGCTGCTTGCTCGTCCGAACCTGACCGATTAATTCAGCTGTTTTGATAGCCGTACCGCTCGGTGCATCTTTTTTGTTGTCATGATGCAGTTCAATAATCTCAACATCTGAAAAATACTTGGCTGCTTGGGCTGCAAACTGCATAAGCAAAACAGCTCCCAGAGCAAAATTCGGCGCAATCAAACCGCCCAGACGCTTTTGACGAGATAGTTGGATCAATTCTTCAATCTGCTCAGGCGTGAAACCTGTCGTTCCGACTACTGGAGCAAATCCATTCTCAAGAGCGAAGCGAGTATTTTCATAAGCCACTTTGGGAGTCGTAAAGTCAATCCAGACATCCGCCTGAAGACCAGCTAGTTCTTCCTTAGTATTAAAAACTGGAACTCCCGCTACTTCCTTTTCATCTGTAAAAGGATCTAGCAGACCGGCCAATACCAACTCAGGATCTTCTGTTACCATTTTATAAGCTGCTTGTCCCATCTTTCCCTTGAAACCAGCAATAATGACTTTTATACTCATCTAGAACCTCTCTCTATTCTTGACTAACCGCCCTGCAAAACTCTAGACCAGCGGAATGTAGGCCAAAGCGACACTACCCTCGCCCAAGTGAGTTCCAATTACACTACCAAAGGTAGCCAGAGGAATATCATCCGCTATGCCAGCCGCTATCAGCTGCTGGCGTAAGCTTTCCGCCTTCTCTTCAGCATTCCCGTGAATCACCATGACTTGATAGGAAGCAGAGGTAGTTTTTTCCTCCACCACTTCAATCAATCTCTTAATCGCTTTCTTTTCTGTCCGAATCTTTTCAAAAACTTCAATGACACCTGCATCGTTAAAATACAGAATCGGCTTGATACTTAGGAGATTTCCCAAAATAGCTGCGCCATTGGACAAGCGACCGCCCTTAACCAGATGATTGAGATCGTCAACCATGATAAAGGCGCTGGTTCCATCAATTTGTCTCTGAATCTTGAGCAAAATCTCTTCAAAATCCTGTCCTTCCGCAGCCCAAGTCAAAGCATTTTCAACCATTAGCCCCAGCGGAGCACTGGTGATTTTTGAATCAGGAAAAGCGATTTTCAAGTCGGGAAACTCGTCCTTGAGATACTGGATATTTTGATAAAATCCTGAAATCCCACTGGATAAAAAGAGCCCTAGTACATGTGTGTAATCCTCGCCAGCAAGGCGCGTTAACATCTCCTCCAACTCTGCCACACTAGGCTGACTTGTCTTTGGCAAATCATCTGCAGCAGCCATTTTCTCATAAAACTCACTGGCTGTCAGATTTTTTCCTTCCACATAAGTCTCTCCAGCAATCACTACTGGAATATCGAGCACAAAAAGATGGTCATTTCCACGAAGGCTATCCGGTAAAAAAGCGGACGAATCCGTTATAACCGCTAATTTCATCATTAGAACTCCAAATTAATACCTGGCAAATCTAGCGCAATCTCAGTCACTTCATACGTCAAGCGATTGAGCATAGTCAAACAAGGACGCGCTAATTCTTCCACTTCTTCATGCTCAAACTCACTAGGTTCCTGCACCAAACGTCCTTGAATATGATTTGTCTGCGTGATCGTTCCACTAATTACAAAGCGATCAAACACAATCATGAAAGTCAAAATCACAATCATGGATGTTGAATTCTTTTCTTCATTTCTTTCAATCAGCTGAAAATTCACGTCAACTTTTGTTTCAGGTGTTCCATTTTCTTTTTCCCATTCAAAATTGCGTGCATCAAAATGATATTGGCTGACAAATTCTTGTTCACGTTGTAATTCCATTACTATTCTCCTAAAAATATACGATAGTCCATTATAACATAATTTAAGGAAAGTTTCTATGTAAAAAAGGAGCCTACCCAACAAATAGATAAAAAACTTCTCCTAACATTGCACAAGTGTAAGCAAATCTTCAATTTAGCATTTTTAAATAAGTTTTATTGCGCAAGATTTCAATTCAAAAAAGATTATAACTACCTTAGATGGATGTGCTCAAGTAACTACTTGTAATTGATTTCGGCGCTATTCCAGACTGGTTCGAAACGGACTTATAGTTATTGCCATGGGTATACTACAACATAGCTAAGGATCTCTTTCTTTCTGCTTAAATTGTCCTCGATCGCTTTCACATGTACAACACCTAAATCAGACTATGGACTGCCTTCACATCCAAATCATGAAACAATTTGATCAAAAATCTCGCGATTACAAGACAATAAAACGATGCTGGAAACTCATCTAGCAAGATAGTCAAAAACTAAGCAATAAACGTTTTTATCGCCTATCCTTTCCTATGTATTGATCAATAAAGAAATCAATGTTAACTAACATCACCCAGCTACAAGTTAACAAAGAACCAAAAAGCCTTAGTTCTGTATTGTACAAAACCAAGGCTTCTTCTTACATGACTTATGTCACTTTCGAAAAAGCAAGTAAAACTTACTTTATCCATGACTCTATTAGTCTTTTTTCTTAGCACTAATAGTCAATCCTGAAGCTACTGCAACTAATGCTACTCCAACTACAGCCAAGCCTGAAGAAACTTGCTCCCCAGTTTTTGGTAATTCAGCCACCTTATTAGAAATTGATGTAGTATGATAAACTGGCTTCGTACTTCCAATAGGTTTCGCTACTGTAGGAGCTGGAGCTTTTTGCTTAAGTACGACATGTGCTTCTGCCAAGAAGTCATATTTCTCTGTCACAATGCGGTAAACACGTCCTTCTTGGACAGTCTTAACAACATGATTTGTAAAATCACGATTTAAAAGACTAGAAAATTCTTGACGGATATCAAGGTAAAGACCTTTTGTTCCTTCAACTAGAGGTTTAAAAGTCGTTTTTTCGTATGTTACACCCACAACCGATAGGGAAATATCAGCCGCTTTAAGAGCTTTCAGAGTTTCTTCTACTGTTGGAATACCTGGAGTACTGAAATCAATACTTTCATCAGTAATCAAGAAAGCAAAACGACGATTATTAGAAGCTGTAGACCAATCGTAATCTTTTGAAGTTGCAATATGATGAAGAGGGGCTGTAGGCTCTTCTGTTCCACCGCCTGTTTGAATAGATCTAAGAGCCTTAATATACTCTTCTACATTCTTAGTGAATTTAGACCCATTAAAATCGAAATATTGAACATCCTTAGCAGACTCATACGCGATTAAGCCAAGACGAGCATCAACCTTTTTACTAGCTAAATCACGGACAAAAGCCTCAATATTTTGCATAACATTCTGAATAGATGAACCCATTGAACCTGACTTATCAATAGTAAAAACGATGTCAGCAGAACCAGACGATTGCTTCGTAATTGTCACATCTGCTTCTTTCATCACTTTTTCAAATGTTGTCTTCTTGATGGTCTGAGTAACATCAGCTACATACTCATCCGTATCAACATGATCGGTAACTGTCTTTGATGTAGCAACTGGCGCTTTTTCTCCAACAGCAGTTCCTTTAGCAGCTACACTAGTTGTCTCAACACTCACAGAAGCCTCTGCTTTAGCAACAGCTTCTGTACCAGCTTCATTTTCTTTCGTATCCACTTTGACATCAGTAGAAGTAGTAGATACTTTCACTACATCACCAGGTTTAGCCTTATCAATTGGCACTACTGGAGTACTAACCTTTTCTTGAATCTCTTTGGCTGTCTCAGAAAGTTGTTGATTAGCCTGAGTTGTTTTAGCAGCAAGTTCATTTGAGCTTACTTGAGCTAGCTCATTAGCAGCTTGACTTGGCTTATTTACCTCATCAGCATCAGCTTGTGTAACTGCTGTAAAAACAGATGCTAGGGCAACTGAAAATAAAACAGATTTGCATTTCCAAAATAAAGAACGCTTCTTATTTTTCATAAGTATTCTCCTTTAATAAATTTTGAATATATTATATCAATATCAAGGGGATTTGTCAAATATGATCTAATGTTCGGAACAACTTGCTATATTTACTAAAATCAGATTCTAGATTCTCTTTGATAACAAATTCAATTCTTGAAATTATTTTCAAAACATGGTATAGATATTAATCCAAAGAACGCTTCTTATTTTATTTCTGTAAGTAAAGTTTTTATCAAGATTTCATTTCCTTTTATTTCACCTAACAATGAGACCTCTGCCTATCAAGATTCTAGAAGATGCAAAAAGAATCTTGACAAGCCATCAAGATTCTTTCGCGTAGGTTTTATTTTTCAAGTGGTTTACGCAAATATCCGAAAAGAATACCGCTGACAACTGCACCAATCAAGACATATACCAAGTAAAGGATTGGGTTGTTAGTCAAACCGATTACAAAGATTCCTCCATGAGGAGCCATAAGTTTGATGCCAGACAGACCGACAAGTGCACCTGTAAGAGCTGAACCGACGATAAAGCTTGGAATTGCACGGGCTGGGTCAGCAGCTCCAAAAGGAATCGCACCTTCTGTGATGAAGGAAAGGCCCATAACGATATTTGTCAAACCAGAATCACGTTCTTCAGTAGTAAATTTATCTTTGAAAAGTAGAGTTGCAACAAATACTGCAAGCGGTGGAACCATACCGGCTGCCATAACCGCTGCCATGACTGGAGAACCACCAGTTGAAACAGTACTTGCCAGCGTACTTGTACCAAATACATAAGCTGCTTTGTTGACTGGTCCACCCATATCGACAGCCATCATACCACCGACTAAGAGACCGAGAAGAACCGCAGAGCTTCCGCTTAGACTTGCCAAGAAATCGTTGAGGGCTGTATTGATTGCTGACATAGGGATATTGACTGCCAGCATAAGGAATCCAGTCACAAGAACACCAAGAAGTGGCAAGAGCAAGATGGAACGAATACCTTCAAGTGAGCGAGGCAGACCTGCAAGTAATTTGCGAAGGACTAAAATCACGCCACCAGCTAAGAATCCACCGACCAGAGCTCCAAGGAAACCAGATGATACACCAGCTAGAGAGAGTGTCTTCTCACCACCTGCAGCATAGGCAACACCACCAAATGATGCACCACTGCTAGCAATTGCACCGGCTACGAAACCAGAAACCAAACCTGGCTTTTCAGCGATTGAGTAAGCGATATAACCAGCCAATACTGGCAACATGAAGCCAAAGGCTGCACCACCAATTGCTTTAAATTGAGCCGCAATTTCATGATAGCTTCCCAGATTAGAAAGCTGATCCTTTGGCACGCCTAAAATCTGATCCAGCAAGAAGGCAATGGCAATCATAATCCCGCCACCAATAACGAATGGCAACATTTGAGAAACACCGCTCATCAAGTGCTTGTAAAAAGCTCCGCCCAAGCTAAGTTTTTCATTGCTGCTAGCTACTGCAGCGCTACCATTAGCAGCCTTGTAAACTTCAGCATTGCCAGAAAGAGCCAGATTGATGAGTTCTTCTGTCTTGCGAATACCGTCTGCAACCGGGCGACTGATTAAAGGTTTGCCGTCAAAACGATCCATTTCAACAGCCTTGTCTGCTGCGATGATAACTGCTTTAGCTTTTTTAATGTCTTCTGCTGTCAATTTGTTGCCAACACCGCTGGCACCATTGGTTTCAACCTTGATACCAACACCCATTTCAGCAGCCACTTTTTGAAGGGCTTCTTGAGCCATGTAAGTGTGGGCGATCCCTGTCGTACAAGCTGTAACGGCTACGAGGAAGTCACCAGATTCGTTGGCAGGAGCAACAGTTGCAGGCTCTTCTGCTTTTTCTGAAGCTTGGTCAAAAAGCTCGATCACTTGATCAGGCGAAGTTACTTGACGAAGTTTATCCGCAAAGCCGTCTTTCATCAAGTATTGAGACAATTCTGCTAGGGCTGCCAAGTGAGTATCGTTAGCACCTTCTGGGGCCGCAATCATGAAGAAGAGATCAGTTGGCTGACCATCCAAACTTTCATAGTCAACACCCTTGTTTGACTTAGCAAAGAGAACTGTTGCTTCTTTGACAGCAGAATTTTTGCTGTGCGGCATAGCGATTCCCTCACCTAAACCAGTTGAAGTCAAGGCTTCACGCGCTAGGATTCCTTCCTTAAATGTTTCAAAATCCGTCACATAACCGTGATCGACCAAGCTTTTAATCATCTCTTCGATGACAGCTGTTTTTTCAGTTGCCTGCAAATCCAGCAACATGACATCTTTTCTCAATAGGTCTTGAATTTTCATCGTTTTTCTACCTCAACTTTTTCATATGTTTCTTTAATAAATTCCGCTGTTGCCAAGTCATCCGAGAAGGTAGTTGCCGTTCCGCAAGCCACTCCCCATTTGAAGGCTTCTACTGCATCTTTGGATTTGACAAATTCACCTGTAAATCCGGCAACCATAGAGTCGCCAGCTCCGACTGAATTTTTCACTGTTCCCTTGATTGGTTTAGCAAAGTAAGCTCCCTCAGAGGTTACAAGAAGAGCACCATCCCCAGCCATAGAGATAATGACGTTCTGAGCACCTTTGGCCAGTAACTCACGAGCGTATTTCTCGATTTCGTCCAAACTTTCCAGTTTCACTCCAAAGATAGCTCCAAGTTCATGATTATTTGGTTTGACCAAAAGTGGCTGGTAGTCCAAACTATCAATCAAGGTCTGTCCTTCAAAGTCACAAACCACTTGCGCACCAGTCTGGCGTGTCAAGGCAATCAGCTCCTTGTAGATGACATTTCCCAAGTTCTTAGCACTTGAACCCGCAAATACAACCGTATCTTCTGCTGTCAAACTAGATAAAATTGCTTTTAATTCTTCTAGCTGAGCTGGTTCAACATTTGGACCCGTTCCATTGATTTCTGTTTCTTGGTCTGCTTTGATTTTAACATTGATACGCGTATCTTCTGCCACTTGGACAAAACGAGTTTCGATTTCTTCTTCTGCCAAAGTGTCTGTGATAAATTTACCAGTAAAGCCTCCGATAAATCCAGTCGCTGTATTTGGAATACCCAAGCGTTTCAAAACACGACTGACATTGATTCCTTTCCCACCAGCAAACTTATCATCACTGTCCATACGATTGACACTACCGACTTGAACTTGGTCCAAACGAACGATATAGTCAATGGAAGGATTGAGTGTGACTGTATAAATCATGCTTCTATTACCTCCGTTTTTTCTTTAATCTTTTGAATCACTTCAGATTCTGTCTGGTTTGTAATGAGCCTTGCGCGCGATATCGGGGCCACTTTTGCAAAAGATGTCTGACCTAACTTTGAGGCATCGGCCAAAACATAGGTTCTCTTGGCATTTTCGAGAATAGCGCGTTTCACTGCTCCTTCTTCCATATCCGGAGTCGTGAAAAATCCATCGTCAATTCCATTCATTCCGATAAAAGCCTTGTCAAAATTTAGCTGTCCGATTTGATTTAGAGCTACACCACCAATACTAGCATCTGTCGAGCGTTTCACGACACCGCCAATAATCACTGTGAGAATATTGCGCTCCACCAGCTTAGTCGCATGGTGGATAGAATTGGTCACCACCGTCACGCTCGGATCGTGCAATTCATTGACTAAGAGTTCATTGGTCGTCCCTGCATCAATAAAAATGACATCGTATTCTTGAATCAAGCTGGCTGCTTTTTGAGCAATTCTAGTTTTTTCTTGAATGTTTTTGATAGATTTTTCTTGATTGCTTTCTTCCTCCTGCAAGAAATGAAGACTCTCTGCACCACCATGCACACGCCTCAACTTCCGCTCGCTTTCAAGCTCATCTAAATCTCTTCTAACAGTTGATTCTGAAGTGTCTAAAGCTTTTACTAGATACTCTAAAGAAACAAATTTATCTTTCATAACTTTCTCGAGAATCAGCTGCTTTCTTTTCGACTTCAGCATAGAATACCTCCTCTGCAATCGATTACAGTTCTATTATACAAGATTAAATTTCAAAGTCAAGCATTTTCTATCATTTTCTATCAAAATAAATCATTTGTTTGAATATAGAAGAGGCTGGGACAAAAGTCCTAGCCTCTCAATTGTCTTTGGATTGTCGAGCAAGACGCAGTGGTTGAGTGGACTCTACTACGCTGATTTCATCAGCTTTTACAGCCCTACTCAACTGTGCGGAGGTGGGACGACGAAATCGAATCTAACGAATTACCGATTTCTGTCCCACTCTCAATTCCTTTATTATCTTGTAGTGATATAGACAAGAAGGATCGGTAAAAAGGCAGCAAGCACACATAAGATTGAAAATACCCAGAACCAGACCGATTTAAGAGCTTGCCTATATGTTCCTGGCTGAGATCTATTTTCAGCTATATAAGCTTTAATTTTCGACCTATTTAGGATAAGTACAATCAATACTACCGTTGCTCCTACAGTCATCAATCCATAATTTATGAGATTCACGATACTTTCTGGGATATAGTTGGTCAGGAAATCAAGTCCTTCTGCGATGACCAAATTATTGAAAATATGGAAGAAGATCACCCAGAAAATGGAATATTCAAAAGCGATGTAACCAAATCCCAGACCAATCATAGCAGCAAAATAAAGCTGATAGAGATTTTCATGAAACAGTCCAAAAAGGAGAGCCGTCATGACAATGGCAAATACTTTTCCGTGCTTTTCCAAAGCCCGCAAGCCTGCTCCCCGAAAAATAATCTCTTCTGTAATCGGTGCCATGATTGTTGTATAGATAAACATGGTGATTGAATGAGAGCTGAAATCTTGGGATAAAATTTCAGAAAGATCCAAGCCAAAGAGAGACAAAATAGCATTCATGATCTGACTCGTCAAAGTGCTAAATAGCTGAGAGAAAAACAAAAAACAAATCATGAAGAAGAAGACTTTGGCTGTCATTTTTTTATTTTTCTTGCGCAAATCTTGAGTGAAAAGCTGCTTGCCTCGGAAAATCGTGAAAATAAGCACTCCCACACAAGAAGCGATAATGTAGGAACCGCCATCTTTATCCATAAAACTTTTCACAAATTCTTCAGTCTTACCTATATCAAAACCCTGCTGAAAAAGAACAAAGAAATAGGAAAAGACAGTATAAAGTATGACAACCACTAGCATCACGATAGAATAAGTGAAGCAGCTTGCTGAAAATCTCCCCAAATCTTTCTTGGGATTTAAAGGCTCAGGTAACGTATTCATAAATTCTCCTTTGTTATTATTAGCTACGAGTCTTTCTACTGAAAAAATACAAACTTAAAAAGATTCCCTCGTAAAGAAGAGCAAAAAGAATAAAGGCGTGCATGAAAAATTCTTCTGGCAAAATCCAGATGACTGGATCCTTGGCTGGATCAAATAGCCATGTATTGTCTCCCACAAAAAGCACTTGATGAAAGAGCGTAAAAAAGCTGTTAAAACCAATCAAGCCAGCCAAGCAAATCATGACGAAGGGCAATACGCTCAAGAAAAACAAACTTCTTTGATAAAGAGCTAAAAATCCTTTTTTGACCACTTTTTTGATAAAGAAAATCAAAGCAGGCAAGGTTAGTACAAAGACAGCCTGCGCAAATTGGAAGAGATACTTGACTGCCTGAAAATGATGCAGGCCGGCTGCCGACGAGCGAAAATCAGGCATCGCCAACTTCTGACTAAAAGGATTTGTCAAGTAATTCAGCAAAATGTTGAAATTATACTGGATGGTCTCTGCTTTCAAATGAACCTTATCGGGCAAAGCGAAATAGGAAATTTCCAGCGGGTAAAACAACCAAGCTAGGTAAATGGTCAACAAAATGGCTACTGCCAGCAAGCACAAGACGCTGGCTGAAAATCTCAACTTATCACGCATCGAAGTCCCACTCCGCTAGACTGGACAAGACATGCGTCGGTTGGATCGGCAGATTGGGCACCTCTTCTGGCAGGGTAAAGCCTGTCGTAACCAAGAGGGTCGGAATGCCGTTATCGATTCCCGCTCGAATATCTGTCAGATAGTTATCACCCACCATGACCACGTCCTCACGCGCCAGTCCTAGATGCTCTATGGCTTTTTCCATAATGATGGCATTGGGCTTGCCGATAAAGGTGGGCTCAACCCGAGTGGCCGCTTCCAAGAGAGCATTGATAGCACCCGCTCCCGGCTGCAGTCCTCGCTCAGTCGGAATATTGAGGTCGGGATTGGTTCCGATAAAGTGAGCCCCCTTTTGAATGGCTAGAGTCGCTACTGTCAGCTTCTCGTAGTCTACTTCCCAGTCCAGCCCCACTACCACATAGTCAGGATTTTCTGTATCCTCTATGTATCCAGCTGCTTCAATGGCATGTTTAAGCCCGACATCACCGATGACGTAGACTTTTTTGCCCAGATTTTTCTCCTGCATATAATCAATAGTCGCCAAAGTCGCCGTGTAAATAGTCTCAAGTGGCGTCTCAATATTGAAATTCTCAGCCAACATGGTCTGAACCATTTCTGGCGTGCGCGTAGTATTATTGGTCACGAAAAGATAGGGAATCTTGCGCTTCTGCAACTCATGCACAAAAGCTTCGCCAGCCGGAATCCGGCTCTTTCCCTTATAAATCGTCCCATCTAAATCGATCAAATATCCTTTATAAGTCATATATTACTTTCTAATCTTTTTCAATCTCTTGCCAAGTGATCATCGCTTGGGCATTAACTTCGCCATCACTAGAAATCTGGTGAGTGCTCTGCAGACCGTCTAGTTCATAGCTAGAGGCAATCATGCCGCCCGGTCGAACTTCCTTGACATACTTCAGGTTGATTTTCTGAGGAATATGCTGGGTAAGGAAATCTGCTCCCATGACCTCAAAAATCCAGTCCAGATACTTGCTATTGTTGACATGTCCATTCATATCCAAGTCGTAAAAGCGCACATGATAGTCCTTGCTGATAGGATCTTCTAAGTTTGGATATTTAGGGCCACGAAGTAATTTCTTAGAAAATTCCGACTGATAAGGTGCAACAATTTCAGGTTCAACTGCATGAACCTTGCGGCTATCCCGATCCATAAGGACAAAGGTTGCCATCATCTGGATAATAGCCTCACCCGCTTCATCAAAAATCGTGAAGCGACGGTAGCAAAAAAGCCGATTGTAAGTCAAGGCCTCTGTCTCAATGGTGATCTCCTCTGCAAATCGAGGTAAACGAACCACATCAATATCATAGTCTGTGATAATCCAGACTAGATTATACTGCTCCAGTATGTCCTTGTCGCTGACGCCAAGCTCAATCGACTGCATGCCTGATACCTGCAAGGACAGCAAGATGACATCAGGCAGCTTGATATGGCCATTCATATCCGCCATATCAAAAGGAATTTTCATTTTCATTTGATAAGTTAAGCCCATGATTTACTCCAATATAAATTTCTCAGCAACCGTATCGCCCAAAAAGAGGCCTTTTTTAGTCATGCGTACGATGTCTCTATCCGGGACTAGCAAGCCCTGCTCAGTCAGCTCAGACACCACAGATCCGTACTGATCTTCAAAGGAAAGACCGAATTTTTCCTCGAAGCGTTTTTTAGAAATACCTGTTTTCTTGCGCAGCCCTAGAAATAGCTCTTCTTCCATCTTTTCATTCAGCGTCAGCACTTCTTCCTGAACACGGGCATTGCCCGCTTCCACCGCCTGCAGATAATGACGAATGGGCCCGTGGTTTTTATAGCGAACACCATCGACATAGCCAGACGCTCCCGCTCCAATACCATAATATTCCGCATTGTCCCAGTACATGAGATTGTGGCGGCTCTCAAAGCCTGGCTTGGAAAAGTTTGAAATCTCATAATGCTCAAAGCCCGCCTTTTCCAACTCCGAAATAATGTAGTCAAACATCTCCGCTTCCAAGTCTTCTTTGGGTAGAGGCAACTTTCCTCTCCTCATCCGATTCATGAAGACTGTATGATTTTCTAAAATCAAACTGTACAAACTCATGTGGGGAATGTCCAGAGCAATGGCCTTGGCTACATTGGTTTTCACATCCTCCATAGTCTGCTTGGGAAGGGCATAAATCAGGTCAATCGAGATATTATCAAAACCTGCTTTTTTAAGATTAGCAATATTCTCATAGATGTCCTTTTCCGAGTGACTGCGACCAATTTGCTTGAGCATGCGGTCGTTGAAAGTCTGTACGCCCAGCGAAACCCGATTGACAGGTGAATCTTTGAGTACAGCAATCTTCTCCTGGTCCAAATCCCCAGGATTGGCTTCAATGGTCAGCTCCTCAAGATAAGACAAATCAAGCTTATCCGTCAGCTTTTCCAGCAAAAAAGCCAACTGAGGCGCCGATAGAGCCGTCGGAGTCCCCCCTCCGATATAGAGGGTACGGAGCTTTTTGATATCGTAAGAATCATACTCCTCAATCAAATGCTCCAGATAACTATCTACCGGCTGATTTTTGATAAAAACCTTGGAAAAATCGCAGTAATAACAAATCTGAGTACAAAAAGGAATATGCACATAGGCAGAAGTTGGTTTAGTTTGCATAGTATTTATTATAGCATAAAATTAGCAACAAAACCCCCTTGGAGAATAGAATAAAAAACTCAAGAAATAGAAAAATTCCTTGAGTTAATGTTGAAAGAGCTTCTGTTCGAGTAGATCACGGATAAAGCAACTGCTGAATCACTAAAACATGGCTCTCTTCTACGCCATATAAACTATGAAGTTCATTCGGCTCCATTGTCAGAAAACTTCCCGGTACTAATTGTACAGTTTCTCCTAAGGCAGTAAAATCCACTTTTCCTTCTAGACAGACAACTGTAACAAGAGCATCTGCACTATGTTCAGGGATTTGTTTTCCTTTAGCAAGGTGCAAATGGCGGATGAGACGTCCTTGCTCTTCGACTGGAGTTTCAACCACATCAACATTTCGATCTATTGAGTAAAATTTCATCGTTTTCCCTCCTTTTCTTCATTTTAGCATAATTCCGAAGAATTGTCTGAATTTTTTAATATTCCTAATTACTACCTACAAAGTTACATAATATGGTATTTTCATCATGCTCTGTTCAATTAATTTCTTAAATATAAAAAGATTGAAGAACGTCACCTAAAATAGGTCTTTTCTTCAATCTAGAAATTTGTTATGAATTAGATTTCAAAATCATTGAATTCCATAAGCCATACTGATCTGGATTTTAGCAACTCCATTCTGCAAGCTGATTTTGTCAATGCTGAACGGACTCTGCGGCAGAGATAGAAGGAAACTATCTCCCTCCGTTGTGATAGTCGAATTAGAGGTCTGCAGTTGCTGCTTCAGCATGCCAGTCACCCAGGATTTAGGGATAGGAAGGATGCCTAGCTTGGCACTATCAATTGTGATGTATAAGGAACTCCCCTTCACCGCCACATCCACCTCTAGATCAAGCTTACTATCAATAAAAAACAGCTTAACCGGATACTGGATGCGCAGCTTATTGCCTTCAATACTGTAAGCACTGTTCAATAATTCCTGATTTTCAGACTCAGTCAGCGAAAACTTAAGTACCTGATTGAGCTGGACGCTATTTAGAGAGACCTCAGTGCTAACTCCCTGAGCCGTTATATTGGCATTACTCAAAGTTGGCTCAATCATACTTTCCCACGAAGTATCCGCTTGAACATTTTTTAGTTGTTCATTCGGATTGATAGAAGAAGGAACCAGAAATAGCACTGCTGCAAGCAACAGCACCAAAACAATTCCTACCAATCTTTTGATCAATTTCATATCTGTCTTCCTTTACTTTGAGAAATATCCTTAGCTGAAAACACAAAAAGGATTTATCTCATTTTACACTATTTTTACATCATTTTCTGTAACAAACAGATTAAAAGGCTAACAATCCTATAAAAAAGACTGGGACAAATAATCCCAGCCTCTTCGTCTCATATCGCCTGTATAACAAGGCTTAGCATAGATAGTCTATTCTTACTTAATCACTTGTTGCGTCTTAGCATAGTTGGCTTCGACTGCTTCTTTTTCAGATTTCCACCAGTCTTGATTGTCTGTGTACCACTTGATGGTCTCTTTGAGACCTGCTTCAAAGTTGGTAAACTCTGGCTTCCATCCTAGCTCATCACGAAGCTTGCTAGCATCAATAGCATAGCGGAGGTCGTGACCCGCACGATCTGTCACATGGTCATAAGCATCAGCCGGCTGTCCCATTTCCTTGAGAATCAGCTCCAGCACTTCCTTGTTATTCTTCTCACCGTCAGCACCGATCAAGTAAGTTTCACCAATTTGACCCTTGGTCAAAATCGTCCAAACACCTGATGAATGGTCATTAGTATGAATCCAGTCACGGACGTTTTTACCTTCACCGTAGAGTTTTGGCTTGATACCGCTCAGGATATTGGTAATCTGGCGCGGAATAAACTTCTCGATGTGCTGGTAAGGACCATAGTTGTTTGAACAGTTAGAAATCGTCGCTTTCACGCCAAATGAGCGCACCCAAGCTTTGACAATCAAGTCTGAAGCTGCCTTGGTTGATGAATAAGGCGAGCTTGGATTATACTTGGTTTCAGCCGTAAATTTCTCACCTGGACCTTCTCCATGGCCTGGTAAATCTTCACGTAAAGGAAGATCGCCATAAACCTCGTCAGTCGATACATGGTGGAAACGAATGTCGTACTTACGAGCGGCTTCCAAAAGTGTGTAAGTTCCGATGAAATTGGTGTGGATAAAGGGACTCGGGTCATTGAGCGAGTTATCATTGTGGCTTTCTGCCGCATAGTGAACGATAGCATCAGCTTCAGCTGCCAGCTTATCTACCAAGGCTGCATCAGCAATATCTCCAACAACCAACTCAACACGGTCGCCTAAAATCTCTTCAATATTAGCGCGATTACCTGCGTAAGTCAGCTTGTCCAGCACTGTCACATGGACATCTGGAAAGTTATTGTAAACATAGTGGACAAAGTTAGAACCGATAAAACCAGCTCCACCTGTCACGATAATTTTTTTGTATTCAGTCATTTTTATTCCTTAACTTTTTTATAATTGCCTTAAGTGGTAGGGACGCAAGCAAACCTCCGGTTTCATTGCTTATTTTTGAGCCTTATGTCTCAAAAATCCCCTGTCATGTAACAAACTAAATAATTTGTTACATGACTTACACCACGGCGGCAATCATTTCTTTAATTCGCTTCGCTCGGATTAGAGCTGAGCTAAATCATATATTTCAGTATCAATTAATGAATCAGAAAAGAAATCTTCTTATAAATCTTCTTTTCTTAGAGGTTTGACATCCTTAAGTAATGGATGGTTCTTGTCTGCTTCTGAGACTTCTGCTGCTTCTAGATTTTCCCACTGGATGCCTAGAGCTGGGTCTGCATAGTTGACAAAGGCATACTTCGGTTTGAGCTCCAAAGCCCAATAATCATTCACCAGATAGCTATAAGAAACGGTGTCAGAAAGGACTTGGAAGCCGTTGGCGACGCCCCGTGGCACAAAAATCCCCTTGCTGGCATCGATTACTGTCTGGTAGGTATTGCCAAAGGTCTTACCTTCACGCAGGTCGACCCAAGATCCCAGCACCTTACCATCATCTGCAACAGAGATGTACTTGTCCCAAGGCTCAGCGTGAAGCCCACGCAGGACATTTTTACGAGAAAAGCTGACATTATTTTGCAGTTTTCCTTCTGCAAAGAAGCTTTCAGGGAAGCCTAGCGGCAGCATTTTTTCCTTCTGGAAATTTTCCTTAAACCAGCCTCGGTTGTCCCCGCGTACAGGAATATCAAATTCTAACATTCCAGGAATTCCGGGAACTTCACGCGCTGCTAATTCCTTATCAAAAAATTGTTCTGTCATCTTCTTATGCTTCTCCAATCAAACGGAGCAAGTATTGTCCGTATTCATTCTTCTTCAACGGCTGTGCCAATTCGTGCACTTGCTCTTTAGTGATATAGCCCATACGATAGGCAATTTCTTCCAAATTTGCCACCTGCACGTTCTGCATACGCTGAACTGTTTCGATATATTGTGCTGCCTCTAGGAGACTTTCGTGGGTACCTGTATCCAACCAAGCAAAACCACGTCCCATGAGCTCAACAGACAAGTCACCACGATCCAAGTAAGCCTTGTTAACATCAGTGATTTCCAATTCTCCGCGAGGACTTGGCTTGATGTTCTTGGCAATTTCAACGACATCATTGTCGTAGAAATACAGTCCTGTCACTGCATAGTTAGAGCGCGGCTGTTCTGGTTTTTCTTCGATGGAGATAGCATTCATATTTTCATCAAATTCTACGACACCAAAGCGTTCTGGATCCTTGACATGGTAGCCAAAGACAGTTGCTCCTTTTTCCTTAGCAGCAGCATTTTGGAGCATTTTACTCAGACCTGGTCCATGGTAAATATTATCCCCAAGAATCAGCGCTACATTATCATCGCCAATAAAATCAGCCCCAATGATAAAGGCCTGTGCCAGTCCGTCTGGACTTGGCTGCTCTGCATAAGAGAGCTTGATACCAAACTCAGAGCCGTCACCCAGCAAATCCTCAAAACGAGGCAAATCTGTTGGAGTGGAGATAATCAAGATGTCCTTGATACCAGCCAGCATAAGAGTTGACAGCGGATAATAAATCATGGGTTTGTCATAAACCGGCATGAGCTGTTTTGACGCAGCGCGGGTCAATGGGTACAAACGTGTACCAGAACCACCTGCAAGAATAATACCTTTCATATGAGTTTCCTCTCTTAATGTATTCCCTTTATTTTACCATTTTTGAAAGCGGATGTCACCCTTTTCACTCCCCTTAAATAAAAGAAAAAAGAGCGGAAATTCCGCTTCCTTCCGCTCTTTGATTCTAAGTTGGCATCACCCCAAAGCCACATCTAAGATCATCATGAGAACAAATCCCACCATGAGACCTAAAGTCGCTACATCTGTATTGCCATTGGTCTGCGAATCCGGTATCAGCTCCTCTACCACCACGAAAATCATAGCTCCTGCCGCAAAGGAGAGGGCATAGGGCAGAATTGCAGTAATGGCCATTACTGCAACAGCTCCCAGCACTGCTCCGACAGGCTCTACAATAGCTGACATGGAACACCAGTAGAAGGCTTTAAGGCGAGACTTTCCGTCCGTCCGAATTGGAATGGACAGCGCCGCTCCTTCTGGGACGTTTTGCAGGCCAATTCCTAAAGCTAGGCCAATCGCGCCGATAAAGGCCTCTGGGCTAGGATTAGCTGCCAAAGCACCAAAGGCTCCTCCGACTGCCAAGCCTTCTGGAAAATTGTGAATGGTAATGGCTAAGAAGAGCAGGGCTGTTTTGGACAGCTTCTTTCGGCTATGCTCAGAAACACTCTCAGCCTCCGAAATATCCTTGCTCAAGTGCAAGTGAGGCACTACCGCATCGATCAACCGCAGGAAAAAACCTCCCATTAAAAAACCAATCGCTGCAAGCAGCCAAGACAGCTTTCCATAAGAACTTTGCGCATATTCAATCAACGGCGCCAGAAGCGACCAAAAGGAAGCCGCAATCATAACGCCCGCCGCAAATCCCATCATAATATCCAGCAACTTGCGACTGACCTGTTTAAAGAAAAATACAACAGCCGAGCCCACAATGGTACATCCCCATGTAAAAAGCCTAGCCAAGAATGCCTGCATAACCAGAGGCTGCGATCGTAACCAGTCCATAACTTCTCCTTATCCTCTGAAATCAATCATACAAAATCGTCTTGGTTTCGCCGATACAGTGAAGTTACTCAGCAATCGACAAACCATTATATCTTATCCGATATTTCACCATTCTATTCAGTCAGATAAGATATTTTCTTCTATTTCATATATAATTATTATCTCGCATTTAAACTCCAAATCGAATAAATGCGACTTTCAATTTCACGAAATGATAAAGCCATAAACTCTTCATTTGATTCCGCTATCAACCCATGATAACCCCAGACCTTCACCCATATTTGGATCTTATCGCAGATAGTTTTTCGGTACAAATAATAACGTATACTATCAAATTCTCCTTTGATAAATACATCATTCGGTAAAAAATTTTCCATCTTTCTCTCTCCACATGGAACTAGTAACTTTAAATCATACAATTGCACAAGCACAAGCTGTAATGAAAGCAATACCCAAAAAGAGTTATTCCAACTCAATATTCTTTATTTTGGATAGAAAATCGAACGATCTGATGATTTTGAACAATGACCTCGTATTTACCAAATCCAGAAGACTTACTATGTTTCCCGACACTAATGACCATAAGGTAGCGTGCATTCGGTAGCTTCGTGAAATCTAGCTGCTCTTGTAAAATCTGCTTGATTTTATCATCATTCTTCTGGTCTTGGCCAATACTAATGATAGATCCATCATCTTGCTCCACGTTCAAAATTACCTTCATTTCAATGGCAAGAGCCTCTTTTTCCAACATGTCAGAAATAGGAATTGGATATAAGCCCTGCAAAGGCTGGCCTTCTGCCCGATTCTTTTTTATAAGAGCCTCGTATACATCAATATGTGGCGAATCCTTATCTATCATAAAATCAAGGGATTCTAGATATAGTTTCTTCTTATCCGCCCTTGTAAAGCTATCTTTTACAGTTTCTAAAGTTTCACTATAACCTGGACTCAGCTCAAGTCCCGTATAAGCTATACTAGGAAAAGCTTGATAAATCGCATATCCCTTTTCAAGCTGTAGGTCAATATCCGTTTTTCCATATTTCTCATCCCGAGAGGTGTAATACTCAATTCGGTCACCGATCTTAACCGTCTTCCCCTCAATTTCCTCAGAATACTCAGCACTGATTAAATAACCAGCAAAAGAGGTATAGTTTTTATTAGCATCTATAACTCTGACCGTTCCTTCAAATCCACTCTGCTTATAAGAACGCTGAACAGCCTGTACCATTTCATATTTCGGAACTCGTACAAAAATCCCCCATATATCTATGAAATTCAGAAACATAGAGACAAGAGCCATGAAAAAAACGATCACCACACTGGATAGGAAACAGCCCAAAACTCCAAAACCTATTTTATGTTTGTTATTCTTTGCTAGTTCCTGATTTCCTCCATTATTTTGAGCAACAAGAGGATGTTGAGAACGACTTTTGTGGCTAGTAAATAGAATAAGTGAGATTGATATTAAGATTGATATTACTAGTAAAAGTAAAACGAGGAATATTATAATCATTTGTTTTCCTTAAGTATCTTCTTCTCCACGTACCGTTCAATAGGATAGTCTGCTGGATCTAATAGCCCCGCTTTTCCCAAAGCCATCTGGGCCAATTGGCGTCCGATGAGCGGACCAGTTGTCAGACCAGAAGAACCTAGACCGCTGGCCGCGTAAACATGCGGCAAGTCTGGCACAGCGCCAAAGAAAGGAGCAAAGTCGCTGGTATAAGCCCGCGTTCCCACACGCTCGACTAGAATCTCTGCAGTAGCCAACCTCGGCAAATAAGTTTCCGCTTCTCGCTGCAACTGATCCAGCACTGTCTTATCTACTGTCAAATCAAATCCCTGATCATTTTCATGGCTAGCACCGACGCTGACCTTGCCTGCTAGAAAAGGAATGATATCCAGCTCGCCCTCAGGCATCACAACAGGGTAGTCGTCCGTCTTTTCAGCCAGTTTAAAATCACGTAGCTGACCTTTTTGCGGACGAACATCTGTCTCATAGCCCAGTGGCTGCAAGATTTCTCCCAGCCAAGCTCCCACAGCTAAAATAACACAGTCAAAGCTCCGACCATCCACCAGAAGTTGCTCTCCTTCTACTGCCAGACTTACCTTTTTCTCAACCAACTCTGCCTTGCTAGCTTTCAGAAGCGTCTCCGTCAAGAGCGCTCCCTCCACACGGGCACCGCCGGAAGCATAAAGAAGTTGATCAAAGCCTTGCAAGTTTGGAAATTTCTCCTGAGCTTCCTGACGGCTGAGAAGACTCAAGTCCCCTATTAAGGGCGACTCTTCACGACGATTAGCAGCCAAATCATAAAGTTCCTTCAGCTTGCTCTCGTCCTTTTTCAGCAGATAAACACCTGTCTGTTGGTAAAAGTCTATCTGGATTCCAGCCGCTTTCAAATCCTCAATCAAGTGCTGATAAAAATCAGCTCCCAGACGCGCCATCCTATACCAAGCCTTATTGCGACGCTTGGAAAACCAAGGACTGATAATGCCAGCGGCTGCCTTGGTTGCCTGCCCCTTGCCGTCATCAAAGACAGTCACTTCAACATCTGGGGATTTGGACAAATAGTAAGCCGCTGTTGAGCCAACAATCCCAGCTCCAATCACTGCTACTTTTTTCATGTCGCTCCCTCTCAAATATGTCGGAAAGGATTGGTCGAAGCCTGACTAGCCAGAATTTCAATCTCCCATCCCTCTTCTGCCTTCCAAGTATCAAATTTTTCTTTTAATTTTTCCGTAAAAAGAACTTCGATATGATGTCCAGGATCCAGCGCCAAAAGCCCCTCTGTCAGCATTTCCTGAGCTGTATGATAGTAAATATCACCAGTGATGTAGACCTGCGCTCCCTTAGCAATGACCTCCGGATAAAAGGACTGACCGCTGCCGCCACAAATAGCCACACGCTCAATGATACGTTCGAGATCCGCTTCTTCATAAGTAACCAGACGCAAACTATCTAGTCCAAAACTTGCCTTGACCTTTGCCGCAAAGTCCCCAAAGGTCTGAGGAGCAATCCTCCCCACACGGCCAATACCGTGTTCAGGGCTTGTCTGACTGAGAAAACTCGTCTCCTCAATATCCAATAGCTGACAGAACCAGTCATTAAGCCCGTCCTCCACGACATCAATATTGGTATGGCTAACATAGACAGCAATATCATGCTTGATGAGGTCTAGAATGATTTGATTTCGCACCTTATCTGCCACTAGGTTCTTGAGCGGTCGAAAAATAGGCGCATGCTTAACGATAATCAGTCCAACACCTGCCTCGATAGCCTCTGCCACCGTTTGCTCACGAATATCCAATGCCACTAGAACCTTGTCCACTTCTTTGTCCAAAGTTCCGATTTGCAGGCCTGAAATGTCGCCCTCCATGGACAGTTCTTGCGGGCAATAGGCTTCATAACGGGCGATGATTTCACTTGCTAACATGGAGTACCTCCTTGATACTTTCGATTTTTTGGGACATAGCAGAGCGTTCTAGCTCATTTTTTTCTGGGATATGAACTAGAGCTCCTTCAAATTTCTTCAGTTCTCTCTGCCATCTTAACTGAAAAGCAGGTGACTGTTGCTTCATCAGAAAAGGACCAAAACGCTTTTCTTGCTCTGTCAGAGTTTGTTGACCTGATTCTGCTACCAGGATTTCGTAAAACTTACCAGCCTCTTCTAAGATATCCTCAGCCAGCAAACGAAAACCGTTAGATACCAGCCAGCTGCGAAGTTCATCCTCTCGGTTATTGGGCTGCAAAATCAAGCGGGAAACGGACGCAAGCTTAGCTTTGCCATTTTCCAAAATCTCTGAAATCAAGCGACCGCCCATGCCAGCGATGACGATGGTGTCAATCTGATCTACCGCTTCAAAAGCCGCCAGACCATTGGCCAAGCGAACCTCAATCTGCTCCGTCAGCCCATGCTCTGCCACATTTTTCTGGGCAGACTGAAAAGGCCCCTCTACCACTTCTCCGGCCAGAGCCTTCTCAATCCGTCCCTGCTGAATCAAGTAAATAGGCAGATAGGCGTGATCGCTCCCGACATCCAGCAGCTTTGCCCCATCTGGTACAAAAGCAGCCACTCGCTCCAAGCGTTGGGAAATAGTCTTTTTTTGCATTGCTTACTCTTTTCTATACATTCTTCTATTCAGTATATCATTTTTAAGGGTATAAAAAAAGCAGCGGAGGAAAAATCAGCCTGTTGATAAGCCGATTTTTGTATCGCCACTAGTCACTTTTTTATTTAATTTCTTGATACTCGGCAGCTAAACCGCGCTGGACTGCTGGACGGGCCGCAATCTTCTCTGCCCAAGCAACTAGATGTTTGTAAGATGTAACATCTAAGAACTCCGCTGCGCCTGTATAAATCTTGTCCTGCACCAACTGCCCATGCCAAGACCAGATAGCAATATCAGCAATACTGTAGTCATCTCCAGCGATATAAGCTTTCTTGGCTAATTCTTTGTCCAACAAATCTAGCTGTCGCTTGGCTTCCATCGTAAAACGGTTGATCGGGTATTCTAGCTTTTCTGGTGCATAGTTAAAGAAATGACCAAATCCGCCCCCCAAGAAAGGCGCCGCGCCTGTCTGCCAGAAGAGCCAGTTGAGCACCTCCGTCCGACCAGCCAAATCTGACGGAATCAGCTTTCCAAACTTCTCTGCCAGATAAAGCAGGATATTTGCTGATTCAAAGACGCGAATCGGCTTATAACCTGACTGATCCAACAAGGCCGGAATCTTGGAGTTGGGATTGATTTTCACAAAATCTGAGCCAAACTGCTCGCCATCCATGATGCTGATCTTATAAAGGTCATAGGCCGCCTCTGTCACACCTGCTGCCAATAGTTCCTCCAGCATAATGGTCACCTTAACGCCATTTGGAGTCCCAAGTGAATAAAGCTGAAAGGGCTCTTTACCGACAGGAAGGTTTTGTTCAAAACGCGCGCCCGCAGTAGGCTGATTGATACCTGAAAACTTTCCTTGGTCACTGTCCGCAGCGGACCAGACTTTTGGTAATTGATAGGTCATACTTTTCTCCTTTTTTATAAAACCAAGGGCCTGTCGTATCTAACAGGCCACTGTTAATCTAGCAAATTCAGTCCTTCCACAAATTCATGGCATTAAGAAAATCATCCGAAACCGTTACATTCTGTGGATTACTTGCTTCACGCTCCGCCCGTTTGGCTTCTACTTGAGCTTGGGTTGTAATACCTTCCCGCCGCCAATTACGCAAGATTGCCTGGATATATTTCCAATTAGGCTTGCCATTGAAAACCGCTTCGCGTAAGGCAGCCTTGACCAAATCTGGATTGGTTTGATCGTCCTTAATAGTCTTGGTCAAATCCTCAATTTCAAAGGGAGTCAAAAGACGACCCAGCTCTTGCTGGAAGGTTTCAACCAGTTCCTTGAGAAGATTGCCATCAGACGCTGGCCTTGACCCTGTAGGACTGGAAGTGCCTAGAATCTCGTCTAGCTTTTCTAAGGCTGGCGAAGCATCAAAAATTGCCTCGATTTCCCCATTCAGTTCAATGGTTCTGTACTGGAGCAAGCCTTTTTCCGTCAGATGGGACATGGAGCGATTGACCTCGGATAAGGTCTTGCCAATATACTCCGCAATCTGACTGGGCGCAAATTCCTCCAATGAAGTGGTATTTTGCAAATAGAAAAACTGCCAGACCAAAAAATCATCACTGGAATCAAAAATGTCTTTAAAATGCAAAAAGAGGGCACTTGGAAGAACCAAGTTGCCATTTTTGTAAGCTGCTAAATAAGTCATAGTACCTCTTTATAAATAAGCAAAGAAGGATGCATCATTCTCTGGACTTTGCCAATCAAATGGCGTTTCTTGATAGACTGCATAATTGACCCAATTACTGAAAAAGAGAGCTGCCGCCAAACTCCAGCGCAAACAAGGTGTCGCATTCACATCATCATTCTTGAAGTAATTCTCAGGAATATGAGGATCCTTGCCCGCTTCCAAGTCACGGAAATACTCCTTGGCAAGGGTATCACGGTCGTACTCCATATGACCGAAGCTATACACCTCTCGCAAGTCACGGCTTGCCAAAACAGACAAGCCAGTCTTTTCGCCCTCAGAGAGAATTTCTAGATTGGTCAGATTCAGAATGTCTTCCTTCAGCACTTCTGTATGCCTTGAATGAGGCGTGATAAATTCATCATCAAAACCTCTAAAAAGCAGATTATTGCTTGGAGTTGACTGCTCGTAAACACCCGAAAGTTTCTCTTCCATCTGGTGCTTATCCACGCCATAGCGGGCATAAAGCCCAGCCTGAGCCCCCCAGCAGATATGCAAAGTCGAAAAGACATGAGTCTTGGACCATTCAATCACTTGCTGGAATTCCTCCCAATAGTCTACTGCCTCAAAGGGTAGATGCTCTACTGGCGCTCCTGTGATAATCAAACCATCAAAGAAACGATGTTTGACCTCCTCAAAAGTCTTGTAAAAGGTCTGCATGTGTTCCACTTGGGTAGTCTTTGACGTATGAGAAGTCATATAAAGAAACTCAATGGTCAGCTGCAAGGGCGTATTGGCCAAATGACGCAAAATCTGAGTTTCCGTCACCATTTTCTGGGGCATGAGATTGAGTATCAAGATATTCAAGGGGCGGATATCCTGATGATCTGCCCGGTCATCATCCATGACAAAGATATTCTCAGAGCTTAAAATTTCAACTGCGGGAAGCTTCTTATCAATCTTGATAGGCATGAAAATATCTCCTTTTGTTTAATATACCTATTATACTCAAAGGAGATATAGTTTTCAATTATACTTTTTCTCTAACTAGATATAGTAATAAGCTATATCTTTAGTAGTGCATCAATACTTTATAGTCATAATCGCCGATTGCTTCGCGACCTTTGAGCTCATCCAACTCGATGAGGAAGGCACAGCCAGCCACTACGCCACCAAGGCGCTCAATCATTTCAATGGTCGCCTTAACTGTTCCACCAGTCGCAAGAAGGTCATCGACAATCAGAACGCGTTGACCAGGTTTGATCGCATCCGCATGCATAGTCAGAGTATCTACACCATACTCTTTTTCATAGTCAGCTGAGATAACTTCACGAGGAAGTTTGCCAGGCTTACGGACAGGAGCAAAGCCAACTCCTAATTCAAAGGCAACTGGACATCCTACGATAAAGCCACGCGCTTCTGGACCGACGATCATGTCGATTTCCTTGTCAGTCGCATATTGAACAATTTCACGAACAGCATAGCTGTAGGCATTTCCATCAGCCATCAAAGGGCTAATATCACGGAAGAGAATCCCTTCCGTTGGGTAGTTTTCAATGGTTGCAATATAATCTTTTAAATTCATAATGTTCTTTCTTTCAAAAAATTTTTTACTCTCTATTATACCATGTTTTATCCAAAAAGGCTCTAACAGTCTTTCAATTTTTTTAGATATGAAAGATTTGTAAAACAAGGAGGCCTTTTCCCTAGCAATCCATGAGATAGTCATAAATCTCCTGCACAGTGCCCAGAGCCATGAGTTCTTGTTCTTTGACTAGGCGCTTGAGGTCTTGGTAAATAAGACTGCTATCAATTTCTTTCTTTTCAGCTTCCTTATTGACCGTCATGACACCTTCGGTGATGCTGACAAAGCCCAACTCTTCAAAAATCTGAATCATTTTGACCAAGAGAATTGGGTCGATTTTCAGATAAGCCGCCAACTCTTTAAGTTTATAGCGAACATCAAACTCAGGGAACTGGTAGATTGTCTTGTAAAGTTTAGCAAATTGCTCACGAGTACCATAGCCGGTCAGATAGTAAGGTTTGGCAATCTCATTCTTAAAGTAAATCGCATCGAAATCCTGAGATTGAAGAATCGTCTTCAAGTCCTGCAAGTCATCAGGCAGGTCATAAACCACAACTGCTCTGCTATTTGTCAAATCCGGCAATTCCTCTGTGAAACGCAAGACTGGAACCTTGTCAGGCAGCGTCGCATTTTTGCTACGGATATTGAAAAGCTGTACGCCGTCCACACGAGCATCTACCAGCATGAGCTGGAGACTGGTCTGTCCATTCCATTTATTGACAGAGAGGCTGACAGCTAGCTCTAGATTCTTGGTTTGGGCAAACTCTGTCGCCAGGCTTCCTTGCCCAAAAGCTACTACTTCGAAAGATGCGGCTTCCTGAGAAATTTTCAGCTTGAGATGGCTATTGCCAGCCCCCATAGTCCGAGCATTGTCCACTTTAAAGTCCTTGAGATAAAAAAGCGGCTTCTTATTGTCCATGCCAAAAGGCGCAAGTTTTTCGAAGCTTTTGAGCGTATCCAAGGTCAGTTCTGGCAAGTGCAGCTCCTCATCTAAATACAGGGCTGTTTTTCCAGTCAAATCCAAATCATTGTCTAAGATGTAAGCTGTCAGGATATCTGCAAGCTCCGTTAGTTTGTCTGCTTCAAGAGTCATTCCAGCCGCTCCAGCGTGCCCGCCAAAGGCTAGAAAGAGATCACGATGACTGTCCAAGGCCTCAAAAATATTGACCGCTTCAATACTGCGGGCGCTGCCCTTAGCGATACCATCCTCGATATTAAGCACTATGACTGGCTGGTGCAGTTCTTCCAGCAAGCGCCCAGCGACAATCCCTAGCACACCAGGATTCCAACCTTCCTTAGCCAACACCTGCACTGGTCTCTTAGGATCCAGCATGGTTTGTGCTTCTTCATAAATCTGCTGGACGATTTCCTTGCGCTCGTCATTTTTTTGGTTGACCATGAGCGCAATGTCGCGAGCTTCTTCGTCGTCAAAGCCTGTCAAAAGCTCAACTGCTGGATTGGGATCATCCAGCCGTCCCAAGGCATTGAGTCGGGGAGCAAGCTGAAAGCCAACCGTTTCTTCATCTAGTTCGTCCGGCTGAATGCCTGCGATTTTGAAGAGTTCCTGAAGACCCACCCGCTGGGTATTTTTGAGGACGGAGAGGCCATATTTTACTAAGATCCGATTTTCCCCCGTCAGACTGACCATATCGGCAATGGTACCGATAGCAACTAAGTCCAAAAGTTCGACTTGGACTTCTTCCAGCAAGGCAGTTGCCAGCTTAAAAGCCACCCCACAACCAGCTAGATGCTTGAAAGGGTAATCCGCTCCGCTATGTTCCGGATGGACGATAGCATAGGCGTTTGGCAGCTCCTCAGGCATGGAGTGGTGGTCCGTCACGATGACATCTACGCCCAGAGACTGGGCTAGCTCAATAGCTTCAAGTCCTGCCACCCCATTATCCACTGTAATAATGAGCGAGATACCTTGATTTTCAATAAAATACTTGTAAACACTGCTATTAGGACCATAGCCATCCGTAAAGCGATTGGGCAGATAGACCTGACACTCAGCCCCCAGCTGCTCCAAGGCTTCCTTGACAATCGATGCCGAGGTCATGCCATCAGCGTCATAATCACCATAGATCAAAATCTGCTCATAATTCTCAATCGCTGAGCGAATGCGATCCACTGCCCGCTCCATATCATTCAGGTCATAAGGATCGTGAAGCTGGTCTAAACTAGGCTCCAAAAATTCCTGTAAAGCCTCCTCAGTCTGCACACCTCTTTGGTAAAGAAGACTGGCAGCTGCAGGCTCTAATCCAGCTTTTTTAGCCTTTTTTAAAAATTTTTCGTCTGTAAAATTTGTGGCAAACTGCCAGTCATATTTTGAGCTAATCATGATAAGTGAAACACTCTCTCCGTTCAATCTTGTCTGAATATTATAACATGAAAAAGCGACAGAACAGAAGAAAAAGGCACGGAATATTTCTTCTGTTCTATCACTTTATGTTTTACTTCCTCAATCGGTTAAAATTCGAGCAAGGTTAATTTTGCTGGATTTTCGCTTACCAGCTAGAACTTCTCCAATCGGCAGATCCTACTTACTAGCTTTCTTTCGCTATCCTATTTCCTTTGTCAGTCTTTGCTTCAAGAACAGGCGCTTCCGAGCCAATAAAATGACTTCTGCGCTTAGATGAGTCAAGAGCAAGGTTAGCAAAAAGGCAATCCTTCCCTGCTGCCATTTGGCAAAATTGGTCTTTTGGAGCAGATAAAAAGAAGATTCTATAAAAATCGGATGCAAAAAGAAATACAAAACGCTCAATTCTTTGAGGTGATACAGATGCCAGTTTTGACCAATTCTTGTACGCAAAATCCAATTCACTAGAAATAAAGCAAAGAGAGGCAAAGCCAAGAAGAAGTTTTTGTCAATCCCCTGATGGATAAAAACAATCCACCCATCTAGCAACAATAGAAGACCGGATAAAAATAGCTTTTTCCCATAATCTTTCCTAAAAATGCTAGACTGCTGATAATCATAAAGAAGATAGCCCAAATAAATAAAAATGGGAGTATAGAAAATACCGTTTCGGGTGGTGAAGAAAACTTTAGCATAGACATCAAATGAATGGGTAAGCCAGCTATGTGAGAAATAAGCGTAGTATGTCTCAATGGATCCCACTACATAAAGCAGGAGTAAAAATATCCCCGTCTTTCTAGCACCCCATTTTCTATAAACATAGTGGACAAGTAAAAGCCCCAAGAGAAAGGCGGGAATGTACCAAAGTTGATAACATAAGCCGATATACAAAAGCCCAGCCAACAAGGCCAAAGGAGCGTAATGTTTCTGAACTGGCAAGGTCCAAAAATACGCCAAGGCATAAGGAACATAAATCCCGCTCCACAAAAGATACTGCTTCAAAATACGCTTAATGTACAGCTTCATGTCCTGCTTCTTAGCCAAGCTGGATTTTAGCATAAAAGCTGATGAAATCAGGAAAAAAGGCACTGCCATACGACCAAACATGCTTTTCTGAGTAAAATGTAAAACTTCATTTTCAAAAAGTCGCTGACAATGCACCAAGATTACCAAAATTGAAGCCATGTACTGAAACAAACTGAGCATAGCGTAGTTGACCGGTTGCTCAGGCTCTCTGACATTTCTTTCTGCCATAAATACTCTCCCTAGGAAGACGTGCTTAATAAATAGATTTAGCGCTGGCTCAGCCAAACATGCTGAAAGGCAGCAATGTCTCGATAAGGTGATTGGTTGCAGACAGCCAGCTCCATCTCAAGCATCTTTTCAGCCCAGTCAGGGGCAGTTTTGTAGTCATTGGATTGCAGCCCGTAAAAAATCCGTACTCCCTGATAATCCTCAACTTCTAATGGCAAATCTGAAATCACTTCCTGAACCTGATAGACCTTAGCAGCACCCATGCTGTGGGTTTCATATTCCTGACCTGCCAAAAGCTGCTGGGCCTTTTCTGGGTCATTTTCAAAAACCACTGTATGCATAATTCGCCCAACCTCGTGATGCTTGACCAGAGAAATTTTGCCGTCCTTTTTTAAGAGGCGGGAAAATTCTGCTAAATAGAGAGCTGGCTCAGACACATACTCTAAAACATTATGACAGATGACGACATCAAAAGACTGATCTGGCAATGTTTGCAGAACCTCTAGGCTGCCTTGCAATTGCGCATAGGAAAAGTCCTGCTTGCGCTCAGCAATCATTTCTAAGTTCGGCTCGATGGCGGTCACTTGGTTCTTTTCCGCTAGAAAATCAGCCACAATCCCAAAACCGCTACCGAAATCAAGGATTTTCTGACCCTTCAGTGATTTAAGAAAAGCAAAAACAATATCATACTGAAGTTTGCCCCAAGGCGCCTGCAGATGAGCCTTGTAAGCTTGTAGATTAGCTGTCATAAAACCTCACTTATAGTTAAACATATTGGCCGCCATTTTATCGGCAATTCTTGGAAAAAGGGTATAGAGCTTGTGGGCAAGATTGAGAATCCCAGGTAGATTCATTTCCCGCTTCTTTTTGCCAAAAGATTTGACAATTTTGCCTGCTACAAAGTCTGGCTCAAGCATATATTTGTCGACTGCTTTCACATAGGAACCATCAGGATCTGCCTGATCGAAAAAGGCTGTTTTGATAGGACCGGGATTTACCGTCGTGACATAGACACCAAAAGGCAGGAGTTCCAAACGCAGGGCATTGGAAAAACCAATAGCCGCAAACTTAGTCGCCGAATACAGACTAGACTTGCTACTTGCAATGAGGCCGGCCATACTAACGATATTAACAATATGGCCTCGGCCTGCCCGCTTCATGCGAGCCCCAAAGATACGGGACAGATTCATCAGGGCAAAGGTATTGACCTCAAACATAGCCTCGATATCGCTTGATCTGATTTTGTCAAATTCTTCAAAAATTCCATAGCCAGCGTTATTAACTAGGACATCGACATGACCATATTGTCTGTCAATCTGTTTAGCAAATCTTTCCAAAGCTGAGCTGTCAGTGATATCCAGCTCGACTAGGTTAAGATTTTCCCTTTCTCCATATAGTTTTTCCAGCTTAGCCTTGCTCCGTCCGACCAAAATCAGTCGGTCATGGGGCAAGAGCTTAACCATTTCCTGAGCCAGCCCACCGCTAGCCCCTGTGATGATGATGGTGCGCATTGTTATGCCTTTCGTGTTGTTAATTTAATGAAATCTTTTTCCAACTAAATAGTCAGCATAAGCTTGATCAATGACCGGAGCAAAAAGATGATAATCCTCCCAGCTACCTAAAAATTCCAAAGGTAGGTCGTACAAGTCATTGACTACAAATTCGGAATAATCCTTCATGTACTGATGTTCATAATAATTGTTCACAAAAGCCTGAAAGTCCTTTTTGACATCCATTGTTCCTAATTTTCCGTCACACCAGTCTAGAACATAATCCACACCCAAAGTTTGCTCGTCTTTGACACTTTGGAGTGGTGCTTCTTCATCAGGAGTCATCATTTCTTTTGCATCATGCTGGATGAGCCAAGTAACGAAAAAGCCAATATGATTCGCAGCCCAACGATGAACCTCTCGATAATCATCTTTTGTTAATTCTTCATTTTGTAATTGGTAGCTATAAAGATAGTTGGTTAATGCATCCTCAAAATACCAATCAGCTTTATCGAATAAACGATTTTCAACTGTCATCTTATTTTCCTCTCAACGAAACTGTCCGAGACTGTAAAATTATAACTCAACCTCTTCCAAGTCCTTGACCACATGGACATTGTCAAAGACAGCACTGGCATCGCGCCGCATTTGGCTAATGTCTTTCGATAAGAATCGTGCGCTAACATGATTGAGCAGGAGGCGTTTGACACCAGCTTCTTTGGCTACCTCTGCGGCTTGCATATTGGTCGAATGACCATGCTTGCGGGCCATCTTTTCATCTCCCTTGCCATAGGTCGCTTCATGAACCAGCACATCTGCCGCCACAGCCAAGCGAACACTTGAGTCAGTCTTTCTAGTGTCACCCAAAATGGTAATGGTCTTACCTGGGCGAGGAGCTGAGATGTAATCAGCCGCGACAATCTTCGTGCCATCTTCTAGGACGATATCCTGACCATTCTTGACTTTTCCAAAGAGAGGACCAAAGGGAACACCCGCCTCGCGCAGCTTATCGGCATCCAGCGTTCCTTCCAAATCTTTCTGCATCACCCGATAACCCACGCAGAAAATCGTGTGGTCTAGCTTATCCGCATAAACAGTGAACTTGTCCGTCTCCAAAATCTTACCCAGACTGTTTTCATCAAACTCATGAAAATCAATCCGATAAGGCAGGCGAGAACCAGACACGCGCAAGCTTGTCATCACAAAGCTTTTGATACCGACTGGCCCATAAATTTCCAAATCCGTCTGCTCTTCATTGGCCTGAAAAGCTCGGCTAGAGAGAAAACCCGGCAAGCCGAAAATGTGGTCACCGTGCAGGTGCGTGATGAAAATCTTTGAAATCTTACGAGGTTTGATGGTAGTTTCCAAGATTTGATTCTGGGTGCCTTCACCGCAGTCAAACATCCAGACCTCATTGATTTCCTCCAAAAGCTTGAGGACAAGACTAGACACATTGCGAGCCTTGGACGGCTGACCGGCTCCAGTTCCTAAAAATTGTAATTGCATATTTTTCTTTCTAAATGATATAAATCATGGCAGAGCGATTCTGCGAGTGATAGTATTTCCTGCCAGCATAGGACTGGGCCAGCTGACTGACTTCATCTTGATTGTAGCCTAGAACTCTCTGGCTGCCATCCGCCAGCTGCTGCCAGTCGGTCAAGGCAGTCAGCGCCTGACTTTCCACGACTTGAGATTCAGCTTTGAGAGGTATCATTTTTATTCTCCCAGCTTCTTCGTAGACTAAGTACTGTGGAAAGACTTGGGCGATTTCAAAGAGCAAGTCAGCTGTTACTGGCTCTGGATTTTCAGGAAAGACCAAGCCGACCTCCTCGCTCTCATAGCAAAATCCGTAAGACTTGCCAGAAAGATTGAGGCGGACAAAAGGCTTGCTTTCTACAAAGCTAGGCTCCGCATTCCATAAGTCCAGCGCTTGGCTAATTTCTAGAAAATAAGCCGTTGCGGCTTCCGGACTTTTCTTTTGATAAAGCTCAGCAAAGTAAGCATTGATAACGCTGGGTGGCGGTGTGATAAAGCTCAGCTTCTGCTCTTCTGTCAGGCCAGCCAATACTTGCTCTAAGTACACCCTGTCTAGGCTAGTAAAACCACCGTATTTGAGGGCCAAATCTATATAATCAGTCATAAAATTCTTCCAGTTTCCATTTATTTTTTTCGGCAATCCAGCCTGAAATGACTTCGACGTCGTCTATGTATTCTCGATTTCCGATAATTGCGACTTTTTCTAAATCATGAATCTTGTAGGCCTTAGCCGGAGCTACCTTGATGGTAAAAGGCACAAAGAGTTCTTTCATCCGCTCCAGCAGGACTTGCTGCAAAAGAGCTCTGCTATTATCCGCTTTAGCCGAAATCAAAGAATAAGGAGTCAAGGTTGGGGTGAAACCCTCCGCCTTGTCTGCTTTGTTATAGAGGGTTAGCCGGGGAATATCCAGCATGTCCAGCTCTTTCATGATGTCGAGGACGGTTTTTTCATGCTCCTCATGATGAGGGTCGCTGGCATCAATAACATGGACTAGCAAATCGACATTTTTACTCTCTTCCAGTGTGGACTTAAAGCTAGATACCAGCTCTGTCGGCAAATCCTGAATGAAGCCAACTGTGTCCGTCAGAGTGACATTGAGCTGGCCACTGAGGTTGATGTTCTTAGTCGTGGCGTCTAGCGTCGCAAAAAGTTCGTCCGCCTCATACTGGCTCTTGCTGGTCAAGCAGTTCATGATCGTAGACTTGCCAGCATTGGTATAACCGATGAGACCGATTTTGAAAATGCTGGACTCTAGCCGTTTTTCACGAACGGTTGCCCGATTTTTCTCCACTGCCTTGAGCTGGCGCTCAATATCATGAATCTGATTGCGGACACTGCGTCGATTCAGCTCCAGCTGGCTTTCACCAGGACCACGTGAGCCAATTCCACCTGCCTGACGGCTGAGCATAATGCCCTGGCCAACCAAGCGAGGCAGCAGGTACTTGAGCTGGGCCAGATGCACCTGCAGCTTGCCCTCATGACTCCTAGCTCTCATGGCAAAAATATCCAAAATCAGCTGCATACGGTCAATGACCTTGACGCCCAAGCTTTCTTCCAGATTGACATTTTGGCGAGGTGTCAGACGGTTATTGACAATGACGGTCGAAATCTCTTCGGCATCAACCATCTGCCGGATCTCTTCTAACTTACCAGAACCGACAAAGGTCTTGCTATCATACTTTTCCCGCTTCTGACTATAGGAGCCGACTACCTCAGCTCCAGCAGTCTTAGCTAGACTTTGCAGCTCCTCCATGGATAGGTCAAAATTTTCCGTGTCTGCTAGTTCCACACCGACCAAAAAGACACGCTCTACTTTTTTCTCTGTTTCTATCATCTCATATCCTTACTAATTGGTCAGCCAGCTACTTGTCCAAAAACTTCCTGATGTCCTCCATGACCTGATTTTTATAGTCTGGATTTCCCACCTGATAAAAGGTCACGGACATCCGGTTTCGAAACCAAGTCAGCTGGCGCTTGGCAAAACGGCGGGTATTCTGTTTGAGCTTATCCACCGCCTCCTCTAGGCTTATCTGGCCTTCAAAGTAGGGAAAAAGTTCCTTGTAGCCGATGCCCTTGCTAGCTTGACAGGTTGGAGCCTGCTCATACAGCCAACGGGCTTCTTCTAAGAGTCCAGCTTCTAGCATCAGATCTACTCGCTGATTGATTCGCTCATAAAGTGTTTGTCTTTCATCATCTAGACAAATCAGCAGTGCTTCATAGTCTGGTTGGCTGTTTTCTAGCGAACCTCCCAGATGGGCAATCTCAAGCGCCCTCATAGCTCTGCGTCGATTTATCTGTGGAATCTCGATACCCAGCTCTGCTATTTTCCCAAACAAATCCTCATCCGACCAAGTATCCAGCTGCGCCCGATAGGCCAGAATCTCCTCGTGCGAAACAGAGCCGCCCAGATGATAGCCTTCGAGCAAGCTCTGGATATAGAGCCCTGTGCCACCGCAAATGATGGGAAGCTGACCTTGAGCCTCAATCTCACGAATGGCTTGAGTCGCCTCAGTCACAAAGTCATAGGCCGAATAGCTTTCTCCAACCTCCCGCACATCCAGCAGATGATGGGGAATGCCCTCCTGCTCCTCCGGACGAATCTTAGCTGTTCCAATATCCAAGCCACGATAAACCTGCTGGCTATCACCGCTAATGATTTGGCCATTGAAGCGCTTGGCTACCTCGATACTCAGAGCCGTTTTTCCGACCGCCGTCGGCCCCACTATCACAATTATTTTGGTTTTCATCTTTTTTCCTTGAAAAAATTTTGATTTTTCGTTACTATTAATTATAACATAAATAATAAAAGTTCAGAAAAGGAGAAATCACATGGCTAAAGGATTTGGAAAAGGCGTTCTTACAGGTGTAGCAGGTACTGTCGCTGCTCTTGCTGGTGCAGTCTATGCCTTTAAGAAAAAAGTCATCGAACCTGAGGAACAAAAAGCAGCTTTCATCGAAGAAAACCGTAAGAAAGCCGCTCGCAAACGTGTAGCACACTAAGCTTGCATATTTTACAAAAGAGAGTGGGACAGAAATTGGTCATTCGTTAGAATTCGATTTTGTCGTCCCACCTCCGCACAGTTGAGTAGGGCTGTAAAAGCTGATGAAGTCAGCGCAGTAGAGCCCACTCAACCACTGCGTCTTGCTCGACATTCCAAAGACAATTGAGAGGCTAGGACTTTTGTCCCAGCCTCTTTTCTTTTGTAGAAAACAGCAAGCTGAATAACTGCTACAGATAAAACAATTAATCTTTTACATCAGTCTCTTTTTTAGATGGCTGAATGCCATGAGAGCTAAAGATATAATTGCTTAAGAGCGAAAATACTAACAACCCAAGCACAAAAAACAAATCATAAGTGGGGTCAGAAGACAGGGACACGAAAGGAATTGCAAGACACAAAATTGTGACATAAAAGATTTTCAACTGCTTGATATAAAGCCAGAAGAGTTCAATACTCCGACTGCCACTGATCTGCGACTTAGACTTACTTTTCGCGTACCAAATGATAAAGGCTTCCGCATAACAGAATAAACTTAGCAAAAAGACCATGCTCCCAAAGCGAATCCGCAGCAGAACTCCCACTGCTAACAATAAGATGAAACCTAAGCTCGTAGCAACTACTGCTCGCCTACTATTAGTCATAAAATCAACTCCTTTAAAGGATAAATTCAAAGAATGTCTTTAACAGTTTTTTTCTTTTTATTCTCAAGTAATCAAAAAATTAATCCTTATTTCTATGATGAGAACTAAAAAATATAAGCAAAACCATTAAAAACGAGACAATTAGACCTACCGTAGTTTGGTTTAAAAACGGATAATTAAAAAATAAATAATTACAGAGTGTTAATAATAGACCTCCTGCCGTTAGCATAAAAGATATAAGCAGAGAAATTTTAAAAAACAAATTTTTTTCCATATTAGTGACCTCTTTTTTCCTTGTATATTCCATCAAAAAAGCGGAACTGCTTTTCTAAAATACAATTAAATAGACAACAGTTAGTTTAAAGTCCTCTTTTTCGGATGATTCGATAAGTCATCAGACAGCAGAGGAGCATGAGAGAGAGCCGGATAATGATCACGCTGACACCATTTGCAGTAAAATCATTGAAGAAAAATCCTTTGCTATTGGAAAGTTTCAATAAGATTCCTTCCGTTCCATCAGTTGAAATTGAAAAAATAGTTAGTATCTTATTCATCAGACCATCTCTGAAGATATTCATCAAAAATTCTGGAGCCAAGAACATCCCTACAGAACTTGCAAATGTTGCTAGCGGCGACTTTGTCAAACTAGATATGAGAACCATCACCCCAAGAATAAAGAGTAAACCAACAAACTGGAATAGAATAAGGCGAATCAACAATTCTAAGAGATTCATATGGACAGGAAATTGCAAAATATTATAAATGGTCGAAATCCATTCCAAATTCATCTGGACACTGGTATCCCAACCACTCCAACCAAAGTAGGTTCCAAACACCAGCAAAACAAGGCTATTAACAAGGACAAATGTTAAAGTAGCAATTCCAAAAACAGATACAATTTTTGCAATCGTTAACTGATTGCGACCATATTTAGTTGTCAAAAGTAATGAATCCATCTTTCTTGCTCGATCACCTGAGAAAACAGAGCAGCAAATATAGATCACAAATACCACCATTAAACTAAAAGCAGCATTTAAGGTATTAAATAACTTATGCCAAGGTGCAAAATTTCCCAGTTTTAAAGTTTTTAAAGGAAAATGAGACTGCAGCTCTTCTTGCGACTTGAGACTAATCTGGTCATAATGTAAGACATCATTAGATTTATAGGTATCTGTTAAAATTTCTTGAGAATTGGGGACGAGGCGATCAATAGCATACCAGGAAAACATATCATACAAATCATTCTGTTTGAAATAGGGCATATTCGCTGCATAGTCATTAATTATTTTATCCATTAACTCATCAGATAAATAACCAGTATGCTCTTCAGCAATCTTTTGTTTGATCACAACCGCTTGTTTTCCATGTATTCGATCAGCTGAAGATCCGCTAATCTGACCATCATTAAAAAAATTTGCATAAAACAATCCAGCTAAAACCAGTATAATAGCCAGTACTGCACCTAAAACTGACTTCTTTTTTAATAATTTTTTCAATTCAAAAGGAACTAATTCTATCATCCATTTACCTCCTCTCTAAAGTAATAAATATACAAATCTTCCAGACTCGGAATCACCCCTTGCGCCCCTTGGACAGGACTATCACTGCTAATAACCCGTAAGACGATACCGCCTGGTTCTATCCGCTCATTCACAATTACATAATCCCTTGCAAAACGCTGCCACTCACGCTCGGAAACACGAAATTCCCAAACTTGCCCATCGATAAGCGAAAGAAGTTCCTTAGCACTACCTCTCTCCACAAAATTTCCATCTTTTAGGATTAGGATTTCCTTAGCTATCGCTTCTACGTCCGATACGATATGGGTAGATAAGAGAATGATTTTATCAGCCGATAGCTCACTGATAATATTTCTGAATTTCACCCTTTCCTTGGGATCCAGGCCCACGGTCGGCTCATCTAAAATCAATATTTTGGGATTATTGAGCAGTGCCTGCGCAATGCCAAGTCTTTGCTTCATACCACCCGAATAGGAAGCAATCTTCTTTTTCCGAACATCGTATAATCCAGTAAGTTGCAAAAACTTATCGCTCTCTACCCTGGCTTGTTTCCTCGTCATTCCCTTAAGAGCAGCCATATATAAAAGGAAATCGAGCCCCGTAAAGTTATGATAATAAGAAAAATCTTGAGGCAAGAATCCGATATACTGGATATACTCTTCTACATGCGAGGCGCCATCAAACTTCATCCTTCCTTGGCTCGGCTTTATGAGATCACAAATGATATTCATCAAGGTCGTCTTACCTGTACCATTTGCCCCAAGCAAACCATAAACTCCCTCAGTAAATTCACAGGAAATATCTTTGAGCACAGACTTAGAGCCATAGCTCTTGCTAATGCCTATCATTTCTAACTTCATAGATGCCCTCCATTCCAAAAAGCGCCATTAGAGATAGCAAATCACCTTTTTCCCAAAATTACAAACGACGATTATACTGTTATTATAACATAAATTTTTGATTAAAAATTTTTTTAATAGACTTCAACCATTTGTAAAGTCAATCTTAATCTGCTTAGATTATAGCGCACTTTCTTCAAATAACAAGCCGAAAATCATAAACAGTCTGTATTTTATCCTAAATGGTCATTTGAAGAAAAGAACACAGCACTTGCTAGAAGCAAATGCTGTTTTTACTAAAATAATAAAATTTAAATTACAAAGAGCATAAGAAAGAATTGACCAGCAGGATATTCCGTATCGTCTTCTTGGAAAAATGCTATAAGAAATATTCTTAGAAAACATCACGAAAAAGTAAGACAGAGAGAGTATAGCGATATACCGCTCAATTTTAGCAAATCTAATTTGTTTTATGTTTTCTATTAACCATCTTGGCATATTTTATTCCCCAAATAAGTAGAATAAGTAAGATAAATAATAAAATAGTGGATATCAGAGCAATTAATTTTTGAAAGTCATCACTAATCGTTATCAGTCTGTAAGAACTAAATATAAACAGAGCCAAAGTCAAAATAGTAAAGAAAATTTGGTTTGATAAGATGTCGGAACTACTTTCTTTTTTTATTTGGTTCATAAAATAAAGATTCAACACAAGATTGCTCACAAGTATCAAATAAAAACAAATCTGGACTAGAAGCGATGCTTTAAAAACCTGGTTGCTTAAAATCATAATGAATAAAGCCAGGCTAGGAAGCTGGGCAGTTAAAAATCGCATTAGATATGTATTGCTATATAATTTCTTCATTTCTTGTCACTCCTAACAATTAAATAACAAAAAAACCAGACAACACTTTGAGTTTACGTTATATTTGTCTCTAAACAAGGCATTTCTCTTAGTGCCTTCGTATTCTTAAACCCTATATTAATTATAGCACTTTTAAACAGGTGTGGCACTAAAAATCTTAAATTGTCTTTTTAACTCATAAACAGTTCTTGTTACTCTCATTGAGTTAAATCAAGTGGCAAATCTAATCATTCGCAATCTAATAAATTCATTTTATCTCCAACTCTTGTCTAAAAGAGTGATCATGACTAATGGTACGCAGAGAAACATTGGGATAGTGGCTGATAATATTTTGAACATTGGAGAGACCAAGCCCTCTATTTTCTCCTTTAGTGCTAAAGCCCTTTTTAAAAATAGTATCGGAATAGATAGAAAACTCTTTTATTGTATTCTCAACAATAAATATCTGTCTATTTTCCTGCTCCAAAAAGGCAAAAGAAACCACTGGATGACTAGTCTCCACTGCTGCTTCCATAGCATTATCAGCCAATATGGAAACAATCGTGATAAAATCGAGCAACTCCATTCCTTGAGGTTTGATTTCTTGAGGAACTTCCAAGCCAATTTCTATTCCCTTGCTCTGAGCTTCTAAAAATTTTGCTGACAAGACGCTCTTGAGAGCATCATTGTGGATATTGGACAGACGACCCAAATCATATTTAGATTGGTTGAGCGCTTGACCTGAGTCTTTAAGAACTTGGTTATAAATCTGCTCGATGGCTGATAAATCGTGCGTATCAATTCCTAACTTCAGACTCCTTAAAATATTGATGTAATCATGCCGAAAACTTCGCAACTCATTATAAAGTTCTTCAATATGCTGGCTGTAATCGGACATATTTCTCAATTGTAACTCTCTTTGTTCACTTAACTGCTGTTGAATTCGCTCTCGCAAATTACGGTCTAGGATATTTACCGAACTGAGAAAGAGAATGATATAAACTATCACAATTAATTTTCTATATGGCAAATTAACTGCATTATGAGTTATTTCTAAATAAGAGAAAAATTGTACAAGTACAATATAAAAAATCATGGATATATTAAGGAAAATGACTAGGTGTTTATCAGCCTCATTTAATCTAAATTCTCTTAACCGCTTAAATTTATAATGTAGTAAACTTGGGATCCATAACGATAGTAAACTAGCTACAAAAGCCGTAATATTTAAAATAAGCTGTTCTTCATTTATTAGTTGGTTATATTCCAAACCGAAAATAGGAATAACAAAAAAAGTTAATATACGATATAGAAGATTCCAAAGAACAACTGGGAAAAGACCATAAAAGATAGATAACGTTATAGGAATAGAATTCTGTCTAGTTAATAATAAAGAAAAAGTTAAAAAATAAACTGGAAGATCTAAGTAAGTTAAAAAAGTTTCACTAAATAAGACAAAAAGTAGAAGATTAAAAAATATATAAATAAAAGGTATTAAGACGTACTTAATCCACGTCAACTTAATTCCACTGATACGTGAAAATAAGAAAGACAGAGCTATCATTTCGAAAACAAGTAAAACAACTTGTATTATTCTTGGCATAATTCCTCTCCCACTTCTATCTTAGTACTTCCCTACTGCCTTAAAGCTGTCCGTAATCCTTTCATCTTGAGGCGTGATACATAGCAACTAGCGCCATTAGGGAAATAGGCTATGTTTTCTATCTTATCCAGCTGAGAGATATTCGCTGGATTGACCACATAAGAGCGATGGCAGCGATAGAGTCGCTTGTCCTGCTTTGTAATCTCAGAAAGCTGTCCGTAAAATTCGATCCGCTCTTTCTTGGTATAGAGAACTAGTCTATGAGGCACTTCTGATGTCTCAAAATAATAGATTTCATTAAAAGGCACCTGAAAATCCGACTTGGAATTTTCAAAGAGAAAAGTTTCCTCAGCTTGAAAGCTGTCCTTTCTCTCGTAAAGATAGGCCAGATCCTGCTCAATCTGCTTGATAAAATCCTCCTCAGGCAATCCTTTGTCAATAAAGTCAAAAGCTGATACCTGATAACGAAAAGTCAAGGGCATAAATTCTGAGTGAGTCGTCACAAATACAATCAGAGCATAGGGATCCAACTTGCGAATCTTTCCTGCCACCTCTAGTCCCTTCTGCGTCTCTTGCTTAATCTCAATATCCAAAAAGAAAATCTGATGGCTCCCCCGTTCCCTTACTGCATCAATCAGCAGGTCCGGCTTGCCATAGATTTCTAAAAACTGGCATTCCCAGCCGTTCTTTTCCAAAATTCCCTGAATGGTTGACTCCATATAGGCTTGTTGCTTAAGATCGTCTTCTAATACAAAAATTTTCATCTTATTTTCTTCCTTCCTGACACCAGCGCTTGATAAGACTGGATAAATGACGCCTTGAGCAGACAATGTCTCCTAAGTCAGACTGCTCAAAGAACAAGCTTTTACTCTCTCTGTCAAATCCTTGAATCTTGGCTAAATTGACCAGTGTTTGACGATTACAGTGAACCAGCGCATCAGGATAGAGCTTAGCCAGCGCAGTCAGAGAAGCCCTAAGGCTGTAATTGCCTTTTCCAGTGACGATAAGGACGATGTGCGGCTTTTGAGGATGGGACTGGATATAGTAAATTGTTGAAAGATCCAGCTTTCGAAGAGTACTGCCGTCTTTGATTATGATAGTAGCCATTTGTCTACCTCCTTTGCTCTAGCATAGCACAGGTCGCATAGCAAATGACTCCCAAATCCTAAATGGTAGCTGAGAAGTCTTAAATGGTCTCAGAAACACTAAGTAAAAACTTACTTGTTAGGTAAGTTTTTATGATCTATTATTTCAGTCTGATGTATTGGTGCCAAACAGTTGTACAAACTCTTACTTTTTCTTTTTCTGTGGAAAAAGCGGCATGCCCAAAGCAGCAATCTTTTCAGCTGGCACCTTCATGCCTTCTTTGATCCATTTTGAAAGCACTGAAACAACCGCAGAACTCCAGAATGAATTCATATAAGAATTGGTTGTCTTCTTCCCACCTTTGCTACGCTTTTCAAGGAAATCAAAGACCGCCTGCGTCAGCAACTTTTCAAAATTATAGTCAATTGCCAGACTAATGACACGCGCTTCCTTCTTGGCTTCCTTAAAAAGAAAAAGCCAAATCTGGTACATTTCTGTCTTGAAATTAAACTGCTCCAGCTTGTCGACAATTCCCTGAACGGTATTTTTGAAAATTCCCTCTAGAATTTCTTCTTTGGAGCTATAGTTACGATAAAAGGCTGCGCGCGAAACCCCAGCTCGCTCGACTAATTCAGAGATGGTAATCTTTTTCAAATCTTTCTTCTCTAACAGTTGCATTAGAGAAATTTCCAAGGATTCCTTTGTAATTCGATTAGATTCTTGATTATAAGTTTTTAAATTTGCAAGGGATTTTTCTGATATTTTCTTTTCCGCCATAACAATTTCTTTCTTCCTGTATCAGCTGAGAATTAAGGCTTTATATCAAAGCATCTTCATGTTATAATTGTAAGAAAAGACATGTTTTTTGTCAATGTAGAGAACTGATAGAGCAGGAGAAAATGAATGACTTGGAAAATTGTTGCCGATTCCGGCTGTGACTACCGTGAGATTACAGATCTGGCCAACCAGACAAGGTTTGAGAGTGTGCCGCTGACCATTCAGATTGATCATGAAATTTTTGTGGATAATGCGCACCTTGATATTGATGGCATGATGGAAAAAATGTATGCTACTTCAAGTGCTTCAAAATCGGCCTGCCCAAGCCCTGATGACTACCTTAAAAGCTTTGAAGGGGCTGAAAATATTTTTGTCGTGACAATTACGGGCTCTCTTTCTGGTAGCCACAATAGCGCCCAGCTAGCCAAAAAGCTCTTCTTAGAAGAAAACGCAACAGCAAATATCCATGTTATTGACAGTCTTTCGGCTGGTGGCGAAGTTGATTTGATTGTCAGAAAATTGAACGACCTCATCAAAGAAGGACTTTCTTTCGAGCAAGTCGTGGAAGCCATTACCCACTACCAAAAAAACACAAAGCTTCTCTTTGTCCTGGCTAAGGTAGATAATCTGGTCAAAAATGGTCGTCTCAGCAAGCTAATCGGTGCGGTTGTCGGCCTCCTCAATATTCGCATGGTCGGCGAAGCCAGCTATACTGGTACTCTGGAGCTTCTCCAAAAAGCTAGAGGGGCTAAAAAGGCTCTGTCTGCTGCTGTCGATGAAGTTCTGAAAGCTGGATATAAGGGCGGCCGCATTATCATTGCTCACCGCAATAACGAGAAATTTTGCCAGCAATTTTCGGAAGTTATCAAGGAAAAATTCCCAGCTGCCGACATTTCATTCCTACCAACTTCTGGACTTTGCAGCTTTTACGCAGAAGAAGGCGGCCTCTTGATGGGCTACGAAATTTAATCCTCTCCTTTTGAGCTGAATATCTGTATTCAGCTCTTTACTTTTTCGATTTAATTCGTTAAAATAGAAGAAAGAAAAGGAGTGAATATCATGGCCAGAGGACGCGGTGTCGCTAGCCCCCAGGATAAGGAGGCAATGCGGCTCATTTCTAAGAAAATTAAAACTTTATTGAAGCAAAAGCAAATCAAACAAATTGAACTTTCCCGAGGAACAGGAATTCCAGCCAGCACTCTTACTGGCTATATCAAAGGAAATTCCCTGCCTGTCCTCGAAAATATGCAAAAGATTGCAGACTTCTTTGATATGGATGTTCAAGAGCTGGATCCTCGCTATTTATCAGTTCATAGCCCTACACCATTTTCGCTAGAGTTCGCAGATATTTTTCAATCTCTAGACCAACCTCGCAAGCAGGCTGTGACAGACTTTGCTAAAAAAGAGCTAGAAAATCAAACGACTGAGGAGAGATTAAAAGATAATTATTTTCCTTACAAGGTCTATGAAAGCTTCCAGACTTTCTTGAACAAGCCCGAACAAGCTGACATCGTCTGGTTAGACAAAGAGCTTGACTATGATATTGCCCTCTGGATTCGGACAGACTCGCTGGAACCCAAGTATCCGCAAGGGTCTGTAGCTCTCATCAAGAATACACATTTTGAATTTGCTGGCGCTATCTATGCCATTGATTACGACGGACAAACCATTTTGAAAAGAGTTTTCAACGATCCAACTGGCATTCGCCTCATCTCTCTCAATAAGAAATACAGCGACAAATTCATACCGCATCAAGAAGAACCCAAGGTCATCGGCCGTGTCATGGCTGCCTTTATGCCCTTAGATTTATCAGAACAAACACAAAAGCCACTTTAGTACATAAAGCGGCTTTTCTATTTTTTCTTACTTCCTTTGCTTGCAATCATGATGATCGCTGCTATCAGAAAGAAAGTAAGATAAGTGGCAATCGGGAACCAGACATAGCGATGATCCAAAGCAGGCAATGGTAATAAAATAGTTCTATTACGGCGGCTCTTCACTCCAAAGTAATGAAATAAAAGAGCTAGAGGATTTATATAAAGGAGAGGATTGACTAAGTCTTTCAAAGAAGTGACCCTCTTTGCACTATTTTCACGGAGAATAGAACCATAGGCATAGTACAGTAAAACAAGAATATTTATAAACAAAGGAAAAACATAATTACCCTTTAAATATGTAGGGAGGAAGGGGATTTGAAAAACTAGGATGGCCGTAATCATTGCAAAAAGCATAAGGACGGAGAAATCCAATACCCAAGCTAGAAAACCATGGAGCTTGAGCCATATATTCACTTTATCTAGCCACATCCACTCATTCCTATTTTTATTCACATCCATATACCTCCCTCTACTAGCTTGTTTGAACGGGCTTTGGAGCTAGATTCCATTGACAAGACCTGCATCAATCAATATAGCGAACACGATTGACCTTGGTTTTCATGATATAGGGATTGACTAAATCATGGTATTCATCATATTCCCCAAATAAAAAGCCTTTTCGTAAAATAACTTCACTCCCCTCTATCCCGTAGTCCATATTAATCGGGACAGAATTTTCTGATTTGACTATAGAGAAATGAAAGAAAATTGTAAACCATATAAAAAGTGCAAGAGGTACACTCAGGATCCCCCAGATGAGGTGGAACCAGCGAAACTCTCTCTTTTTCAAAAAGAGAAACCATAGGTGACAAAATACGACCACTGACAGAAGAAAAAGCCAATTGTTCCACAGAAAGGGCGTAAAGGCCAAGCCAAACGGACTCAAGCTAAAATGTAGCAAGACAAAGATAAATAACAAGAGATAGAGCACTAGCCAAATAACTTTAGAAAACTTCCAGCGCTTCGCTTTTTCTTCCCTTGTATCTTCCAAATGTAGCTCACTCATTTCCAACCAACTCCACAATCTTCTGGAAAGTCTTGCCGTTTCGGATAGTCAGTTGCTTGTAAAAACTAGATTTGAGCAGTTTTTTATGGTAGTTGGACTTGAGATAGTCCGCTTGGTCAGCATTGCTATAAAAGAAAGCCGTCTGCCCAAAATGCAGCTGCTCCTTGTCATTCGCCCAGCTGCCTGCCAGCTCTTGAACACTCTCCCTGTCTGTATCGGGCAGATAAAAGAGAACATCTCGCCGAAAGGCTGTTTCATCCTGCCACCAAGTAGGCAGATTTGCTGTTTCTTTTTCAAGCATAGCAGAGCTGACAAGGACGAAAGGCAGAGGAAAATCATAAGACTGACTAAAATAATCCGTCAAAATCTCCCGAATCCTCTCCTCCCGCTCCTCGCTATCAAAGAAAAGATTGCCGCTATTGATGTAGGAAACTGGATTTTCAAAACCCAACCCAGCCAAATCTTTCTTCAAATCAGCCATAACGACCTTGTTTTTTCCGCCAACATTGATGCCGCGGAGTAAAAGTGCATAACGCATGTGTGCTCCTTAAAAATATACCTATTATTTTCAGACTAACTGTTCGAGTTTCTCATGTAAATCATCCGTTTTTCTTTCACGGCTTTTCCTAAGTCAATGACCTTTTCCTCGCCGTCAAAAACAAAACCCATTTTTCCATAGAAAGCGATGGCACGTTTGTTATCTTCTAACACCCATAATAAAATCTCTGGATAACTATCCAAGGCAGCAAATGCAGCCTGCATGAGCTGATGTCCTACACCCTTGCCATAATAATCTTTTAAGACATACAAAGCGATAATTTCACCCGCTATCGTAGCTGGATCTCGAAAATCACCGTAGCTAACAAAACCGACCACTTTAGCATCATCCAAGGCGATCAAGGTATTTTCAGGATACTTTTGACTATAAAATCGGCACTTATCCAAGGTCATTTGCTCTTGAAATTCCGCAGGCAAAATCTCATCATAAGCTTCTCGCCATGTCTGCCAATGAACTCTGGATTTCCCTTCTATCTCCTCAGCTGTTTCCATTGTTTTGATAGTGATGACCATTTGTTTTTCTCCTTGATATCCCTCAATCCATCGCCTTTATTTCCAGAATCATATCGCGAATCTGCGCGGCTAGTTCGAAGTCGAGGAGTCCGGCAGCTTCTTGCATCTGTCCTTCTAGTTTCTTAATCATCTCCTTGCGCTCTTGCTTATTGAGGCTTTCGATTTCGACTGTTTCTTCCTTGTCTGGCAGGGCAGCCTTGGTCACACTGATTAGATCGCGGATTTCTTTCTTGATAGTCTGCGGTACAATGCCGTATTTTTCATTGTAAGCCATCTGGATTGCCCGACGGCGGGCAGTTTCATCGATAGCGCGCTGCATGGACTGGGTCATGGTGTCCGCATACATAATCACATGCCCCTCGCTGTTGCGGGCTGCCCGTCCAATAGTCTGGATAAGGCCACGCTCGTTGCGTAGGAAGCCTTCCTTGTCCGCATCAAGAATGGCGACTAGACTAACCTCAGGTACGTCAATTCCCTCGCGTAATAGATTAATCCCGACCAAAACGTCAAAGACACCTAAGCGCAGGTCTCGGATAATCTCAGTCCGCTCCAAGGTCTTGATGTCCGAGTGCATGTACTTGACCTTGACACCCATTTCCTTGAAGTAGTCCGTCAAATCTTCCGCCATCTTCTTGGTCAGGGTTGTAATAAAGGTACGTTCGTTCTTCTCGACACGAGCATTGATTTCACCCAAAAGATCATCAATCTGCCCCATGGTTGGACGGACTTCCACTTCTGGATCCAGAAGCCCTGTCGGCCGGATAATCTGCTCAATGACTGTATCCGTCTGTTCATTTTCATAGTCGCCCGGCGTAGCCGATACATAGACAATCTGGTGAACATGGCTCTCGAACTCCTCCCGACGCAGCGGGCGGTTATCCAAGGCAGATGGCAGGCGGAAACCATAATTAACCAGCATTTCCTTGCGAGAGCGGTCGCCATTGTACATGCCCCGAATCTGTCCCATGGTCATGTGACTCTCGTCAATCATAATCAAGAAATCATCAGGGAAAAAGTCCAGAAGGGTATAAGGCGGCTCTCCTTCGCTTCGACCATCCATGTGACGAGAATAGTTTTCAACGCCGTTTGTATAGCCCATTTCACGTAGCATTTCGATATCGTACTCCGTGCGCTGCTTCAAGCGTTGAGCTTCCAGAAGCTTTCCTTCCTTTTCAAAGATAGCAAGCTGCTCCTCCAGCTCGGCCTGAATCTTGGCAATGGCTACTTCCATATGATCTTCATTGGTCACGAAGTGAGTGGCTGGGAAGATGGCCAAATGGTCCACCTCACCCAAGACTCGTCCTGTCAAGGCTTCGACCTCACGAATCCGGTCAATCTCATCTCCGAAAAACTCTACCCGAAAGGCATGCTCATCACGAGAAGCTGGGAAAATCTCCACTACATCACCACGAACCCGGAATTTTCCCCGCTGAAAGTCAATATCATTGCGCTCAAACTGGATATCTACCAAATCATTGAGCAGCTTATCGCGGGAAATCTCTAGTCCAGGACGTAGGCTTACCACGCTATCGGAGTATTCCTTAGGCGAACCCAGACCGTAGATACACGAGACCGAAGCCACGACAATCACGTCGTTTCGCTCCAAGAGAGCAGAAGTCGCCGAGTGACGGAGCTTATCAATTTCGTCATTGACCGAGCTATCCTTTTCGATATAAGTATCACTGGAAGGCACATAGGCCTCAGGCTGGTAGTAATCATAGTAGGAAACGAAGTATTCCACCGCGTTATTGGGGAAGAATTCCTTGAACTCACCATAGAGCTGGCCGGCCAGCGTTTTATTATGGGCAATAACCAGAGTCGGCTTGTTGACCCGAGCGATAACCTGACTCATGGTATAGGTCTTACCAGTACCCGTCGCTCCCATGAGAATCTGGGCTTTCTCGCCTCCCTCGATATTATCCACCAGCTGTTCAATAGCTTGAGGCTGGTCACCTGAAGGCTCATACTTAGACACCAATTCAAATTTATTATCTGTTATTCTGTTAATCATCTTTTATTCCTTAAATTGTGCTTCTATCATTTTACCATATTTGACACATTTTCTCTGGGTTTGGCTCTGGTTTAGTAGCTACATCTCTAAGAATGGCTAGTCTTGCATTCTGATCATTCATTCACATCAAAAATCGCCCAGTTAAGCTGAGCGATTTCATTATTTCTTAAAGTTCAGCGCCTGAGGCAGGCGATTTTCTTTCTTGAGTGACCAGTAGAGATAGGCAATGCAGCCAATCAAGACTATACTGGCAAAAATAGATCCTTCAGCACCAAAAGCTCCACCGGACAGCAAATCCACAGAAGATTGTGAGCTATAGTTCAAGATTGAGGTAGATGCTCCTTGGCCACTGACCTGAATACCATAGATATTTCCTTGCACAAAATTCCAAGCGCCATGCATACCAGCCAGCACCCACATATTGTCATACGTGAGCATAAGGAAACAAGCAAAGATACCGTCTAGTATGATATTGACAATAGAAAGAACGGTCACACCAGGGTTAAAGAGGTGCAGAGCCCCGAATAGAGCACTAGAAATCAAGATACCAATGAAGATATTTGACTTAGCACTAACTGCTGGAAAGAGCCAACCACGCGTCACTAGCTCTTCTGTCCCACCTTGGAGAATCCAGAAAGGAATGATAGCTAGGACAAAAATCAAAGACTGCAAATTCACCTGACCAAATTTCAGACTGCCTGTCCCCGTTACCAAGAGCAAGACAACAATCAGTGAAAACTGAACGGCTCCAATAAGGAAGCCTCTGCCCAGTTCTTTCAGCCATCCTTCCTTAAAGAAACCCAGGCTGGAGAAAGCTCTCTTTTCTCGAAACTTGACCCACAGAAAAACAAGTAAGGCCATAAAGAAAAAACTACCCAGCTGAAAAAAGATATAATAATGCCCGAACACTTCCATAAGTGTAGCCCCGTCAGCTATCGGATTTACCATGGCAAGCACAGTTCCAATGATGATCCCTACAAAGATTTCTCCTACGTGGATAAAGCCAATGGAGATCAGAACTGCTAACCAAATAGGAGGAATGTAGCGCGACAGCTTCACATTATCTAACATGCGTGATTTAAACATAGAAATCTCCTTTCATCATTTATTTATTATAACATATTTTATCATAATAGTATAATAGGTAATATTCATCGTTATGTCAGAAAATATAACATCGAAACAGAAAATATTTGCCTTTCTTAAATTTTTCTGATATAATCAAAAAATATTCAACTAAAGGAGAGAAAATATGAAGAAAAAAATCATAGCTTTTCTGCTAGCGTTATTCCCTATCCTTGCACTAGGGACAACAACTCACGCAGATACCATCAAAATCGTATCTGACACGGCTTATGCCCCATTTGAATTTAAAGATTCCGATCAAACCTATAAAGGGATTGATGTAGATATTATCAATAAAGTTGCTGAAATCAAAGGCTGGGCATATGAAATGTCCTTCCCTGGCTTTGACGCTGCTGTCAATGCCGTTCAATCAGGACAGGCCGATGCTATTATGGCTGGTATGACCAAGACTGCTGAACGGGAAAAAGTCTTTACCATGTCTGATACATATTATGACACAAAAGTTGTCATCGCAACGACCAAGGCTAATACAGTAAAATCTTACGATCAACTTAAAGGAAAGACAGTCGGAGTCAAAAATGGTACAGCCGCACAACGTTTCCTTGAAAAAATCAAGGACAAATACGGCTTTACTATCAAAACATTTGATACAGGCGACCTTATGTATAACAGCCTAACAGCTGGAGCCGTTGATGCAGCTATGGATGACCAACCCGTTATCGAGTATGCAATCAGCCAAGGACAAGATCTGAAAATCTCAATGAAGGGTGAGGCCGTTGGTAGCTTCGCATTTGGTGTCAAAAAAGGCAGCAAATACGAACATCTAGTGACTGAGTTTAACGAAGCATTGGCTCAGATGAAAAAAGATGGTACCTTGAAAGACATCATCACCAAGTGGACTGCCACTTCTGGCACTTCAACCAACTCAGCAGTACCAGAGACGACAACCAAGTCTGGACAAAAAGCCACTCCAGTCAAAGCCAAATATACGATTGCCAGTGACTCATCCTTTGCTCCTTTCGTTTTCCAAAATGATAGCAACCAATACACTGGTATTGACATGGACTTGATCAAAGCCATTGCCGAAGACCAAGGTTTTACACTTGAAATTTCTAACCCTGGTTTTGACGCTGCCATCAATGCCGTTCAATCTGGACAGGCTGACGGGATGATTGCGGGGATGTCTGTGACAGAGGCCCGCAAAGAAACCTTTAATTTCTCTGAACCATACTACACTGCTAACTCTATCCTTGCGGTGACAGAGTCAAGCACTATTAGCTCCTATGAAGACTTGAAAGGAAAGACCGTCGGAGTCAAAAACGGTACGGCCTCTCAAACCTTCCTCGTCGAAAATCAAAGCAAATACGGCTACAAAATCAAAACTTTTTCAGACGGTTCTTCTATGTATGATAGTCTGAACTCTGGCTCTGTCGCTGCTATTATGGACGATGAGCCTGTTGTCAAATATGCCATCAATCAAGGCAAAAAAATGAAAACGCCAATCGAAGGAACCCCTAGTGGTGAAGTTGCTTTTGCAGTAAAAGCAGGCACCAACCCTGAACTCATCGAGATGTTCAATAATGGTTTGGCTAATCTAAAAGCGAATGGTAAATATCAAGAAATTCTTGATAAATATCTCTCAGCTGAGAAGGATAATTCCACAACCGTTGATGAAACAACTATCTGGGGACTTCTCCAAAACAACTACAAACAACTGTTAAGCGGACTTGGAATTACCATTGCTTTAGCACTGATCTCCTTTGCGATTGCCATGGTGATCGGGATTATCTTTGGGATGTTCAGCGTCAGCCCTATCAAAGCGCTTCGCATCATTTCAGAAATTTTTGTTGACGTTATTCGTGGTATTCCACTTATGATTCTGGCTGCCTTCATCTTCTGGGGAATTCCAAACCTCATTGAATCTATGACTGGTCAGCAAAGTCCGATTAACGACTTCGTTGCAGGAACAATTGCTCTGTCACTCAATGCTGGTGCTTATATCGCTGAAATTGTTCGCGGAGGGATTCAAGCCGTTCCGGTCGGACAGATGGAAGCTAGCCGAAGTCTGGGGATCTCGTATGGAAAGACCATGCGCAAGATTATCCTGCCTCAAGCAACCAAGATCATGCTACCAAACTTTGTCAACCAGTTCGTCATCGCTCTCAAGGATACAACTATCGTATCAGCTATCGGACTTGTTGAGCTCTTCCAAACAGGTAAAATCATCATTGCCCGTAACTATCAAAGCTTCAAGATGTATGCTATCCTAGCAGTGCTTTACTTGGTCATCATCACACTCTTAACAAGATTGGCTAAACGCTTAGAAAAGAGGATTCACTAATGGCTAAATTAAAAATTGATGTTAATGATTTACATAAATACTATGGGGAAAATGAAGTCCTAAAAGGGATTAGTGCTAAGTTTTATGAGGGAGATGTTGTTTGCATCATCGGTCCTTCTGGATCAGGTAAATCAACTTTCCTACGCAGCCTGAACCTACTTGAAGAAGTAACTAGCGGAACCATTACTGTCAACGGTTATGACTTGACAGATAAGGCTACAAATGTAGACCATGTTCGTGAAGATATCGGAATGGTCTTCCAGCACTTCAACCTCTTCCCACACATGACTGTCCTGCAAAATATCACCTTTGCTCCTGTTGAGCACAAGCGAATGAGCCAAGCTGATGCAGACAAACTTGGTATGGAGCTCTTGGAGAAGGTTGGGCTGGCAGACAAGGCTGATGCAAAACCAGATAGCCTGTCAGGAGGACAAAAACAGCGGGTGGCCATCGCTCGAGGATTGGCTATGAACCCAGACATCATGCTCTTTGACGAGCCGACTTCTGCTCTCGACCCTGAAATGGTTGGTGACGTTCTCAACGTTATGAAAGATCTGGCTCAGCAGGGCATGACCATGCTGATTGTGACTCACGAAATGGGCTTTGCTCGTCAGGTTGCTAATCGCGTTATCTTCACTGCTGACGGTGAATTCCTAGAAGACGGCAAACCAGATCAAATCTTCGATAACCCTCAGCATCCACGTCTCAAGGACTTCTTAGATAAGGTGCTCAACGTATAAATATGACGAATCCTGAAAGTAATCTTTCAGGATTTTTATTGACTTATGCTGCCCTTTTTGCTAGACTAAGGGTAGAATGATTTCGGAGGTACACGGAGACATGAAAAATTAAGTCTATTTTTTAAAGGAAACTTTATTTAGTAGATTTTGTCATGTTTCTGCATATCCGCGGGACTTTCGTTTTTTTGTGTTTTCAAGCATCTATGGCTTATCTTTAGATTAATCCTGTCGCTCCTATGACAGTGCAAGATGAGAGCCTAGAAACGAATGATCCTACTTGGACACTCCAGTGTCTTCTTTGTGCAATCTCAACAGCTCTGCTAAATAAAGCAGGGCTGTATTTTGTATTATAAAACGAAGGAGACATCTATGCTGCAAATAAGAAATCTAACCATTACCCACCTAAAAGACCTGAAGGAGTTAGTCAAAGATTTGTCACTGACAGTCAATCAAGGAGACAAGGTCGCTATTATCGGTGAGGAGGGCAATGGCAAGTCCACCCTGCTCAAGCTCCTGCTAGACGAGCGACTGGTCAACTCCTATGTCAGCTACAGCGGACAGATTGATAAGTCCTATACTGCTGCTGTCTACCTGCCCCAGCAGCTGCCTTCAGAGGATGCCCAACTGACGCTCAATGATTATTTCTTTGCTGATTTTGAGACTAAGCTGGACTATGCCAAGCTCTACCGCTATGCTGGAGAGCTTAACTTTGACAGCCAGCGCTTTGCCAGTCAGCAGCAGCTCGCTACCCTATCTGGAGGAGAAACACTCAAGGTCCAGCTCATCAAAAAACTAGCCAGTGATTGGGACATTCTCTTTCTTGACGAGCCCTCTAATGACCTCGATCTTGAAACTTTGACTTGGCTGGAAAACTTTATCAGCCACAGCCAGAGAACAGTTCTTTTCGTCTCTCACGACGAACACTTTCTCGCTCAAGCCGCGACCAAGATTGTTCATCTGGAGCGAATCAAAAAGAAGCAGGAGGCTAGAACCAGCGTCAAAAGTCTGGACTACGAAAATTACCGCCACCAGCGTCAGGAGGCCTTTGAAAAACAAGGTCAATTGGCACGGAAAGAGCGGGAAGAACACGCCAAGACCATGGAAAAACACCGACGGGTTAAGCAAAATGTTGAGAATGCCTTGAGAAATACCAAAAATGATGTCCAAGGCCGACTACTAGCCAAGAAGATGAAAAACGTTCTTTCGCAGGGCAAACGATTTGAAAAGGTAGGCGCTGAAATGACCGAAATCCCAACACAGGAAGATGCTATCAGCCTTCACTTCTCAGACATAGAAGCTCTGCCATTGACCAAAAGAATCCTAAAATTAGAAGGAATGAAACTAGAAGCAGATGGACGACAACTAGCGGAGAACCTAACTCTGGAGGTCTGCGGTCAGGAAAAAATAGGACTGATTGGTGCTAATGGTGCAGGCAAATCTACTCTGCTTAAGGAAATATGGAAGGCCCTGCGTGAGCGAACAGACATGCGAGTAGGCTACATGCCCCAACATTATGGAGACTTGCTGGATGACGAAAGCTCTCCCTTGGACTTTCTGGCTCCCTCTGGCGACAAGGCTCAGGAGGAGAAAATTCTGACCCATCTAGCCAGTCTCCAGTTCACGCGCGATGAGGCCCGCCACCCGATTGGGCAGCTTTCCGGCGGTCAAAAAGCCAAGCTCCTCCTGCTCAAACTTGTCCTAGACCGCCCCAATGTCCTCCTTCTGGACGAGCCAACCCGCAACTTCTCTCCCACCTCTCAGCCTCAGGTTCGCCAGCTTTTGGCGACCTATCCCGGCGCTATCATCGCTGTCTCCCATGACCGAATCTTTCTCAAAGAAGTCTGCCAAGAGATTTATCGATTGACAGAGACAGGGTTGGAAGAGGTGGAACTAAACCTATCCTTGAACTAGAATCTATGAGTAAATGACTCTTATATTATTTTTAAAATCACTTATTTATTTAAGTTTCTTTCCTTGCATTTTTTAAAAAAAGAAGTACAATATTAATGGAAGGACTATCGCTTAACTAGAGATAGAAAGGAAAAAATTAGGAAACTATATTTCTCTGGCTTAATGCGTCAGAACTAACCGATTTATCTTTTCGCATTTTTGGTTAATACTAAGCAAAACAAAATTTTACTGATAAGGAGACTCAGCATGCTTAAGAAAGTCACTACATGTGCTTTTATCATTACTCTAATTTCTTCTGTCCTTATCGGAAGTAATATTATATTTGCAAATGATAAAGGCGAGGATATCCAAGCGAAACCACCAACTTTAGAGATAATGGTAAAACAAGCTTCTAAAGATCCTACTCTCTTGGAAATATTAAATCAATTTTCAGACCAGGATACTATCATTGCCTATCCTGAAAACATGGGTGGCGGTTTTTCTGTTAAACCTGCAGATAGTAGCGAACCTCTAGTCGGAGAAATTCTTGATACTAAAGGCAACAAAGTCCTTTATAGAGACGCTCAATCTGTCACCATTGCCCAAGTAAAAGAAGCGATTCAAAACAAGTAGTACACTAAATTTATCTTTTATAAATATAGAGGCTGGGACAAAAGTCCTAGCCTCTATATTGTCTTTGGATTGTCGAGCAAGACGCAGTGGTTGAGTGGGCTCTACTAGGCTGATTTCATCAGCTTTTACAGCCCTACTCAACTGTGCAGAGGTGGGACGACGAAATCGAATTCTAACGAATTACCGATTTCTGTCCCACTCTCATTTGACTCTCCAATTCTTATTAATGATTCGTCTTACTTTTCTATACAAAGAAATTATCTTATATGGTTTAAAAATCTTACAAAGATCAGCTATAGGAAAGATATTTACAGTCCTCATCTGAAAAGGTTAATTGAATTTTTCAAAATCAACTATCAATCGTACTTTGCGCCGTCTGCATTTGGTAATAAACACCTTTGGCTGCCATGAGCTCTCGGTGGCTGCCATGCTCAACGATATTACCATCTACCATGACGAGGATGATGTCAGCATTTTGAATAGTAGACAGGCGGTGAGCGATGATAAAGCTAGTACGCCCCACCATGAGCTTGCTGAAAGCCTCCTGAATCAAAACTTCTGTCCGGGTATCGATGGAGGAAGTCGCCTCGTCCAAGATTAGGATTTTAGGAACAGCCAGGAAGACGCGCGCGATGGTTAAGAGCTGCCGCTGACCTTGAGAAAGGGAGTCCCCAGCATCTGCCAGATAGGTATCATACCCCTGAGGCAGCTGCTGGATAAAGAAATGAGCATTGGCCGCCTTGGCAGCTGCAATGACCTCTTCTCGGCTAGCATCTGGCCGGCCAAAAGCTATGTTGTCATGTATGGTCGCCGTCTTGAGCCAAGTCTCTTGCAGTACCATACCAAACTGCTGACGATAAGAGGCTCTGGTGTAATGACTGATGGGAGTACCGTCTAGCGAAATAAGACCACTGTCTACATTGTAAAAGCGCATGAGGAGATTGATCAGGGTTGACTTGCCAGCACCAGTTGGCCCGACAATGGCGACCTTGCTAGCTGCTGGAATCCTTATATTCAAATCCTGAATCAGCTCTTTTCCAGGCTCATAGCCAAAAGCCACATGCTCAAAGCTAATCTGTCCTCTGACATCTTCAGACTGGAGGATTTCCTGACCAGACTCTGCTATTTCTTCTTGGTCCAAAACGCTGTAAATCCTCTCCGCACAAGCTAAAGCGCTCTGCAATTCTGACATGACTGACGATATATCGTTGAAAGGCTTGGTGTACTGGTTGACGTAGTTGAGAAAGGTTACCAGCTGCCCAACCGTAAAACCTGTTCCCTGAATGATTCGAACAGCCCCAAAACCCACAATCAAAGCATAAATCAGGGCATTGATAAAACGAGTCGAAGGATTGACCGTTGAAGAATAGAAAATGGCCGCCTGAGAATAATCTGCATAGGTTTGATTACTGCGAGTAAAAGCTGTATCAAACTGCTCCTGAGCATTAAATGCCTGAATCAGACTTTCCTGGGTCAAACTTTCCTCAATCAGCTGGGTCTGTGCCCCTCTCGCCTGCGTCTGCCGTTGGAAAAAGATAAAACTCTTTCTAGCAATAAAGCGAGCTAAGAAGAGAGAAAGAGGCGTCAAAAGCAGCACCAAAAGCAGGAGAAAAAAGTCCAATCTGGCCATGCTAATGATAGTGACTAAGATGGTTAGCAAACCCACAAAAAATTGATTAAAAACCATAAGCAGGCCATTGCTAAGCTGCTCCAAGTCAGTCGTCACCCGACTAACTAAGTCGCCAGTTCCCTGCCGATCCAGATAAGCCAAAGGCAGATAGTGCACTTTCTTGATAACCCCCTGTCGGAGCTGCTGACTGTAGCGATAGACCAGCTGATTATAGAGCAAGGGATTGAGCCATTGAATCAGCGTATTGGCTAAGATGACCAACAACATCTGGCCTAAAATCGGCATCAAATGCTGCTCTGTTTGAGGGAGAAGAACGCTATCAACCGCATTCCCGATTAAAACTGGGAGAAGAACAGTCAGAGCCACTTGAGCCACCGTTCCCAGACTAGCTAGGAGAAAGAGCCAGCGCGCCTGCAGCAAATCTCGAGTCAAACGCCTCAAGCTGCTAGGTGATGTCTTATGCTTCATGCTTGTCCTCCTCTCCTTGACTATGCTGCGAGTTATGGATTTCTCGGTAAATGGCAGAGCTGACCAATAGTTCCTCATGGCGACCAAGAGCCACCTGTTCTCCCTTATCCAGCACTAAGATTTGATCCGCTGAGCGCAAGCTATTGGTCCGCTGAGAGATCAAGACCAGACTGGTCTCTGTCAATTCATTCTTAATAGCCTGCAAGAGTCTAGCCTCTGTCAGATAGTCCAGAGCAGAGGTTGCATCATCTAAAACCAAGAAAGGCGCCCTCCGCAAGACAGCTCTGGCGATGGTTAAACGCTGACGCTGACCGCCAGAAAAATTCCGGCCAAAGGCCTCTACAGTCGCATCCAATCCACCTTCCTTCTGAGAGACAAAGTCTGCCGCCTGAGCAATCTCTAAAGCCTGCCACAAGTCTTCGTCTGTTGGCTTGCTTGACAATCCTAAAGTCAGATTGGAGCGAACGGTTCCTTGGAAAAGCTCCGCCTTCTGAGGCACCAGACTGATCCAAGACCGCCATTCTCTGAGATTTTTAGGACTGCATCCTTGGGAAAAGATGGTCAACTGACCAGCAGCCACAGGATAGAGATGAGCCAGCAGCTGAACCAGAGTAGACTTCCCTGAACCTGTCCCGCCGATAACACCTAAAGTCTGGCCGTTTTTCAAATCAAAAGTCAGACCAGTCAAGGCTGGACTAGCTGCATTTGGATAAGAAAAACTAACCTGCTGGACTTTAATGGCTTGATTTGGCAGAGCTGTTTCCTGCACTAATTCCTGCAGGACATCTTCTTCTGCTTGCTCGAAGACCTGATTGATGCGCCCTGCACTGATATAGCTTTGATTGAGAGAATTGACCAGCATAGCCAGCTTGAGCAATTCCACCAAAATTTGCAATAAATAATTAACCAAGGCCACTAGCATCCCTTGGGTCAGCAACCCTTTGCCAATAAAAGCATTTCCCTGCCAAATCACAGCAATCAGAGTACCATTGACTGTAAGAAAGGTCAGAGGACTAATCAGACTAGCTAGAGCTCCCGTCCTGATTTGCCAGGTTTTATAGAGCTCGTTGCGATTGCGAAAGGTTTGAACCTCGCGCTGGGTCTGACCGAAAGCTCGTATAACCCGCATACCCTGCAGTTGCTCACGAGTCAGATTGACCAGTTGGTCTGTCAGCTGACGAATCTTAGCATAGAGAGGATTCATCAGACGAGACATGAAAACGATAATAGCCGTTAAAATTGCCACCATGAGCAAGAACCACAAGGTAATGACCGGACTGATAGTAAAGGCCATGATGATGGAACCAAAAACGATGATAGGCGCCCGCAGAAAGAGACGAAGAAATTGATTGATTCCCGTCTGGATCTGATAGGTGTCGCTCGTCAGCCGAGTCACCAAGCTAGAAGTCGTCAGCTCATCCCGACTAGCCTTAGGCAAGCGCAGAATTTTTTTATAGAGGTCGCTTGTCATCTGGCGAGTAAAGCCCACTGCCGCCTTTGACGAATAATATTGGGCTACGACTGCTACCACCACTCCCAACGCAGCCAAGCCCATCAAAAGAAAAACCATCCAGTAGAGATGGGAGCTGTCGCGTCTAGGAATGGTCTCGTCCACAATCCCAGCAATCAAAATCGGAACCAAGAGTTCAAAACTAGCTTCCAAAAGCTTGAACAAAGGCCCCAGCAAAGACTCCCTGATATAGCCTTTGAAATATCTCAATAAATCTTTCATACTGCCTACTTCTCCATTAAACTGTTTCTATTTTATCATAATTTTCAAAGGGAAAAAAATATTCTCCTTCTGACCAGCAGAAAGAGAACATTGATATTAGACTTCTTGTAAGTTTTGGCTTATTTTCTTTAGAACCATATGCAAAAACGGTGTCGCTGCTAATAAGAAGCCGCCCAAAACTATAAATGTCCAATCGAAGCCAAGATTATCAATCAACCAACCCGTCATAGGGAAGATGACAATCATACTAAGGCTGAACATCATAGAATAAACACTGAGCATGGTCGCCCGCACTTCACTTGGCAGCTGCTTTTGTAAATCATTGTCAAAAATTGGCTGGAAAAGAGCATACAAGGCGTTGCTGATTAGGTAAATCAAAATATAGATGATTGGCGTTCCAAAATAGGACAGCAGGTAGCTTGCTCCAGTTAAAAGAACTACTGAAGGAAAGAGTTTTAAGGCAGAAAATTTCTTTCCAATCATACTCGCCAGATAAACTGCTAAGATATTCAAAACACTGCCAATCAGCATGACCGCCGAAATTTGCCAAGATTTTAAGTCAGGCAATTGATTTTGGTAGTAAAAATAAAACATGCACATGAGGGTTCCGATAATTTGCGACAGAATCATCCAGATAAAAAGGCTGGGATTTCTCTGCAACTCCTCTTTGACAACCCAGATAATCTTTTTCATGGTCAGACGCTCCGCTTTCTCTGCCTTGACACTTGGCTCCTTCAACATCCAAGTCAAGAAAAGAACGATGATAGAGGTGCCAATCATGATATAGTAGGTCAGATGCAATTGTCCATGGACAAAAAATCCAGCCCAGACTGTTCCCAAAGACCGGGTCGCTTCAGCCACTCCAGACATAAAACTGGAGATGGACAAGTAACGTTCCTTGAGTCCAGCCTCTACAGAAGAATCATAGACCATGGCTGCGCTTGTCCCCGAATCAAAATTATAGGACCAAGCACTGATCATCATAGCCAGTGCATAGACCCAAAAGTTCCCCTGCCCCGCCAACATGAGAACAGAAGACACAATCCCAGCTATCCGGCTTAGATACAGATTGGTCTTGTAGGAAAAGCGATCTGCCAGCATCCCAGAAGGAATTTCACAAATAACGCTAGTCGCATGAAAGATACTTTCTAAAAGTCCAATCTGCCAGAGGGACATGCCATTTTGACTTAGAAATAAAATCCAAAAACTGGTAATGCCTAGAAAGGCAAAAAATTCTACTCCGGCCATCAGACCGATATTTTTCCGATAACTTCTTTTAAACATATTTTCTCCTTTAACAAGTGTTTTTTCATTTCTATCCTTTATCACTTGTTAATCTGCTGTTTACATGATCTCCACCTCTTCTTTCTCTAAAATTCTATATTTGGATTATTTCATAGTTCATTGTTGAAAAAACGCCACACGGGCGTTTTCATTAATTTACGGTTTAATACGGTGCAACATACGTGGGAATGGAATGGCTTCACGGATATGCTTGGTCCCCGCTACAAAGGTCACCATGCGCTCAATACCGATACCAAAGCCTCCGTGTGGGACTGTTCCATACTTACGAAGATCAAGGTAGAATTCATATTCTGTCGTATCCATACCCAGTGCATCCATCTTAGCAACGAGGGCATCGTAGTCTTCCTCACGCATAGAGCCTCCGATGATTTCACCGTAACCTTCTGGAGCAAGCAAGTCTGCACAGAGGACACGGGCTGGATTTCCAGGAACTGGTTTCATATAGAAAGCCTTGATGGCTGCTGGGTAGTTCACGACAAAGGTTGGTACACCAAAGTGGTTTGAAATCCATGTTTCATGCGGTGAACCAAAGTCATCGCCATGTTCCAAATGCTCATAATCTGCATCTTCATCATTTTCATGAGCTTGCAAAAGATCAATCGCTTCATCATAAGTAACACGCTTGAAAGGCTCAGCAACGTAGCGCTTCAAGAGTTCTACATCACGTTCCAATGTTTCCAAAGCTTGAGGAGCACGGTCAAGAACACCTTGAATCAAGGCTTTGACATAAGCTTCCTGCAAGTCGAGTGACTCATCGTGAGTAACAAAATTATACTCCGCATCCATCATCCAGAACTCTGTCAAATGACGACGAGTTTTTGATTTTTCTGCACGGAATACAGGTCCAAAGTCATAAACACGTCCCAGAGCCATAGCCCCCGCTTCCAGGTAAAGCTGACCAGATTGGCTCAAGTATGCTGGAGTTCCGAAGTAGTCTGTTTCAAAGAGCTCAGTCGAATCCTCTGCTGCATTTCCTGACAAGATCGGGCTGTCAAACTTGATAAAGCCATTCTTGTCAAAGAATTCATAGGTAGCATAGATGATGGCATTACGGATCTGCATCATAGCCACTTGCTTACGAGAGCGCAGCCACAAGTGACGGTTGTCCATGAGGAAGTCTGTTCCGTGTTCTTTTGGCGTGATTGGATAGTCATTTGACTCGCCGATGACTTCGATATCTGTAATGTCCAGCTCGTAGCCAAATTTTGAACGCTCGTCTTCTTTGACGATCCCTGTCACATAGACAGATGTTTCTTGGCTCAAGCGTTTGATAGTATCAAACTTCTCAAGTCCTACTTCTTCGCCAAATTTCTCAATAAAGTTAGGTTTGAAGGCTACACCTTGGAAAAAAGCAGAACCATCACGCAACTGTAAGAAAGCGATTTTCCCTTTTCCTGACTTGTTGGCCACCCAAGCACCAATCGTTACTTCTTCACCAACATGATTTTTTACATCAATAATTGTTACATTTTTCTTCGACACGTTTTTTCTCTTTTCTATTTTTATTCTTTGTGGCAGACTACTTCGACATTATTTCCATCTGGGTCTAGGATAAAAGCTGCATAATAAGGCTGGTGATATTGGGGACGAATGCCCGGGGCACCATTATCTTGACCGCCCGCTGCTAGACCTGCTTGATAAAAATCATCCACCTGCTCCCGCGTCTCAGCATTAAAAGCAAAATGAGTTGGATCCGATTCTCCTTGACCTAGCCAGAAATCACCAGCTGTCGCTGTTCGCGGCTCTGCAAAACTCACTGCTTGAGGTATCTCAAAGGCTATTTTATAACCCAAAGGAGCTAAGGTTTTCTGATAAAAGAGCTTGCTAGCTTCCAAATTCTTTACTTTAATCCCAAAATGATCAATCATTCTTACTTCTCCATAAAATTCTTGAGGCGTTGAACCGCTTCTTTTAGTGTATCCATGTCAGTCGCATAGCTGAGGCGGACATTTTCTGGCGCACCAAATCCGTCCCCTGTCACTAGAGCCACACCTACTTCTTCTAAAATCGCTGTGGTAAAGGCTGTCACATCTGTATAGCCTTTCATTTCCATCGCTTTTTTAACATTTGGGAAGAGGTAGAAGGCTCCCTGAGGCTTGACGACTTCAAAGCCAGGCACTTGAGCTAGCAAAGGATAAATAGTATTCAGGCGCTCTTCAAAGGCCAATCTCATATTTTCGACCGTATCCTGACTGCCCGTCAAGGCTTCAATGGCTGCATATTGCGCCACCGCTGTCGGATTAGAAGTCGTTTGCCCTGCAACCTTGCTCATCGCTGAGATAATCTCAGGCTCACCTACAGCATAGCCAATCCGCCAGCCCGTCATAGAGTAGCTTTTAGAAACACCGTTGATGACGACTGTTTGCTTGCGAATTTCCTCTGACAGACTAGAAATCGGCGTGAATTTATTGCCGTTATAGACCAAGCGGCCATAAATATCATCGGCTAAGATTAGGATATCATGCTCAACAGCCCAGTTTCCGATAGCTAGCAGCTCTTCTGCTGTATAAATCATACCAGTCGGATTGGACGGCGAGTTCAGAACCAAGACCTTGGTCTTCTCAGTACGGGCAGCCTCCAACTGGGCCACCGTCACCTTAAAGTTGTTTTCCTCTGTCGCTTGAGCAAAAACAGGCTTTCCTTCGGCCATCAAGATCTGATCGGCATAGCTGACCCAATAAGGCGTCGGAATGATGACTTCATCTCCTGGATCAATCACGCTCATAAAGAAGGTGTAAAGAGAAAACTTAGCACCTGTTGCCACTGTCACTTGATTAGGCTGGATCTCATATCCATAGTACTTGGCAAAATAGTCTACAACCGCTGCTTTTAGCTCAGGCAGACCACTTGTTACCGTATAAAAACTAGCTCTGCCATCTTCAATCGCTGCCATCGCTGCTTTCTGAATATTCTTAGGCGTCGGAAAATCTGGCTCTCCCAAGGTCAAAGAAAGGATATCCCTGCCTTCCGCCTTCAAAGCTTTCGCTCTGGCTGCCGCCGCCAGAGTCACACTTTCTTCCATATTTAAAACACGATTGGATAATTTCATAGCCCCTCCTTGCTGAGCAATGTTTTGCTTTCAAATCCGATATTATAATAAGTACTTCCAGACTTAATTTCCCAAACAGGCTGACCGTCAAAGTAACCAAAAGTGGTCTTATCAATAGAGGTCGCTCCATTTTCCTTGGCCAGCTGCTCTGCCTCTGCCTGACTCATTCCATCTTGCAAGCGATAGACATGGATTTTATTGGAATTTTTGGAAATCAGAACAGCTTCTTCCTCTTTTTTACTAGTTGTCCCAATCAAGCTATAGTAGGACTCTTTGCCATTGTAAATCGAAAAGCTCGTCAGACTCTCCAAATCTGCATATTCCTTAGCGATTTTTTGAGAACCTTCCTTGGCTGACTGCCAAGGCTCGATAGCAAGGTGCAAGATCGTAAAAAATGAAAAAACAAGCGCCGTGAGGACCAGGAAAAGCCCAATAGCATAGTGCCTTATAGGAAATTTAGCCCTTTCTTTAATTTTATGTTTCACTGAATCATTATACTACAAATAGCCTGATTTTTCTAGGACTTTTATTACATTTGCATTTATTACTACTTATTGATAAAATGTTGCTATGAAAATAACTGAAAACTTAGATAACGAGACTCTACTTGACCTCAAGACAATTATCGTTCTCCATAAGGCGGAGCGCACCATTCGTAATCTCGAAGCTCAAATTTTTAAAAAGCACGATTTGACGCCAACCCAATTTTCCGTTTTGGAAACCTTATATAGTAAGGGAGAACTGCGGATTCAAGATTTGATTGATAGCATGCTGGCTACATCGGGAAATATGACAGTCGTTATCAAAAACATGGAGAGAGATGGCTGGATAAGTCGCAGCTGCGATCCCAATGACCGCCGCTCCTTTCTCATCCAACTAACCGAACAAGGCCAGAAAAAAATCGAGGCTGTCTTGCCAGAGCACATCGCCAATATCAGCCACATGACTGCTCTCCTATCCCAAAAAGACAAGGAAGATTTAGTGCGGATTTTAAAAACTTTTAAAAGGCTGAGCTAAATTATTGCTAATTAGTGACAATTGTTGTAACATAGATAGTAACAAGAGGGACACCTCTTAAATAAAGATAAAATGGAGGACACATTTATGTCTAAAGTACTATTTATTGTTGGCTCACTTCGTCAAGGTTCATTCAATCATCAGTTGGCAGCTCAAGCAGAAAAGGCTCTAGCTGGCAAAGCTGAGGTTTCCTATCTGGACTACAAGGATGTACCATTCTTTAACCAAGATCTCGAAAGTCCAGCTCCAGCTGCTGTTGCCAAGGTTCGTGAAGAAATCCTTGCAGCTGATGCTATCTGGATCTTCTCACCTGTCTACAACTGGGCGATCCCAGGCGTGGTGAAAAACTTGCTCGACTGGACTTCACGCGCACTTGATTTGTCAGATCCAAGTGGCCCTTCTGCCCTCAATGCCAAAGTGGTAACTGTTTCATCTGTTGCTAACGGCACTTCACCTGATGAGGTCTTCAAGCACTACCGTAGCCTCCTTCCATTCATTCGTATGAATGTGGTTGATCAATTTACTGGTGTCGGTATCAATCCAGAAGCTTGGGGAACTGGCCAATTAGTCCTTTCAGAAGACAAGCTTGCTGAGCTTTCTGCCCAAGCAGATGCCCTCCTAGCAGCTATCAACTAAGATAAAATAAAAACATGAAGCATGATTTCCGAGAAATACTGCTTCATGTTTTTTTATTTTAAGATAATGGCTGCGACGATTGGACTGACAATTACATACATGATCCCTGTCACTCCGATTGCAAGACCTGCCATGGCTCCAGCAACATGTCCATATTTGAAAGCCGTTCCGGTACCAACTGCATGCCCCGTGCCACCTAAGGCCAAGCCAACTGCTACTGGATCCTTAATTTTCAGCAGTTTAAGAATAGTCGGTCCCATGACACTTGTCAAAATACCTGTCGCCACAACAACCACCAAGGTAACAGTTGTCAAGCCCTGCATTTTATCAGTAATTCCTACCGCCATCGCTGTTGTGACAGATTTTGGGAATAGGGAAATCGCTAAAAAGAAGTCCATCCCAAAGAATTTTGCCAGCAGAGCCGTGAAAGTCGTATTGACCACCACAGCCACAAAGGTTCCTAGCAGGATACTGCGAGCGTGGTGTTTCATCAAGTGGAAGGTCTTATAAAGCGGAATTCCTAAAGCAACCGTAGACGGTACGATTAAATTGTTCAAGTAAGCCCCACCGACATAGTAGTCCTTATAAGAAATTCCTGTTAATTTCAAAAAAGCAATGACCAAAATCGCTGCTAAAAGGAGAGGCGTTGTCAAAGGATGTGGAAATCTACGGAAAATCAGCATCCCAATGAGGTAGGCCAAAATGGACAAGGCGAGTCCAAATAGCGGGTTACTCCATAGATTAGACATGATCCATCCCTCCTTCCTCATAATCGCCTTCAAAATGCTGCTTGATGAATTGTACGACAAGGGCAATGACGATCACATTTAAAACAATGGCACCAAGAATAATCAAGACAATCGGTAGCAGATAAGGAGCAATCACGTGAAATTTATCCATAATACCAACCGCTGGCGGCAGAAAAAGAATGGTCATATTGGCTAACAGAAAGTTACCGACCATACTGACATGGCGGAGCCTCAATAACTTAAACTGCAAAGCAAGAAATAGCAAGATTAAGCCGATAATACTACCTGGAATGGGAAGATGGAAGACACTTGATATCCCCTCTCCAATGATGGAAATCGAGAAAATAATCATCAACTGGACATATAACTTCATGCAGAACCTCCGAAACTTTCTATGTACAGTTTACTCCTTTTCAGAAAAATTTCAAGGTTTTTCTCAAATAAAAAAGATGGAAACGAATCCATCTGATTGCTTGCATACTATCCTTACTTCTATATTCTGCGGGTCTAGCATTAAACAAAGTGATTATCGTTCTTCGTCCTGCTATCAAAAAAACGCCTTTAGGCGCTTCTTGAAATACAACGGAAGACATGGGATTCGAACCCACGCACGCTTTTACACGCCTACTGCGTTTCCAACACAGCCTCTTAAGCCTCTTGAGTAATCTTCCATACAAGAGAAAGACTTGCTTTCTCAAAACTTTATCCATTATACCACATTGCAGCTCCAGCCGCTATACTTTCCGTTATATTTTTTCGAAATTTCTATTAATTCCCAAACCTGTTGATTAATACTATGGAGCTCAGTAGTAGCTAATCGTGATATTTCCAATTTGTAAGGTCGAGGATCGCCTTCTTCTTTTCCACTAGAAGAAATATCATAATCAAGAGCAGAGGCATCCCCCATAAAGGAAACACGATCATCGTAAGTCTCAAAACTAAACTGATGCCTGATTTCCCGTAGTTGACTATGATCGTCCCCTTCTTTTTCTAGGCGATACCAGATACGCTGGTTTAAAATAGATTGGTACTCATATTCATTTGGATACAAGAAGTCAAAATATTGTTTCCATTCAGGATCCACCAAGGTAGCTGAACTATATTGATATTTTGAAAACTGCTCCATTACCTGAGCAATAATCGGCATGTGTCGCTCTCTATCTTTCAAATAGTAATAAAATTCTATATGACCATCTGTGATGACTACTCCGACATAGATAGCCGCAATGCGCTTCATCGCTTCTGAAAGACGATCTTCAATAAGGTTCAAATTAGAAAATTCGTCATAATCTGGAAACCCTGTCTCTGGATCAACATTCAAAATGGCAATTCTCAACCGTAGTGCATAAGTATAGGATGAATAGGGAGCGATAGAATTCAACGCTAAATTTAGACGAATACTAGCCATTCGGTCATCAATAAGGGTCGAAAAAGAGCCCCATTCATTCGGAAGATTTTCTAAATCAACAGAAACTTCCTCAATGGGTAGATGACTATCTTGACTCTTCCCTAAGATTTTTCCAAAAAAACTCATATCATCAAAAACCTCATTTACATATCCCTATGGAGCCGGTGGGAGTCGAACCCACGTCCAAACACCTGCTAACACATTTGTCTACGACCATAGGCCATGTCTTTATTTAACTCAGCTTTGACACATGGCTCAAGCCCAAGCTAAGCGAGTCTATCAATCTCTTGTAAAATCCCTAGACTTGATTTTACCGTAGCTTGCTCATAATAAGACCGGTCATCAGACACAAGCAATCCGAATCAGGTCACGCTAGCTGGTTTTTAGGCAGCTAAAGCGTAAGAATTGTTATTTTTTGCAGTTATATTTAACTGGCGTTTTACATCCGCTAGATGAGTCGCAAAATGTGCCGCATAATGCCTGTCGAATCCGTAACGACCCCAAGACAAGTAACTATTATACCAAAATAATGTCCTAATTGCAAAAATCAAGATAAAATTACTCCAAAGATGCTAAAATTCCCTTGATATAAGGCACCAAGGGAATTTGACTACATATGATCTTTTACTGCAACTGCTACCATTCTAGCCTTGGCTCTTGACTGTCCTGCTACTGACATCTCCATCACGATAATAGCTTTCCTTGCCCCCAACTCCTCAAGCCGCGAAGTGACGATGATTTCCTGGTCAATGGGGGTCGGGCTCTGGTAATCAACTTCTAAGCGGGCTGTGATAAAGCGTCCAATGACTGTATCTTGGGTCAAGCCCAAGCCTTTTTCTTGATGGGCAAACCAAGCTGCTGAAGCCGTTCCATGGCAATCAAAAATCATAGCAATCATGCCACCAAAAAGATTGGCCGGCACACCACCAGTATAGTGAGATTCTGGTCTTATTCTAGTGATACATTCCTTCCCATCCAAGCTAGGATAAGTCTTTAAATGTAAGCCTAGCTCATTCTTAGGGCCACAGCCCCAGCAATGTTGAAATCGGTCGCCATATGTATCTTGAATAGCAATCTTTCTTGTTTCTAAAGTCATACCAGTTCCTTTCAAAAATCAGAGTGTAAGCGTTTTTTGATTAGTATATCAGCCTTTACGGCAATAGTAAATAGAAAGCAAGGCCAATATATTTTAATTGTTGCTATAATCTGATTTTATAAAAAACACCTAAGTTTTCTTCCTCTTTCTTGAATTAAAAATACTCATTTTCAGCCTGAATAGCCTTTCTAAAGCATAGAAAAACCAAGAAGGCCCGATATGGCTTCTTGGTTTCATCTAATTTTATAACTTCTTCTATTAGAATAGTTCCTGAATTGGTTCAAAAATAATCCGTTCAATATCAGACAAGTAAATAGAGAGCTGTTGTTGCTTGTTAAAGAAAGCTGATAATAAATCATTGCCTTGGATTTTATCTCCAAAACTCTGCATCTTTTCTTGAATGTCTGGAGTCGGCATTTGACCTGTTTGAGCCAGTTGCTGCAGCTCTTTCTGGAAAGCTAGATAGTCATCAAAAATAGCCTTGGCTTCACTATCCGCATTGATAGCCTGCTTGCTTTCTACCACAGCTTTGTACTCTGGCATTTCGCGAAGTCCTCGACTGAGTTCATTGGCTAAATCATAAATATTTGACATAGAGTTCTCCATTCTATATTAGTCTACGGACACTAGGTAATCCGTATTTTCTCTTACTATTTTAGCAGATTTTTTCAAATCCTGACGATTTTTAAAGGTAATTTGCAGAATACCGTTGATATCTTCACGGTTTTCCTCGTTGATTCGAATATTGACGACCGAAATTCCGCGCAGGAGCTCCAGAATGCCCAAAATTGCATCTTCTTCGTCGGGCACCTCAATAAAGAGGTCGTAAAAACTGTCCACACCCGCTCGCTTATGAATTTCCATTTGCTTGCGGATTTGCCGTCCTCGGTCGAAAAATTCCCAGATAGCTGTCTCGTCCTTAGCCTCAATCGCTGCGGCCACCTTGTCTAACTGGGTTTTAAAATCTTCCAGCCGCTCCAAAATGGCTTCGGGATTTGTTAAGAGGATAGAGGTCCACATCCCTGGCTCGCTCTCCGCAATCCGCGTCATATCTCAAAAACCACCGGCTGCAAAAGACTGGGTCAGCTCATGCTCTTGGATATAAGCTGCCGCTTGCTCCATAAGGCTGGAGGCTAGGATATGCGGAAAATGACTGATTTGACTGGTCACTCGGTCGTGCTCGGCTGCATCTACCTGAATAAAGCGGGCATGAAGACCACTCAGCAAATCTTTCATTTCCTCAAGCGTACCAGACTTGGTCAGGCTAGAGGGCGTGAAGATATAATAGGCATTTTCAAAGAGAGTGACATGAGCAGCCTTGGCTCCAGTCTTGTGACTTCCGGCCATAGGATGAGCGCCGACAAAGCGGACGGGCTTATTCTGCAGATACTTTTCTGCTGCTGCCACAATCTCAGCCTTGGTTGATCCAGCATCTGAGATGATGGCATTTTCCTTCAGGTCCAGCTCCGCTAGATCCTTGATAAATGCTATGGTCTGCTTGATGGGCACAGCCAAAATAATCACATCAGCCAATGGAGCAAAGGCGGCAAAATCATCCGTTACCCGGTCTACCATTCCCCGCTCTAATGCAACTCCACGCGATTCTTCACTTCGATTATAACCAAGAATCTCTATCTCAGGATGAGCTCGCCTGATGCCCAAAGCCAAAGATGCTCCAATCAGTCCCAGACCAGCGATATAGACCGTTTTTCTCTCCATGCCCTCTCCTTACATCTAAAAGTTCTTGACAAATTCCCGATGGCGGGCTACCGCATCCTTCAGTTCTTCCAGATTGTCCGAAGAGAACTTCTCCAGAACTTCAGTGGCTAAAGTTGTTGCCACCACGCTTTCCATGACAACACCCGCCGCTGGCAGAGCCGTTGGATCGCTCCGCTCCACTGTCGCCTTATAAGGCTCGTGGGTCTCAATATCCACGCTCATCAGTGGCTTGTAAAGGGTAGGAATAGGCTTCATAACACCTCGCACCACAATTGGCTGACCATTGGTCATACCACCCTCAAAGCCACCTAGATTATTAGTCCTGCGAGTGAAGCCATCTTCCTCAGACCAGAGGATTTCATCCATGACTTGACTGCCCTTGAGACGGCCGGCTTCAAAGCCCACACCAAACTCAACTCCCTTGAAAGCATTGATAGACACGACTCCTTGAGCAATCTTGGCATCCAGCTTCTTGTCCCATTGGACATAGGAACCCAGACCGACCGGCACACCGCCAACGACAATCTCAATGACACCACCGATGGTATCCCCGTCTTTCTTAATCTGATCAATGTAGGCCTTGATTTCTTCTTCGCGCTCGGGATTGACAATGGAAACCTCTGACTGGGCAGCTCTTTCTTTGATCTCTGCTACAGTTAGATCGGCCGGCACATCAATATCAATGCCGCCAAAGGTTACGATATGGCTGGCTACCTCTACACCGATTTCTTCCAGCAAACGCTTGGCTACTGCTCCGACTGCTACACGCATGGTCGTTTCGCGGGCAGAAGAGCGCTCCAGAGAATTTCGCAAATCGTCAAAGCGATATTTCATGCCGCCAACTAAGTCAGCATGGCCAGGGCGTGGTTTGGTAATCTTGCGTAGCCCTTTTTTCTTTTCATCCACATCTACCGCACTCATAATCTCCAGCCATTTCTGATGGTCCAGATTCGTGACATTGAGGGTAATCGGACCGCCCATGGTCAATCCATGCCGAACACCAGACGTAATCTCAACTTGGTCGCTTTCAATCTTCATACGGGCACCGCGGCCGTATCCACCCTGACGGCGCTTGAGCTCGGCATTGATATAGTCAGCGGTCAAAGGAAGACCAGCCGGCACCCCCTCAATAATAGCTGTCAAACGTGGTCCGTGGGATTCTCCTGCTGTTAAGTATCTCATACATTTTCTCCTATTCTGAGATGGAAAAACTGGACATTCCGTCTATTTTTATCTAAACTGTCCAATCGTATTAAACTCCATCTGGCACTTATTTCTTCAGAAATTCTTTCATCTCTTCCAGCGGAATCTGGTGAATGCTAGCCGAACCCAGCTCAGGCACCAGTACTAGTTTGATAGAGTTGCCTCTAGCTTTCTTATCATGGGTCAGGGCCTGATAGAGTGCATTCTCATCCCAAGGCTGGTAATCTACCGGCAAGCCAAACTTCTGACACATACGGATGATGTCTTCTGTAATTCCGGCTGGCATAAGGCCTTTCTTCTCAGCGACGCGGGAAACCTGTACCATGCCAATCGCCACAGCTTCACCGTGCATGACTTTGCCATAGCCCGCGGTCGCTTCAATAGCGTGCCCAATGGTATGGCCGAAATTCAGATAGAGGCGGACGCCATTATCCAGCTCGTCCTCGACCACAATCTTACACTTGACATCGCAGGAATGGTAGATGATACTCTCCGCATGCTCCAAAATCGACTCTGGGCTGCCATCCATTTCTGAAAGCTCGTCCCAGAGTTCCTTATCCTCAATCAAGCCGTACTTGACCACCTCGCCCATGCCTTCGATCAGTTCCCGCTGGCCCAAGGTCTGCAAGACTTCTGGGTCGATCAGAACCCCGTCAGGCTGGGTGAAAGTCCCGACCATATTCTTGGCCCAAGGCGTATTGACACCTGTCTTACCACCGATAGAGGAGTCCACTTGGGCTGTCAGACTGGTCGGAATCTGCACGAAATGAATGCCCCGCATATAGGTCGAAGCAACAAAGCCCGCCAAATCACCGACGACTCCACCACCCAAGGCTACAATGCCGTCACTGCGGGTCAGGCCAACCTTGACCAGGAATTCATAAGCTTTGTTGACCGTCTTTAAGTTCTTGCTGGCTTCACCCTCTAAAAAGTCAAAAACATAGACCTCAAACCCAGCTGCTTCTATGCTCAGCTTGACCTTTTCCGCATAGAGTCGAGCGACTCGATTATCCGTGATGATGACCACCTTCTGAGGCTGCCAAAGCTGACGCAGCCACTTTCCAGCCTGAGATAAAGTCCCCTTTTCAATTACAATGTCATAGGGATGGTGGGGGAGATTTACATTCAATTTCATAAGTGCCTCCTTATTTTTCCTGCTCCACCATAGAGCAGCTGAGTACGAGTGACTATTTATACAGAGCTTCTAGCTGCTGCCAAATTTCCTGACAAGGCATGGGTTGTCCTGTCCAAAGCTCAAAAGCTTCTGCTGCCTGATAAAGCAACATCCCCAGACCATTCACTGCCACTACCTTCTGACTTCGAGCCCACTTTAAAAAAGGTGTTTCAAAAGGTTTATAAATCACATCCGCAACTAAAATCTGGCTCGGCAGCTGAACACTTTCTGCTAATGGCAAAGTCTTGCCATCCATACCCACACTTGTTCCATTGACCAGAAGGTCTGACTGGTTGATTTTATCCTGCAAGATAGCCAAGTCTTCTAAGTTCAATACATGAATCCTACTCTTAGTCTGGCGGCTGATAACTGTCATCTTGCTGACAGTCTTATCATAGGAAGTCTGCCGAGTAAAGACAAAGATTTCTTCCGCCTGATCCAAAGCAGCTTGAGCGATAATAGCTGTCGCGGCTCCTCCAGCACCTAAAATGGTCATTTTTTTGCCCTGAATAGCAAAAGACGGCAAGCTCTTAAAAAATCCCTTGCCATCCGTATTATATCCTATCAATGTACCATTTTTATTCACCACTGTATTCACAGCCCCGATAAGACGTGCACTGGGAGCCAATTCATCAAGATATTGGATGACTTCCTGCTTGTAGGGCATTGACAAATTTATCCCAAACATATTATACCTTCGGATATTAGCAACGGTCGCTTCTAAATCCTCTGCTTCAATTTCCAAAGCAAGGTAGACACCATTGACAGCAGTCTTCTCAAAGGCAGTATTATGAATAAATGGTGAAATGCTATGTTTAATCGGCTTAGCAACCACTGCAGCTAGACGAGTATGGCCATCAATTTTCATTTAAAATCTCCCGAACAACCTTCATGTTTGCGAGGGAAACCTGACCTGGTGCACTCGGCTGTTCAACGCTGGCAAAAGACCAGCTGGAACCTGTCAAATCTGCAGCTAAGCGAGAAATCTTTCCGACTTTTCCCATAGAAATCGTCACATACTCTTGCTCAGGATTCAAAATCTTAAATCCACGAGTGTAGTTCATCAGATCCAAGACATCCTGCTCATTATGCGCCATGACAGAAACTTTGACCACTTTTGGTGCCAAACTTGTCAATTCTGACAAAATTTCCATCATATTTTCAGGCGTTTCCTCAAAATTATGATAACTGAGAACTAAATTTGGAAACTCGAGCATTTCTTCAAATTTATCTTTATGCGAATAGTATTCAAAATCAACATAGTCTGGCGAATAAAAATTGGCTACTTCTTTGATAAGAGCAACATATTCATCATCTGACAGATCAATTTCGCCACCTTCTGCGCAACTTCGCAGTGTGAAGAGTAATTCACGACCAGCAAATTTCTCGAAAATAGCAGGAGCAACGTTGAGAATGCTCTCTTTCGGCAAAAAGTCCGCGCGCCATTCGATAATGTCAGCATCATCATAACGACTCACATCAATTGCTTTAGCCTCTTCTAAACTTCTGGGCATGATTGAAACGACTAATTTCATTTGTCCACCTTAATTGTAAATACCTTGAGGTAGTTACTATTCTCATCTTTCTTATTGTATACAAAGTCTGCTGGTAGACCATATTCCGCCAGATAGCGATGAGGAACTCCTGCAAATCCTTTTTCAATTTCTTTTTTAAACTTACTTTTAGAAACATTAGCTGCGTTGGTCGAAAGAATCAATATTCCATTCGGACTCAAGATTTCCAAGGCCTGAGCCACCAAACGATGATAATCTTTCGCAACAGAGAAAGTCTGTTTCTTATTGCGAGCAAAGCTCGGCGGATCTAGGACAATCACATCATACTTTAATTCATGACGCTTGGCGTATTTGAAATAATCAAAAACATCCATGACCACAAAACGATGCGGCTCTAAATCCAAACTATTGGCTTCAAAGTGCGCTTGGGAAAGCTCGCGGCTACGTTTGGCCAAATCCACCGAAGTTGTTTGACTGGCACCGCCCATGGCAGCTGCCACCGAAAATGCTGCTGTGTAGGAGAACATATTGAGCAGACTTTTTCCGCTAGCTAAGCCGTCAACCAGACTCCCCCGCACCTCGTGCTGGTCCAGAAAAATCCCAGTCATCAGGCCATCATTCATGAAGACTTGATAGCGAACGCCATTCTCCAAAACCGTAAAATAGGCTGGCGCTTCTGCTCCGTAGAGATGGGCAGACTCATAGTCCAAGCCCTTGAAGCGAATCTTCTCGTAAGCTCCAGCGACCTCAGGAAAGACCTGCTGGAAAGCAGCCACTATCTGGTCCTTGATTGAAAAAACAAAGGAATTGTACCAAGAGAAAACGGCATATTTCTCATAGATATCAACCGTAAAACCGCCAAAACCGTCACCTTCTTGGTTAAACAAGCGATAGGCTGTCGTATCCTCCGCATGACGGTAATAGAAACGCTTGTCTTTAGCTTTTTCAAACAAATGCTGAAAGAAAGCTGAGTTCAGCTCTACCTTAGCATAGGAAATCAGCCAGCCAAGTCCCTTATTTTGTAAGGAGAGATAAGCCGTTCCCAAGAACTTCCCCTGCTGACTATGCAATTCCACACATTGATCGGTGAATGAAAGAGTTGGAAAATCATTCTTATCTAGAACTAAAATTCCTTTTCTCAACTTTTCCTCTGTCTGTTTATTAACAGTAAGTTTCTTCATAAGCATTATTATACCAAATATTGTGAAAATTCTCAAAGCATATTTATTATTTTCACATAATCTTGTTTTAGTAGAAGAAATTTTCAACATTTTATATATTAAATATTTATTTTATCAGGCGGACTTTCAAGTAAGCTTCCCTATTCCCACTTTCCATCATTAATATTGAAACAAAGCCTGTTTAATTTTAGATATTTTTGCGAATAATCTTGAAGCTAGGAAATAATTGCCCTTATTAAATTACCTTACAAATAAAATAAACTAAACACTAAATCACCTCAATTTTTCCTCAACTTGAAAAATTGTGATATACTTAGAAGAAGAGAATTTTTAGGAAATAAGACAAGGAAGTATCTTTCTGTGAAAAAAATAACCAAGAATTTACTCAATTTTATGAGTACAAGGCTCGGTTTCGTCTTGAGCTTGCTCACGATTTATTGGTTAAAAACCATGTGGGCTTATACCGTTGATTTTAATTTAGATATTCAAGGAGCCTATCAAATTTTTCTGGCTCTGATTAACCCTTTCCCAATTGGACTTTTACTGATTGGACTCGCTCTTTATATCAAGCCGACTAAGCTTTTTTATTGTGTCAGCACAGCTATCTACATCATGCTCTTTGTCTGGTTGGTCTCAAACTCCATCTACTACCGTGAGTTTACCGACTTTGTGACAGTCAATACCATGTTGGCCTCTAGCAAGGTGTCTGCAGGTCTCGGGGCAGCAGCCATGGAGCTCTTCCGCCCTTGGGATGCTATCTATATCATTGATTTCCCGATTCTAGGCTGGCTTTTTTATAAAAAGTATATCCGCTTGGATCATCGTAGGTTTAATTTCCGCGCCAGTTTTGCCGTAACATCCCTATCAGCGATGCTCTTTTCGGCCAATCTTTTCCTGGCAGAAATTGATCGTCCTGAGCTCCTGACACGCGGATTTTCAAATTACTATGTCGTTCGCGCCCTTGGTCTTCCTGCCTTTCTCGGCTACAGTGCTAATCAAACCTATGCTGCTAATAAAGAGCGTTCCAAAGCCTCTGCCAAGGATCTAGAGCCCGTTCAACAATATATCCAATCCCACTATGCTGAGCCAAACTCTGAATACTATGGTATTGCCAAAGGCCGCAATGTTATCTATGTCCATCTAGAGAGTTTCCAGCAGTTTCTGATTGATTATAAACTGCAGATGGAGGGCAAGGAATATGAAGTTACGCCTTTCCTCAACTCCCTTTACCACTCCAACTCAACTTTAGCTTTTTCAAATATCTTTAATCAGGTTAAAGCTGGAAAGACTTCCGATGCGGAAACCATGATTGAAACAGGTCTCTTTGGTCTCAACCAAGGCTCCTTCATGGTAAACTACGGCGGTACCAATACCCAACAGGCAGCACCTTTTATCCTATCAAAAAACGGAGATTATACATCTGCTGTTTTCCATGGAAATACAGGTAGCTTCTGGAACCGTAACACTGCCTACAAGCAATGGGGCTATAATTATTTCTTCGATGCGTCTTACTTTACCAAGCAAGACGAGACCAACTCCTTCCAGTATGGCTTGAACGATAAGATTATGTTCAAAGATTCCATCAAATATCTGGAACATTTGCAACAGCCTTTCTATGCCAAATACATCACTGTCTCCAATCACTATCCTTATACGACCAGTCTGATTGGCGATGAGATTGGTTTCCCACTGGCAGATACCAAAGACGAAACCATCAATGGCTATTTTGCAACAGCAAACTACCTCGACTCCGCTGTCAAAGCTTTCTTTGACTACCTAAAAGAAGCTGGACTCTATGAAAATTCAATCATCGTCCTCTACGGAGACCACTATGGAATTTCTAATTCTCGTAATCCAGCTTTGGCACCTTTGATCAATAAAAATTCTGAGACTTGGTCTAGTTACGACAACGCCATGTTGCAGAGAGTACCATACATGGTCGTGATACCTGGAATGGAAAAGGGAAAAATTATCGATACCTTTGGCGGACAAATCGATATACTGCCAACCTTGGAGCATTTATTGGGGATTGACTCTAAAAATTACCTTCAAGTCGGGCAAGACCTCCTCTCACCTCAGCACCAGCAAATCGTGGCCTTCCGCTCAACCAATAACTTTGTAACACCAAAATACACAAGTTATAGTGGCCGCATTTACAACACACAAACTGGTGAGGAGATCACTCTGCCAGACGAGTCAACAACGGCTGAACTAGAAGCTATCCGAACAGCCGCAAATACACAGCTGAAAATGAGCGATGCTATTCAGACAGGGGACCTATTCCGCTTTTATACGGGCAATAACCTAGGAAAAGTCAATCCTGATGATTACAACTACATCAACTCTTTGAAAGCCCTCAAGTCTATTGAGAAAGAAAAAGGTGATCAATCGACTAGCCTTTATTCAAAACGTGGCGGTGTATCTTCTGTGGATCTCTTTAATTCACCAAGTTATCGAGTACTTCACCCAGAACAATTTCACTCTAGCACTAGCAGCGAAGAGGGAACTAGCGGAGAGTCCTCCAGTTCTTCTAGCTCCTCCAGTTCAAGTGCCAGTCCCTAATCTATGAGGCTACTCAACTCTTCCTAAAACATTGAAAATGTTTTGGGGAGAGTTTTTATTTTTGAAGCACAAAAAAGATTGAAAACGTGAGCCACAAAGCCTGTCTTCAATCTTTTCTTATTTTTATTCATACTATGCAATCACTTCAAAAACGGAAGCGGTCAGATTCTCCACATAGAAGGGTCTCTTATGACGACTATTTCCGACCAATAAACGTAGATGATCCGCATTCTCAAGATAATAGGGCAGGCCACTTGCATTAAAAATGATTTCATAATGTTTTTCATCTTTAATCTCAAAAATGACGATACCACTACCGGCAAAGGCTTCTCTTACAAAGACATGTTTGTAAATCTCTTCATAGGTTTGATAAGAAAATTCCTTCTGACTTGTCTTTAAGTGAATAATCTGCTTGATATAGTCAATACTCTCCTGATGTTGGCTGATCAATTCCCAATTCACTTGATTGACAGCATCGGGAGCATTGTAGCTATTCATTGCTCTGTCACGGTCGCTAGGCAGGACTTGGCCCTCTTCGCCTGTTCCTACTAATTTTGTGCGGGAAAATTCTTGGCCCAATTCCATAAATGCCATTCCCTGCATGAGCAAGTTCATAGCTGTTGCCAGCTCAATTCTTTTGGTCCGAGTGACCTCATCATCATCTGGGTGCAAGTCAACCAGCAAGTCATGCAGATTGAAATTATCATGCGCCTCCACATAATTAAGAACTTGGCTTGGTGTCAAATAGGAGCCTAACTCACTACTGCCCAAAATGGCTTTTGCTATAATATCCTCAGTCGCTTGTCCGCTCACATAACCAGCTTTCAGACCACCGTAGACTTCAGCCCCCTTTATCGCATCGCGCTGAGTATCATTGAAAAAGCCAATCCGTGGCAGTTGATAAGCATTGTCCTTCTTAGCCTTGTCCTCTGGCATCAGGCCTGTTCCCATGTCCCAACCTTCACCATAAAGCAAAATCCGTGGATCAATTTTATCCATTTCTTCTCGGATGATGTTCATGGTGGTGACATCATGGATTCCCATCAAATCAAAACGGAAGCCATCCACATTGAATTCTTCTACCCAGTAGCGAAGGGAATCAATCATGAATTTGCGGAACATTTCATGCTCACTGGCCGTCTCGCTGCCGACTCCGGTACCATTTTGGAAAGAACCGTTGGGATTCATCCGGTAGTAATAATCGGGAACTGTTGACTGAAAGGCTGAGTCAAAGGTCGAATAAATATGATTGTAAACCACATCCAAGGTCACAGAAATCCCTGCATCGTGGTAAGCCTGAATCATGGTTTTCAAATCTCGGATGGCCTGACCTGGATCATCCGGATTAGAAGAAAAACTGGTTTCTGGTGCATTGTAGTTCTGTGGATCATAGCCCCAGTTATAGGTAACTTGGCCATTTTCGTCATAGTCCTTGTGTCGATCAGAAACCGGCTGGAGCTGCACGACATTGATACCTAGATTGCGAATATAATCAAAAGTAGTCTGATCTCCCTGACTATTTCTAGTGCCACGTTGACAAGCACCTAAAAAAGTCCCTCGCAAATGCTCTGCGACACCGGAACTAGGCGATTTGCTAATATCTCGGATATGCATCTCATAGATGACCTCTTGATTTGGGTTATCTAAACGCCAAGTTGCCTCCTTGCCTTGACATACCTTAAAACCAGCAACAGTCTTGTCCTGTTCAGTAACAACAGCTGAGCGCTTGCCATCAGGACTGGTAGCGATTGTATAAGGATCGCGCGTCAAAAAATGCTGGTTCTCAAAATGAACATGATACTGGTAGGCCTTGCCAGCTAAATCTTCTGGCACTTCTACTGACCAAACTCCGATTGTATTTTTTTCATGATCGTGCGAATAAATTTCGCCCTTTTCCATAGGGAATTCTTTATAAACGGCTGCTTGATTATCGGAAGTTTTATAAACTACCAATTCAACCTTTTTGGCTGTCGGAGCCCAAACTTTAAACTCATTTACTTGCCCCTGCAGACGATGCCCAAGCCAACCTTGGTAGCCCCAGCATTCGTCAAAATAATCCGACCGAATAGCCACATCGAAATTATGAGGACGTCGCCGCGAATATTGGTGGCTCGTCGTCGCCGCTTGCAAGGAATAGTAGACCTGATGATCTCCTTCAATCAACCAAACCTCTGTGGGCAAATGTACTGGCAATAAATCAATGTGGTAGTCGCAAGATTGGCTGGACCAGTCTGAACGCTTGACAATCACATGAGTCTGACTAAGAGGCTCCCAACTTTCAAAAGATAGTTCTCCCTGAATACCAAAATAATCTAGTTTAGAAAAAGGTGCTTCTTTTCCCCACTGATCCGTCTGCCACTGCCACAAATCATAAGAAAAGTAATCTCCCTTAGGATTATGGTAATGGACAATGACTTTATAGTCTAGCATTTTCATTTATCTCTTCATTCTAATTTTTCTAAGGAAAGAGCGCTCTCATCGATTTCATCTATATTGGCGAAAAACTCCAGATGATTGTGCAAAACTTCCAATTCTACTGGTGTATCTCCTCCGTACTCACCGTCCAGATTCAACATAAAGGGTGCTTTTTTATCCAATACTTCTAGCTTCAATTTGCTGGTTTTCAGATATTCAACATTGGCATCCGTCACGTGTTGGCCACCATTAATTGCCTGTATGATGAGACTAAGCATATCAAACAACTTGGCCGTTTTTACAAGAATCAAGGTGAAATTTCCATCGTCCAGTTTGGTATCTGGCGCTAGTTTTTCAAAGCCTCCGATAGAATTAGTCAAGGCTGCAAAGACAAGCGAAATCTTGCCCTCAAAAACACCATGGTCATGCTCAATCCGTACCTTACGGGATTTGGAACGTGGCAGCATTTTGGCTCCTTCGGCTACATAAGCCAGATAGCCTAGACGGGTCTTGACTTCACTAGGGACACTGTAAGTCAGCTCTGTCAGCGTACCTGCCGCCGCAATGTTGATAAAGTATTTGCTGCCATAAGCCCGGCCGATATCCATCTGAATCGTCTGATTTTTCTCGATAATCCGAGCTGCAGCTACTGGATCTCCCATCGGAATTTTCAAGGCACGCGCATAATCATTGGTTGTACCGGTTGGGATGAAAGCCAGCTTGGGGCGCACATCTAAGCCCGCAACCCCATTCACTACTTCATTGATAGTACCGTCTCCACCGGCTGCTATGACCAAATCAAAACCTGCTCTTGCTGCTCTTTCAGCTTCTCGCTGAGCAGAGAAAGGCTCTGGAGTCGTCTGGTAGGCACTGGTCTCATAGCCAACATCTTCCAAGACATCCAAGACTTCGGCAATGTTTTTTTTGATAATTTCCTGCCCAGAAGTTGGGTTATAAATCAATCTTGCTTTTTTTATTTTATTTTCCATACTCAGCCTCACAAGCTATCTAGCCAGTCCTCGTCTCGAATCTCGATTCCAAGTTCTTGAGCTTTGGTCAATTTGCTGCCGGCATCGCTACCTGCCACCACCAAATCTGTCTTTTTAGACACACTTCCAGCGACATTTGCACCCAAGCTCAGCAATTTTTCTTTAGCTTGATTCCGTGTTAATTTTTGTAATTTTCCGGTCAATACGACTGTTTTGCCAGCGAGAGCGGCATCAGCTGCCACTTTCTCCCCTAGATAGTCTAGGTTAACGCCAGCTTCTTGTAATTCTTGCAGCAGAAGCTGACTGCCTTCCTGCTCAAAGTAAGAATGCAGACTCTGAGCGATAACTGTCCCCAAGCTGTCAATAGAAGCAATTTCCTCTTGACTGGCCTGTGACAACTTGATCATATCGTGGAATTTCTCCATCAAAATCCGACTAGCCTTGCTTCCCACGTGACGGATTCCCAGACCAAAGAGCAATTTCTCTGCTGAGTTTTCCTTAGAAGCTTGAATGGCATTATACAATTTATTCGCTGATTTTTCCTTAAAGCCGTCCAAGGTCAGCAAATCTTCTACAGAAAGTCGATAAATTCCAGCCACATCCTTGACCAAGGCCTTATCAAAGACCTTTTCGACTACTGCTGGACCAAGACCCGTGATGTTCATGGCATCCCGGCTGGCAAAGTGGATCAAGCCCTCCTTGATCTGAGCTGGACAGAGCGGGTTGATACAGCGCAGAGCTACTTCATCTTCAAAGTGCACCAGCTCACTCTCACAGCTCGGACAGTGACTTGGTATTTCCAAAGCCTCTTCTGAGACCCGCTTAGACTCCACCACGCGCAAAACAGCAGGAATAATATCCCCCGCTTTATAGACGATAACGGTGTCTTTCTGACGAATATCCTTCTCTGCAATATAGTCCACATTGTGCAAGGTTGCTCGGCTAACAGTCGTCCCCGATAGCTGAACTGGCGTCAAGTTCGCCGTTGGAGTCACAACTCCCGTCCGGCCGACTGTCCAGTCAACAGACAGAAGCTGGGCTTCCTTTTCCTCAGCAGGAAACTTATAGGCGATGGCCCACTTGGGTGCCTTGACAGTAAAGCCAAGTTCTTCTTGCACCGCCAAGTCATTGACCTTGATGACAATACCGTCAATCTCATAAGGCAGACTGTCCCGCTCCTGAGCGATCTTTTCAATAAACTCCCAAACGGCATCAATCGAAGCTGCTAGAAAATGAATCGGATTGACTGAGAAATCCAAAGACGCTAGCTTGTTTAAGACTTCTTTCTGGCTGCCAGCCTGAGTCGGACTGGCTTCTTGGTAGAGGAAGGTTGCTAGATTGCGCTTGGCCACAACTGCTGTATCCAACTGGCGCAAGGTTCCTGCTGCCGCATTGCGGGGATTGGCAAACTCAGGCTCACCGTTCTCCTGCCGCAGCTGATTGACCGCATCAAAGGAAGCCTTGGGCATGTAGCACTCTCCGCGAACCGTAATGTCCAGCGGCTCTTTCAAAGTCAGCGGAATATCCTTGACCCGCTTGAGATTTTCAGTGATGTTTTCTCCAACAGAGCCATCCCCCCGAGTCGCCCCTGCTACCAAGATTCCCTTTTCATAGGTTAGGGAAATAGAAAGTCCATCAATCTTGAGCTCACAAATATAGGAAACCTGAGGAAATTCCTTGCGAATCCGCTGGTCAAAGGCTAGTAATTCTTCACGTGAAAAAGCATCCTGCAAACTAAAGAGAGGATACTGGTGTGGATATTTTTCAAATCCTTCTAAAATCTTCCCACCCACCCGATGCGTCGGGCTATCAGGTAGGATATCAGTTGGGTACTTTTCTTCTAACTCCACTAACTCACGATAGAGTCTGTCATACTCGCTGTCTGATACACTTGGCCTATCTGCCGTATAATACTCATGAGCGTATCGGTTAAGCAATTTGACTAATTCTGACATTCTTTCTTTCATACTTCTATTATAACACACCTCACCCAGCAGTCCAATAGCTAAAGTAAACGCTAAGCTCAACTAAAAAAGTAACCTCAAAGGTACTTTTTAGTCTCTGATTAAACCAATCAAATACTAACCTTTGGATCTTTTAACTTTGGCAACTTTAAGAAATGAATCTTTCTCACTCTGAACATAAAAAAGTAGAGGACATCAATTATCCTCTACAGATTTTAAAATTTCATTAATCCACTACAGTTGACAAAGATAACTAACTTTTGGAATTTAGGTCATTTTTTGGAAAGTCTCTATTATAATAAATTGCGAATTTTTTCTTTTATAAATGCGTTAAGAGGATAGTGTTTATCAAGATATTCTAGGAGTGCCTGAGCAGATTCAGAGATTCGTTCGTAACCTTGCAAAAAGTAGGGTAATTGTTTGGCCTCATTTGGATAACCTTTTTCAAATCGCCTGTTGCTGTTAAAAATATCTATAAAATTAGATTTAGAAGTTTTTTCCAAATTGATTAGTTCGGTCCAAAGCTTGACGGATCTGTTTTGGATGAAATCATAAGCAGCCAATTTTTCGCCTCTCTGATAGCGACCTAGTCCTATATAGAGATGGCATAAAATTTCTCCCAACAGCCATTCACGGTCTCTATTTTCTTTTGATGGCAATCTTTGTGGTTGGCAGATTGTTCCATCAAAACCGACCTCCTTCCAGATAATCTTGCCTTCAGCGAAGGGAATGTTTACTAGTTCATGAGCTTCAAAGACAGCAAATTCACAAAAAACATCATCTTCAAATAGAACTTTATGTCCATCCACTGTATTTTGGTAGTGAAATGCAATTGGTTCTAGCTTACTTAACCAGGTTAGGTCCTGGATATAGGCATGCTTGTAGCCATCTTTTACAATAACAAAGAAGTCCAAATCTGAGTACTGATCCAATCGTTCTCTTTCTGCTCCGCAAGAACCAAGTGCCAGCAAAGCTAGTGCTTGTCTAGAATCTTTTAGAGACTGACCAATATCATCTAGTCTTTGTAACAGTAATTCTGTTTTATTCATATCGTTACCTCATTATTTCTTGTTTACAGACATTATATAGTTAATGTTTTCGAAAGTCAATTTCATCCAACACCAGACGCATACCAATATAATATGGTGTTTTTCGGTATTTTTTTGTTATGATAAATTGAATCATTTTACGGAGGTTTTCTCATGTTATCAAGAGTTGAAAAATTTGAAGTAGTCTTTGATTAATTAGAAAGTGGTTCTTATCTTTAAAAAGTTTAAATGATTTGGAAAATACTTGAGAAGGAAAAATATATCGACTTAACCATCAATTTGCAAACGGTAAGATCTTCCCTCAAACAATGAAAATATAAATACGACCGCTCGAAGAATGGCTAATTTACCTAATTAGGCATGAAACAATCATTGCAAAATATATTTTTTAAATTACCCATAAAATGATGAGTTGAAGCGAGTTATTCAAAGTCATATGTATTTCTGATATTTAAAAAAGCGATCTGAGACTCAATCTATATATAAAATTAGGACTGCTAAGTAAAGTGTGGACATTATACCACAATGCACAAAATCTTCCTCTATTTGTTCCGAATTCTCACTAAAAAAGAAGACAGAAAAAGAGCGGAAATTCCGCTCTCTGCTGCCTTATTTCGTCAAATCAATCCTTTTCGCAATCTGGTTAATAATGATAGCTCCAACAATCAAGGAAGCAAATTCTCCAATAGCCGTTGTGAACCAAGTCAGGAAGAATGGCAAGCCCTGTAAGAAATACAACTCTGCTGCAATCGTCACCATCGAAATTGAGAAGAAAATAGCAAAATAGAAATGATCCAAACGAAGCAAATCTTTGATCAGGTATTGATTCTTATAGCGACTAAAGAGGTAGACACCTAATGATAGGAAGACTAAAGTTGACCAGCCGCCGACAAAGACGTCAATAATTCCAAAGCTATAGAGATTGGCAATCATACAGCCGATGGTCACTCCCATGATGTATTTCCGATTATAAAAGACCATAAAGTTCATCATTTCAGAAATTCTGAACTGGTAAGCACCATAGCTGATAGCATTTAAAGGGGGCGTAATCGTAAGGGCTACATAAATAGCAGCAACAATGGCAATCTGAACCAAATCACGGACTGATAAGTTTTCTTGTTTCATGTTTTCTCCTTTAGCGCATGAGCGCGTGTAATATGCTTGGCGAAAGAAGTTAAGCGCCAAGGGTTGCGTCAGACGGGAAAATTATCTCCCAAAAATCGACAACTTCACTAGTATAGCATAAATCCTAGAAATGTGATAGACTATCTTTATGAAAACTTTAATCAAAAAATTCTTTGACAATGAGGTTCTGTCCTATCTTTTCTTTGGTGTGGCAACAACTGTCGTATCCGTTGTCAGTCGGATGCTCTGCTATGAACTGACAGGAAACGAACTACTAGCTACGATAATCGGTGATATTCTAGGGATTCTCTTTGCCTTTGTGACCAACGATACCATCGTTTTCAAGCAAAAAAGACAAGGCTGGCCAGTGCGATTGGTCAAATTTTTCACAGCCCGACTGGCAACTATGGCCTTGAACTTGCTGCTAACCTTTATCTTTGTCACTAGCTTCCCGCAGATTATTGGTCAATTCGTCCACAACGATATTAAGATGGTCAACACCATTGAAACCTTGATAGCTCAAGTGCTGATTATCGTTCTCAACTACGTCTTCAGCAAGATTTTTGTCTTTAAAAATAAGGCAGAATAAGAGTAGAGCAGCTATTTCACCTATAGAAACAAAACTGGACCAGATATTTCTGATCCAGATGTTTTTATTTTTAGACTTCCAAGCTTGGATTATCAAGAGTCAGATGGGTGATTTCACCCTTAACACCAAAATAATCCTCAATCAGAGTCTGGAGTTCAGTCATAGCTGCTTGAGCACGCGCCGCCTGCTCTCCATTGATGGCTTCGATAACCAAGATAGCATCCTTGGTCTCTTCTGTCAACATAGTCCGCTGCGCTTCTCGCCAGTTAAGGCAACGGCAGACCGCTCCCTCATCATCATAGTAGATGATTTCTTCCGGTAAAGCTGGTGCATCAGTCTCAGCTCCTAATGGAAAGAACGCTTCACCACCCTTGGCCTTTCCCAGATAAAGGTCGCCGACAATCTTGTCCAAATCCTCACCGCCACAAGGAACAGCATAAGAGAGGGAAACGCTATTATAAATATCTACTAAGGGATTGATTGGGTTGAATTCCCGTCCCTGACTGACCCGCTTGAGCAGGGCTTCGATAGAGGAACGCGCTCCTTTTTTGGTCTTGAATTGGCTGAAAGCCTGCCGCCACTCCTGAATAACATCATTCTGAGTGAAATTCTCATCTGGAATAAAGTCTGCTGCTCGCTTTGCGCCCTTATCTAACAGGGATTTGAAATAAGGATCCTTACTTTCATCAACTTTATTATCTAGTCCCTTGACCACTAAGACACTAATCTGCGCTTCTGGAAACAAAGCCCAAAATTCATTTTCAACTGCAATTTTCATGTTCTACCTCAATAATTTCTTTTCTGTCCTTTTTTGACCAGCTCCCAATCCTTGGTAATATTCTCTCGGACGCGAACCAGCAACTTTTCTAACTCTTTTCGCTCAGTTTCTGAAAATTTTTCCAACGCCACCTGCTCCGAATATTCGTTTTCCGCTAAGATAAGAGGATAGAGGGCCACCCCCTTTTCGGTAACAAACCATTCCTTGTTCTTGCGGTTATTGGTAGCTGGCCGCTGTTCCAGTAAACCCTTGCTTTCTAGCTTTTTGACTGAACGAGCCACCGTCGAGCGATCTACCTTGAGCAAATCCGACAGCTCCTCCTGAATGATTCCAGGATTCTCCGCAATCCGCACCAGATAGAGATACTGCCCCCGCGCCAAATCTATGTCACGAAACTCAATATTAGCGATGGAATCCAAAGCCCGAGCAATAATTCCAATCTCACGTAAAATCGACATACCTCCTCCTTCTGAAGATAGTATAGCAGATTTTTATTGCAAATGCAATAAAATATTTAAAAATACTTATCTTTGAAAATTTCCATGAAGAACTAAACCTCCTGATCCAACGACTCTTTGTATCTTTTCGATTCTTTCCCATACCAGTCTTCTATGGAGTAGTCAGATAACTGGCGGTAATCTTCCAAATATTTTTTGAGATAGTAGCCTTGAAAATTGTTCACACTTAAAGCATACAGAAAATAAAGGAAGGGGGCAAATAATATTGGATTAATGGCTATAAAAATTGAACGAAGGGTACCATTTTGCTGAATAAAATCCGAGTTTGGAAAAAAGATACGGAGAATAACTATTAGGAATAGGATAAGCCCTCCGTACCTTTTTGCAAATACAACAAAACGATCGAGAAAATCCGCTCCTCTATTTGAGTAAGTAGACTTTTGATACAAAATTTCGAACGTGTTCTTCTGAAAATTTTGAAATAGTCTAATAAAGTACAGAATAAAAGCAACCGTATATAATGTGCCAGATAAAATCTCTCCAATTATCGTTCCTGCTCCGGCTATACCTACTACTATACACTGCAAACAAAGAAGAAAGATCACAAAATGAATCCATTTTTTATAGTAATAGTAGGATAGTATTGACTGATTTTTTATTTTGGTTAGATCAATTAAATAGCCGACAAACCCTACAAATCCTAATCCAAATAAAGCACCATTTATGAGACTTACTTTCATAAAGAAAAACTGAAAATTTAGAGACTCAAGCCGAATACTTAAAAGGAAGATCAGAAATAGGATAAACTGCATTGTGATAAATCCTAAAAGCTTTCCCTCATAACCTTTTTCATTGAAATCCTCAAATGAAGTTGTGATATACTGATCCGTCACTAAGTTCATACTTCCCTCTAACGAGGCATTAAAAATTGTTTGTTTCATGTCTTACCTATTAGACATCTGCATCCTTATCCTTTGGTCCTTCGTCATCAAATCTCAGAATAAGCTCACCACTACGGCTTTCAAAGTGCGATACGAAACGACTTTGGATGCTTGCATTGAGAACGGCCCCGATGATCAGCACCTTGGCAATCAGGATAAACCAAAACATGATAATCACAACCACCACTGAGCCGACAAAACGCACATCTAAAAAGCGATCCAGGTAAGCTTCAATATAAACAGTAAAAAGGTTCATGAGACTATAAATGATAACAAGAACCAAGGTCGCACCCGGTAGCACATAGCGGATTTTAGGAATCTTCACATTGGGTAAAGAAAAATAAAGCAGAATCAGCGAAAGAAAGAGCATCAGATAAATCGTAGGCTCTGTCATGGTCAGCAACTGCTGGTAGAGGCCACGGTCAAACTGCCAGAAATTATAAAGAATCCCAACCAGCATTCGACCGAATATGGTCAAAACGAGCGACAAGCCTAATAGGACTTGCAAGCCTAGACTCATGATAAAAGCAAAGATGCGCTCCCAGATAAGCCCCCGCCCTTGCTTCGTACCATAGCATTTGTTAAAAGCCTTTTGCAGAAAAGTCATACTCTGGGAAAAAGTCCACAGGGCAGACAGGATAGAAATACTCAGCAAACCTGTCGATGGCTTGGTCAGCACATCGCGGACAACTTTGGCGATCGTCAGATACAATGACTCTGGCAGTAAGTCTTTTAGCGCAACCAAGAGTTCATCTGGCTGGATTTGAAAATAGGGCAGAATATTTGCCGCAATCAATAGCAAGGGAAAAATCGAAATCAGAAAATAGTAGGCCACAGCAATACTAGTAATATCTGCCTCCGACGCCTGATAAAAATGGAAAAAAGCTCTGAGAAATTCATTTTCTCTTATCTTTTTGATGAATCCTGTCACATCTCTCTCCTATTCAAAAAGACTGGGACAAGCCCAGCCCTCTATACTTAATAAGTTCCTTCTTCGCCCTGGCTGGTTAGAATCACAGGACCATCTTTTGTAATGACAAATTGGTGCTCATATTGGCAAGAAAGACCGCCATCTAGGGTTTTATGCGCCCAACCGGTCTCAAAGTCTGTGTCAATTTCCCAAGTACCTGTATTGATCATTGGCTCAACGGTCAGAACCATTCCCTCCCGCAAACGCAGGCCACGTCCCGCACGGCCATAATGCGGCACCATTGGCTCCTCATGCATGGTTGGACCAACACCGTGACCAACCAAATCACGAACTACTCCGTATCCATGACTTTCAGCGTATTCTTGAATGGCTGCACCAATATCTCCAATGCGATTGCCAACTTTTGCAGCTGCAATTCCTCGGTAGAGACATTCCTTGGTCACATCCATGAGTTGCTGCGCTTCTGGACTAATCTGACCCACTGCATAAGCCCAGCAAGAATCTGCGACACCGCCACGGAAGCTTTCTGTATATTGCTTCATCTGCTCTACGTTGTTAAAGTCCAGCTTAGATACATCCAATTCAGCCTTGTCGACCAAGCCAACAACCATGTCCACACAGATGATATCGCCTTCTACCAATTCTTGATGGCGAGGAAAGGCATGGGCCACCTCATCATTGAGAGAACAACAAGTCGCATAAGGATAATCCATGATGCTGCCCTCTACGCCAATCTGAAGGGGCAAGGCATTAGCTTCTTTACAGCGCTTGCGGACATATTCTTCGATGTCCCACATGTCAATACCTGGCTTGATCAAATCTCTCAAGCCGATATGAACAGAAGCTAAGAAATCTCCGCTCTTGTCCATTAAATCAATTTCACGTTGTGATTTTATAGTAATCATTATTAACCTCTTTACTAAGTAATTTTTACAGTAATCGTTGCTTTGGCAACGAATAGCGAATCTAAGTAGATATCATAGTCAATCACTGCTGTTCGTCGTGTTTGATGAATAATCCGTGGCCGAATCTGCAGGACATCATCAATCTGAACAGCCTGAAAGAAATGAATCATCATCTGATCAACGATTAAGCTCTGGCTATTCCTCGTCATCAACTGCTGCGTAATCCGAGTGATAATTTCCGTCAAGACGCCATTAGCCAAGACTCTATTTTGCTCCAGCATGAAAGGCTCGACAGTGAAAGAAAAAATATCCTCTTGGCGATGAAGCTTCTGGCCCACCTGCTCACTGAAAGTCGGTAGACTAGAAATCTGAGAACGGCTCATTTTTTCCATAATATCCCGACGTGTAATCACTCCAAGGAGAGTCTGATTACTACGTACCACCGGAATCATTTCAAAATCCTCTGCAATCATGCGCTGACTGATATTGGCAATATTCGCCGACAGTCCAGTCATGAAGATCTTGCGAGTCATAACCTTATCCAAGGTAGTCAAAGGAGACTTATCTCCCGCATCCCGCATCGTCACGACACCAACCAGCATTTGATGCTGATTGACGACTGGAAAACGACTGGTGCGATTACGACGAACCAAGTCCAGATAGTCACGAACTGTATCTGTATCATGCAAGAAACCATATTCGTGACTAGCCCTATAAACCTGTTCTACTGTCAAAATATCAGTTTTAATCTGGATATTGGACAGGGCGCGGTTAATCATGGTCGCCACGGTATAGGTATCGTGCTTGGTTCTTAGTACGGGAATTTCAATACGATTGGCCAATTTTAAAACCTCTGGGTCAACTTCAAATCCTCCCGTTACTAGCACAGCATTCTCATTCTCAAGAGCCAAGATCTGAATCTGCGTCCGATCCCCGACAATAAGTAGGCCGCCTTCGTTTAAGTAACGTAGGATATTTTGCTCGGTCATAGCTCCGATGGAGAACTTGTTAAATTCTTTTTCCAGTCCCTTTTCGCCGGCAAGCACCTCTGAACCAGTAATATCCGCAATTTCCTTGTAGGTCAGATGCTCTAAAACAACTTTTTTCGACTTCACGCGGACAGTCCCACTTCTGGGTCTGGTTTCGACAATTCCTCTATTTTCAGCTTCCTTTATCGCTCGGTAGGCTGTTCCGTCGCTGACACCCAAGTAATTTGAAATACTCCGAACGCTGACCCGCTTGCCAATTGGAAGATTTTCAAGATAAGCTAAAATTTCCTGGTGTTTACTCATTGAAATCTCCTTTTTCGTAGCGATATTCGGTGTAATCTCTCATCTTTCTCGTGTAGCGATCGCTCCCCTTAAACTGGCGGAAGAGCTTAAAACCAGCTTTCAGTGCAACTTTTTGACTGGCAATATTCTCTTCATGCGTGATGATTGTTAGACGCTTAAAGTCGAATTTCGTAAAGGAAAGAAAAATCAATTCGCGGACAACTTCGGTCATCAAGCCCTGTCCCCAGTAGTCTTTCCTCAAAAAATATCCTAGTTCAGCTTCTTTTTTTATTTCGTCCATTTTTTCAAATTTAATGGAACCAATCATTTCATTCGTTTCCTTATCACAAATTGCCCAGATTCCCAAGGGATTTTTCATAAAATAATTGGCGATGACATATTCACTTTCCTGCAAGCTACTTTCAGTCGGAAAGATAAATTCGGTATTATCCGGATTAGAAGCAATTTTATAAAGGGATTCTGCATCTCCAAAAAGAATCGGGCGTAAAAACGAATGCTCTGTTTCAATAAAAGAAAAAGCTGCTAACTGTGTCCACAAATTCATAGGCTTCCTCTATAAAAAATAAGCGATGAACGCTTATTCTTCGATGAGCTGGATGTCAGCACCCAGACTTCTTAATTTTTCAATAATATTGGAATAACCGCGTAAAATAAATTCAATATTGGTAATCTCTGTTCGGCCTTGTGCCATCAGACCAGCAATCACCAATGCTGCACCTGCACGCAAATCCGTTGCTTTCACAGAAGCACCTTGCAGCTGATTTGGTCCTTCATAGACGATTTGATTGCTAGCGGTTGAGATTTTACCAGTCATTTTTGCTAATTCAGCGACATGGTTAACCCGTTTCTCATAGATGGTATCAACGATTTTTCCATGGCCATGAGCTGTCAGCAAGAGCGGAGTGATCGGCTGCTGCAAATCCGTAGCAAAGCCAGGATAAGGCGAAGTCTTGATGTTAATAGCTTTTAAATCCTTCTGCCCTTCTACAAAGATGCTATCCTCTGAAATGGTCATGCGCACACCCATTTCCTCTAGCTTCGCAATGAAACTTTCCAAATGTTCATAAAGGACATTATTGATCTGGACACCTTGTCCAATTGCTGCCGCCAAAGAAATATAGGTCCCAGCCTCAATCCGATCTGGAATAACCTGATGGCGCGTTCCATGAAGGCTGTCTACACCTTCAATCGTGATAATATCAGTCCCAGCCCCACGAATATGAGCTCCCATATTGTTAAGTAGCGTAGCTACATCGATGATTTCTGGCTCACGCGCCGCATTTTCAATCACCGTACGCCCCTCAGCCTTGACTGCTGCCAACATCGTATTAATTGTGGCACCTACACTAACAGTATCCATGTAAATACTAGCTCCAGCCAAGCGTTTGCCACCCGTTGACAATTTCATATAATTGCCTTCCATGGTCATGTGAGCGCCCATCGCTTCAAAAGCCTTGAGATGGAGATCAATCGGACGAGGACCAAGGTCACAGCCTCCAGGAAGCCCAACTGTCGCTTCTCCAAAACGCCCTAGCAAACTTCCATAGAAATAGTAAGACGCTCGTAGACTATTGATTTTACCAGATGGCATCGGCATATTCTTGATATTTCTAGGATCAACCTCTAGGCAATCTCCAGACCGTTTGATAGTCGCTCCCATGATTTCCATGATTTCGATGAGGCTATCAACATCCGAAATCGCCGGCACACCATCTAAAGTAACAACATTATCAGCTAAAATAATAGCTGGGATAAGGGCCACAACACTATTTTTGGCACCATTAATAGTCACCTCTCCTTTTAAAGGGCGACCACCATTAATTACAATTTTTTTCATGTTTTAAAATTAGCTCTTTCACGGTATTACTCTTTATTATATCATAGTTTTATCCATTTTCCTAGACAAAAAAGCCCTCAGTTTAAACCGAGGGCTACTATTCTATTGCAAAGCCGCTTGGAGCGCAGCTACCTTGTCTGTGCGTTCCCAAGGAAGATCGATATCTGTTCGACCCATATGACCATAAGCAGCTGTTTGGCGATAGATTGGTCGTTTCAAATCCAACATTTGGATAATACCTGCTGGACGCAAATCAAAGAGTTGGCGGACAGCGTTCTGAAGTCTGCTTTCAGAAACTACGCCGGTTCCAAAAGTATCAATGCGGACTGAAACAGGCTGAGCTACCCCAATAGCATAGGCCAACTGCACTTCTACTTTCTTAGCCAAACCAGCAGCTACGATATTTTTAGCGATATAACGAGCCGCGTAAGATGCAGAGCGATCGACCTTGGTTGCATCCTTACCAGAGAAGGCACCACCGCCGTGGCGAGAATAGCCACCATAGGTATCCACAATAATCTTACGTCCTGTCAAGCCAGAGTCTCCTTGCGGGCCACCGATAACAAAGCGGCCAGTAGGATTGATAAAGACCTTGGTCTGACCATCCAAGTATCCACTTGGAATCACCTGAGCAATCACCTTTTGGATAACATCCTGATGAATCTGTTCATTGCTGACTTCAGGATCATGCTGAGTAGAAATAACTACCGTATCTACACGAATTGGGCGATCATTTTCATCGTATTCGACCGTAACCTGAGACTTGGCATCTGGTCGCAGATAAGACAATTCACCTGATTTGCGCAGTTCTGCCAAACGACGCACCAGTTTGTGACTGAGAGAAATAGGCAATGGCATGAGCTCTGGTGTTTCATCCACCGCAAAACCAAACATAAGGCCTTGGTCACCAGCCCCAATCAAATCCAACGGATCTTTTTGAGCATTTCCTCGAACCTCAAATGCTTCATTGACCCCTTGGGCAATATCTGGCGACTGCTCCACCAAAGATGGATGGACGCCTACTGTCTCTGCAGAAAAGCCATACTCTGTATTGGTGTAGCCAATCTCTGCGATGGTATCACGAACCACCCGATTGATATCTACATAGGCAGTAGTCGAAATTTCTCCAAAAACATGAACGGAGCCTGTATAAACAGCAGTTTCAGCTGCCACATGAGCCTCTGGATCCTGAGCTAAAATAGCATCCAAAATAGCATCGGAAATTTGGTCTGCAATCTTATCGGGATGTCCCTCCGATACAGATTCAGACGTGAAAAGTTTACGTTCTGACATAGAAATGTCCCCCCTTAAAAAATATTAAACAAGTAAACAAACTCCAAAATGATTGCAAATCATCTCGCACACGAGTTACGACGCGAAAGAAATAAAAACGATGCCTTTATTTCTGAAGCTAGTAAGGCGCATAGGGTGACCGCTGCATAGCTGCAACCGTTGAATGACGAGTAACTTTGGAGCCGTCATTGTTTGCGAGTTACAAAGTACTGATAGAAGTTTCCTACCATCTTATCGGGACTATATAACCTCTCCATTATATCATGATTTTTAGAATTATGCTGAATCATTTTCAAAAGAAAAGCTATAGTTCAAAACTATAACTTTATCATTTAGATTTGTTCTACTCAAGTGGATTATTAGTGCTAAACATTTCAAACAAACTATACCAATTCCGTCTGAGCAATGGCCTCTTTCACATCTTCTAGTGGCAGATGAACCAATTCCACCTCTTTCTCCTTGTAGAGATACTGAGCATAGTCATCAATTCGATATTGGTTGATGTAGACTACCCGCTTACAGCCGACCTGAAGAAGTTGCTTGGTACAGTTTAAACAGGGAAAATGAGTCACATAAGCCGTAAATCCCTTAGAAACGCCTCTCTCAGCTCCCTGCAAGATAGCATTGACCTCTGCATGCAAGGTTCGCACGCAATGACCGTCGATGACCAAACATTCATGATCAATACAGTGCTCTGTTCCTGAAACAGAGCCATTGTAGCCGGTCGATATGACCTTATTATCCTTGACTAAGACCACTCCGACCTTGGCGCGCTTACAGGTCGAACGGTTGGCAATCAAAAGTGCCTGTGCTGCAAAGTATTCATCCCAAGCTAGCCGATTTGACATCATCATTCAGTCCTCCATTCATTCTCACTATATTATACTAAAACACTTGGCGATTGTCATCCTGACAAGAAAAAAGTTGAAACGATGTTTCAACTTTTTGTATTCTTATTTAGCAAGTTTAGCCTTAGCTGCATCTGCAAGAGCTGTGAAAGCTGCTGCATCGTTAACAGCCAAGTCAGCAAGCATTTTACGGTTCACTTCGATCTCAGCCAATTTCAAACCATGCATCAATTGTGAGTATGAAAGTCCGTTCAAACGAGCTGCCGCATTGATACGAGTGATCCACAATTTACGGAAGTCACGTTTTTTCTGACGACGGTCACGGTATGCATAGTAGTAAGAGTTCATTACTTGCTCTTTTGCAGTACGGAACAAGATGTGTTTTGCTCCATAGTAACCTTTAGCTAATTTTAAAATACGTTTACGACGTTTGCGTGATACAACGCCACCTTTAACACGTGCCATGTTTTATTTCCTCCAATATTTCCTAGATAATTGTTACAAAATCTCTTATTTAAGACCTGTAAGCATTGCTTTGATACGTTTGAAATCTCCAGCATGCACCATAGATGCTTTACGAAGATGACGACGTTGTTTCTTAGTTTTTCCGTGGAAACGGTGAGAAGTGTAAGCACGGAAACGCTTCAAGCCACCAGAACCTGTACGTTTGAAACGTTTAGCTGATGCGCGGTGTGTTTTTTGTTTTGGCATGATAAAATCTCCTTTTTCTAACTTTTTGACAGTTTATTTTTTGTCACTAATCGGTGCCATTTGCATGAACATTTGACGCCCATCCATCTTAGGCTTTTGCTCAATGATTGCAACATCTTGAGTTGCTTCAGCAAAGTCTGCCAAGACCTTAGCCCCGATTTCTTTGTGGGTAATCATCCGGCCTTTAAAGCGAATGGATACCTTAACTTTATTTCCTTTTTCAAGGAACTTGCGTGCGTTACGAAGTTTTGTATCAAAATCCCCCTTATCAATGGTAGGACTGAGACGTACTTCTTTCACAGTAACAACGCTTTGTTTTTTACGTTGTTCTTTCTGCTTTTTCTGGTACTCAAACTTGAACTTACCATAGTCCATAATTTTCGCAACAGGTGGTTTAGCTTGTGGCTGAATCAGGACTAAATCGACATTTGCTTCATCCGCAAGAGATTGCGCTTCGCTAAGCGGTTTAATACCTAATTGTTCGCCGTCAAGACCGATCAACCGAACTTCACGCACACGAATTTCATCATTGATGAATAAGTCTTGTTTTGCTATGGTTTTCACCTCTTTTTTTATTTTTAGAGAAAAACAAGTGCGGACCTGCTAACGCAAACCCGCACTACATGATAGTATTTCATCACTGAAACTGAATCCTGTAGAGCCAGACAACGTTAGTCGCAAGGCGAGAAGTTCTCACTTCTGCTTTTCTCAACTCCACTATCATATCAAGTTTCTTTTTATTTGTCAATAATTTTTTTTGCTTTTTCTTCAATAAATTTGACAACTTCTGTGATTCCAATGCCTGTCGTATCAAAATGAATGGAGTCAGCCGCTGGTTTCAAAGGTGATACTTCACGATGACTGTCCTTGTAGTCCCGCTCCGCTATTTCTTTTTTAAGAGTTTCCAAATCAGCCGGAATCCCTTTTTCAAGATTTTCTTTGTAGCGGCGTTCTGCTCTTTCCTCAACTGAAGCAACTAGAAAAATCTTCAATTCTGCATCTGGCAAAACGACCGTTCCAATATCACGTCCATCCATGACGATACCACCTTGTGCAGCAATCAACTGCTGCAAATGAACCAATTTTTCACGCACTTCCGGGATAGCTGATACCCACGACGCATTATTGGTTACTTCATTTTCTCGAATCGGATGAGTGACATCAACATCTCCTACAAACACTAGCTGCTCACCATTTTCAGAACGACCAAAACTAATCGAATAAGTCTCGAGCAAAGCTACGATCTCATCTACATAATTTTCAGTCAAATGATTTTGTAAAGCTAGGTAAGTGGCTGCACGGTACATGGCACCCGTATCCAAATAGGTATAATTAAAATCTTTGGCAATAATCTTTGCAACAGTGGATTTCCCACTTGACGCAGGTCCATCAATCGCAATCTGAATCTGTTTCATAACCCGCTCCTACTGAATCTTAACAATATCACCTGGGTTGGCATACCAAGAACCAGTAGACATGTGCGACGGATTTAATTGCTCCAATTTTGCAATAGAGATACCTGCACGCGCTGCAATCGCAGCTTCTCCTTCACCAGGCTGAACAGTCAAGGTACCTTCTGAAGACTGAGTTGGCTTTTCTTCTGATTCACTTGGTTGTTCTGATGGAGCTGGTTGTTCCGCGCTGCTACTTGAAGATGCAGCTGCATTAGAAGTACCATAAAACCCATCCATAACGGTCTTTTTATCACTTCCACCAGTAGATAGATAGGCGAAAAAGAGTGCCATAGCAATGACCATCACTAGAAAAATAGCTGCTAATATGGTCAGCCAGCGATCAACTTTACTCGCCTGACTTTTCTTTCTGCGATTCAATTTCTCTGCTCCATTATCATATACATCTGCTTCCCATGGTTCTTTTTCCATGACTTCCTCCTTGAGTTTTTCTAAAAATCTTATTACAATATGAGTATGAAAGTTACACTCATTCCCGAACGTTGCATTGCTTGCGGACTCTGCCAGACCTACTCAGATCTTTTTGATTATCACGATAATGGCATTGTCAAATTTTATCAAGACGACCAGCTCTTAGAGAAAGAGGTTGAGAGTCAGCCTGAGATTCTCGAGGCTATTAAAAACTGTCCAACCCGAGCTCTGCTAAAAGACTAATTTTTCTTAGATTGGTCACCATAGTAGACCTCGAAATAGTCTAGAAGAGTCAGATTGTCTACTAATTCCACTTCGCCTTTAAAATGCTCATTTAAAGCTAGGGCATTGACAAAATATTTTTTTGGCCACTTCCGCATACAGAAGGTCCTGCTACGACTCTTCCCTGTAAAATGAAGGGTGATAGACGTCTTTGTTACCTCTAGCTTCTCAATAGTTGAAATATCAATCTTGATTGGCGTGAAAGGATTTGCCGTAATAATGCGCAAAATACCGTCATCATAAATCGTGAAATATCTATGCACACCGATAGCCAGTAAGACCATGAATAAAAAGAATGAAAAGAGGACAAGAGTCGGAACACTGGAGCTTTCGTACATCAAGGCCAGTCCTATAAAAATCGGAATGACAGACAAAGACCAATAAATCACCAACACCGACATTTCTGGTTGCCAATGATAGCGGACTTTCCCAAAAATCTTTATCATATCTTCACCCCCCTTACTACTAGTTTAGCATAAAATAATAAAAAATAGAATTGGTAAACCTATTCTATTTTTTATTTTGCTGGTACAGCAAAGAAATCCTTCGAAAGATATCCTTTTCCACCAACCATATCATACTCGATCAATTTCAAATCATCTGCAATTTCCTGAGCGGATGAATCCAGTGCTTTCTTGTCCACACTGGCTTTATGGAGAACCTCCGTCAATAAAGCGTAGTAAGGAGATACTTTCGAATTGGTCTGCTCAAGTAGCAAGGCTGAAAAATCACTAGAATTGACTAAAGGATAGTTCAACTTAGGTGTCTCATAATTGCTCCAGATAAAGTAATCTGTCAAATATTGATTTTCAGGATGATCCTTAAAAGCTGACTGAGGATACAGACCTGGCAAGTGATCTCCATAAAAGACTACTGTTATCTTTTTATCAATTTTAGAAAGCTTATCTAGAAACTCCTTGGTCGCATTGTCTGTGTGGTAGAGCATCCTTACATAGCTGGATAAGGATTTATTTCCTGCCTCCGTGAAACCTGAGTAACTAGCAGACATGTAAATCGGATTAACTTCCGTCCAAGGCATGTGATTTTGCATCGTCATAACTGAGAAAAATTGACTTTGGTCTGTTTTGAGACGGTCTAGAACTTGATTATAGGTCGTTCTATCACTATAGTTTCCACCAATATGATCTCCCTGTAATCCTTGAGTTCCATAATGAATAAAGGTATCATATCCCAGATCTTTGTATATGATATTTCTGGAATAATTACTTGGTGAAGCTAAATGAATCACTGTACGATTTTGAGAAGAATAGGAATCACTGATTGCCGGAAGCTTGTTCATCTTTGGTACAACTTCTGTATAAATGACAGAGACAGAGGGTGATAGGTTATAAAACGGTAAACCGGTCAGCGTTTGGAATTCCATATTCGCAGTTCCACCACCATAGCCATCTGATTGCATCAACCCACTGGTAGTCTTAGACATGATTTTCTGAATATTTGGAATCGGATTTTGCGACATAGATACACCAGAAATCCGTGCTGGATCAGAAAAGCTCTCACTAAGAACATAAATGACTGTCTGTTCTTCTATTTTCTGCTTACGTTCCTGATTGATAGAATCAGCTAGTGCCCCATATTTCTTTTCCAATTCTTGAATTCTTTCTTTAGAATATCCCGCCGGCTGAATCATAGGCTTATCAGATAATTGAGTAAACCAAACAAAAGAAACCGACTTCATTTGCGAATTAACTGTATTACCAAACCAAGTCAAATCATGATAATTATTCAAAATGGACACAACTGGAATATTATCGGCAACTTTGCCATTCTCTTTCGAAGAGAATATCTGTAAAACACCTAAGAAAAAAACAATAGGAATAACTAGTGAAATAAGTTGAATTTTTACCATGGCGATTATTTTTCCAGGTAAAATTTTCCTACGGAAAAACCAATAGAAAAGACCAATAGCTACCACACTAGCAATCGCATAGATTCCATAATTACCACCTAGAAAATCAAATAAGAGCTTCGGATCTTTTAGCCAACTAATATCACTTGGCAAAATTGGCTCTTGTCGATATTGAAATTTCAAGCTGCTGGCAATTGTTGAACTAACACCTATCGCCAATATGATAATTGTGGGTAGAAAAATTTGATTAAAAGCAAGATAGATAAAAATAAATAGTGCAAAAAAGACTGCTATCTGAAAGAGACTTGCCCCAGTAAATAAATGAAGTTCTAACACAGAAACATCCGCTCGAATACTATTTTGGATAGTGTAGTTAAAGATAATAGAAAAAGCTGCGCTACTTAAGACTGCGACTGAAAGGCTTCCTTTATTTCTCGAAATATCTATCAAACCCTTTACCGCTAAAAAGCTAGGAATCGAAAATAAGAAAAAGAGTAAAATAATAAAACCAATTAACTTAAAAATCGAATCCTGAGAAATTTTAAAGCCGCTATCTGAAAGATAATTCATCAACAAACTCTGTTGCTGAAAAATAGCGGTCATCTTACTATCTGTTAGCGATAAGAGAAGAAAAGATTGGGACAAGAAAAGTATCTCTAGAAAACCGATATTAAATTCATCAACAGTTAGAAAGCTTCGGGAATGATATTTTTGTAGAGAAGAAAAGCGGTTAATGAGATAAGCAAATAAAAATATTAGCAGCAAGTAAGGTAAACCGTTAACTTCTACAAAGTGATTACTGAAAACATTCTCTGCTTTAAAATCAAAATCATTCACATGCTGCGTCACCGTCAGCAAATAAGAAAACAGGGTGTAGATTCCATAAACGAGAAAAGACCAGACTAATAATTTTCGATTTAGCAGTTGGGCAATAATCTGACCTACACCAAATAAAACCGCTATTAAAACGAGAAAAACCAAACCGAGGCTGGCATAATTATCTAAACCCTTATTTACTTGAAATAAGAATAAAGTCGCAACAGCTATGGTATCCAAAACTAAAAAACTGATAAGCAAATAGGAAATCTGCTTATAATAATTGACTAAAAATTTCATTATTCTTTCTACAGAAACTATTATCTAACTTTTAAAAAGATTCGATAAATACCTTCTAACTTTTTTTGCTAGGCTCTTATGAGCCAGTTGTCCTTTCTGCTGGTTTAATCGCTCTGTTTCTCTTTGTAAATCTAATACAGAAGTCAATGGGGTTCCAGACATGATTTTAAAATCATAGTCCTGTTCCCAAGCCAAATAAACTAACAAACTTTCTAAAACTTGAGGTTCAGTTTGAGCTGATAACTGGTAGTCGTTTTGAAAAAGTCTAATCAGAGCAGAAGGCTTAAACCAAAGAAAGCCTCCATACACCCTAGTAAAAACAGGATATTGTTCAAAATCAAAAGTTTTCTGGCAATGGAGCTCCTGCCAAATTGTAGCCATTTCTTTCCGATATGTTTTTTGCTCAAACAAGCCATATCTGACTAAACTTGGAAGATCTGGGATAACGAGACCAAGCTTACCATCTCGTTCCAATGCTTTAATACTAGCATTGGCATTTTCAAACATTATATCCATCAGTTCTCTACGCATCGCATTATCAAGCTGAGGTATTCTATCTACTAAATTTACAGTAGAAATATGCCCAACGAAAGCAAATTTCTGTAATAAGTCGCTCTGTTCAAGCATCGCCTGCATAGAATTTTCTTCTTTGCCTAGAAGAACTTGATAACGGTCTGATACAGTTTCCAAAATCTGATCAAAGATTTCTTCGTCAGCTGTCGTCACCACAAATTGGTATTGTAGAGGAAGAACTTCCCATTTTTCTTTAAATTGGTCGAAGACTTGAAGGTCTGTCACATGAATATGAAGCGCTACCGGCTTTTCTGGCGAGTCATTCTTATCATCTTTCGCAAGCTGCTTATCCTGCAAAAGGCAGGGGACATCTGGACCAATATATTCAAATATATGCTCAGAAATTAAAGAAACAGGATAAGAGGTTCTCTCTTTGATTTCTTCCAGCAGATACCTCGCAGAAAAAGGATTGCCACTGATAGCTTTCACTTTCAAAAAGGGAACCTTTTTCTCAAGAATAGTAAAAGGCTTATAATAAGTAAAATCTGGATGGATTAAATCTGTTGCTTCTTCTAGACGAGTATCAAATAAAGCTTGATAGCTAAAGCCTGCCTCTGTAAAATATTGGGTGAATTTCGTCTCGTAGTGGTCAATCACATCTTGAACATCAGTAAAATCTTTTACTTTTGTCCAAAATTCTTGAAAAGAAATTGCCCTCAATATCTGCTGCTTAAAGGTAACAAAATAGCTCTGCAGATGTTCTTCAAAATACTTTGTTTTTCGAAAGTTGGTCATGCCCCAAAAATCAACCTGAGCATCCGCCTCAAAACGCTTATAAATAGGCTCCAACTCCCGGAGTGGACCAAAACAAGTATCATTCATCAGAGTCAGAGAGTCGTAGTTTTTGAGCTCTTCAAAACCTACGGCGCTCATTCCATCCCGCCAAGCCGCGAAATCATAGCCTTGATTGTCCCGCTCCAGCAAATTGCTTATCCCAAATTCGTCGTACAACTTTTTCTTAGTTGCTTCTTCGATATGACTATTTGAAATAAAAAGGATTTTGGAAAACAGGGGCGTTAGCTGTTCTAATTGGTAGAAGACATGATTACTCACGCGCTTATATTTATTAAAATGAACATAGAGTAATATTCGTTGCATGAAAACACCTTATCATTTTATTGAGAGATTTCCCAGACCCCATTACGCTGAATCAATCCCGTTGCTGAGTCTTTTGCAGAGATATCGTCATCTTCAATATCCCGTCGGCTGATAATAAGGACCGGGGTATTCTTAGAATCTGCAAAGGCTAAAATCTGATTCTCTTCATCACGCACAGAAACCTGCAATTTCAATTTTGCATGATTGATTTGAGAAAGATGGCATTTGTATTTAAATGTCTTCTTGCCTGTTCCTTCTGTCAAATTATCCATTGAATTATCATTATACAGCCAAATGGTACGGTCGATATCAGTCAGTGAAAAGGCTATGTAGGTTGGTATATCTTGATTGACTTGATAGCTAATTTCAAATGCAATTTCTTCAGTTGGTGCTGTCTGAGGAGAGCTTAATAGACGAACCTCTAAATCAGAAACTGCAACAGATTCCGTTTCAGCGACAAAATCTTCGTTCATGGCTTTGGTGTCACTTGCATTGTCTAAACTGTATTGGTTAGCTACATCATCTGGATTTCCGACAACTTTGACTAAACCATTTTCAATCAAAACAGCTTTATTACAATACTTTTTAACAGCATTCATGTCGTGAGTTACTAAAATAGTTGTCTTTCCCGAATGCTTCCGTTCCATGAAATAATCATTACACTTGCGCTGAAAAGCTTCATCCCCAACAGCCAGAACCTCATCCAAAATTAGAATGTCTCCCTGTGCCTTGATCGCAACTGAAAAGGCCAAGCGAACCTGCATCCCGCTAGAATAATTTTTGAGTTTTTGATTCATAAACTCACCCAGCTCAGCAAATTCAACGATGTCGTCATACATGGCATCTACTTCTTCAGTTGAGAAGCCCAGCATGGCACCATTCATATAGACATTTTCGCAGCCCGTCAGCTCTGGATTAAAGCCGACACCCAGCTCGATAAAGGAAACTAGCTTGCCATCAATGGTCACTGTTCCCTTTTCGGGAATATAAATCTCTGAAATGATTTTCAGAAGAGTTGATTTGCCAGAACCATTACGGCCAACAATTCCATAAAAATCTCCCTTTTCCACTTCAAAGGAAATATCCTTAAGAACGTTCTGCTCTTTGTAACCCTTGATACCTCGAAAACGGTTGACTAGGCTCGTTCTTAAACTTTGTGTTGACTCTGTTGGCAGTTTAAAAAACTTACTGACATGGTCAACTTTTACTGCAATATTATTTGACATTATAGAATCTCCGCAAATCTCTTAGCATTTTTATTAAAGATATAATATCCAAGCCCAAATATCACTACTGGCAATAAATAAGGAATCAGAGCAATCCAGTAATGATCCATCAAATCCCAGCCCCGAGTACTGCCTGAGAAAACGATAAAATGACGAAGATCTTGAATAATCTGAGCCATTGGATTAAGCATCATCAGCTTAGCGACCAAAACATGCCCACCCTTCAGAATAAAAGTCAGTGAATAAATAATCGGTGTCGCATACAAGCCTGCCTGCAGCACTACTTCCCAAATGGGCCCAATATCACGATATTTGACAAAAAGTGTCGCCAACATAAAGGCAAAACCAGCTGAAATCAAAACTAATTCCAGAAAAAGCGGGATAATAACTAGCCACCCTAGGGTGATTGATACGCCATTAATCAGTGCAAAAGCAAAAACGACCATTAAATTGATAGCATAGTTGATTGCTGCACCAGTGATAGCTGAAAAAACGATAATTGATTTAGAAAAATTCAGTTTTCGTAGTAAGTCCCCTCGCGCAACAATGGACATCATGCCCATATTGGTTGCTTCTGAGAAAAAGTTCCACGTCACCATCCCTAGGAGAAGCGATACTGCATAATGAGGTGTTCCGTCATCAAAACGCAGGAAACGAACGAAAACAAGATACATAATGGTAAAAAGCATTAAGGGTTTTAAAATCGACCACAAATGCCCAATGAAACTGCCTTGATAACGCAATTTGAAATCTGTTTTAACCAGTTCCCTCAAGAGAATCCAATTTTTTTGGCTAAAATAATCTAGCATGCATATTACTCCTTATAAGCAAATTTTGTGAGAATGAGCGTCGTAAAAACCAAAGTATGAAAGGCACGATTTTTTCTGTAGCCATACTTTCGAATCCGTCGCAGTCGCTCTGCAAAAGGGGCCTCCATGATTGTCACAAAATGTTCAATAATTTCTCTATTTTCAGTTGTCAGAGTCTGACTGAGAAGGTTGCGAGCTTGAGTCTGACTGTCTTTTATCAATTTCCAATATTTAGCAAATAGACGGCTAGGATGAATCCAGTTCTTCATCCGCTTGCGTAAGGTTCGGGCTCCCAACACATTATTGGAATGTTGGCGATAGAGCTCACCTGGCTGATCCAGATAAACGAGTTGCCCAAAAGCCGAAGCCAACAAACCCAGATACCAATCGTGCATGAGCAATTCATGCTCCTCCTGCCCTGTCCACAAATCAGCCAGAGCACGGTTAATCATCGAAACACCACCTGTCACCGTATTTTCCGTCAGTTCCTGAATCAATTTTGTATTGGCATGGTCAGACTGCGTTCGAATCATACTTTCATGAACAATATTTAGCTCCTGATCCACCACTTTTAAATCCATATAAACCAACAAAGGTACGGAAGCATCATAGTTTTCTGCTGCTGCTAACTGAATCGCCAACTTATCTGGCAACCAGACATCATCCTGATCACTAAAAAAGTAAACATCCGAATCCTGATATTTAAGCAAGCTATGAAAACTCTTAATGACGCCCAAATTTTGAGGTTCTTCTGGATTGATAAAGAAGATACGGTCGTCCTGTTGGCAAAAATCCTCAATAATCGCTCGCGTCCCATCACTAGATCCGTCATCTCGAATCAAGAGCTGCCAATCCCTATAAGTTTGGGCTTGAATACTTTCAATCTGTTCTGCCAAAAACTGCTCACCATTATAGGTAGACAGCAGAATAGTCACTTTCATGATAAAAATAGCTCCTCGTATTCACCTACAATTTTTTCCCAGGTGTAGTTTTCTTTCATATTTTCTTTGGCCGCCTGACCTAGCTCAGAAAAGGCTGTTTGAGCATCTACTCGGTCAATCAGCTGAGCCAACTGCCCCTCTTCTTTTTGCCAATACAGAGCTGTTTCTTGGGCTACTTGATGATTGAAGTCCACATCCAAAACCAAATTGGCATCAGTCTGAGCCAGTGCTTCCAGAAGCCCGGGATTAGTTCCACCGACTTCGTGTCCATGCAAGTAGGCAAAAGCTTGATTGCGGATGTATTTGAGCAATTCCTGATCATAAACAGTCCCGACAAACTTAATCCGAGAGTCCTTGTCAAAACCCGTTTTTTGCTTAAGCTCTTCATAATAAGGATTTCCCTCATGATTGCAAATAATCAGCAAGTCACGTTGGGTTTTGGATTTTATAAATTCCCGAATGATGGTCTCGTAGTTGTTTTCTGGCACAAAACGTCCAACAATCAGATAATATTCCTTTTCTCTGCTCTGCCATTTCTCAAAAAAATCACGCACGCGAGCATCCTGAGAGTCAAGAGAAGATAACTGGAGGTCTGTCCCATAAGCAATGAAAGCTGTCTTGGACCAAGGATAGGATTGTTTTATATAACTTTCAATGCCTTCGTTGTCCGCAATGACCAGATCAGCATGCTTGGTCATAAGCTTCTCAGAATATTTAAGATAGGCTTGAACCGGCTTAGGCCACTTAGCCCGCTTCCATTCAAGACCATCTGGATTAATAAAGAAAGTCCCGCCTGCTTTATGAATTTTATGCGCAAAAGGTGCCACAAAAGCTCCGATCGTATTACCCAAAATATAAAAAATTGGACGCTCAATCTGTTGCTCTTGCACTAGCTTTAAAGAATAATGGATGGCCATCATATCATAGGCAATAACCCGAGCCGGCCCAAATTTAGGAACCTTAACGGTGAAGCAATCTACTCCCTTGTAATCGAAATGATGAGAAGCTTCATCATCCGACAAACAAGCTACATGATACTGGATTTGGGAAGAAACCTTATTTTCTACTAATTTTTCAACAAAAGTTTCAAAGCCGCCATATTTAGCAGGAAGTCCGCGACTCCCGATGATGAAGACATGTCTCATGCTTTTCCTCTATTCAAAGATTTACAATCTAGTCTATTATATCATTTTCTTAGTGATTTGTATTGTAAAGAAAGAAACAGTAAATGTCATTTCTTTTTACCATTTACTGTCTCTTAATAATATTCACTATTTTATAATTCTTCTTATAATTTTTTTAAATAGGTGGGTAATTTTTCTTTCAGATACTTTTTTGAATTCAAATAGACTATTAAAATAATACAATAATTTCTTATTTCTCACATTATCCTCTGTTATTGCACTTAACAACTCAGCATAGTTGTTTTCTATTCGATAAACATTTTGAATCCTCTCTCTTTGTTTTACAACAAAGTCTTTTTGCTGTGAGAAGTTTTTTATAGAATCTTGCAAAATACTCGTCAACTGTTCAATATTTCCTAATTGGTAAATAGTACCGACTTCAAATAAATTGTAGGCCGTCATATATCCTTGATTATCTGATATAATCGTTGGAATCCCATTTAAAATAGCCTCTATGTATACTAAACCAAAAGTTTCAATTTTGGAAGTAAAAACACAGATATCTTCTGATGTTAACTCTTCCCAAGGATTATCTTTGTGCCCCAAAAAGAAAATATTGGTTAATCGGTTCTCTTGGATATAATCATCACATTTCTTTTTATAAGTTTCATCCCAACCACCAATAAATACAAGCTCATAATCCGAAGCATTTTCTAAATTTTGATAAGCTTGAATCAGTTCAATCTGATTTTTATTATCATTTACTCGACCAACAGAAACAAATCTTTTCTTGCTTCCTTGTTTTAGTTTTATTGATACGACTTCATTATGCGAAATAAACGATTTAATTTCACGCTGAGGCAAGAGAAAAGATAGCGATTTTTGAAGGTTTCCTGTAACAGTGAATATCTCATCTGCTAAAGAGTCTATAACACCAATTTTCTCTTTATAATAGCCAAATTCTCCTTCAGGAAATTCATGAATCAGCCAGAAATGCGGAATATTTTCACAAGCTGCTGCTACCGCTCCTTGAAACATATTAACTGTATTTGTAATGACCAAGTCAATATGGCTATCTACTATTATCTTTCTCAGCGCAGCAATATTTTCTTGGTAAGAATTTACCCTCTCTTCATGAGTTCCAGGAAGACCACCTGGTGCATCCTCCCACCACCATTTAACCGATGGCAAAGCAATGGTCCTAATTCCTTCTTTTGCAAGAGTAGAAATATAGTCTTGCTGGGCTTGGACATGATAATCTGGTATCGCATTGATAACGTGATAGCCATCTTGAACCAAATACTTCATCAGATGGAAAATAGAAATCTCTGCCCCATTATCCAAGGTTCCAGTCGGCGAAATGAATAAAATATTTTTCTTCATAGCTTATCCTTACCAATTCCAATAGAATGGAATCATTAAATAGATTGAAATTAAAAAGTTAGCTGACAAAGTGCCTATAAGCAAGTTTTTAACTGTCCGCTCCTGAATCTCTAGCTTGCCCATATTCGCAAGAAGGGGTAAGAAGAGAATTAGGAAAGGCGTAAAATAGCGGCCCTGAGTTCCAACGGATATCTGAGCACCTTTTCCTAAAACAATCGGAGTCCACTCTAGATACATGATGGTGACAACGGCAATGACCTGCAAAAGGAAAAGATAAGCGGAGACAGTTGCATAGGACTTCGTCATAAAATCTTTCTTAGACTGCAAGAAAATGATAGTCAGTACCGCTACATCAAGAAAGATTAGCCACAGGGGCAACTGAATGGTAAAATTACCCAAAAATCCGAAGAGACCAATAGTCAATATGGTATTGAGGTCACCGTTCATGCGCTGTTTAAACAAAGTGTTGAGCAGAACCCTACTGTAGTGGAAGATCCCTCCTTGATGACGAAAAAGCAGATGCAAGGCTAATAAAACTGCGACAAGAGCCAAACTGTAAAAAACATAGCGATGACGACCGATAAATGCCTTGGTCGCAAGAAATGGCTTGTTCAAAACAGCTAAGAATCCTTCCATTTCAAAATCAATGAAAGGCAACAAGCCTAGCAATAAGACATTGTTCAGTTTGGTTGCAAAGAGTCCAACGGATATGACCAAAAGCTGGATAAAATTCTTATTGGTAAATTTCTTGCTGGAAGCAATATTAGTGAAAAAACCAATGACCAGCATAATCTCCAAATAGTTCATTACATCATAGGAGAGAGAAGCAGCCTGCTGAACCATAATTGGCAGAAGTGAAATAAAAAAGAGAGCCTTCTTGCCATACTTAAAATACTTAATCAAGAAGTAAACACCCAAAATATAGGCTAGGCCGTTAAAAAAGCGCCCCATCATGATAATAACTCCCACTGATGGATAGATAAACGCTCCCAAGGTCATGCCAATTAGCTGCGGTAAAAAGGACAGAGTCTTGAGTTTAATCCCCAAAGTAGACTCTTCCTGAGATAAATCCAATTTTTCCGTAAAAAGTTTCTTATACTCTTTGGAAGAAACATGCGGTTCCGAAGAGATATTTTCCATCCACTTGTAGGTTTTCTCTGTCGGCTTATGGAAAATCTCCCAAGTCATGCGGGCGTGATTCGTTTCATCCGGAACACGGTTGATCGGTTGAACCACCATAAATGTCATGACAAAGACCGTCGCCAAGACCAAAAAGATATTTTCTATTTTCATCGTCTTACTTCTTTTCAAAATCATTCACCATTTCATCTTTACTATCTAAACTGCAGTTTTCAAGAACAAAATCATAGGCATTTTCTGCTAATTCCTGACGTAGGTCAGACGAAAGAATCAAACGCTCTAACTTTTCTTTCCACTCCCCGTCTTTAGCTAAAAGTCCAGTCTCCCAATCTTTAACCATATCAGAGAAGGCTCCAATATGACTAGCAACTGTAGGAACTTTTACTAAGGCAGCCTCCATCCATTTGATTTCAGACTTAGCCCGATTAAAGACCGAGTCAACTAGCGGTGCTAGATTGATATCCACCTGACTGATCAGCTGAGGTAAATCCTTCCAGTCAACATAGTCATGTACAACAATCTGCTGTTGATACGGCTTCATATCCTCTGGAATATTCAAATGTCCGACGATATGAAGCTCCACATTCTTGTAGACTTCAAGTAAGGATTGGATGGCTGGTTTTATCAATTCAAAATTTTCATTGTGGCTGATAGAACCTGAAAAATAGCCAATCTTGACTTTTGAATCTTGCTGACTATAATCTTTGATAAAGTGAGAACTGATTTCAATCAAGTCACTGGAAGCTCGATTTCTGTTCAGCAATACCTTATCTTTATATTTGAGCAGCTCTTCCTTCAATTGGAAAGTCGAAGTAATCGCTCCATCACAGGCAGCTAACATCTTGCCATAATTTTTGACACCAGCATCATAGTTGCCCTTGTCCTTTTCTGATAAGCCTTGAGTATAGCTTAGCTGATCTGTATAAACTGTATCAAAAACCAAATCATCAATGTCAAAATAAACTGGTTTTTTATCTCTTTTAGCTGTATCGCACAAGAATTGAAGTTGATAAGACCATGGAGCCCGATAGATGATAATATGACTTGCATATCGAGCCTGAGAAATCTCAAATTCTGATACATTTACTACTTTGACCGTGAAACCGTTTTTTCGCAACTGTTCTGCTTTGTTCAGCACTCGGTAACGTGTACATTGCGGAATAATATTTTCAACCCCATCTATAATCAAGATATATTGTTCTCTGGAGATTGATTTGAATTTTTGTACAATATTTTCCAATATTTCAACTGGATAATCTGTTTCCATTTGTACATAATTGAGCAAATCAGGTATTTCTGTTCGTCTTTCCAGTCCCTGCCAACGGAATTGTTGCGCATTATAATTTTGTAATGAGGTGTATTTAACCAACGGACTACCAGCCCTGAGCATTCTCAAAGGATGAATATACATAGCACTGTCTTTGTTTTCAGACACCAAAGCATCATAGCGATAACCTAAATCTGCAAAATACTTAGTAAAAGTTGTTTCGTGTTTCCCAATAGCCTTATCACGCGAATCCGTATCCGTTAGGTTGTTCCAATAGTCGAAAAATTCCTCTGACCGAAGTAACAAAGGCTCAATGACAAGAAAATAGGATTGCAGATGCTCTGGAATATAGCCATATTGATTGAAATTTGTTGCATCTTCCTGTACTTCACCAAAGGACATCCCCCAGAAATCAAGATTTCTATCCGCCATTGTTTGGAAGACTTCATTCAAATCTCTCATTGGACCAATATTCGTATCATTGACTAACAGAAGCTGAGAAGACGTTTGCAACTTTTCCTTACCAATGGTTAAAATACCTTCCCTAAATGCTGCAGCATCGTAACCTGTATTATCCCTTACCAGAACTTGGCCATATTGTTCCAAGACAGATAAATCCTCTGATTTCAATCCTCCATTTACCACAATCAACGTTTCATCTACCAAAGCTGCTAATTTCTCTAAAAATAGAACTTTGTAGCGCTGAAGATTCTCTTCTGCCTCAAAAATGACGTAGATTAGGCACTTTTTGCCAGTCACTTGTTGAAGCTGTTTTCGCTGAGAATTTCGTAAAACTCGATAATAATAGCTTTTTGGCGATTTGATATTTCGTTTTATGGTAATACACTGACGCTTCAATTGAGATAGGACAATTCTAATATTCCGCGGATTTTTGACAATCTGACCTACTTGCTTAATTGGAGTGACGATAGCATTCCCAACACGATAAGAGAGTGAGTTACGTAATTCATCAATGTCATCCTGATATTGATAAATTAATTCACTATCACGTTCCCAGCCTTTCTTTAGCTCATGGATATAATCGGATACCTGATTCATATGCTGAATTAAATCATTCAGTCTGCCATCTAAAGTATAAATATTTGCAGACAAAGCTTGATAAACTTCATCTGGTATCTGTTTCATATACTTCTGCAGGATTTTTAGATAAATTTCATAATGATATCGAGTAGAATCTCGTTTAGAGATTGACTCTTTGTCAAAGACCCGATAATTCAGCTTTGTATTTGCATCATAAACAGGTTTCGCACCTTGATTGATAATTAAGTTTAAAAGAAAATCATAGTCTTCCAATTTTTCACGATTCAGCGCTTCATCATAATAAATACCATCAGCAATTGAGCGACGAATGAGGGAACAGTTGGAAATAAAATTCTCCGTTAAGAAAGCTACCTTGTCAAAGGGCCGCGATTTAAGGTAAATTTCTTTTTTATCGGGATCATACAGATCCCCATAGACAATATCTGCCTCCTCTTGCAGCATGGTTGTATAAAAGCTCTCAATGTAGTCTGAATCCAGAAAATCGTCACTATCCACAAAAATAAAATAAGTGCCTTGAATTTGCTGCAAAGCCTTGTTTCTTGTCTTGACGACTCCCATATTTTCATGGCTTTCAAACCTCGTCGGGAAAGGGGAATCTACCAAAGTTTCTTGGATAATCTGGGCGGACTTGTCTGTGGACCCATCATCCAATACCAACAACTCAATATTTTTATATGTTTGTTCAAAAATACTGCGCAAACACTGTTCAATGTAGTCTTGATGGTTGTAACATGTTACAACAACAGATATTAAATCTTTCATATACTTTCCTTGTAAATAACTATATTAATTTGAGTTGGCATCTTGACTCTTCTTATATGCTTTGTTTATTAGATTAGCCACCCACTTAGGCCAGAAAAGCTGATAAATGAACAAATCTTCTTTGGTCCTAGTATTATCTGAAATGGTCTTAGTTGTTTCAGACTCTCCATGAATCCGGTGGCACATAAGCTTCTCAGAAATATAAGCAAAGCGACCCTTATAGGCGCTAATCTTGTACCAAGCGTACCAATCCAGACTCACGCGCATTTCCTCATCAAATCGAAAATCTCTTAATAACTCTAGGTTGTAAGTCACCGCTGGACAGGAAATGGGATTGCCAAAAGCCAACACCCGATTTCTCCAAAAACGACTGGCCGGAATCAGATTCAAGGTTTTAAGCATGAGAGTCTTAATTTTCAGATTGGTATTAGCCGGAATTTTGACTCCATTTTTCTCTTCAAAATAGTCTGTATAGGCAATGAGAATATCCTTCGACTGCTCTATCTTCTGCATCACTGCTTCTAGATAAGTTGGCTCATAGTAGTCATCCTGATGAGCAATGGTAGCATAAGAAGTCTCAACAAAGGTAAGGGCATTATTCCAGTCCTTACCAATACCACCGCCTTCTTTCGTGTAAAAAGGAATACCGTACTTCTGGCACAGCTGCTTGATTGAATCCAACGGTGTCGAGCTATAGCAGATAATCTTTGATGACAAAGTTTGAGCTTGCAAAGACAGGATACAAGCTTCTAAAAATTCACTTTCGCCATAGGCACAAATCACCCAGGTATGATTATTTTTCATCTTTTTCACTCTCTAACTTGGACATTCTTTGCTTCATGATGGACAGTTCTTGCACCAACTGCTTGATTTGCTCCTTTTGCTTGGAAATGGAAATAGTATGTAAAAAAACAATAACCAGCAGGAAAAAGATGGCCAAGGACATGACAAAGTTTGAGGTCAACTCAAAGCCCAACAATTTGGCAATCGAAACTGGAATCCAATCAAATACAGAAATAACAATCAGTACAAAGCCTATAATAATCCACATAAAGGCTTGCTCAAATAAAATATTGTTTTGATTTATATTCCGAAAGACAAAATACAGGAATAGAACTGAAGCCACTAGCATAACAATAGACAAAATGGACATTATTCACTCTCTTTCATAAAAGCAGCAATCAAGATCGAAGAGCAAACTTCAATCATATAGCGAATGGACTTAATCGGAGTGATCGAAGAGACTCCTCCTGCACGTTCAAACATATTGGCTGGTGCTTCCACCACTTTATATTTCCGCTTCAAGATATGGACGATTGATTCTGGCTCAGGATATTTTATAGGATAGCGCGCAGCGAATTGTCGAATAATGTCACGATTGGCCAAACGATAGCCTGACGTGGTATCCAGAATCCTTTTGCCTGTTGTTAATTTAATAAAAGCTGAAATAATGGTAATGCCAAAACGCCGCATAAAAGTCGTCTGAAATTCCGAAGACTTGTCACCGATAAAACGAGAACCAACAACCAAATCAGCCTGCTGACGACGAATAGGCTCCAGCAAAGCATCCAGTGACTCAATATCATGTTGACCATCTCCATCAAACTGTACGGCCACATCATAATTATTCTCAAGAGCATACTTATAGCCCGTCTGAACAGCTCCGCCAATCCCTAAATTCATAACCAAATGAATAGCATTCAGATTATGGCTGTCCAAAATCTCCTCAGTTCTATCAACTGACCCATCATTGATAACTACGTAGTCTAAGTCAAAATCAACTTTCTTCCGATATTCTACAATGCTCATAACCGTATTTAAAATACTTTCTTCCTCATTATAAGCAGGAATTATCATTAAAACTTTCAATTATCTTTCTTCCCTTTACAATAAATTTTAGCAAATAATGGAACTAACCTTAACTTTTCCAAACTCAAAAAAACAATTAGAGAAATTTTAGTCTGAAATCTTTCGCCCTGAACCTTCTTAGACAAGGGAGAGATCGTACTGATGAGTTTATTCTCTTTTAACCATTCCTTAATCCTAATATACTGATGAATAAACTCCTGATTTGATGAGGATCTCCCAGAAAAAAGCAAATACCAAACATAATATCTTTTCAAGTAATATACTTCTAGCTCAGATGGCTTACCCAGCTCAAATATTTTTGAAAAAAGAACTAAAATATCAATTTTAGGAGAGAAACCTCTCTGAGAAGTATTAGAAATACTCTGACTATTGTAATACCAATTATATCCTTTATAATCTAACAAACCTATTTTGTCTGTTGCCTTATAGGCAGCTAGGTTAAAAATGATATCTTCTCCTATACCATAGTCAAAAAATTCTAGATTGTTCGTTTTCAAGAACTCCGTCCGGTAAATTTTGGCCCAGGGAGCCATTATAATATACTTGGACCACTCTGACTGCTGTATATTTTGGCTAAAGATAATTTGGTTATCCTGATTGACACGTTTGTATCCACCAATAACCAAGTCTAGATTTTTCTCATGGATAGCCTGATAAAAAGTTTCAATGTAATCACTATCAACAAAATCATCATTATCCATGAACATAGTATATTCTCCCTCAGCTAGAAGAATCCCCTTATTTCTAGTTACTGCAACTCCTTCATTTTGTTTGTCAATTACTCTTACAAAACTATACTTCAATTCATATTCTTTTAAAATATTTAAAGAGTTATCTTTCGAACCATCGTTGAGAAGAATAATCTCAAAATTCTTAAATGATTGATTCAAAAGAGAATCTACACAGCGTTTAATCCCGTCTTGTGCATTATAAACTGGAATAATAACTGAAATAGCTGGTTTAGACATATTTTCCCTTTCATAACTAATCCACTCTATTTATAAAACTTCAATAAAACAGGAAATAGTTTTATTGAAAATTTTATCCCCAATAAATTGGCTAATAGACCTGTTAATTTAAATGCTCGGTTCTCTATATATTTTGCATACTGTAGCAAATACTTATACTGATAAAGCAACTCTTTAATTTTAAAATTATCAATGTATTGATTTACATAAGGTAATATTGAAATATATGAGATTGCAAAATAGATATTTAAAGCTTTTTGAATTTCAACTGAATAGTTTTTCAAGTCAGAAAGTCCCATCCTGATTCCTTTAAGAGTATCTTGAACATTTTTTTCTTTCACGACATTAGTCAAACTTCCTTTGCGGTTCTGTCGATACATATATTGAGTANTATTAAGAATTGAAAATTTCTTTGTCATTTTTAAGATCCGAGAACAATATAAACTATCCTCAGATACCATTCCCTCTGGAAATTTCAAGCCGTTTTGAAATAATTTTTTCGATACACATTTATTCCAATTTGGACCATTAAATATTCCAAAGCAAGTAGCTTTTAAAATATTTTCCTCAAACATAGATATAGGGAAATCTAAAATTCTATCATCATAAAAATAACTGTAGCCAAAAACGATAACATCATCAATGCATTCTGTAGTTATTTCATCAAGTTGACTCAAAAAGTGTTGATCACTCCAAAAGTCATCACCATCTAAAAACAATAAGTACTCTCCCCGAGCAGACTCAATACCTGTATTTCTTGCTTTTGAAGCTCCACCATTTTTTTGATTTAACACCCTTACTTTATTGGTATTCTCCGCAGACAATTTATCAGCGACTATTGCAGTAGTGTCAGTTGAACCATCATTTATGATTAAAATTTCATAATCTTTAAATTCTTGAATTAAGACACTTTTAACACATTTTTCTAAATAATCCGCTACATTATAGGCAGGTATAATAATTGAAAATTTCATAAGTTTCTTATTTTTTCCTTCTCAAAAAAGTATATGGATTCGTCATAAAATAAATAATTAGCGAGACACTCAACCAAGCAATCATAGAGATAAGGAAAGACAAAGAGGCTCCAAAAATTCCGTATTGGGATACCAGTGGCTCAGCTGTAAGAATGGATACAAGATATCCCGCTAAGAATGAAATGACTAAATAATGATGTTTTCTAAAAACAGTTAAAATATTATCACATACTGTAGAAAACGTACTCGCAATGCCGCCTAGCAACAATATAAAGAAACTTATTTGATATTGATTTAGCTTGGTTCCATAAACAATATTTAAAACAGGTATGGCAGCAAGAGCTCCAACAATAGAAATTAATATACTTGTTCCCCATAAAATCTTAAATAGATTATTTTTATACGTAATAAAATGAGAAATTTTATTCTCTTCCTTGAAAATTGCTAGCTGTGTAATCATTGGACGTAAAAAAACAATCATTAGATTCATTGCAAAAATTGGAGTGAATAAAATACTAAAGTCTCTCTGTACTCCCGCTTCAATCAATCCCCTATTAAAAATATCGTTTAATGCATACTTAGGTTGGTTATAGATCGAAACTAATAGAAAAGCATTTATAAATAAAGGTAAGCAGTCCTTTAAAATACTATAAATATCTTTGAATTTTACTGTAGAGATATTAATACGATGAAACAACTTAGATTTTGGAAAATCAAAAGAAAGAACTACAATGAAAGAGGTGAGTGTTTGAAAAACAATAGATAAAAGAAGATTTTTAGAAAATAATAACAGAACAGCGAATGTTATTGTTGAAATTATATTTCTAAAAAATAATGATTGGCCAGCTAAATCCAATCGTTCTTTCTGCTGGAATAANCCTTGAAATACATCCGAAAGCGCCTCACTAACTCTAAAAAAGGAGACCCAAAATATAATCCAAAAATTTTCATAAGTCGAAGGATTTAAAATTAAATAGCCTAACAAAATTAGTATCATTAAAATATTAGTTAGAAATCTAGTAGTCAAATATGCATCAAAAGAATATTTTTCTTTAATATCCGTTGCTTGAAAATCTCGGACTTGAAACCCTGCAACAATAACTAGCAAATTTGCAATTGCGTAAGCAAAGCTATAAAGATCAGCTGATTCACTAGATAAGGTGCGAGTAACTATAAATAATAAAATAACAGATACAGCTGCTGAAGATAAACTCCCGAGCATATTCCAAAAGAAAATTTTTGGCAATGATCGTACTTTCAATTTGATAGAACTCTCTTTCAATGTAAATAAAACTATACCCAATTATACCATAAATTCCCCTTAAAAAAAGCAACCGCAAGGTTGCTCAATGTTTAATTTCTCACTTCCTGCTTGTAAAACTCTTTCAAAGCATCCTGCCAAGTTGGAATGACAAAGCCTGTAGCCTTGGCCTTGGTCAGACTCATAGTTGAGTTGAAAGGTCGCTTAGCCTTGGCTGGAAATTTGCTGGAATCAACCGGCTGGACTTCCACATCTGTATCTTTGAGAATTTCCACTGCAAAGTCATACCAAGTTGTATCCTCTGCCGCATCATTAGACAGATGGTAATAACCAAATTCCTTTTGATTCTCAGCCAGATAAGTCATAAATTCAGCCAGCGTACGAGTCCATGTCGGACGGCCATGCTGGTCATTAACTACGGTCAGAGTTTTATGTGTCTTAGCAAGATTTTGCATGGTAAAGACAAAGTTTTTACCGTAGTTACCAAAGACCCAAGCAGTACGGATAATATAGAAACGGCTGGAATATTTCTCAACCAGCTCCTCACCCATGCGCTTGGTACGACCATACTCGGTCTGTGGATCTGGTCGATCGTCTACTTCCCATTCCTCGCCGACAGGCTTTTGTCCGTCAAAGACATAGTCTGTTGAGATGTAGACCATGGTCGCCCCGTGCGCTTCTGCTGCTTTTGCTACATTTTCGGTTCCGGTCACATTGATGGCATAGTCCAGCTCTTTTCCTTCGTCCTCAGCCGCATCAACTGCAGTATAAGCTGCGCAGTGATAAACCAAGCTTGGCTTGACTTCCGCAAAGACCTTGTCTACCATTTGGGCATTGGTAATATCCATTTCTGCCACATCAACAGCTACATACTCCTCGTTGCGCTCATCTAAAAGATAGCGGAGCTCTGTCCCCAGCTGTCCATTCGCACCTGTAATTAAAATCATTTGTTCTTCCTTTCAGATCATAAATATTCAATGAATTTATTATACCAAAAAAAATAGAAAAAATCTGCTTGATCGAATCACTATCGGAAAATATACTTAATAGTATGATCTAGAGAACAGCCTCTTGCCGCGTTTGATATTCTGTATACAAGTGATACAATAATCTGCAAGTAATAATGAATAGACTTATCATCAGAGGCAAAAAGGTTCGAGTGCTTGAAGCATACAGAGTTGGAGATAATGAAATGACCATGCGTCCAATGAGGCCAATTACAAATAAATAGGTCAGCCATATTTTTTCTTTACAGTCAGAAACTACAAGCCACAAAGCATAAAGAATCATTAATAGCAGCAAGCCATAAAAAGCGACTGCGCTCATATACGTGATATTAAAAGAAAATGTCCCTGATTCTCTGGCTGCTTTACTGATACCTGTTAAGGTACCAAAAATAGTATTCCAGCCCATTTTTTGTGAAAAAATATTGAGTATAACAAAACCGCTCAGTGCTAAGGCTGTTACATTTTTCTTATGAAGAGCATAAAAAAAGAGCACAAGCAAGAAGACCATCACAAAGACAAAGGACGTGGAAAGCAGATTATCCCCTGTCTCCAGAAAGCCCAGCCCAAGCTTTTGGAAGATATTCAAGTTCGGAAAGTTGGGGAACCAACTGACAATGTTCTTTTCCAAACGCAGAGCATTCCCCGGAGACAGCTTGGCTGATAAGATTCCTAAAGCGCTCAGTGCCAAATAGCATAGATTACCCAGTAAAGGTTTTTTATCTTTCTTCGCAAGGACAGTTTCAAACAGAAGCCATAAAAAAGCGTAGACAGATAATTGTTCTTGCATGATAGCAACTAAAAAGCACAAAAGGCTAGCCATATTAATCCAAATATTTTTAGATTCTCTGCAAAAAAGTGCGAAAAGCAACAAGGAAGCAGGGAAAATGTAATTAACATAGGTCGGAATAGAACCCGCACTTAAAAATTCCGTCGCTGGAAGGAATATAAAAATAAGTAAAGCTGGCAGCCAAGGCAAGGAGGGAGTCAGCTTCCTTAAAGCATAGACCAAAAGCAGAGTTGCCAGAAAGGCTGCTGCTATAAACAGCTTTTCGTGAACGGAAAATAATAAGGTGGCTGATTCAATGAGTAATCTACTGCTCCAAGTGAAATAACGATCAATCCCAAAGAATAAATAATTGTAATGAAATTCCTTAGCATATTCTAAAAATGCTGTTTGGTCTCCTACTGGGGTGATTTTATTATTGATGTAAAACTGTATCGCATAAATAAACGAAGATAAGCATAAGACAATATTAACTTTTTTATTTTTCACAATCTCTCCTCAGCTAAATAAGAGTCATTTAAGCCCTAAAAACTCTCTCAAAGACTCACTTACTCTTCTCCTTAATCACATAAACAGGGCGTTTCTTTGTTTCCATGAAGATTTTGCCGATGTACTTGCCCAATATACCGATGGTCAACAGCTGGAAGCCTCCGATAAGGAGAATGACAGTCATAAGGGACGGCCAACCCGATGTCGGATCACCAAAAACCAAGGTACGGATAATAATTACCGCCATCAAGATAAAGGCTAAAATCCAGGACAGGATGCCCCCTAAAAAGGCGATGTTGAGAGGCGCATCAGAGAAATTGACGATGCCTTCTAAAGAATAGTTAAATAGAGACCAGAAATTCCAAGAGGTCTTGCCAGCCACTCGTTCAACATTTTTGTATTCCAAGTACTCAGTATTGAAGCCAACCCAGGCAAAAATTCCCTTGGAGAAGCGATTGTACTCTGAAACCTCCAGAATGGCTTCTACCATCTGACGGCGCATCAGTCGGAAGTCACGCGCACCATCTACCATCTCAACCTGACTAATCTTGTTAATCAGCTTGTAGAACAAATTAGCAAAAAAGCTTCTGATTGGCGGCTCTCCCTCGCGAGTAGTGCGACGGGTACCCACACAGTCCAGCTCAGGATTCGAGTCCAGCATGGCCTTCATCTCAATCAGGAGCTCGGGCGGATCCTGCAAATCCACATCCATGACCGTCACAAATTCCCCACTTGCCTCTTGCAAACCAGCGTAAAGCGCTGCTTCTTTTCCAAAATTACGAGAAAAGGACAGATAGTGCACGTCTGGACAGCGACTGCTGAGCTCACGTAAAACAGTCAAGGTCCGATCAGTCGATCCGTCATTGACAAAAATATATTCAAACTGGTCACGGATTTGATATTTCACCGCTTCCATAGCTTCATGAAACAAAGGAATAGACTCTTCTTCATTGAAGCACGGAACAATCACTGAAATTGTCACTTTGATTACCTGCTATTTTTTAATATCTCTCATTATAACAAAAAACTAGGCGAAAACCTAGTTTTAATCTTATTTGCTTAGTCTAGAGACCTTAAAATTTAAATAGTTTCCAAAGCTATTCTCAAATCCTCTATCAAGTCATCCACGTTTTCTAGGCCGATAGAGAGTCGGATTTGATTTGGTGTAATGCCTGCTGCCAGCTGAGCCTCTGGCGACATCTGACCATGAGTCGTTGTAGCTGGATGGACGACCAGGGACTTAGCATCAGCTACATTGGCCAAGTCGGAGAAAATCTCTAGGCTGTCAATAACCTTACGAGCTTCTTTCTCCCCACCTTTGACATTAAAGGTGAAGATAGAGCCCACGCCTTTAGGGAAATATTTTTCTGCCAAAGCGTGGTAAGGACTGTCAGCAAGATTGGGATAATTTACCTGCTCGACCTTAGGATGCCCTGCTAGGAAATCTACAATCTTCTCGGCATTGGACACATGGCGCTCTACACGCAAAGAGAGAGTTTCCAACCCCTGCAGGAAGAGAAAGGCATTGAAAGGAGACATGGCTGCGCCCGTATCGCGCAAGAGCTGAGTCCGGACTGCAGTGACAAAGGCTGCCGCTCCAACATCGCGCGTATAGCTGATATCGTGGTAGCTAGGATCTGGGTCAACAAACTGCGGAAACTTGCCAGAAGCTTCCCAGTCAAAACGACCGCTGTCCACAATCACACCTCCAATGCTGGTTCCGTGACCGCCGATAAACTTAGTCGCAGAATGTACTGCGATGTCCACTCCATGAGAAAAGACATTGATTAGATAAGGTGTAGCAAAGGTATTGTCAGAAATCAGCGGAATCTTGTGAGCATGAACCAGCTCTGCTAAAGCATCAAAGTCAGGAATATTAATCAGAGGATTGCCCAAAGTTTCAATCAGAACTAGCTTGGTATTGTCCTGAATGGCTGCTTCTACTTCAGCCAGATTTTCAATATCAACAAAAGTCGTGGTAATGCCATAGCGAGGCAGGGTTTCTTTGAGCAGATTAAAGGTACCACCGTAGATGGTAGAGGCTGCTACTACATGGTCGCCAGCATGGGCCAAAGCTAGAATAGTGTAGGTAACAGCTGCCATACCAGAAGCTGTTGCTAGAGCTCCGACTCCACCCTCCAAAGCCGCAATCCGCTCCTCAAAAGCAGACAGGGTCGGATTGGTAATCCGAGTGTAGATATTGCCCGGCTTACGTAGGGCAAAGAGATCTTCTCCCTCCTGAGTATCGTCAAACACATAGGAAGTTGTCTGGTAAATAGGCAGAGCCCGCGACTTGGTTGTCGGGTCCACTGTCTGTCCGGCATGAAGCTGCAGAGTTTCAAATTTAAATTCACGTGTCATAAGGTCACCTCACTATAGTTATGTGATAAGTCTACCACTAAACGCCTCACTTGACTAATAGAATTTCCTTATCAAAAGAAATAAAGAGAAGCTATATCTTATAGCTTCTCAGATATAATCTCAAAAGTCTCCTGATTACTGGGCCAGTACAACTGCGATGAAACTTTGTCTAAAGCCACCCACTGAGCATCTACATGCTCATCAGAAATCTGGATTTCCTTCTGCTCTGTCAGAACTAGAAAGAGATTTTTGTGGATGGTCAGATTTTCATCAATCTTTACTGTGAAATTTCCAAGACCTGTCAGATTTGAACAATCTAAGAGCAAGCCGGTCTCTTCCTTTATTTCACGAAGACAGGCTTCTTCTGGACTCTCACCACTCTCAATCCCACCAGTAATGGGCTGCCAAAAGGAAACTTTCTCAGCTTCCACTTTTAAGAGCAAGATTTCTCGTTCCTCTGGATGATAAATCCAGGCTTCAATCGACTGCCTCATCATGATTTTTTCTCAATTGGTGCTATGCTGGCCAGCACTTTCTTCAAACCGACTTCTGGGAAATTGATCTTAAGTTCTTGACTATTTCCGCTGCCAGAGACTGCCAAAACTGTTCCATCGCCCCATTTCTTATGGTGAGCAATATCTCCGATAGCCCAAGCAACGTCTGTCTTAGATGGCTGGTTGCTCTTGCCAAAAGGCAGGCTGCCCGTAGAAATCGAACTTGGTGCTGCCTGACGCTTCCGCTCCTGCAAGGCTTGAGCCAGACTCATGCCCTGACCGAATTTGTTAGTATCGCTATTGGTATAACTGACCTTAAAGGAGCTGTTGGCTGGTCGAGCCAATCCCTGATAGTTTAGCAAATCTGAACTGATTTCTCTCAAGAAACGGGTCGGCTGGTTGTAGTTGGTACGACCATAAAGCAGGCGGGAATTAGCATTGGTCAGATAGAGAATCTTCTCTGCTCTGGTGATGCCGACATAGGCCAGACGCCGCTCCTCTTCCAGCTCATCCTCATCTTCAGAAGCTCGGCTCAGAGGGAAGACATTTTCCTCCATACCAACCAGAAAAACGACTGGAAATTCCAATCCCTTGGCTGCGTGGAGCGTCATCAGAGTTACTTCAGAACTCTCCGTATCTCCGTCATCTGTGTCCGCAATCAAGGCTAAGTCATTGAGAAAACGGCTAAGCTTGTCCAGACCTGTCTCATCAGTAGGATTATCTGGATTTTCGTCAAAGTTCTTGGTTACAGACAGGAATTCTTCAATATTTTCAATCCGTGCTTGGCTTTCTAGGGTTGCCTGAGCTGCCAAGGCGGCTGAGTAACCTGTCTTTTTCAGAACAAGCTCGACTAGCTCAGTCACACTATAGTCATCCAAACGATCCCGCAAGTCGATTATCAGATTGGCAAACTCATAAACTGCCTGAGCTGCCTTGCCCTTGACTGGTGAAAGCATAATATTGGCCGATGCATCTAGCAAAGAGATTTCTTGACTGGACGCAAAATCCCGAATTTTCTCCACCGTTCCCGGCCCGACACCACGTTTGGGCTCATTGACCACGCGCTCATAGCTGATATTGTCGCTAGGATTAGCAATGAGATTGAGGTAAGAAATAACATCACGGATTTCTTTACGGCTATAGAACTTGGTGCCACCGACCATGGTGTAGGGAATATTGGCTTTGAGCAGGGCTTCCTCCACTGTCCGTGATTGGGCATTGGTCCGATAAAGGACTGCAAAATCCCTATGACTGTAGCCTTCTCGGCTCAGCTGATCAATGGTTCGGGCAACAAAGAGAGCTTCGTCCTGCTCGTCATTAGCCCGATAATAGACAATTTCCTCACCGTCTTCGTTTTGAGTCCAGAGATTTTTAGGACGGCGGTTGCGGTTGTTTCGGATGACTTCATTAGCTGCCTGAAGAATGGTCTTAGTCGAGCGATAATTTTCCTCAAGCAGGACTACCTTGGCTTCTGGATAATCCTTTTCAAAGTCTAGGATATTCTGCATATCGGCTCCCCGCCAGCCGTAGATAGACTGGTCAGCATCCCCGACTACACAGATATTCTTGAAGCGAGAAGCCAAGAGTTTGACCAGCTGGTACTGAGCGTGGTTGGTATCCTGATACTCGTCCACATGGATATACTGGTAACGTTGCTGATAGTAGGTCAGGACGTCAGAATTTTGATCAAAAAGTCGCAGAGTCAGCATGATCAAGTCGTCAAAATCCATGGCCTCAGACTGGCGCAATTCCTTTTGATAGGCCGTGTAGCACTTGGCTACAATCTCTGTGTACATATCACCAGCCATATTTGCATAGGCCACCTCATCAATCAGGTCGTTCTTGGCATTGGAAATGGTCCCTAGAATGGCGCGCTCGTTCCACTTTTTAGGATCCAGATTGAGGTTTTTGAGAATCCGTTTCATCAAAGTTCGCTGCTCACCTGGATCAACAATGGTGAAGTTGCGATTGTAGCCGATATGATCTGCTTCTCGCCGCAGGATACGTACACACATGGAGTGGAAGGTGGCGATTAAGCAATCTTGGGTGGCTGGATTGAGCGCTGCTGCTCGTTCCTTCATCTCCCGCGCCGCCTTATTGGTAAAGGTAATGGCAAGGATATTCCAAGGATTAACCATCTTCTCATCAATCAAATAGGCGATGCGGTGAGTCAAAACACGAGTCTTTCCTGAACCAGCCCCCGCCATAATCAACAAGGGGCCTTCTGTCGTCTGGACCGCTTCGGCCTGACGGTCATTCATACCGTTTAATAAGGGATTCATCTTCTATCCTTTCAATATAAAATCAAACTGACAATCAATGCTTCCATTATATCAAAATTCGAGCGAATTTGTTATCGAAAAGGCAACTATCTCATTTGAAATCCAAGTGTGAAAAAGTTATAATAATAGTTTAGAAAGGGGCAACCATGAACAATCATCCAAGTGACAATCTCAAACTTGCCGAACGAGGCGCCCTCCTAGCAATTGCCACCTACATTGGCCTATCCGTTACAAAAATCATTGCAGGTGCAGCACTGGCATCCTCCAGTTTGACGGCGGATGGTTTCAACAACGTCTCCGATATCGTTGCCAATCTAGCGGTCCTAATCGGCCTGCGCATGGCCCGAAAACCAGCGGATAAGGATCACCGCTTCGGCCATTGGAAGATTGAAGATCTGGCCAGTCTGATTACCTCTTTTATCATGTTTTTTGTCGGCTTCAATGTCCTCATTGATACAGCTCAAAAAATCATTAACAAGGAAGAAACCTTGATTGATCCTGTGGGAGCTGTTGTCGGAATTGTGTCGGCTATCATCATGTTCGGTGTTTATCTTTACAATAAAAATCTAGCTAAAAGAGTGAAATCCAAAGCTCTGGATGCGGCCGCCAAGGACAATCTATCGGACGCTATCACTTCTCTGGGCACTTCTGTTGCCATTATTGCCAGCTCCCTGAAATTCCCTATCGTTGATAAGCTAGCAGCCATCGTTATTACGTTTTTCATTCTAAAAACAGCCTATGATATCTTTATAGAGTCCTCTTTCAGCCTGTCAGATGGCTTTGATCAGGACCTTTTAGACGATTACAAGCGCGCTATTCTGGAAATTCCTAAAATCACACGCATCAAATCCCAGCGTGGTCGCACCTATGGTAGCAATATCTATCTGGATATTATACTGGAAATGAACCCTGACCTCTCTGTCTTTGAAAGCCACGAAATCGCTGACCAGGTAGAGGATATGCTCAAGGAGAACTTTGGCGTCTTCGACATTGATATTCATATTGAGCCAGCTCCGATACCTGAAGATGAGATTCTGGATAATGTCTATCAAAAGCTCCTGATGCGTGAGCAATTAGTCGACCAAGGCAGTCAATTGGAGGCACTTCTTTCCTCTGATTTTGTCTACATTTCCCAAGATGGTCGCCAGCTAAACAAAGAGGAATTTCAACTAGAGAGAGCTCAAACCTCTCCTATCAAAAATTTAGAAATTACATCCGTCAGCCAAAAGACCAAGCTGATTCGCTATCAAATTGGGGATGTCATCCATACTAGCCTCTGGCGCCGCCACGAAGTCTGGCAAAATATCTTTCACCAAGAAACACGAAAAAACAACTAGTTTTCTGCTAGTTGTTTTTATATGCTTTCACTTGATCTGTCGCAATATCCTCTCCAAACCACTTTTCAGCGATTTTCTGGAATTTTCCCTCTTGGTATAATTTTCCAAAAGCAGCATTTACTTTTTCAACTAAAGTACGGTCCGCCTTTCTAGCCCCGACCGCAAAGTCCTCGCTCTCAAATCCAACTGAAAAAACTGAATACTGATCTAAAATTCCTTCTTCTGTCAGATAATAATTGGCATAAACACGGTCAATCAAGAGACCATCAATCCGGTCATTTTGCAAGTCAATCAACGCCTCGTTGAAGCTTTGGTACTGGGTCGCTGCATGATTTTTGACAATGGTTTTCAAAATTTCAGGATTGCTTTCAAAAGCTACGTAGCCAGAAGATCCTGCTTGTGCACCCAATACTTTTCCTGCCATATCTCTGGCCTGTGAGATATGAGAGGACTTTTTGCTGACCAAAACCTGTTCATTTTTCATATAAGGATTGGTAAATTCTACCTTTTCCCTTCTCTCATCCGTCGCGGAATAGCCATTCCAGATGAGGTCAATTGTGCCGTTGGTCAACTCTGTTTCTTTCATATCCCAATCAATCGGCTGCCATTTCACCTTAATTCCATATTCCTCAAAAACAGCGTTGGCCAAATCAATGTCAAATCCTGCATAAGTGCCATCTTTTTGCTCAAATCCCATAGGGACAAAGGTATTATCAAAGCCGATTGTAATCTGTTTTTTCTCCTCGTACTTGCTCCAGTTGTCTAAGCTGGGGTCACTGACATTGGAACTACAAGCACCGAGCAGAAAAGTTAGGATCAAGGTCAAACAGGCCAAAAGAATATTCTTTAGTTTCATCTGAGCCTCCCTTATTTTGGTGTGACTTTGAGAATAGAATCCGCAATGTTTTCCGCAAACTGCAAATCATGTGTGACCACAATCTGTGTCATCCCCATTTCCCGATTTTGGAGGATGAGTTTTTCTACTTCCAAGCGTAATGCAGGGTCCAAGGCAGAAGTCGGCTCATCATATCCGATAATCTCCGGGTTGATCATCATAGCACGAGCCAAAGCGACCCGCTGTTTTTGCCCGCCTGACAACGAATAAGGATAGGCCTTGGCATGCTCGGACAAGCCTAAGCGGGCCAATAAGTCCTGCGCCTTCTCTTCAGCCTCTTCTTTGGAAACATTCATTGTATGTATTGGTGATAAGGTTAAGTTTTCTAAGACAGATAAATGAGGAAAGAGCTGAAAATCTTGAAAAACAAAGCCTAGAAGATTGCGCTTTTCAAGCTCTGCGACATCCAAAATCTCTCCATTATAAATCACTTGTCCCGAATCAATTGTCTCCAAGCCTGCCAGCATACGTAGAAGAGTCGTCTTCCCTCCACCCGAAGGTCCAACAATGGCCAATACTTGCTTTTCAGGCACAATCAAATTAAAATCCTTTAGAATCTGCTTATCACCAAATTTTTTACTAATATTTCGTAATTCTAACATAATAGCACCTACTTATAATAACTAAATTTCTTTTCGACCTGCTTGGCAATCAAGGTGGCCAAACCGATTAAGAGTAAGTAAATCAAGCCTGCAACAAACATCGGTGCCAGACTGGCATCTCGGTTGGCCGCTGTACGACTAGCCAAAATTAAGTCTGAAATGCCTAAAGCATAAACCAAAGAGGTGTCTTTCACCAAAGTCATGACTTCATTAAAGACACTAGGTAGCACAATTTTTACGACTTGTGGCAAAATAATCAGGCGAACCGTCTGAACAGGTGTAAATTTCAAAACTTTCGCAGCTTCATACTGTCCAGTCGGAATAGAAGAAATTCCTCCGCGGAAGATCTCCGCAAAATAAGCCGCATAGTTTAGTGTAAAAGCAATAATCGCTGCGGGAATCCGATCCAGCCGAATCCCTATACTTGGCAACACATAGTAAATAAAGATTAACTGTAGCAAAAGCGGTGTCCCACGCATAATCCAAATGTAAATATGAAGCAGCCATTGCAGAGGCTTCAAGCGAATTTGCATTGAAAAAGCCAGCATAATTCCCAAAGGAATCGAAAAAACCAAGACCAAAGCAAACACCTGCAAGGTGGTTGCTGCTCCACTTAGAAGACTAGGTAAAATTTCCAAAATATAGCTCATTCTCTTCCTCCTAAATAAATATTATACCATTATAGCAGAATCTCAGGAAAATACAAGCAGATATTGCAAAAAAGTTATAGTAAGAAAATCGAAATCAAACAAAACTAAAATCCGACCCTCCTTTCAAGAATCGGATTTATTTTAATCTGGGGCGCTGAGTTTTGGAACCATTCGAAACAACATAGCTCTAAAACTACATTATTTATTATACCGCATTACACTGCGTTTTGGAACCATTCGAAACAGCACAGCTCTAAAACAGACACTCTCTGCCTCAGCTGAAATCACATGTTTTGGAACCATTCGAAACAGCACAGCTCTAAAACTTCATTCTGAAGAAGGTAGATATTTTGATTGTTTTGGAACCATTCGAAACAACACAGCTCTAAAACTCGTGGGAACGTGGGAAGGAGAGCTTGTTCGTTTTGGAACCATTCGAAACAACACAGCTCTAAAACGCCTCAGCTTTTCTATCTAAAATCAGAGGGGTTTTGGAACCATTCGAAACAACACAGCTCTAAAACTGACACAGCCTCGAGACCTAGCTCTGCCCGGTTTTGGAACCATTCGAAACAATACAGCTCTAAAACATTGACAATCGTCTTATCGTGGATGGTCTGGTTTTGGAACCATTCGAAACAACACAGCTCTAAAACGACCAAGCTCCACTATCTGACAAGTTATTGGTTTTGGAACCATTCGAAACAACACAGCTCTAAAACTGAAAGACACGCCTTCTGCTGACTTCTTAAGTTTTGGAACCATTCGAAACAGCACAGCTCTAAAACTAAAAGATTGACCATCTTGCAAGTGGTTGCGTTTTGGAACCATTCGAAACAGCACAGCTCTAAAACCTTTTTGGAAGCTACGCAAGTCACTACGAGGTTTTGGAACCATTCGAAACAGCACAGCTCTAAAACAACTAGACAACGCAAGGAGGTTTACAGATGGTTTTGGAACCATTCGAAACAGCACAGCTCTAAAACTGCTCTGATACAGGGTCAAACGCGCCAGTAGTTTTGGAACCATTCGAAACAGCACAGCTCTAAAACGGCAATAGCTGAGATGTGGCTGGAGAACTAGTTTTGGAACCATTCGAAACAGCACAGCTCTAAAACAGCGAGTTAGTCATACGTCTCACCTCCTACGGTTTTGGAACCATTCGAAACAGCACAGCTCTAAAACTTAGTGGTTCCTTTTCTGCCATGAAAGCAGGTTTTGGAACCATTCGAAACAGCACAGCTCTAAAACACGTGTCGGAAACATTGGCGCTCGAAACATGTTTTGGAACCATTCGAAACAGCACAGCTCTAAAACTCGTAAAATGCCTGATTTCAAGCTGATGATGTTTTGGAACCATTCGAAACAGCACAGCTCTAAAACAAGCCCCCTGAGATTATCCCGTGGGCTATAGTTTTGGAACCATTCGAAACAGCACAGCTCTAAAACATAGATGCGAATAACCACGTCATCGATGCGGTTTTGGAACCATTCGAAACAGCACAGCTCTAAAACATCCCATCAGGCCGCAGAAATCGTCTTGAGGTTTTGGAACCATTCGAAACAGCACAGCTCTAAAACGATAGAGCCAACCAGAAAGATAAAGATGGGGTTTTGGAACCATTCGAAACAGCACAGCTCTAAAACTGACGTCTATTTCTTCTCTATAATCTGACTGTTTTGGAACCATTCGAAACAGCACAGCTCTAAAACACCAAAAAAAGAAATACGCTATAGAAATGCGTTTTGGAACCATTCGAAACAGCACAGCTCTAAAACACTTTTTATCTTTTGTATTTTAGCGATCGAGTTTTGGAACCATTCGAAACAGCACAGCTCTAAAACAGAGTCGCTGCTTGATTTTTTTCCTTCTATGTTTTGGAACCATTCGAAACAGCACAGCTCTAAAACACCAAAAAAAGAAATACGCTATAGAAATGCGTTTTGGAACCATTCGAAACAGCACAGCTCTAAAACACTTTTTATCTTTTGTATTTTAGCGATCGAGTTTTGGAACCATTCGAAACAGCACAGCTCTAAAACAGTTGACCAGTTTGTATATGGTCTAACAAGGTTTTGGAACCATTCGAAACAGCACAGCTCTAAAACAGACTTTCGCTGTGCTGGGTGTTAAACCCTGTTTTGGAACCATTCGAAACAGCACAGCTCTAAAACTGTGTGGGCGCAGGATAGTCTAGAAGAGACGTTTTGGAACCATTCGAAACAGCACAGCTCTAAAACAGCGCTGGCGTTCGTTAGCACTTGAGTTGAGTTTTGGAACCATTCGAAACAGCACAGCTCTAAAACAACTTAATTCAATGCTTGGGCTAAATTCTCGTTTTGGAACCATTCGAAACAGCACAGCTCTAAAACGGTCGTTTAGTTTGATAAATTCATCTATAAGTTTTGGAACCATTCGAAACAGCACAGCTCTAAAACTTCCATCTAATATCATTCGGAAAATGATAGGTTTTGGAACCATTCGAAACAACACAGCTCTAAAACTGTACCCAGCTACAATGTTATCTTCTCCTTGTTTTGGAACCATTCGAAACAACACAGCTCTAAAACAACAGGCACTAAAGTTTCTAACGTTGACTTAGTTTTGGAACCATTCGAAACAACACAGCTCTAAAACGAATGCGGATGGTGTGGATGTTGATGGGAAGTTTTGGAACCATTCGAAACAACACAGCTCTAAAACGCGGCTCTGCGCCGTATTCCCAGCGTTGGAGTTTTGGAACCATTCGAAACAACACAGCTCTAAAACAGGAGTAGCGACTATCATCAATGCGGTAGGGTTTTGGAACCATTCGAAACAACACAGCTCTAAAACTTGACAAAATCAACCTAGAAATCATGTTACGTTTTGGAACCATTCGAAACAACACAGCTCTAAAACTGGTAGTATCACGGGCATAGATACCATCATGTTTTGGAACCATTCGAAACAACACAGCTCTAAAACCTGCGTTCTGAATTGTTTTATAAATCGGGGTTTTGGAACCATTCGAAACAACACAGCTCTAAAACTGGCATTTGAAGCTGACTATTGTTGCTTGGGTTTTGGAACCATTCGAAACAACACAGCTCTAAAACCGGCAGAGCGTTTTCAATGTCAAACTGCTGTTTTGGAACCATTCGAAACAACACAGCTCTAAAACATCCTTATGACCACATCATAAACACCATTAGTTTTGGAACCATTCGAAACAACACAGCTCTAAAACTGTGAAATGAAAGCTCGTCCGCAAGTGTTAGGTTTTGGAACCATTCGAAACAACACAGCTCTAAAACCACTTGTCAAAAAATGATGGTCATATTTGTGTTTTGGAACCATTCGAAACAACACAGCTCTAAAACCTATGAGAGCTATGTTGAGCTTGGCGGCAAGGTTTTGGAACCATTCGAAACAACACAGCTCTAAAACGCTTCTTCGTTGAAGGTATCCCATTTTTTGGTTTTGGAACCATTCGAAACAACACAGCTCTAAAACACAAAATTATTATCTTGGATCTTAACAATAGTTTTGGAACCATTCGAAACAACACAGCTCTAAAACAGACCAACTAGGATGTAATCATCAGTGTTTGTTTTGGAACCATTCGAAACAACACAGCTCTAAAACTCCTGCTGTTCTTAGCGTCCCCTCTATTGAGTTTTGGAACCATTCGAAACAACACAGCTCTAAAACAGAACAACACTATAGCCAAATTATAAACAAGTTTTGGAACCATTCGAAACAACACAGCTCTAAAACAGAACAACACTATAGCCAAATTATAAACAAGTTTTGGAACCATTCGAAACAACACAGCTCTAAAACGACCACTGGAAATAGCCAGCAACACCTCCCGTTTTGGAACCATTCGAAACAACACAGCTCTAAAACAGCCCTCAGTTAAGAGCATAGAGTTGCAAAGTTTTGGAACCATTCGAAACAACACAGCTCTAAAACATCTGCCGAACTTTTTCCGCTGGGAAGATGGTTTTGGAACCATTCGAAACAACACAGCTCTAAAACAAATCGGCAGTTAGTTGTGCGGATGAATAGGTTTTGGAACCATTCGAAACAACACAGCTCTAAAACACACTAGCCCTGATACAACATCACGAAGATGTTTTGGAACCATTCGAAACAACACAGCTCTAAAACACTGGTCATTACAAGTGATGATTCCATACCGTTTTGGAACCATTCGAAACAACACAGCTCTAAAACTTAATATGATGAGAAAAACCTATATCATGAGTTTTGGAACCATTCGAAACAACACAGCTCTAAAACACAATCAGGAGAATTGCTACGCCTTGGCTTGTTTTGGAACCATTCGAAACAACACAGCTCTAAAACACAAGGTTTTGAAGAAGTTGTTCAAGTCGGGTTTTGGAACCATTCGAAACAACACAGCTCTAAAACAGGGAGTAGCTGATGTGATAGCCAGGACTGGTTTTGGAACCATTCGAAACAACACAGCTCTAAAACGCTCACGATACTTTCTCGCATTCTCCCGATGTTTTGGAACCATTCGAAACAACACAGCTCTAAAACCGCTATTGTTGCGGGTAGGAGAAGAAGTTGGTTTTGGAACCATTCGAAACAACACAGCTCTAAAACTTGGAAGCACGACCATTGGAAAAGTTTTCAGTTTTGGAACCATTCGAAACAACACAGCTCTAAAACGAAAGTCCAGAAAATAACACAGACACGGCGTTTTGGAACCATTCGAAACAACACAGCTCTAAAACTCAGAAAGATTGTTCCTGCATTGGACGAATGTTTTGGAACCATTCGAAACAACACAGCTCTAAAACTTGGGTCTTAACAAAGTAGTTATGTGAGATGTTTTGGAACCATTCGAAACAACACAGCTCTAAAACTACTTGAAAGGGGGTGAACCTATGACAGTTGTTTTGGAACCATTCGAAACAACACAGCTCTAAAACAGCTTGTTAGCAATAACTTTCGCGACATAAGTTTTGGAACCATTCGAAACAACACAGCTCTAAAACAGTGAACTTATCACGTTCAAATCCCCTTGAGTTTTGGAACCATTCGAAACAACACAGCTCTAAAACTAGCACCCCTCTTGATATAACGATAAATACGTTTTGGAACCATTCGAAACAACACAGCTCTAAAACGTCGGAAACGAGAGGAGTGTCACGACAAATGTTTTGGAACCATTCGAAACAACACAGCTCTAAAACTCTAGGATATTCTTTTAAACACTATTATCAGTTTTGGAACCATTCGAAACAACACAGCTCTAAAACCTCGTAGAAAAATTTTTCTCACGAAATTTCGTAATCGCGCCATTCGTCCCAGCCAGACTTCAGCTCGTCAGGTTCCAATTGTTACTCTTATTATACCATATTTTCAGGGTTCAAGAAATAGTCTTGATCCAGTACATACTGCGGGAAATCAAAGACTTTTCGAGGTTCGACAAATAAGACTCTTAGTTGATTGAGTTGGATATACTCTATCAGATTTACTAACTCATCCTTTGATAGATAGGCGGTCGCATTGATGAAAATAAGGAGTTTCTTTTTGGAAAGATATTTAAAAACCTGGATAATTTCTAGCATCTTTTCAAAAGGTGTATCACTCAGAGTTTCAACTTTGACTCCTAAAGCATCGATCAACTCTAGAATGGTGATTTCATCGTACTCTAGGTCTAGTTCATTTTCCAAGCACTCAAATGCCAATAATTCTGTAATCGTAGCAACCAACTTTTCAATCATGGACTTGACTTCGGGTTTGTCATTGAGTTGATTTTCAAGATCCCCATGTATCAGCTTGAGCATGGCGGGTGAGTTGAGATTGTATCCTAAGACATCCGTTATCACTAGTAACTCGGACTCTTTCAGAGCTTTTAGATTTCTATCAAACAACTTCAACTCCCCATCATCAGTATATTGGTAGAACTGCTTGACGATAGTTGAAAAGGTCAACTGGTCTTCCAGTACTAAAAAGGTTGCATTTTCAATAGCTAATGGTTCATCCAATAGTGGGAAATTAATCTTCATCTCTAGGCTCCTCTCCTAGAAAAACTAAACGGGCATCGGAGTTTGCTACGCTGGTATTTCGCTCACCATTTAAGTAAATCATGCGAGAAAATTGCTTTTCCGTGACGGTTAAGAGAGTAATACTTCCTTTTTTAGGATTATGAGTCTTGAGTCGCTCAATCATGGCATTATTAGCAGAGTTGTTGAGCAAGAGCTTGCTATAGATGGAGAATTGGTGCATGATAAATCCCTCATCTATGAGGAACTTCCGAAATTTCCGATAGGTCTTGCGTTCCTCCGCGGTATCAACAGGCATATCAAACATTAAAATCATACGCATATATCGATAACTCATATCCTAAACTCAGGAACTCCTTTCTCGGGTTGATTGAGAGCTTGGATGACTTTCTTAGTATAGTCGCTGACGATATTAGACAGGTACATATCTTTGCCATTGTAGTGGAAGGTGTCAGAGAAAATAGTAAAAAGTTCTCGCTTGATTTTGACAAAAGAACTGTTTCGATTTTCATAGACGATCCTGTCAATAATTGGACGAAAAGGCTCCATGATATCACTAGCTAGGTTGAATTGATTGAACTGATTGGCATGTTTCAATCCAAATTGGGTCATACAGCCAGATAGCACAATCTCACGCGCAAACATACTCAAAATCAAGGTGTAACCGTAGTCCAAGGCGGCATTGACATCATTATCCTGCTCACGACTAAAATCATTCCCAAACAAGGTGTTGAAATAAATCCGAGCTGCGTGCCCTTCGCGGTTACTAGGATCAAACAAATCCAACCCATGATAGAGATCGATGACGGACTGACTCTTTTCCAGAAAACCACAACTCCCTAGATAAAAAGCCTGATTGAGAATTTTTTGTGCAATAATCGTCGTCCAGATTTCCGCCTTTATATCTTCATTCCAGGAAATTTGACGAGAGAGTTGCAAACTGGAATCGTGTCGACCGTAGTAGGGCATCAAGTATGCAGTTGGCAAGCGTTTATCATCACAAAAAATGACCAGAATATTTTCATCCACCAATCGCTTAATCAACATGGTTGAGAGTACAATATCTGTCGTCTCCAAAAGTAGGATGTCCACCTCGGACAGGTGAATCAACTCTGTCCGAGAGGCATCTTTAAAAATCAAGTGGTTGTTCTTGTAGGAAAGTTTAGAGTGCGTATTGACAACAACGGTTCTCCATCCCATTAGTCTTCTCCTAGTTTGCTTAAATCAATCCGAGTCTCGTAAAGACCAGTGATGGATTGGTGGATGAGGGTGGCGTTAAGGATTTCAGAGACTGTTGTGTATCGTTTCCGATCAATATCTTTACCAAAGAATTTAAAGGCAGCAGGAGCACCTAAAGCAGTAAAGGTCAACAAATTGATAAATGAATTTGCTAGAATTTCTATATCTGCCTGTTCATTGTCTGCATATAAGTTCTTGATTTTCTCTAGATTTGCTTCAGCGAGGACATATTTTTGAGAGAACTCAGATACAAGATTTAACAAATCCTTAAATTCACTTCGGTGTTTCTGAATATATTCCAAATGTTCTGGCTCATCTAGTTTATGGACATTTTTAGAATGGTAGAGCAAGGTTGTTAAATATACTGGAAGCACTATTTTATTGCCTTTTTGAAGTTCTTTCGCACTTGCAAGTAGTCGTCTGCGACCATTTTCCAGTTCAAACAAACTATACTTAGGTAGGCAGAGGATGTTTTCTTTACGGACATTATGATAGCCTTTATTTTCAAGGAAAGTTATTGGATTCTCCTCAAAAGCGGCTTTTTCCATAATCGTGATACCAACTAAAGTTTTGACAGTCTTCAGTTTTTTCGCTTTTCCTTTTTCGATATCGGCAATGAGCAGGATCGAATAGGCGATAACAGGGCTATCAAATCCCCCATACTTAGTAGTGTCCCAAAGAATATCTTTTGTTTTTCGAGGGATTAGCTTATCAGAATTTCCTTTAGGAAGAATGGACTCTTTAGAGAAGCCACCTGTTTGCACCTCTCGCTTCTTCACAATATTTACCTGTGGATAGGCAAGTACTTTTTTGATTGTTGCGAAATCTTTTTCCTTATTCCAAGCGATTTCTCCCGTATCCTTGGAGTATTCGATGTTTTCTCTTTTTACGATGGTTCCGTCTGCGTAATGTACTTCTTCTTTAAAGAAGTTCAACAAATTTGAATAGAAGAAATACTTTTCAGTTGCTTTTTCGACTTCTTTAGGATCTTTTGATCTTGAGATATATCTCTTAAGGTCGTACTTTTGATAATCACCATAAACGAATTCAGGCTCTAGTTTAGGATATTTCTTAAGGATAGCCTTAGCCACTACTGCATTTAAGTAGGCGTCATGTGCATGGTGGTAGTCATTGATTTCCCGCACCTTGTATAACCCAAATTCTTTACGGAAGTTGGAAACTAGATTGGATTTCAAAGTGATGATTTTGACGATACGGATTTTTTGGTTCTCCTCATTCACTTCTGTATTATAGCGAGCATCCAAAATCTGAGCAACATGTTTTGTGATTTGCCGTGTTTCAACTAGTTGGCGTTTGATGAAACCAACTTTATCTCGCTCATCTAGCCCGCCACGTTCAGCCTTGGTTAAATTATTAAATTTACGTTCTGAAATCAATTTGGAATCCAATAATTGTTGCCAAAAAGCTTTTCTTTTTTGAACGACTTCTAGACTAGGAACATTATCAGATTTGCCACGATTATCCTTTGAACTCGTCAAGACACGGTTATCAAGCGAATCATCCTTGATAAAGGCTTGTGGGATGATATGGTCAATGTCATAGCTGCTCAGTTGGTTGATATCAAGAGGTTTCCCAGTATACATATCCTTTCCATTTTGGAGATAGTATAGATAAAGTCGGTCGTTTTGGAGCTCAGTGTTATCTGTTGGATGTTCTTTTAGAATGTTACTTCCGAGTTCAGAAATAGCATTTGAAAGTCTCTTGAAACGTTGTTGTGACTTACTGTTTCCCTTAGCAGTTGTCTGATTTTCTCGTGCCATTTCAATCACAATGGACTCAGGGGCGTGGCCCATAACCTTGACAAGTTCATCAACAATCTTGATACTTTGCAAAATTCCCTTTTTAATGGCCGGACTTCCTGGAAGTTCTTGGACAACTTGCTTCACATTGTCTGTCTTACGAACCACTTGTGCTTTTTGGATAATTTCTTTGAAAGAAAGTCCATCATCATTGATTAATTGCATAAAGTTACGATTGCTGTGGCCATCATCAATCAGATAATCAAGAATCGTTTTGCCAGTTTTTTTATCACGGATGCCGTTAATCAGCTTGGCAGAGAGTTTTCCCCAACCAGTATAATGTCGACGAGTCAGTGCCTTGATCACTTTTTCATCAAAGATGGAGTCATATTGAGCAAGGCGTTGCTTAATCATCTCACGATCTTCAAAGATCGTTAAAGTGTGGACGATATTTTCAAGAACCTCTTCATTTTTAGGGTCATCCATAAACTCTTTATCCTTGATAATATTGAGCAGATCATGGTAGGTAGATAGACTTGCGTTAAATTGTTTTTCAATTCCTTTTAGTTCGATTCCATCGTAACCATCAACATTGTGTAGATACTGAATGATGTCTTTTTCAGTTACTTTTCTTTTTTCTTTGAAACATCTATCAACAATTTGCTTCTTCTGCCCACTATCAAGGAATTGATAGTCTCTCAACCCTTCTGCAATAAATTTTACTTTTGTTAATTCATTATAGACAGCAAATGTTTCATACAACAGACTGTGCTTAGGCAGAACTTTTTCCTCTGGCAGATATAAGTCATAGTTAGTCATCTTATTGATAAAGTCTTCTGCAGAGCTTGCTTTATCAACAATTTCTTCGAAATTCCAAGGTCGGATTGCTTGGTCAGAATTTCGAGTTAGCCAAGCAAAATCACGATTGCCACGAGCCAATGGGCCAACGTAGTAAGGAATACGGAAGGTCAAGATTTTCTCTATCTTTTCTTTATTTTCCTTCAGGAATGGATAATGTTCTCCTTGCCGACGGAGAATGGCATTCATTTCTTGAAGATGAATTTGATGAGGAATAGAACCATTATCAAAGGTGCGCTGTTTTCTCAAAAAATCTTCACGATCAATTTTATCAAGGAAATAGTCAGCTCCTTTCACATTATTTAAAATGTTCTTAAGATATTTATAAAATTCTTCTTCAGTTGCTAATTTACCATTTCTTTTTCGTACTTTTGAATCAACTCCGACATATCCTGCATAACCATTTTTGCTATCGTCAGAAAAAACTTCAACATATTTTTCTGCTGGAAGATTGTTTTTGATGAATTGTTTTAAAGCAGCTAAATCTTCTTGGTGATTTTCATAGCGTTCAATCATAGATGCTGATAGTGGAGCCTTGGTTGAAGGATCTGAGACAGTTAAGATTCCTGATAGAAGAATGGCATCATAGAGTTTTTTAGCGGCCACGAAAAGGTCTGTAAAGTCATCTCCAATTTGTCCTAGCAAACTCTCTAAATCTTCATCATAGGTATCTTTAGAGAATTGCAGTGGAGCCTTTTCTTCTAAGTTAAAATATTTTTTAAAATCAGCTTGATTTCCTACGATTAATTTGAGAAATTCTGAAAACAAACCAGTGGACTTTTCGTCAGGAAAGAGTTTTAAAACGCGTTCTCTCTTTGTAGATTTACTAATTTTATCAGTAAAAATTGCTTCGACTTGTACATTTTGCTCACTAAGTGAACTTCCTTCAAAGGTGTTGTCGTAAATGTTTGTAAACTCGTTAAAGATTTTTTGGATATCATTGTTTTTAATATCGAACGATTCTTCATATAAAAAATGTCCGCGGTATTTAGTTATATGAGCTAATGCTAGATAAATCAAGCGTAAATCTGCTTTTTCTTTCGAATCCGCTAGGTGTTTTCTCAAATGATAAATTGTTGGAAATTTCTTATGATATTCTTTTTCTTCTGCCAGGGTAGCAAAAATAGGATATTTACTACCTCTTTTATCCTCAGGAACTAAAAAGGAGTCATCTAATCGATGAAAGAAACTACTATCCACCTTGCTCATTTCCTCAGCAAAGATTTCTTGAAGATAACGAAGACGATTTTTCCGACGAGTATAGCGACGACGTGCTGTTCGTTTGAGACGTCTATCTTCAGCAGTAGTCCCCTCATCAAATAACAAAGCTCCAATAAGATTTTTCTTGATAAATCGTTTATCAGTATTCCCCAGAATTTTCATCTTTTTCGATGGAACTTTATAGTCATCCGTAATGACGGCCCATCCGACGCTATTTGTTCCGATATCAAGTCCGATAGAATAATTGTTATTGTTCATATATACAATCCTCCTTTGTATTAGGTTATAATTTTTTAAAAAATCAAAAAAAGAGAGCTTTGATTAAGTCAATGCAGCTTTTCATAAACTTTACTAACTCAGTTAGAGTAGTTAAATTATCTTTAGTAAATTTGAACTTTTTCAAAACAATCTCCTTAAAATACAACACTATAAAAAGTATAGCATTTTTAATGAAAATTTCAATAAAATAAATGCTATCTTTGTAGAAATCTGTTAGAATTAGTAATGAGTTGTATTTTAGTTTTAGAGCTGTGTTGTTTCGAATAATACTAAACTAGATTTTTTCAAAAGTTTCCAACGAGGTTTTAGAGCTGTATTGTTTACAGCTTTAAAGTAACCTTTTATCGGATTTGTAAAATAATTTACATTTTACTTGATAATCTTTGATAAGTATAGTACAATGAAACTGTTGGAACTATTCGAAACAACACAGCAAGTTAAAATAAGGCTTTTGTCCGTACACAACTTGAAAAAGTGCGCACCGATTCGGTGCTTTTCATTTACTATAATAACTATATTTTGCTATTTTTTCTATAAAAAGGCAACGAAATTCAAAGCGTTTTCACAAATTCACTAAAAAAACTACGTTCAAATGAACGTAGTTTTAATATTTATGCCCCCTGCTGGAATCGAACCAGCAACTACTCCTTAGGAGGGAGTTGTTATATCCATTGAACTAAGGGGACTAGAGAAAAACTCTGCCAAGTGACAGAGTCATTTCTGATATTAACGACGGATTTCTTTGATACGCGCTGCCTTACCTTGCAATGCACGAAGGTAGTACAATTTAGCACGACGAACTTTACCGTAACGAACGACTTCAATCTTGTCAACACGTGGAGTGTGGATTGGGAAAGTACGTTCAACACCTACACCGTTAGAGATTTTACGAACTGTGTAGTTTTCTGAGATACCAGCACCTTTACGAGCGATAACGACACCTTCAAAGATCTGGATACGTTCGCGAGTTCCTTCGACAACTTTCGCGTGAACGCGGACAGTGTCACCAGGACGGAATGCAGGGATATCTGAGCGAAGTTGACCTTCAGTCAAGCTTTGAATTAATGGATTCATTTTTTCTCCTATCTTACTAATCTTGTAGTTCTAGACAACAGCGGATTAGCCGTTTTTTTAGTGCATCCATTTATGCACAAAGTATATTATATCAAAATTCTAGTAAAAGTAAAGATTTTTAGATAAAAATTCCTAAAAGAATCGCTAAAAAACCTAAAAAATAGGCCAGCATCAGATAGAGGCTAAATTTCTTCTTCTCTGAAAACAGCTCTGCTAATTCCGCATTAAACGTGGAAAGAGTTGTTAAACCGCCACAGAAGCCTGTTGCCAGAATGCTATACAGCTGTTTATCTTGGATATGATTATAAAAATATCCAATCAAAAAGGCTCCCAGTACATTAGCCATCAAGGTGCCTATTGGCAAAGCAGCTCTGCTATTAACCTTAGAAAAAAAGTAACGGACAAGAGCTCCTAGACCGCAAGCAATGAGCAAAAACCAAATCATGCGGTCACCTTCCTTCCAGCCCATAAAGCAATGCAAAGGCTGCCCCCGATACTCAAGGCAAGATATAGGAGCAATTCTGGATAACGGCCTAAATCCAACAATTTGAGCGAATCTAATAGAAGTCCAGAAAAAGTCGTCAATCCGCCACAAAAACCTGTAGATAAAGCCAGTGGAAAACGCTTGGAAACTTGCTTACGACTGAGATAGCCTTTAACCAAATAGACTAACAAGAAAGTTCCCAAATAGTTAACCAAAAGTGTCGCTAGCGGAAAATATCCCGTAAATGTGAAAAAGGATGAGCATTGATAACGAAGTAATCCACCTAGCATCGCTGCTAGGAAGATTGCCAAAGAATTTTTTACTTCTCTCATCTTATTTGTTTCTCCTGAAAAGCACGTGAATGCTTTAGGATATCTGCAAAGGTCGCAAGAATCGTTTCTTGATAGTCCTTATTTTCAATCTTGCTCGCAACTCTAGCAAAGATCCTTTCTTCTCGCTTAGGATCTGCGACGGCCTTCCCATTCGATTTTTTAACAGCAACAACTTGGCCAACCAGATTCATACGCTGCTCTAGTAAGGCAACGAGCGCGTCATCTACTTGGTCAATTTCCTGTCTGATTTCTTCTAACGTCATCTCATTCCTCCTCATATTCTATCTATCATATCAAAAAATAGTAAAATGTTCTAGTTTTATCCTAAATAAAAAAGGGCCACTGGACCTTAAATTAAAAGAAAACTCGCTTAAGCGAGTTTTTATCTGTAACCTAAAGCAACCTTAAATTAAGGGGAACTCGCAAAGGCGAGTCCCTATCTACAGATTAAAAAGGTTCCCCGAACCTTTTTAACCAACCGATCCTTCCATGCTCATGTTGATGAGTTGGTTGAGTTCGACGGCGTATTCCATTGGAAGTTCTTTGGTAATGGGTTCCATAAATCCGTTGATAATCATAGCCGTGGCTTCTTCTTCACTGATACCTCGACTCATCAGGTAATAGAGCTGATCTTCCGACACTTTGGAGACCTTGGCTTCGTGTTCTAAAGTAACATTGGAATTATGGATTTCATTAAAAGGAATGGTGTCAGAGCTGGACTCGCCATCCATCAGAATGGTATCGCACTCAATATGAGATTTGGAACCAGCACTATTCTTACCAAAGCGGACCTGACCACGATAGTCTGTCTTTCCACCATCCTTAGCCACTGATTTAGAAATTAAGGTACTAGATGTCTTGGGTGCATTATGAAAGACTTTGCAGCCCGCATCTAAGTGCTGACCATAGTTGGCAAAGGACATAGAGAGGACAGAAGTCCGTGCATTTCGGCCATTAAGAATGCTACAGGGATATTTCATATTGACCTTACTGCCTAAGTTCCCATCAATCCACTCTAAGGTGCCGCCTTCTTCAACAATCCCCCGCTCCGTTACGAGGTTATAGACATTGTCCGACCAGTTTTGAATGGTCGTATAGCGGAAAAAGGCATCCTTTTTGACAATGATTTCAACATTTGCCGCATGAAGGCTATTAGTCGTATAAGTCGGTGCTGTACAGCCCTCGATGTACTGGATAGAACCACCCTCCTCGATAATCATTAAAGAACGCTCAAACTGACCGGCATTTTCTCCGTTGATTCGAAAAAAGGTCTGAACAAGAACTTGGCACTGGACGTTCTTAGGCACATAGATAAAGGTTCCGCCAGACCAAACCGCACTATTAAGCGCAGAAAATTTATGCTCAGCATTTGAAATCACAGTACCAAAATACTGCTTGACCAAGTCCGGATATTCCTGGACAGCCGTATCCGTATCAGTGAAAATAATCCCCAACTTGGCAAACGCTTCCTTCATATTGTGGTAAACCACTTCAGATTCATACTGAGCCACAGCTCCAGATAGAAAACGCTTCTCAGCTTCTGGAATTCCCAAGCGGTCAAAGGTTTTCTTAATCTCATCTGGCACTTCATCCCAGCTGCGAGCTCTCTCTCCTGTCAGCTTTTGATAATAGATAATGTCATCAAAACGAATACCTGACAAATCCGAGCCAAAGTCGGGCATGGGCAGCTTATGAAAGAGTTCCAAGGAGCGGAGTCGATAGTCCAGCATCCACTGAGGTTCATTCTTTATTTCTGAGATTTCTCGAACTACTTCTTCGGTCAGACCTTTACCAGTTGAAATGAGCGGCTTAACATCATCATGAAAGCCAAAGGCATAGTCGCGTTCTTTCATAGGAACTCCTCCTTTATCTAAGGGATAACGCTTACTTATATTATACTCCTAATCATGAGAATTGTCAGAAAATAATACTTTAACAAAAGAAAAACGGCCACAGCCGCTTCCCATATTGTCATTTTAAACTTTACTTACCAACTCTTCCGCAAATGCTTCCAAGCGCTCAATATCATCTTCTTCTGCAGAAAGATCTACTTTGACACATTCTGAACCTTTCACTGCTCCTGTAGCCGCAAAAACAGCATCAAAGTCATCAACAGCCTTGCAGAATTCATCATAAAAAGTATCGCCTGAACCGACCACACCGTAGACCTTGCCAGACAAGTCCAATCCAGACAAGTCTTCGTAAAAGTCCATCATTTCATCAGGTAGCTCACCATCACCATAGGTATAGGTCGCTACAATCGTAATATCCGCTTCCAAGAAATCTTCTGCATCGACAGTGGTACACTCGTCCACTTCAACTTCTACATCTAGTTCTCTTAGCTTATCCGCCACAATATCGGCAATTTCCTCGGTGTTTCCAGTCATACTGGCAAATACAATTTTCGCTAAGGTCATAGTTCCCTCCAAATTATAATCTTCATTCATTATAACACATCTTTTTTATTTTAAAAATAAAAATTCTTATGCTACAATAACTAGAGAAAGTTTAAGAGGTTTACAATGAGTATCTATAGTAAAATTCTGAAAAAAATGAAGGAATACGATAAAATTATCATCCACCGCCATATGCGCCCTGACCCAGATGCACTTGGCAGTCAAGTCGGCTTACAAAAACTTCTCCAGCTCAACTTTCCTGAAAAATCTATCAAAGTAACAGGTTACGACGAGCCTAGTCTTACTTGGCTAGCAAAGATGGATGAGGTCACAGATGCGGACTATGAGCAGGCCTTGGTAATCGTGTGCGATACAGCCAACACTCCCCGCATTGATGATCAGCGCTACAGTACAGGCGACTTTTTGATTAAAATCGACCATCATCCCAACGATGATGCCTACGGAGATTTGCTGCTGGTTGATACAGATGCTAGTAGCACAAGCGAAATTATCGCTCTTTTTGCTTTCGAAAATCACTTAGAAGTAAATGACTATATCGCTAAACTTCTCTATGCTGGCATTGTTGGAGATACGGGGCGCTTCCTCTATCCAGCAACTACTGCGCGCACATTTGAGGTAGCTGGAAAACTTCGCCAATACGCTTTTAATTTTTCAGAGCTTTCTCGAAAAATGGACTCCATCACGCATCAAGTGGCCAAACTGCAAGGTTATGTTTACGATAATCTAGAAATTGATGAGAATGGTGCTGCGCGCGTTATCCTATCTCAGCAGTTATTGAAAGAAAATCAGCTGACAGATGCTGATACTTCAGCCATTGTAGCTGCACCCGGACGAATCGAAGATGTCCAGATGTGGGCTATCTTTGTCGAACAGCCTGACGGCCATTATCGTGTGCGGATGCGCAGTAAATTTACTCCAATCAATGAAATTGCTAAGCAACATGATGGAGGTGGTCACCCACTTGCCAGCGGTGCCAATGCTTATTCCAAAGATGAAGTGGATTTGATTTATCAAAAATTAAAAGAAAGAGCAAAAAAGTAAGAAAATCATCTAAAAGACTTGTCAAATCATTTAGAATTTGATAAACTATCAAAGTAACTAATCTATGGCTCGCAAAGAGTCCATGGCAGAAAGGATTTTTTAAAATGAGAAAAGACATTCATCCAGAATACCGTCAAGTTGTATTTATGGACACTACTACTGGCTACAAGTTCCTTAGCGGTTCAACTAAACGTTCAAACGAAACTGTTGAATTCGAAGGTGAAACTTACCCATTGATCCGTGTCGAAATTTCATCAGACTCACACCCATTCTACACTGGACGTCAAAAGTTCACTCAAGCAGATGGACGTGTGGATCGTTTCAACAAAAAATACGGTCTCAAATAAGAAGCGTATTGACATTAAAAAGAATGTTGATACAAAGCCTTTTCCAAGAAATTGGAATTGGCTTTTTTTGTTTTTAGTACCGTTTTTGGTACCGTCTTGGAAAACTAACCTTTTGCACTATCCAGATAATCTACAAATTTTGTGATAGCTTTCTTCTCTCCTGCTACTGTAGAATGGCTATAAGTATCCAAGGTCATCTGACTACTTGCATGCCCTAACCTTTTGGCCGCATTGACAGGGTCAACCCCTACTTCAATCATCAAGGTTGCATGAGTATGTCTGAAGCCATGAGGAGTTATCTTCTTCAAGTCATGTTTCCTAATAATACGCTTAAGAACACTATTGATATAGTCCTGGTATAAAGGTTCTATCTTTCCGTCTCGATCAACAAAGGTAAACATATACTCGCTATCAATCAATGGGGTAACTGACAGTTGCCCTTTTTCTTTTCTGCTTTGCTGCTTCCACTCTTTCAAGATGGAGACTGTCTCGGTATCTAAAGGGATTTGTCGTACAGAAAATTTATTTTTCGTTCCTTTCTCCACTGGTTTTCCTTTAATCCTACCTAAATTTTTGTTGATAGAAAGTAACTGCTTATCAAAATCAAGATCAGACCACCTTAAGGAATACAGCTCCCCTTTCCTTAAGCCACTATAGGCCAACAAACGAAATAAGGCATAATTTTTATAAGGCTCTTCTGCCTTAATAATGGCTAAAAACTCATGCAATTCCTCAACGCTAAAGAAGTTATCTGACTTCTTCTTTTCCCTTTTAGGAAGCACTACTTGCTTCATGGGATTATCAGCAATTAATTTCATCTTTATTGCAAAATCAAATACTTGGCTAGTGTATGACTTGACCTGTTTAATATTTTTAAAAGTCTTCCCTTTTTCTGTAATGAATTCCTGGCACTGCCAAGGTGTAATCTTGGAAATTTTAAACTGACCAAGAACTGGTAAAATATGGATCCTGAACTGGTCATCTGTACGGACGCTTGTCGTCCTTTCTACTGTATCTTGATAAGTTTTGAACCATTCCTCAAAAACTTCATCAAAACGTCTCTCTGAGGCTCTCATAAGCTCTGAAAACTCGCCTGATGCTTTTTTGTGGTAAATCATAGCTTCATACTGTCTAGCCTCTCTAAGACTCTTAAAGCCGCTTTTAAAGAAATCCTGACGCTTGCCATCAATCACCCTGTAGATTCTGACCTTATAAAGATACCCTGATTTAGACTTTTTAGCCTTATATTTAATAATAGACATTCTAATTTCTCCTTTATTTTTTAAGGTTTCGGAGCTTATAAAATAAAGAAATTACTGATTAAACCATTTGTTTAAATCGTTTTATAAATCATTGATAGTTAATTCTATTTCTCCCTCCTCATTGGCTATTCTATTAAATAATTCTTGAATATCGTGATTAAGACTATTTCGTAATGATTCTTCTTGATTTTCAAGTTCGAATAGTTGATTTTGTAAGTCACTTAATTGCTTTAAAATCTTTCTTCTTTTCTCATGGATAGACTGTAGTTTCTGAATCTCTTCTTGACTTAATAACTCTATTCCATTAACAGACTGTGCCATATTTAGCATGTATAAATATGCTGTCTTTGCATCATCAGTTAAATTCTCCCAGCTATTAACAGTCTTATTTGGAGATTGTTCTATGCCTAGTAAAAAAGGGATGGAGACTCCGAAGTAGTCGGCAAGTTTTTTTGCATTTTCTTCTTTTGGCTTTCTAGTACCTTGATTATAAGAACTAAGAGCACCATAAGGAACACCAGACTCTTGACTAATCTCCTTTAACTTTTTTCCAGATTTTTTGATCATTTCTTTTATTCTAGTAGGTGGTTTTCCAAAAACATTATTAATATTAGCCATAAAAACTCCTTTCAGACTATTATTTTATCATTTTTAAACAAATATGTATATTTTTAGTTGACAAAAACAAAAAAGTTTAATAAAATTCAATTATTAAACAAATTTGTTTAATTTCGGAGCTTATACAATAAAGAAAGAGGTCAGAATATGGCAGAAGATTTTACTATCCACTTACCCAAAGCAACTGAAAAGAAGTTGCTCGCTCGCTACGATAACATGGTTCAAAAGGCTATAGAAAAAGCCCTTGAAGATAGAGAACTCTATAAACCTATGATTCGTATGTCAGGCTTGTGCCGTTGGCTTGATGTATCCACCACTACTATTGTCAAATGGCAACGTGAGGGCATGCCTCACATGGTGATTGATGGAGTGACCTTATATGATAAACGTAAGGTTACTGCCTGGCTACAACAATATGAGAGATGAGAATAAAATAGCAATTTATTTGATAAAAATTTTTTGTCTATTTCATCATTTTTTACTGAAAAATAATTGTGAAAATAACTATGAAAATATTATGAAAACAGAAAAACATGACCCCATTTTAGGGTGCTTCAGAAAATTTATAACAGGGCGCCCTCTAACAGCCCGCTATGTGCACATCTGATGTGCATTTACTACACCCGTTTTTTGGCAAGTTTGACCGTAGCAAAATGAAAATGGTCCGACGAAGTCGGCTTGGGGTTGCTCCCCCAAGAATGTCATTTTACGGAGGTCTTTGCGCAGACAAAAAAGAGGCGCCGATAGGCGACCTCAAAAAGAAAGGAGCTTGATTTGGACTTTGAAGTCAGCTTAGACAATATCACTTTAACTGCCTATATTACGCATAACAAGCTCTATACGATAAAAACACTGATAGAAACTCATACTGCTATTATCGTTCAAACTGCTATGACAGATATGTTCAAAGCCTATACCCGGGATGGGGGCCACGTTAGACTCCTCCTAGACTACGACAAATTAAAAGGACAAGCCTTTAACTCTCGCCCTTTCAGGATAGAGTTTAATCCCAATAAACTCCGTCCAGTTGATAATAATATCTTGAACTCTATTATACCAAATCTTGAAGATATTTCAATCTCTCGTGCCGATTTGGCTTTTGATCTATTTGAAGTTGATTGCAGTGAATTTGTTTTTGAAAAGAAAGGTCGCCCTACTGCAACCAAAGAGTGGAGAGACCAGAATGGAAAACTGGAAACAAAGTATCTAGGCTCCTCTAGGTCAGAAAAGCAAATCAGACTCTATAACAAAAAAGTTGAGCAATTAGAAAATGGCTCTGAAAATGATAAGGAGTTCGCAAGAAAATTTACTCATTGGTGGCGATTAGAGTTTCAGTTACGCAGTCGTTCAGTTGAAGAAATATTCGAGATTATAAATTCAATTGTTTTTAAGCCTTTCACATTTGACGAGCTACCAGTTGAAACTCAAATCTATCTAGTGGCATATACACGTGATAAAAATATTTGGAAAAAATTGCATAGAAATACACGAACTAAGTACAAAAAAATTTTGGAAAACCATCAAACTTCTGAAATTGATTATCTGCAACTTTTGAAAAATTTGTTACATAAGGAACGACCCAAACTAGAAAAGCAACTTGCTTTCTATGGTGGACGATAAGAAATTCTCATTAAAACTTTTCCCTCGTGATCTAAAAATTCCTGACTGCAGGGATTAGGGGATTGGGGATTTCCCCAAAAATTTAAAAAGTCAAGGATGGTCGGTTTTAGGAGCTGACCATCTCTGACCTTTTTAAAAACAGCATTTGGATATCCAAGTGCTAATCTTGCCAGAAGAAAAGGGCCCTGAGGGCCTCAAGCGAAAAATGCCAGAACGGAGGTGAATAATTTTGGAAAATGGAGAAAAACGGAAAAGGCCAGTTCAAAAACTTATCAGACTAACGGACGAAGAGGCTCGTTTCATTTCAGACAAAGTTGCAGAGTCTGGAATGACAAATTTTAATTCCTTTGCCCGCATCATGTTAATTATGGGCGAAGTCAAAATTTTGAATTTTGAAGAATTAAAGGAATTGCGTCAGGCTATCAATCGGATTGGAGTCAATGTCAATCAGATTGCAAAAAAGGTAAACGAAGATGACCAGGTTAGTCTAAATGAGTTGAGTCAGATTCTTGAACTACAAAAATATTTGAAAGATACAGTCAATCAATTTATCCAAAAACAAGAAAAGCAAACAAAGGAACAAGACAGATGGTTCTGACAAAGATTTAATTTATTCTATATATTTTTTCTTGACATTCTGCTCTTATTTATTCTAAACTGTAAGTAAGGATAGGATAACGTAGGGCGACTGGTAACAGTTCGTTCAAAGGTATCGTCTTCTGGTACGGGTGTGGGACTGCCTTCAGCTTAGAGCTGTAAAGACCCCAGACTACCATCGGTCCTATTCGTTTTACTCTTGGATTATATTCAAGAGTTTTTCTTGCCTAAAAAGTATAAAAGATATATACTAGCTATATAAGATATAGATTGGAGATATACCATGACTACATCACTTGCTAAGCAATACAATTTTAAAATAAATGAAGTAACAATGGAGCAAGCTAGAGCCATTATCAAGGAAAAAGGAATGACCATGACGGATGCTATCACTCTTTTTATAGAGCAGATTGTCCTCGAACAGGACTTGCCGATCAGGACTGCAGAAGATTTACACCGTGAACAGTTGATTGAGGAATTACAAGCTCAATCCGAACGAGCCTTAAGAGAATATGAAGCAGGCAAAGGGATTTCCCTAGACAGTATGAGGGCACGCTATGGCTTATAAAGTAATTGTTTCTGATGAAGTGAGCCAAGCCATTGACAGTATTCATGATTACATCACTACTGTTCTTTTATCACCTCAGTCTGCTAAAAATACTGTGGGTAAAATTTTAGATGGCTTAAAAAGTTTAGAAGTCTTTCCTGAGGCTGGTTTTAACGCCGATGAAAAAATTGGTGTAAAGATTAACAGTAAGTACCCTACACGAGGAAAAATTATCGGTCAGTATGTTTTACTCTACTTCATCGACCAAAAACGAAACACTGTTTTTTTATCTCACCTATTCCACACAAAAAGCGACTATGTCACTTTGCTACAAAATGGTAATAAAAAAAGCTCAACTGATTGAGACAACTTTCATTATTTTATAAGCTCCGAAACCTTAATTTTTGGTACCTTTTTGGTACCGTCTTAGTTTAACAATACGGCATGTACATAATATTTTACAGCTACTTTCCCTTTAGAAACGTTGATTTAATAAGGATTTAAATATTACAGAGTATACCTTTGTAAAATACGGTCTCAAATAAGAACTGTATTGACATTAAAAAGAATGTTGATACAAAGCCATTTCCGAGAAATCGGATTTGGCTTTTTTGGTTTTTTCCAATAGAAAATCCTTCGAAATCTGGAATGAGGCAGCATGACTACTGTCACTCATTCCTTCATCTCAAAGGATTGGTTTCAATTATTGATTTTCTTTCAATTTTTCTCGCTCAAGACGAAGTTTGCGATTTGGATTCAGCCGATTAAAGAGTTCTTCCAGCTTTTTTGCATTCCAAACATCTGCTGCTGAGACAAAGTTGCCATTTTCGTCTCGAAAAGATATTGGTTTATCACCCATTACATATCTCCTTAGTCAACAAATTCAAACTCAAAACTGCCGATACGCACCAAATCTCCGTCCTTGGCACCACGCGCACGAAGCGCCTCGTCAACGCCCATACCACGCAACTGACGGGAGAATTTCATGATGGACTCATCACGGTCAAAATTGGTCATTGTAAAGAGTTTTTCTAGTTTATCACCTGAAAGTACCCATGTAGCATCATCATCACGGGAGATTTCGAAGGCTGGTGCTTCTTCATCAAAGCCATAATAAGCCTCGTCTTCCATATCGGATTCTTCATAAAGTAGAAACTCAGCTGTCTTATCCAGCAACTCAGCTGTCGCATCCAAGAGCGTAGCAAGCCCCTGCTTGGTCAGACTAGAAATAGGGAAAATCTGTGGCAACTCTTCAAATTCGTCATAATTGGCAGCCAGTTTTTTCTTGAATTCTTCCAAGTTTTCTGCGCTATCAGGCATATCCATCTTGTTGGCTACAATGATCTGTGGCCGTTCCATCAAGCGCAAATTATAGGATTCTAGCTCTTTATTGATCGCAAGGTAATCTTCATAAGGATCGCGACCCTCACTGGCAGACATATCAATAACGTGCAAAATGACCCGTGTCCGCTCGATATGACGAAGAAACTGGGTACCTAGGCCCACTCCCTGACTGGCTCCTTCGATCAAACCTGGCAGATCGGCTACAGCAAAGGATTCTCCAGACTGAGTCCGAACCATGCCCAGATTAGGAACAATCGTAGTAAAGTGATAGGCTCCGATTTTCGGCTTAGCTGATGTAATCACACTTAGTAGGGTTGATTTCCCAACCGAAGGAAAACCAACCAAACCAACATCGGCCAGCACTTTTAGCTCCAGCAGTAATTCTCTTTCCTGACCAGGCTCCCCATTTTCAGAAATTTCCGGAGCTGGATTTTTAGGTGTAGCAAAGCGAATATTGCCACGACCACCACGACCACCATGCGCTACGACGAAACGTTGACCATGCTCGATCAAATCCGTAATGACCTTGCCGGTTTCAGCATCACGCACGGTCGTCCCCTGCGGTACACGGACAATCAAATCCTCCGCTCCTCGACCATGCATTCCCTTGGTCATTCCTTTTTCGCCTGATTGAGCCTTGAAATGACGATTATAACGGAAATCCATCAAGGTACGCAGTCCTTCGTCAACGACAAAAATCACATCGCCGCCACGACCGCCATCGCCTCCCCAAGGTCCGCCATTGGGTACATATTTTTCTCGGCGAAAAGCCACCATGCCATCGCCGCCTTTGCCAGCCTTGACCTGAATCTTGGCTGTATCTAAAAACATACTCATATAAATTCTCGCTTCTTTTTTACTCTAAAAAAACGCCTTGCAGCGTTTAGGATTAGAAGATTACGCCGATAGCTTGTGCAAAAATTGCACCAATCGTTACAAGTAACATGATTACCACGACCAGCATTGTCAATTTTTCAAATCCAGTTTTTTTACGTTGTCCGTTATCTCCAAAAGCCACTTTATTACCTCAATTCCTAGATTACTCCCTATATTTTAACACGATTGGCATACTTTTTCAAATATTTACGAGATGAAAAAGAAAAAGAGAGGTTTTACTCCATTAGCCAAAGAATCCTAAAGGATATTTATGAAAATAATTTTAAAAGATTGAAGAACTTACTCCAAATAGGAGACTTCTCCAATCTTTTGACTTTTATTCGATACCAATTTCAGCACGGACGACATCCGCAATTGTGTCCACATAATAGTCCACTTCTTCGTGAGTTGGCGCTTCAGCCATGACACGCAGAAGCGGTTCTGTCCCACTTGGGCGGACAAGGATACGGCCGTTTCCTGCCATTTCAGTTTCCATTTTTTCAATAATGTCTCTGATGGCTGGTACTTCCATTGCCTTATCCTTCATAGCATTTTCGACACGGATATTGACCAATTTTTGTGGGTAAATGGTCACTTCTGCCGCAAGTTCAGACAAGCTCTTGCCAGTTTCTTTCATCACTTTGGTTAATTGCACCGCTGACAATTGACCATCACCAGTGGTATTATAATCCATGATAATAACATGTCCAGATTGCTCGCCACCTAGATTATAACCGTTCTTGCGCATTTCTTCTACCACATAGCGGTCACCAACGGCAGTCACTACTTTATTGATGCCTTCGCGCTCCAAGGCTTTATGGAAACCAAGGTTGGACATAACGGTAGTCACAATTGTATTTTGAGCCAATTGGCCTTTTTCAGAAAGATACTTGCCGATGATGTACATAATCTTATCACCATCTACAATATCGCCATTTTCATCAACGGCAATCAAACGGTCACTATCACCATCAAAGGCAAGTCCAATCGCTGCTCCTGATTCACGGACTGTTTCTTGTAAGCCTTCTGGATGAGTAGAGCCTACATTTAAGTTAATGTTGAGGCCATCTGGATTTTCTCCGATAACAGTCAGCTGGGCACCCAAATCAGCAAAAATTTGACGGGCACTAGTTGAAGCAGCGCCATTTGCCGTATCAAGGGCAACATGCATTCCTTCAAGATCTAAACCAGTTGACACGATATATTGTTGGTACTTACGCAGACCTTCTGGATAGTCCACGACTTTTCCTAAGCCCTCTGCACTTGGACGTGGAAGGGTATCTTCTACTGCGTCCAGCAAAGCTTCGATTTCAAGTTCGCGCTCATCATCCAGTTTATAACCATCGCCACCAAAGAATTTGATGCCGTTATCGAGAGCAGGATTGTGGCTAGCTGAAATCATGACACCCGCGCTAGCTTTTTCGGATTTAACCAAGTAAGCAACACCTGGAGTAGCAATCACACCAAGTTTGTAGACGTGAATCCCCACAGAAAGCAGACCTGCAATCAAGGCACTTTCCAGCATTTCTCCCGAAATACGTGTATCACGGCCAACAAATACTCGAGGAACTTCACTTTCGTGTTGGCTCAGAACATATCCGCCAAAACGACCCAGTTTAAAGGCCAATTCCGGCGTTAACTCCACATTAGCTTCTCCACGAACACCATCGGTTCCAAAATATTTACCCATTTTTCAAATTTTCCTTTCAAATCTTGCATTTATTTACTAGATGAATTCGAACTTGAGCTCGATTTGGAGCTTGACGAATTCGAATGTGTGGTTTTGGTCGTAACTTTCATCGTTGTTTCAAACGGTGTCACAACGCTTGGCAAAACATTCCCATTGGCATCCATGGCCTGCAAGGAAGCTGCCCCACTATAATTTCCTGAAATAGTGACGTTGCTTGGTAAGACTGCTGCGACATGATTAACTTTTTCCAAAGTTTCTTCATCGCTTGTCACTGTCACCTCTTCGTGCTCCAAGCTCACATTTGTGATAGAGATATCTTCTGCAACTTGACTGCCTGTGATGAGATACTTCACTGGTACTTTCTTGCTTGCTTTTTTACCTATCTTGACTGAAATTTTTTGCGGATTGACCGTAGCAGACAGGCCGCTAGGTAGATTTTCGACTTTCAGCTGCACTTCGACTGTTCCTTCTGATGCATTGGATAAATCCGCTACCACATGGAACTTCCGTGTACTCTCTTGCATTTCGCTACTTAAAGCCACTCTATTAGAACCCGTTAAAACAACACTAGCCTCGGAAGTAAAGCCGCTAATGAAGTACCGTTCACTATCATACTTGATATCAATCGGGACATTAGAAATCGTATTGCTGTAAGTTTCCGAGGTCACTTGGCGAATGCTGATACTATTTTGAAAACTACTAGACGTCGCATAAATAAACAAAACCAAAGCAAAAAATAAGGAGGAGATAATATAGAGAATTTTTTTACTTTGTTTCATTCTTCCATCCTCCTAGGATACGATTCTTTAGGCTCATTTTCTCATGCTTGTCTGATAAGAGAACTTCCCGCAGTTGTGATTCGAACTCGCTCAAACTCAAGTCATGCTTGAAGACTCCATTATGTGTCGTAGAGATACCGCCTGTCTCCTCAGACACGACAAAAGTAAAGGCATCTGAAACTTCTGAAAGGCCAATCGCAGCCCGGTGACGAGTCCCAAATTCCTTGGAAATACCTGTGCTTTCGGTAAGCGGCAAATAGGCACAAGAGGCAGCGATCTTATTATCTTTGATAATAACTGCCCCATCATGCAGCGGCGTATTAGGAATGAAAATATTGATCAACAGTTCCCCAGATATATCCGCATCCAGTGGGATTCCCGTTGCAATATATTCCTGCAACGTTCGAGCGCCTTGAATAGCCACCAAGGCACCGATTTTACGCGGACTCATGTAAGCTACTGCCTTAACAAAGGCTTGAATCAATTTCTCCTCGCTGCTGACTGGCGTGGCTGAAAAAATCTCAGTCGCTCTACCCAACTTTTCGAGACCAGTCCGAATCTCAGGCGAGAAAATCACCACCGCCGCAATGACCCCGTAGGTAATAACCTGATTGATCAACCATGAAATGGTCGTCAAACCAATGATATTCGCTAAAAACTGTGCCAAGATAAAGAAGAGCACTCCTCGAACCAGAATCATAATTTTGGTCCCGGCAATTGCTTTAGTAAAATGATATAAAATCCAGGTGACTAAAGCAATATCAATAATGTTGATTAAAATATTCCAAGGATTACTGAATACATTAGCCCAGTATTGGAGATTGGTTAATTGTTGAAAGTTCATTGCATAGTGGCCCTCCCAGTCAAAAACAAACAGTTCTCAACCATTATATCACTTTTAAGAATATTTTTCTGTAACCTTCTTTACTTTTTTATGATAAAATATTTCTTATGAAGATAAATACAGCATTGGGCCTCTTGGCAGGCAAGTCCTCCCACTTTGTTCTCAGCAAAATGGGACGCGGCTCGACTCTACCAGGGAAAGTTGCCCTCACATTTGACAAAAACATTCTGCAAAACTTGGCCAAAAACTACGAAGTTGTGGTTATTACTGGAACCAACGGAAAAACTCTGACTACAGCTTTGACAGTAGGCATTCTCAAGGAAGCTTTTGGCGAAGTGGTAACCAATCCCAGCGGCGCCAATATGATTACGGGGATTACGACAACCTTCCTGACTGCTAAGAAAAGCAAATCTGGCAAACATATCGCTGTGCTGGAAATTGATGAAGCCAGCCTGTCTCGGATTTGTGATTATATCAAGCCTAGCCTCTTCGTCTTTACCAACATTTTCCGTGACCAGATGGACCGCTATGGTGAGATCTACACAACTTACCAGATGATTTTAGATGCTGCGGCTAAAGTACCTGAAGCAACTGTGCTGATGAATGGTGACAGCCCTCTCTTTAACTCGGTCAGCCTGAAAAATCCTGTCCGCTACTATGGTTTTGACACGGAGAAAAGCCAGGCTAAGCTGGCGCACTATAATACAGAGGGTATCCTCTGTCCTAAGTGCGAGCATATCCTCAAGTACGAGCTCAATACTTATGCCAATCTCGGAGCTTACATCTGTGAGGACTGTGGCTTCAAGCGCCCTAAGCTAGATTACAGCCTGACCGCTCTCAAAGCACTTGAGCACAATCGCTCTGCCTTTACTATTGATGGTCAAGACTATCAGATCAATATCGGTGGTCTCTACAATATCTACAATGCCTTGGCCGCTGTGTCAGTTGCTCAGTTCTTCGGAGTTGAGCCGGCTACCATCAAGGCTGGCTTTGACAAGAGCCGGGCTGTCTTTGGACGTCAGGAAACTTTCAAAATCGGCGATAAGGAATGTACCTTGGTCTTGATTAAAAATCCGGTCGGAGCCACCCAAGCCTTGGAAATGATTGAGCTGGCACCTTTTGATTTTAGCCTATCTGTCCTGCTTAATGCCAACTATGCAGACGGCATCGATACTAGCTGGATCTGGGATGCAGATTTTGAGAAAATTCTAGAAATGAATATTCCTCAGGTCATTGCAGGCGGTGTGCGCCACTCAGAGATTGCACGTCGACTGCGCGTGACGGGCTATCCAGCAGATCAGATTACCGAAGTCAAAGATTTGGAAGCAGTCTTTAAGTTGATTGAAGAGCAAGAAACCAAACACGCCTATATCCTAGCTACTTATACCGCCATGCTGGAATTCCGCGAGTTGTTAGCAGAACGACAAGTAATCAGAAAGGAGATGAACTAATGGTTTATATATCCCTCGTTTCTCCTGAAAACCAGGATTATCACTATGACTTAAAAATTGCTCATCTCTACGGCGACCTTATGAACACCTATGGCGACAATGGCAATGTCCTCATGCTCAAGTATGTAGCTGAAAAGCTAGGCGCTAGGGTTGAGGTTGATATTGTCTCCCTAGAGGATGACTTTGACAAGGATAGCTACGACATCGTCTTCTTTGGCGGAGGTCAAGACTATGAGCAAACGATCGTGGCTCGTGACTTGCCAGCTAAAAAGGAAGCTTTGGAAAATTTCATCAATGACAACGGCGTTGTGCTCGCTATCTGCGGCGGTTTCCAACTTCTAGGCCAATACTATATCGAAGCGTCTGGCCGTCGAATCGAAGGACTGGGCATCATGGGACACTACACTCTCAACCAAGTCAAGAATCGCTATATTGGTGACATCAAGATTCATAACGAAGAATTTAACGAGACCTACTATGGTTTTGAAAACCACCAAGGACGAACCTTCCTCTCTGACGATGAGAAACCTCTGGGCAAGGTCGTCTATGGAAATGGCAACAACCAAGAGGACGGCAACGAAGGCGTACATTATAAAAATGTCTTCGGCTCCTACTTCCATGGCCCTATCTTGTCCCGCAATGCAAATCTGGCCTACCGTCTGGTGACCACTGCTCTGAAAAACAAGTATGGCTCTGCCATTGAACTGGCAGCCTATGAGGATATCCTAGCCCAAGAAACTCAAGAAGAATATGGCGATATCAAGAGCAAGGCTGAATTTGAATAATTAGGAGATCGTTATGAAAGAAAAATTGCACTATATCCTGCTATTGATTACCATCCTATTGGTTGCCAGCATTTCCTTAGCAAATATGCAGAGCGTCAATGTTAGCTTTATCCTTTTCAGCTTTAAACTTCCCTTAATCATTTTGATTTTGGTCTCTGTCCTCCTAGGCTCTATTACAACCTTTCTCATCAGCATGTCTAAAAACTTCTCGCTGAAAAAAGAGCTTAAGAAAACCAAAGAAAGTCTTAAAACATCTCAAAAAGAAAACTAGGTTGGAATTTCCAGCCTAGTTTTTTTGCTACTTCGTTTCAATAAAACCAAATTTATTTAAGGGAGACACGCGAAATTCTACACTTCCCTTAATCTGCTCCTTTTTAATCAGCCCAAACTCACGGCTATCTTTCGTGTTTTCTCGTCGATCATTTAAGATTAAAAAAGAATTTTTAGGGATGGTATCAGAAGTCGCTCCTTTTAAGTCAACAATAGAAAAATCGTGGGTATAATAGCCTGTGCTGGCAGCCGAAGCCAGATATTTCTCTCGCATCTTTTCGATATATTGCTCTGATTGCACCTGATCGTTCAGATACAGCAAGTTATCCATATAGGTCACCTTGTCATTTTCCATAGCAATGACACGGCCGACATACTCTTTTCCATCAACCTCATAGAGAGCAAATTCCCCACGAGCAAGCTTGGCTGTCTTATCCGCCAAGACCAAATCATTTTCCGCTAAGAAAGAATTGGCATCTTGCTTGGTGATACGATAAGGTGTATAGACAAACAAGCGTAATCCCACCAGAATGGCAATAAATACCGTCACAATAATAATATTTCTCAGTAAATCTCTCTTTAACATCTCTCTCCCCTGTCCTTTTATTCTATTATATCATTTTTCATGGGATTAGACAAAACACTGAGATGAGAGAGGATTACGTTTAACAAAATTGTAAAAAATGAAAAGGCAAATTCAATTGAGGAGCTTCCTCAATCGAATTTGCCTTTCTTATTTTAATCTTCTTTAGCCACACGTGATTTGTTGGCAATATCAGTAAGGATAGCTTGAACAAAATCATCGACTGAGACAGTTTGTGTTTCTTTTTGACCGTAGCGACGAACATTGACAGTTCCGTCTTCCATTTCCTTGTCCCCAACAATCAATTGGTAAGGAATCTTGCTGGTTTGAGAAGCACGGATCTTGAACTGCATTTTTTCGTTGCGTTCATCGACATCAGCACGGACACCACGGTCACGGAGTTTCTTAGCCACTTCCCATGCATAGTCCACGTGTTTTTCGTTAGATACTGGGATGAGGGTCACTTGATGTGGTGCAAGCCATGTTGGGAAGGCACCCTTGTAGTTCTCAATCAAGATAGCTGTGAAGCGCTCCATGGTTGAGATAACCCCACGGTGGATCATAACTGGACGGTGTTCTTCACCATCAGCACCGATGTATTTGAGGTCGAAGCGTTCTGGAAGCAAGAAGTCGAGCTGGATAGTAGAAAGTGTTTCTTCTTTTCCAAGGGCGGTCTTAATCTGGATATCCAATTTTGGTCCGTAGAAGGCTGCTTCACCTTCGGCTTCAAAGTAGTCAACACCCATTTCATCAAGAGCTGCACGAAGCATAGTTTGGGCATTTTCCCACATTTCATCATTGTCAAAGTACTTGTGAGTATCTTGAGGGTCACGAAGAGAGAGGCGGAATCGGTATTCAGTCAAGTTGAAGTCTTCATAAACATCGATAATCAACTGAAGGGCACGTTGGAATTCTTCTTGGATTTGTTCTGGAGTTACAAAGAGGTGACCGTCGTTGAGTGACATTTCACGCACACGTTGAAGACCAGTGAGGGCACCAGATTTTTCGTAACGGTGCATCATGCCGATTTCAGCGATACGGATTGGCAATTCACGGTATGAGTGAACATGGTGTTTGTAGACTTGGATGTGGTGTGGACAGTTCATTGGACGAAGAACAAATTCTTCCCCGTCCCCCATGTCCATAGTTGGAAACATGTCTTCTTGGTAATGGTCCCAGTGACCAGAAGTCTTGTAAAGCTCTACAGAAGCCAGTGGTGGAGTGTAAACGTGTTGGTAGCCAGAAGCCAACTCTTTGTCGACAATGTAGCGTTCCAATTCACGACGGATAGTCGCACCGTTTGGCAGCCAGAATGGAAGTCCTTGTCCGACTTCTTGTGAAATCATGAAGAGGTCAAGCTCTTTACCAAGTTTACGGTGGTCACGTTCTTTGGCTTCTTCACGCATTTGAAGATAGTTTTTCAAGTCTTTCTTGTCAAACCAAGCTGTACCGTAGATACGTTGCATCATCGCGTTGTCACTATTTCCGCGCCAGTAAGCACCAGCTACATGGAGAAGGTGGAAGATTTGGATGCGACCTGTTGAAGGCACGTGAGGGCCACGGCAGAGGTCTACATATTCGCCTTGACGGTAGATAGTCAAACCACCCTCGTCTTCTGAGTGTTCTTCGATCAATTCCAACTTGTACGGGTCGTTCTTAAAGATTTCACGCGCCTCGTCTTTAGTGACTTCCTCGCGAATAGATGGGAAGTTTTCTTTGACGATCTTCTTCATTTCTTCTTCGATACGAGGAAGGTCTTCGTTAGAAATTTGACCAGCTTGATTATCCGTATCGTAGTAGAAACCATCTTCAATCGCTGGACCAACACCCAGGTGAATGTCTGGGAAGAGGCGACGAGCTGCTTGAGCGAACAAGTGAGCCGCTGAGTGGCGCAAAATCGGAAGGGCATCTTCGTGATCAGGTGTCACGATTTCGATGCTTCCATCTTCAGTGATAGCACGAGTCGTGTCGATGAGTTTGCCGTTGAATTTACCAGCGAGAGCTTTTTTAGCTAGGGAATTGCTGATAGATTGAGCAATTTCAAAAGTAGTCACGCCAGATTCGAATTCACGAACAGCGCCATCTGGGAAAGTAATCTTAATCATGGTTTTCTCCTTAAAATTTTATCATATTTTTATAACTGAGTTTTGAAGAACTGGGAAACCAGCTATCAACAAAGAATGATAACAATCAATTTCATTTTAGCTTTTTCATTCTAAAAATAAAGAAAAGCGTAGAAATAAATAAATAAATAGCCTACCAAGGAAAGAATAAGAGACAGATATTCCTCCTGAGTCATCTCACCTCTCATGTATATTCTTATCGGATAACTTTTGATTGCATTGACCAAATAGATAGCAGCTGTCAAACTTAAAAGATATCCTGTTATAATGAGTTTCTTGTTGTTGAAAAACATTAAGATACCAAGAAAGGGGGCAAGAAATGGCAAGAGAGGAATGAGTAGAAAAAATGAAAAGACGACAATATTTTCCGTTCCCCATAGGCTAAGAGTTTTCATTAGCCAAACATAGACTAATAGGAAGGTACAAGTCATCATCCAAGATAAATATTTCTTCAAATCTATCACCTCATTCAGCTCTTAGCTAAATTTCATTTTAACTTTGTCGTAACTATTCTCCATACAAAAAACGACATCCTCGAAAGGACGTCGCAACGTGGTTCCACCTTCATTTATGCAAGTCAAAAAGACCTACACCTCTGATTGGCTCTAACGTAGCCACCGTTTTATGTTTTCATAAAAGTCAGTAGAGTAGTCCCAACTGCATCCTCTGCGCGATTTCCAGCTCCACGCGCTCTCTAAAAGATTTCCTGCAGGTGATATGTCTCTAAAAATTATTATAGCACGATTGAAAAAATTTGCAAGAACTTTTATTGGTTTTCAGCTCTGCTATTTTTCCTAGTAAATCGATAAATCACATGCCCCAAGCCATTTCCAGCTAGTGAGCATAGGAAATAGGCGGCATGATAAAGAGGAATCCACTCCCCAAAGGTGATAATAGTCAAGAAAAATAAGAGAGCAACCAAGAAAGAAAAGCGCAAAGAAAATCCATATAAAGCTGCATAGAGCAGGGACACCAACAAGGTTGCCAGAGGAGAGTATATGAGAACATTTCCAACTACTAGCCCCTTACTTAAGATGGAATCCATGGGCAAATACCGTAACAGTATATAAAAGACAAAATAGAAAAAGAAAAGGGGGAGCAAAAAGAAAATTTCTTTTTTATAGACTTTCATAAGAGCACCTCTGTTCATTAGGCCTTATGAGAAAGTTTATTCCCAATATTTCCGAATATTCTTTATCTGCTTCTTAGATGCTTTTATCATTCTAGTTGAGCTGTTGACCGGCAGTGACATGATTTTTCCTGGTAAATAGACAATGGTCTTGGCCAAGCGTTTGGCCATCGTTTCTTCTGGATTGAGATCATTATGAAAATCCTTACTAATGGTCAAATCCAAATAGAATTCATAGATTCGACGACCAAAATTCTCGGCGGAAATCTCGTATAATTTATCGGCTAGCTTTTTCTCGTCCATATCTGGTGTTGCCAAAATGGCCTCCAAAATAGCTCCTGCCAAATCCCGGCTCTCATAATAAAGCGTACCAAAGGCTTTATCGCTAATTACATTGTCCAGATAAGGATTGCCATGGGCGATGATGGGGGTACCGCTGGCTAGACTTTCCAGATAAGTCAGCCCCTGCGTCTCACTGGTTGAGGCCGAAATAAAGAAATCTGCCGCCTTATAGTAGAGGGCCGTATCACTCGGCGCAATCATCCCTGTAAAAATGACTGAATCCTCAATATGAAGCTGGGCTACCAAGGCTTTTAAGTCCTCAGCATATGGTCCATCTCCGACAATGACCAACTTCACCTTGGCATTTTCTTCCAAAACCATTGGCAGTGCTTCAACAATCGCCTGGATATTTTTCTCGTAGGAAATTCTGGATAGACTGAGCAACATGACTTCATCTTCTGCTATTCCCAGCTTAAAGCGCAGTTTCTTAATGTCTTCCCGTGAGAGTTCTGGGCGGTCAAATTTGGCTAAGTCGATTCCTGTTGGAATGACCCGTTTTTCCGCCTTGATTTTATAACCAACCAAAAGATCGTAGACAATATCAGAAGGACAAATGACACCATCCAAATCGCTCATAAAACCACGCACGATGTACTTGACCATACTCGGCCGAATTACCATGCCCTTGGCAAGATAGTGCACATAATCCTCATATTGGGTATGGTAGGTGTGAACCACTGGAATCCGTAGTTCCTTGGCAATCCAAATTCCCAAAAGACCCAGCGAAAACTCTGTCTGGGTATGGATAATGTCCAGCTGATACTGGCGAGCAATTTCTAAAGCATTAGAAAAGCCACGATAAGCCACGCGTCGATCTTTAAATGCGAAAAAAGGCACACTGGGAATACGGATAATCTGCCAATCTTCATAACGATTGACATCCTTGTCCGTCGTAGTAAAAATAAAGACTTTATGACCTAATTTCTCTAGCTCAGTCTTGAGGGTGCGGATACTTGTCGCAACCCCGGAAACCTGAGGAAAATAGGTATCTGTAAAAAGACCAATCCGCATATCACATCTCCAAAACTGTTTGGTAAGCCTTGACTAACTGAAGTGCGACGTCATCAATGGAGCGACTCTCCGCAACACGATAGCCTGCTTCACGTTTATCTACTTTTCCGTCAAGAACCTTACGAAGCGATTCGACAAACTCATCTACATTATGACAAAGCTCCGCCGAATCTTCATCAATCCATCCATTATAAACAGGAATATCACGCAGAACTACGTGTTGGCCGCTGGCCAGCGCTTCTAAGACCACAATCCCTTCAGTCTCCTCATAAGACGGGAAAAAGAAGGCATCGCTGCCTGACATGGCTCCTTGGAAAACTGCACCTTTGAAATAACCCGGAAATTCTACGTTTTCAGGATGATTATAAAGGACAAGATTTCGAATCTTGCGCGGAATAAGCCAGAGATTGATAGAGCCCAGCCAGATAAAACGGACATCTGGCATTCTGCGAGCCACTTCGACAAAGTCTTCGATTCCTTTTCGTCTGAAATAAAGGCCTGCACAGACTACGACTTTCTGTCCATCTGCAATCTGAAAATGTTTTTTAAAGACTTCTTCCTTACGTTCATCTTTCTTATATTTCGACAGGTCAATGCCGTTTGAGACAGCCATAATGGGCGTCGTCACACCGTAGGATTGAATCAATTTTTTTGAATACTCAGACGGAGTAATGATGAAGTCCGCCATTTTATACATGTGCGCTAGATATTTGCCAAAAAAAGGTGCAAAAAGATTGGATCCAATAAAAGAATTTTCAAAGTCTTCTTTGGTCGAATGTCCGTGCATGATCACTTTTTTGCCTCTCCGCTTAGCTGCATGGAGAAGAAGCAAGCTACGAGGTCCGTAAGTATTGATGTGCACGACATCATAATCTCCTAAAACATCTGTGGTATAAGGAATTCCTGCCAGATCCAGTGCATGCATTTGATGCTGCAAGGCGCGGCCGATGCCTGATTTTTCTAAAACAGACTTTCCTTCTAGATATAGTAATACTTTCATATCTTCTATTATACCCAAAAGAAGCAAAAAAAGGAAACGCCAAGGGAAGATTAGTACTTAATTCATGTACCTAGTCTTCCGCCAAGCATTTCCCTTAGTAATATCCTTTCTTGCTAGAACTTTAATTATTCCCCAAGCAGACTAGTCCACCTTGACCACCTGTAATTCAGTCCCTCCTAGTAGAATCAAATACTTGTCTACTTGGCTAAGACCATAGGAACGACTGAGTGCTTCAGCATAGAGATCCAGCTGAGCTCGGTAGCGATCCACCAACTCTGTCGGCTCATGATAGCGATCAGTCTTATAGTCAAAGAGGACAATACGATCATCAAAGAGCAAGTAGCCGTCTAAGATTCCCCGAACGACAAAGTCTTGACCGCTAGCCGGATCTTGCTTGAGCATGGCAAAAGGTGCTTCCCTATGGAGATGATTGACCTCCTGCTGGATTAGCTGACCCAGTTCTGTAGCGAAAAAAGCTTCAATCTTAGCCAAATCAATCTCTTTCTTAACTGCCGCATCTACCTGAACCTGAGTCAAGGCTTGGCGAATGCTAGTCTTAGTAACAGGCTGATCCAACGGAATCCGCTGCATGAGCTCATGGACAGCAGAACCGATTTGAGATCCTGTGATTTGCTTCTTCTTACCAAAATCAGGCAAATCAAAAGTCAGCTGGGGCTGATAACTTCGAGGCGCATCCATAATGTCCAGACCTTCTGAGTCCATAACCGGCTCATAGAACTTCTTGATTTGACTAGGCGTACGGACACTAGGCAATTCAATAGCCGCTTGATAGAGGCTGTTGAGCCGGTCTACATTCTCCAAGATATCCAGAGCTCGGCGGATATCTTCTGACTGACGGTTGCCCGTCAAATCATCTACTGGAATAGGATCAGCCTGCTCCACTACTCCAATCTGCTCATCTGTCAGCTCCTGATCAGTTACAAAGCAGGTTTTATAAGCCAGATTTTCCTTTTCAAACACTGACTGGATAGCATAGAGCCAATCCTGAAAATTGGTCAGCAGACTTCGGAGACTGCTAGATAAGCGACCATTTTGGCTAGTCCCCCACTTGCGCTCTTGGAGCTTAGCTTGCTTGCCCTTTCCGACCAGATAGAGCTTGGTTTCAGCCCGCGTCATGGCCACATAGAGCAGACGCATCTGCTCAGACAGGCTCGCCAGCTTGAGTTCTTCGGCATTCTGCTGATAAGGTAGGGTCTCCATGGAAATGCGGATCTGCTTGGGCGCATGAGGATCCTGAGCCTCAAGGTCCACATCAGCCACATATTTGATTCCAATACCCTTTTGTCGGCTGAGGATAATTGCAGAGCTGCTATCCTGACGATTGAAGGCCTTGTCCATATTGAGTAGAAAGACATACTTAAACTCCAGCCCCTTACTCTTATGGATGGTCATTAGCTGGACCGCATTTTTTGGAGCAGCCAGAGGTACACTGGCCAAATCGTGCTCATTTTTCAAAATCCGGTCAATCATGCTGATAAAGCGGGACAGGCCTTTAAAACTCGACTTTTCATAGTCGTTGGCCCGCAAGGACAGGGCATAGAGATTAGCCTGACGCTGTTCGCCGTTGGGCAAAGCCCCCACCATATCGTAGTAAAAACGATCCTGATAAATCTTCCAGATTAAATCATAGAGAGAATGGGTCTTGGAATAGCTTCGCCAGTCATCCAGCGTTTCCTGGAAATGTTGCAGTTTCTTACGCAATTCATCATGGATGAGCTGAGGTTCCAGACCTTGATCAGCCAGAGCATTCCTCAGCTTTTCGTAGAGATTTTCCATAGACTTGGTACTGGAGGCTTGCAAGGCTAGCCGAGCCAATTCATCCTCATCAAAGTCAAACATTGGAGACTTTAGGAGAGCGGTCAGGGCATAGTCATTGAGAGGATTGTTAATGGTCCGCAAGGTATCCAGCATCACCATAACCTCTACCGACTGGAGGTAATTGGTCTCGCCATCATCAGGCACAATCGGGATATGATGCCGGTCAAACTCTGCCAAAATCAGATCATTGCGGGTCCTCGAAGCTGTCAGCAAGGTAATATCCTTGAAATCCACCCCTTCCTGATTATGAAGACGGATGATTTCCTTGATTACCAAGGCGACTTCACCAGCTGAAATACTGGGCAGGCCTTGGTCAGAATCCTCTTCGTCGCTATCGGCGCTACCATCATAAATCAGGAACTCCGCCTGATTGACTGGATTAGGCTCCCGTTTGGCTGGATTTCCTGCCACCAAGTAGTGGGTCTCATTGTAGTCAATCTCGCCGATTTCCTCGTCCATGAGTCGTTTAAAGACATCATTGGTCGCTTCCAGCACCTCGATGTGACTGCGGAAATTTTCCTTGAGGATAATCAGCTTGCCCTGACTAGGATCGGCCTGATAGAGTTTAAATTTATCATTAAAAATCTGCGGATCGGCCTGACGGAATCGATAGATGGACTGCTTAATGTCGCCAACCATAAAGCGATTATTTTCTCGAGCCAGCAATTCCAGCATTCGCTCCTGAGTATGGTTGGTGTCTTGATACTCATCGACCATGACCTCATGGTACTTATCCTGATAAAAACGCCGCACCTCTGGATAATTTTCTAAAATCTCAATTGCAAAGTGACTGATATCGCCAAATTCAAAGGCATTTTCCGCTACCTTACGCTCCAAATAAGCTTGCGAGAAATCTCGGACAAAATCGCGTAACAAATCCAGTAGAGGAAGAGATTCAGCCTGATGCTGCTCCATAAAATTCAGATGATAGAGGCGGACATCCAGCTCTTTAATTCGCTCTATCAAGGGCTTGCGGGCTTCATTATAGGTCTGAGCCAACTCTTTTTTAAGCTCGTCCGCATTCTTACCGACTCGGGCAGTAAAAGCCTGATGGTTAGAGGTCTTGGCTAATTCTAAAAAGCGCTGAATCAAGTCTAGCAACTGCTCAGATCCAGTCTGCTCTGTCAGCTCAGCCAAGATATCTAAGGCCGCCTGAATATTTTCCTGGTATTTAGCCCCAGCAAAGACCTGACCTTCATGAGCCAAATGGCTCTGGAAAAAATCTTCCAAATCCAGCAAAGACTGCCTAGCTCCAGACAGGATTCGCTCCCGCTCTGCTCCAAAATCACTGGTTTCATAGCCTAGAAGAAAGGTATCTTCCAACCATTTTCGCGGATTGCTGGTAGACTGGAGAAAGCTATAAATACTATAAATCTGCTGGCGGAAACCAGAAATGTCCTTGCGCTTACCAGTGAAATTTTTGACCAAGCGACTGAATAATTCCTGTCGATCACTCTCATAGTAAGTATCGAAAAGCTGGTCAAAGACTTCATTTTGCATAATGAGCTGCTCACTGGCCGACTGTAAAATCCGAAAATGCGGTGCCAGCCCCAGCAAATAGCTGTACTTATTAACTACTTTCTGGGTAAAAGCGTCCATGGTGCCAATATCCGCATTGGCAATCTCAGCCAACTGCTGAGCTAGATGCTGGCGGAGTTCCTGATCTGAAGTCTCCTTGAGTACCAGACTCAGCTCCTTCTCCAACCGCTCCTTGAGCTCACCTGCCGCCTTGACAGTAAAGGTTGAGATGAAGAGTTGGCTGACCTCCACACCTCTGAGAATCTGGTCAATGATCCGCTGAACCATAACATAGGTCTTACCAGAGCCAGCCGAAGCCGAAACGAGAATATTCTGACCAGAGGAGTAGATGGCCTGGATCTGCTCTGGTGTGCGCTTTTGTAGCTTGTCAGAGGCAACTTCCTCAGCCTGCTTGACTAGGATATCCTGCTCGTTTAAAAAGGGAATCCGTCTCATTTATCTAACTCCTCCTTGATTTTTTCTAGCCAGGCTTGACGCAGCTTTTCGCCTGTCGGTCGTTTATCGTATTGATCCAGATTTAACTTGGTCAGCTGTCTAGCCTGCCCCAGATGGAGATTGGCTTCAAATCCTGTAATGGCCTTAAACTGGTCCACGTAAGGGGCAATACTACGCCCATTTTCTGTATAAGGATTGATGGCAAAACGACCAGCCAAAATGCCTTCTGCTGCTTGCTGATAGAGAAAAGCATTATAAGCTAGAATCACTTCCAATTCTTCCTTAGTCAGCAGATTAACCTTGCTTTTCTCATAGTTAGCGCCCAAGTCCTTGGCTTGGTCAGCCAGAAAGAGGCCTTTATAGACCTGACTTTTCATGACCTGTTTCACTGCCTCGTCCAGCGCCTTGGTCTCCTTGAGGCTGGCTTGGGGCTCCGTCATCTGTAGGTACATGGCACCGAAAATTCCCTTATCTTCCTGGTATTCTGGCATTTCTCGGATAGCTGCTAGGTAGGTCGGCAGCTGGGAATTAAGTCCATTAAAGAACTTCTCAAAGCTGAATTTGGTATCACCCGACTTGTAATCCACAACTCCCAGACTCCCCGTCTCCGTCAAACGATCAATCCGGTCCACCTTGCCGCTCACCTGAAGAGCTCTGCCATTGTCCAATAGCAAGAAAGTCCGATCATCCTGACCAAAGTCAGTCTCCTCACCAATGACCTCCAGCCCATCCGACTGAGCCAAGATACGGCCAGTAGCCCGAGCCGTGTCCAATAGCAAACGGCGGGCAAACTGGGTCTCGCCATTTTCTCCATAGACCGTTTCAAACTCAGCCTCCCAGCTAGTCTCCTCCATAGCACGCTGCAAGCAAGTGTCGAAATCCTGCTCCAAGTGCTCCTGCATAACCTTTTCAAAGATTCGGTGGAGGAAAATCCCGTGGCTGCGCGCATCCGGCTGAATGGTCCACTCCTCCTGTAGCCGCAGGACATATTTAAGGAAATAGGCATACTGGTTTTTAAAATATTCATTGAGGGCAGAAGCTGATAGTCTCAAAGGCTGCTCTGAAGGATACAGAGCTTGAAGGGTCTCCGACTTGAGAGGCTCCGTTTTCAACTCCTTGCTGATCTGGGGAATAGAAATCCCTTCAGCTGCCAATTTCTTACGCAAGACTCGGATGGCCACTGCCCAAAAGGTCTGTTCCTCCGGCGTCCATTCGCGGTCAATATCCTCCTGATAGAGGTCAATCACGCGCGCCAACAGAGCCCGATAAGTCCCAATATCGTCGCTACTAGCCTGTGGCCGCTTGCTGATGATGGGCAGGGAAATAGGCGCTATTTCCAGCTCTGTCAGATAGGAAGACATAGCATCTTCTACTTCATTGGTCAATACAGGAGCAGACAAAACCAAATCTTCTGTCGCTGAATTAAGCAAAGATAGGGCAGCAAAGCGGTTTTTCTTGAGATTTTCACTGCTGGCTACCTGCAACTCAGCCTCGTCCCCAGTCGCTTGATTTAATCTCTGCCGTTCCTCGTCACTGAGAAGACTTTTATTTTGCGCTAACTTGGGCAAGCGCTCCTGCGTCAGCCCGATGGCATAGACATAAGGCGCAGCCATGGGCTCAATCAAATCATAGGACTGAACGGTCACCACATCCACTGTCGCTGGTACAACCCGGTATTTAGCCAGAAGCATGCCAGACAGAATCAGAGCCAGAAAATCATCGATCTTGAGCTTGCTACCATCAAACACCTGAGCAAGTTGCTCTAGAACATGGCAAAAGGTCTTCCAGACTTCCTCCTGACGCTCTACTTCTTGCTGGCTTGCATCTTCCAGCAGCCCCATCAGATTGGCATCCAAGCGAACTTCTTTGATAAAGTTGGTAAATTTAGCCAAGAGACCAGTCGCTGTCTGACTGCGAGATTTGAAAAAGTCTAACAGAGGCTTGATAAGGCTCCGACGCATAGCATTAAGACGCTTCAGGTCAAATTTCTCCTGACGGTTAATAGTGAAATCTCTCCCCAGCTTGGCTGCTCCTTTAATTTCCGCAAAGCGAAGGTACTGTTCAAAACTATCCAGCTCCTCCTGACGCAAGCCACCATAAAGGCCAGTTTTTAGGAGATTGAGTAAATCTTCTGTCTGAAAATTATAGCGTTTCAACCGTTCCAGTGACTCTAAAAACTGGACTAAAGGATGCTGGGACATGGGTTCAGACCGCCCTAAATAAAATGGAATTTGATACTGGTCAAAAATGGTCTTCAGCTGGAGCTGGTAGGCCTCCACATCACCCAAAAGCAGCCGGATATCCTTGTAGCGGGCGCCATCATGGAGCCGCTGACGGATGGACTTGGCCACATACTCTAGTTCTTCTTTTTGATTGCGAACCGACCAAATCTCTAAGTGAGAGCGGTCATCTTCGGTCAATTCCACATGCGTTTCAGAAAAGTCATAGCGACTCTCTAAAATCTTGGAAATCTTACCAAAGGCATCATCCGACTGAGTCGAATCTCCCGCTAGATATACTGGCTTGACCTCATAAGTTTGAGCTAGCTTGAGCAAAAAGTCCACGCTGGCCTGATAAAGATTGCCCTCACGAAAGGCTGTCCGGTAGGCTTTTTGACTAGCATAAACGCCAATGACAATCTCCACTCCCTTGCGATGCAGCAAATCTACTAGATATTCCTCCTCTGCTGAGAAGCGAGTAAAGCCGTCAATAACCAGCGCGAGATTAGCCAATTCCCCATCCAAATCACCAGCTAGAATATGTTGTGCGAAAATCNTAAGTTTAGAAGTCGCATCATAACTTCCCTCCTGAAGAGCAACAGAAAAGGCCGTGAAAATCTTGAGTAAATCCTCACGCTTCTCTGGCTCTTCTAGATAGTTCAAATCCGTAAAAGTCATCTGGGCTGTCTGAAGCTCATGATAAAGGTCTAGCAGTTGCTGGATAAATTGTGCATCCTTCTTGATCCGCCCATAAACCTTTAGTTCTCGGTCATCCATTTCCGATAAAATCCGATAAAATAGCATACCTAGGCCAATGTCGTCCAAAGGCTGTCCATCTTGAACATCATTAAGGACAAAATAGCGAGCCATCTGAGCAAAACGGGTCACCGTAATAGCAAAGGAAGCGTGATTTTCTAATGCTTCCAAAACTGCTCGCTCCTTTTCAAAAGAAAGGGAGTTGGGCGCTATATAAAAGACCCGCTTGCCGGCCGCTGCCAAGTCCTGAGCTTGCTTAGCCAAATGCGCCGTCAAAGGACTGCGGATATCCGTATAAAGTAATTTCATACCGTCTCTTTTCAACAACAAAATTATAGAATTATTATATCATGTTTGCGAGAAAAAGGCTTTGTCTAAAAGAAAAAGCCCCGCCGAAGCGAGACTTTTCGTGTCTGATTTTATAATTGTTATCTGGGAACGAAATCGAATTAAGCTTCGATTTCAGTAACCATACCTGAACCAACAGTACGTCCACCTTCACGGATAGAGAAAGTAGTACCTTGTTCAACGGCGATTGGGTGGATCAACTCAACGTCGATAGTTACGTTATCACCAGGCATTACCATTTCAGTACCTGCTGGAAGTTCGATTGAACCTGTAACGTCAGTTGTACGGAAGTAGAACTGTGGACGGTAGTTGTTAAAGAATGGAGTGTGACGTCCACCTTCTTCTTTAGTAAGGATGTAAACTTCACCCTTGAATTTAGTATGTGGGTTGATTGAACCTGGTTTAGCGATAACTTGACCACGTTCGATTTCATCACGTTGGATACCACGAAGAAGTACACCTACGTTGTCCCCTGCAAGACCTTCGTCAAGCTGTTTACGGAACATTTCAACACCAGTAACAACTGCTTTTTGGATTTCTTCTTTGATACCAACGATTTCGATTTCATCGTTGACACGAACAGTACCACGGTCGATACGTCCTGAAGCAACTGTACCACGACCAGTGATTGAGAATACGTCTTCGACTGGAAGAAGAAGAGGTTTGTCAGTATCACGTTCTGGTTCTGGGATGTACTCATCAACAGTGTTCATCAATTCCATGATGATGTCTTCGTACTTAGTATCACCTTCAAGAGCTTTAAGAGCTGAACCTTGGATAACTGGAAGATCATCACCTGGGAAGTCGTATTCTGACAAGAGGTCACGGATTTCCATTTCAACCAATTCAAGCAATTCTTCGTCATCAACCAAGTCGATCTTGTTCATGAAGACGATAAGGTGTTTAACACCAACCTGACGTGAAAGAAGGATGTGCTCACGAGTTTGTGGCATTGGTCCGTCAGTTGAAGCTACTACAAGGATAGCTCCGTCCATTTGAGCGGCACCAGTGATCATGTTTTTAACGTAGTCCGCGTGTCCTGGAGCGTCGATGTGAGCGTAATGACGTTTTTCAGTTTCGTACTCAACGTGCGCAGTGTTGATAGTGATACCGCGTTCGCGTTCTTCTGGAGCAGCATCGATAGACGCATAGTCTTTTGGTTGGTTAACTGATGAAGGCAAGCGACGTGCCAATACAGTTGTGATAGCTGCTGTCAAAGTAGTTTTACCGTGGTCAACGTGTCCGATAGTACCAATGTTAACGTGTGGTTTACTACGATCGTATTTTTCTTTTGCCATTTGAGTAAAAGCCTCCAATAAAATATATTTTATAGATAGACAGTAGGCAATACAGTCTAACTTTCCTTACTATTTTATCAAATTTTACTGAAAATGCAAGCCTTTTACACATTTTTTGTCAATTATTCCTTATCGAGCTTATAGTAAGGCTGATTGGGAACGGAAGCACCGATACTCGAAGCATAAATCCACTCTTTTCCTTCTAATTGAGTGAAATTTTCAGCTTTTCCTGTCAAGATGACACCGGAGAAAGTCAATTGATCCCGATTTTCTGCTTCACGAATATCTAGCTGACCAAATTTCTTGAGATAGGACTCCACATCATTGTACGTGTTGTACCCACTAACACTTGGGAAAAGATTTTTATCGGCCTTTTTCAGATAATCCAAGAAAGTCTGCTGCTCTTTCTTAGCCTCTTTTGCCTTCTTCCTAACATCTGAATCATAAGTAAAGAGAAGACTAGCGTTAGCTCCGTAGGTGAACTGGGGATCGGAAAACAGTTCAATACCTTTTTCACCATCTTCTGACTGGCTGCCAATCCAGTACCAGTTAATCTTGAGGTTGTTCGGTATCATCTTCTGGATTTCCTTATAGGTATAAGCTTTATCAAAAGTCAAAGCTACTTCCACCAATTGATTTGGCATTTCTTTGACAGAAGCCAACTCCTTAGGTATAGAATTACTATCCTTTGTCCCTTTGACATTGATATTATAGAAGACCGGATATTTTTGACGCAGGGTTCGCGTATAGGTCCCCGAGAGAGACAGATAAGTCCCTTCCGCAGTCGTATCTTTAAAAGCACCTATGAGAGAATAGTTTCCCTCATAGGAAGGATAAGTCACCTTCACTCCATCTAAATCTTTGAAACGATCAGAATGTAAGGTTCCTGAAAACAAAGAATTTTGAGTGTAGTAAAGACTGTCATAGTCAACATTAGGGTAGGCGATTTCCGACATAACTTCGTACTCTTTCTGCAAATTTCGACCATTACTCGAGGCTAATTCTATCAATCCCTTTCCTAGTAAAAGCAATAAAGCTAAGGAGACAAGACTACTGATGGCAACTGTCTTCCAAAGTCGTTTTCTTCTACTTTTCTTCGCTAAAATTTCAAATGTTTCCATTTTTATATCCTTTCTTTTCCAATTTATGGCGGAGCTTGATTCGGCTACGCATGAGTTGTACTTTCACTTTACTTACAGAATACGACATAATTTGAGCGATTTCCTTTACTGTGAAATTTTGAAAATAATAAAGATCTAAAAGCATTGCCTCCTTAGTTGGGAGCTCTTCTATCGTCGACCTTAACAGCTCATAATGGTCGTTCTCAAATGGTTGAATCACATCTTGTTTGAAAAATTCCTTTTGCAAAATTTCTAAATAATGCTGATCGCGCCTATAGCGATCGATGTAGCGGCGGATGGAAACCCGATACATCCAAGCTCGCATCTTCTCTGCTGGGATGACCAGATCAGTCTCTAACATTTTGACAAAAACATCCTGCACCACATCTTCTGCCTCGGCCTTAGCAGCTCCTGACTTTTGCAAGTAGAAAACAATCTCTCGGGCAAAACCAATCAAGATGTTTTCATATTCATCCAGTTTGATAATCTCACCTCCCCACAACTTCTCCTAAAATCTCTCTTTTTTTGCACTTCTTTAAAAAGAATAACAAAAAAGCCTTTCTAATCCAAAGCTCGCAGCTGCTACTTTTCATTTGATACTACTTTTCTCTATACAATACTTCTCTATTCTTCCCCCTTTCTACTAGTATAACGAATAGAAAGTCATTTTGGTTACAAAAGTTTAAAAGACGACAAAGAAACCCCAGATAGATTGAAACTATCTAGGGTTGATATCTTATAGATTTTATTGAGAGATTGACTCTGAGTTAGTGATTTGTTCAGAAGCAGTTCCCAGAGCTTGTTCTGCAGTTTCAGCTTGAGACTGATGAGCTTCTACTGAATGAACTGATTCAGCTGGTTCTGAAACTGAGGCTGAGAATGCTGATTGAGTTGATTCTTGAGTTTGGGCTTGACTAGCAGCAAACGGTTGAGTTGGCTGGTTCACTTGATTCTGACCAAAAGGTTGCTGAGGCTGGCTAAATTCTTGATTTTGAACTGGTGCTTGTTGCTGAGCAAATGGTTGCTCTTGGCTAGCAGGCTGGCTAAACTGTTGGTTTTGAGCTGGCTGTTGAGCTTGACCAAATTGTTGGCCTTGTGTCGGCTGTTGTTGTCCTTGGAATCCAGGCTGAGCAAACTGTTGGTTTTGAACGGGTTGCTGAGCTTGACCAAATTGCTGACCTTGGAATCCTTGTTGACCATAAGGAGCTCCTTTAACTTGCTGAGCTGGTTTGCTAGCTTGGCAAAGCAAGACAATTAAAGCAATACTACATGGCAAGCTGACTAAAGCAGCTAGGATATTCAACACTGGAATGAAGGAAGCTAGTGAAGGCCCTACAGTGAGAAAAATAAATGCCCAATGGAAGCCAGCATCACGAAGACGACGAACAGCGATGGCAAGATTAGGAACGATTGTTGCAAGCCAATAGATGGCAAGTAAGAACATGATGAACACAGCCAAACCAGCGCCAGCCGTAACTCCAGAGAAATCTGGTTCATAATCGTATAGTCCTGCATAATAAACTTCACTAAAAAGCGGAATGAGAAAACCAAAAACGGCAATCATCGAAAATGGTAGGGTAATCAAAAAATGACATAGGACAACCCACCAGTAATCCGAACGGCTTGAACGACCACTAAAGTCTGCATAACGAGTCCAAAATTTTTTATAAGCAGAAAACATAGAAATCTCCTCTAAATTTTTATTAACAGAATTCATTGTATCATAATTTTAGCTCGAAATCAAGGTAAGTTAATTCTAGCTTGCTCTCAGAGCAAGGAAACAGGGGTTACTTTACCGTTTCGATTTCCCATGAATCCCAGCCACTGAAGCGAATAGCTCCTTGTTCATCTGTTCGGAAAATCTGTGTCTGAATATTCTCAAATCTGTCCAGAGTTTCCCGGTGAGGATGCTTGTAGCGGTTATTCTTACCGGCAGAGATAAGGGCAATTTTGGGCTGAAGCTGATGTAAAAATTCTGGGCTAGAGGATCCTTTAGAACCGTGGTGTCCTGCCTTTAAAACATCCACCTTGAGTTGCGGAAAACGCCGCATCAAGGTAGCTTCGCCTTTCTCCTCTAAGTCTCCCGTAAACAAAAAACTGGTTCCAAAAAATTGCCCATACAAGACGACAGAGTCGTCATTACTACCGTCGCCCGTCTCCTCAGGATAAAGAACCTGCAAAGCTCCATCAAAAATTGGAAGGCTATCTCCTACTTCTACCGCATGAACTCCCGTCTGCATCCGCTCCAGTTTCTCCACAAAATCCGACTGGGTCAAACTTCCCTTAGATACGTAAATTTCCTTTATAGAAAAATGCTTGGCCATCTCCAACATATCACCCATGTGATCGGCATCTGTGTGGGTCAAAACCAGTACATCCAAGCGACTCACTCCCCGACTTTTCAGATAGGGAATCAAGGTCTTTTCTGCATTTGTCGAAGAAACCCGTTTCTGCCATGCTTCTTTCTTGCCAATCTCCACTCGACCACCCACATCAATCAGAACAGATTTCCCCCGCCAATCACGTAAGAAAATGCTGTCTCCCTGCCCAATATCAATAACTGTAATTTCATTTTGTAGAGGATGCTTTGTGAGAAAAAATAGCAGAGCAAGAACCAAGCTAAGTAAGGTCACAACTTTCTTCTGTCTGCGAAAATCATAGAGCAAGCCAAGAGTGATAAGCAGGCCTAGCATCATCCAGATAGATGGCTGACCAAAAACCACTGGTCGAGAAGAAATAGAGGCTGTCCAACGAATTAACCCTTCCAACAGTTCAAATAAAACATTGACCTGAGTGATTTTCAAAAGAGGTGCTAGGGCAAAAATAAAGGTCAGGGCTGGAAGCATAAAAAGATCAAAAACGACTGAGAATAGAAAAGTCAGCAGAATAGACCAAGGCTGAAATTCAGAAAAATAGAAAATCAGAATCGGCAAAATTCCCAGTGAAATGGTCAAACTTTCTGCCAGCACCTTTCTCATAGGAGGTAAATGCTCAAAATCCATGATAGAGATGACAAAAGCATAGGCACAGGAAAGAACGCCACCCGTCGTCAAGAGAAAATTGGGCATGAACATGGCTAAGAGCATGATTGTCAAAGCAAAGTTGTCCAGCTTAGTCACACCAAATTGCGAGAGCAGCTTTCGTACTAAACTCCTCACAACCGATACTGAAAAGCCCGTTAAACCTGCATAGATAAAGGAAAAAGGGAGTTGTATCCAATCAACAGTTTCTCTTTTTAAACCAGATTTGAGGAGAAGCTTGCGAAAACCATCCATGAAATAGCCGACCTGCATGCCAGATAGGGCAAAGAGGTGGATAATCCCCAGACTGGAATAAAGTTCATTCATCTCAGCAAAATCTGTGTCCAAATCGCCAAACAAGAGTCCAGTCATATAATGGTTCATGGGACTAGGAAAGTTTTCTTTGATGTAAACTAAGGCTTTTCTCCGCCAAACCGACAGCCAGTCCCAAGGATTAAGACTGCTAAATTGCTGACTGGACTTGATTTGATTGATTTTCAAAATCCTGTAAATCCCTTGCGTTTTCAGATAAGCCCGATAGTCAAAACCCGAAAAATTGCGATGGCCTTCTGCTAAACTAAGCTCTCCATCAATCTCCAAAAGGAGTTGATAGCTCAGCTTTTGAAAAGCGATTTTTTCCTTTTCTGACTGGATTTTATAAAAGGCCTGATAAGTTCGACCATTAGAATGACCGCGAAAAGAAAGCGAGTCGCCATTGACTTTGAGCGTATCTGGCTTGATCACAATGGCAGAGATGGTTTTCGGTTCATCTTGAAAGGCTTGATTTGCCATTTCTCTCTGAAATAGGAAAAATCCTGCAAAGAGACTCAAGAACACCAAAACAAGCAGACTATTTCTAGTCGAATAAAGCCAAAAGAGCCGAACAAGGAGGACTGCCAAACCTAGATAAGCTGGCAGACTACTAGTGTAAATCGCAAAGTAGGTCAGCACCAGCAAAAGACAAAAATAGATTGGTTTGATGGGAAATTTATTTATCCACTGTGACATAGTCTTTTAACTTTTCTAAGGTTTTTGCACCGATTCCTGAAACATTTTTCAGCTCGTCTACTGACTTAAACTTGCCATTGGCTTCCCGATAAGCGATGATGTCTTGCGCTTTCTTTTGACCGATGCCTGAAACTGTCTGAAGTTCAGCCTCAGTCGCCGTATTGAGATTGACCAAGCCAGACTTCCCTTTTGCCGTTTCTCCAGTTCCAGCTGGCGTCTGACTAGTTTGCGTCACATCTGCTCCTTCCTCACCGACTTTAGCTACATAAACAACCGCTTCATCTGTTAATTTTTGAGCTTGGTTGATGGATTTGGACTCAGCATCCGGCAGTAAACCACCTGCTTTTTGTAGGGCATCATGCACACGTGCTCCTGCCTGCAACTGATAAACTCCTGGATTTTTGACAGCTCCTTTGACATCAACTGTTACTTCTTTCTCAGATTCCTCTGAATCCATATCTTTTTCTGAATCGATTTTTTCTTGATTCGCATTTCTTTTTTCTGCATTGGTTTCAGATGAAGCTGATGTAACCACTTCCTGAGCCAGTGCACTGACTTGATTCTGTGGCAGAGCATTGCCCTTCAGCAAGAAAAAGCCAGCCAAGACGACTCCTATCAAAGAAAGTCCAACAAAAATCTTGTATTCCTTTAATTTCTCAATGATTTCTTCAAACATAATTTTTCTCCTTTATCTTTATATTCGTAAAAAATTCAAAAAAATATGACAAACCGAGAGAATTTTCAGCTTATCATATTTTAAAATCTTTATTTTGCAAGAAGTCGTATAGATAGAAAGGCCATTGATGAAAATAGAAGCTGTAATATCAATTTGCTTTGCTTATCCTGTATATCCAAGCTTCTAACTTTTTAGCTCTGCTATGTAAAAAAACCAGATTTGCCAAAAGAAAAGCCATCACAAGCACGCTTAGAATCAGAAGCAGCGGCCAAGAAACTGACTGCTGACTCAGATAAAGGACAAAGACTAAGATGAGTATAGGAAAAGTCGTCAAAGCTGTGAAGCCGCCCGGTACCCAGCGACGAAAGCGAAACACTTGCATAATATGGCCCAGCAGATGGAGAGTATGACAGAAGCCAATAGCCAGAACCAGCTCGGGAATGCGAAATAGAATGGCAAGCAGCAAGAGAATAAAAGCCAGTAGAAATTCCTCCGCAATCATCAGAGCAATGCTTTCAGCAGAAAGATAACTTCCTCTCCTAGCAATGAACATCTCCTTTTGATAGCCTTGATGGTTTTGATTCTGAGAAATCCAAGGCCTAATCAGGATAATCTCATCAAACTCGTGCAGTATAAACAGTGATAAGGTTACAAAAGATAAAAAAGCAAGAGACATAGCATCCTCCTTATAAAACATACCAACATTATAGCTCACTCGCATAAAAAAATCAGCTCCCAAGCAAGATTGCTAAGGAAGCTGATTCGTCTCTTATTTTCTATGCTTATCTGGATCCCAGACAAAGCTTGCAATGAAACTAAAAATGAAGGTCAAAATACCAATCAATGCTGCTGGAATAAAGGCCAGTGCTCGTAAAATCCGCCAGAAGATATTTGGTTTTTTACCTGTCTGGTAGGGCGCTACTTCTGCATCCAAGCGGTCAAACTCTGCCTGAATCCGACGAGCCACTTCCTCAACCCCTTCATCATTCATCTTTTTGATATCAGAAATATCAATTGGATTGCCGAAGTTCATGTCCACGCGCTCCCCAGCTGCCAAGCCTTTGAGGCTCATGGGACCAGCATAGACTACTGGCATGATACGGACCTTAGCCATCTTAGCAATCACTGCTACTCCTCCCTTGACATCCGTAGAATGGCGGCTGCCGCTTGGGAACATAATCAGAGAACGATTGCTCTTTTTCAGCATATTGACAGGATACTTGATCGCTGACGGACCAGGATTTTCCCGATCAATAGGAAAGGCACCACACATGCGAATCCACCAGCCGAACACCCGATTTTCAAAAAGCTGTTTCTTGGCCATGAAAATGAACTGCTTGGGCTTGGTCGCAAAAGCCATGTAAACTGGATCCCACCATGTCCGGTGAGGGGCAACCAAGATATAATTTTCATCTTGTGAAGGAATCTTTTCTTTATTGTGGTAATGTGCATTGCCGTTCAAAGCCCAGAGAATAAAAATCACCAGACCTCGCAAATAGGTATAAAACATAAACTCTCCTTATTTAAACTGTGATTATACTTGCGATCTTTTACATCCTTTCCCATTATACCCTATCCCCTTGTAGTCTGCAATATTTTTCCAAACTTTGGCTGTAACAGCTGATTCTGATAGCCATTTCCATAAAAAAATGGTATCATTAGTCTCATGAACAAGAAAGAATTAATCGGTTTAAACCAAACCCAAGTAGATGAAAAGATTTCGCAGGGCTTGACCAACGATTTTACAAGTGACACCAGTACTAGTAACTGGCAAATCGTTAAGCGGAATGTTTTCACCCTTTTTAATGCCCTTAACTTTGTTATTGCTGTAGCCTTGGTCTCTGTCCAAGCCTGGAGCAATCTGGTCTTCTTTGCCGTCATCAGCTTTAACGCCGTTACTGGTATTATTACGGAGCTGCGGGCTAAACACATGATTGACAAGCTTAATCTAGTCAGCCGAGAGCTGGTCACAGTCATCCGCGACGGCCAGGAAGTCAAGATTCAGCCAGAAGAAATTGTACTGGGTGACCTGATCAAGCTGTCAGCCGGCGAGCAAATTCCCAGTGATGCCCATGTAGTAGAGGGTGTTGCCGAGGCCAATGAAGCCATGCTGACAGGTGAGAGTGACTTGGTTCTCAAGGAAGAAGGCGCTGAGCTGCTGTCTGGTAGCTTTCTGGCTAGTGGGCAGATCTATGCTGAGGTACACCATGTCGGCGCAGACAACTATGCCAACAAGCTCATGACTGAGGCTAAAACCCTCAAGCCTATCAACTCGCGCATTCTATACAATCTTGCGAAAATTTCTCGCTTTACTGGAAAAATCATCATTCCCTTCGGATTGGCTCTCTTCTTTGAAGCCCTGATGATAAAGGGATTGCCTGTCAAAAACTCTGTCATTACCAGCTCGACAGCTCTTTTGGGTATGCTGCCTAAGGGAATCGCCCTGCTGACAGTCACGTCACTTCTGACAGCTGTCATCAAGCTCGGCATGCGCAAGGTTCTTGTTCAGGAAATGTATTCTGTTGAAACCTTGGCTCGAGTGGACACTCTCTGTCTGGACAAGACCGGAACAATTACCCAAGGAAAGATGACTGTTGAAGCCTTGCATAGCCTGTCAAATAAGTTTTCTGATGAGACCGTCGGTCAAATCTTAGCAGCCTACATCCAAACCAGCGAGGATAATAACCCAACAGCCCAGGCTATCCGCAAGGGCTACGGCCATTTAGAGCACAACTACACTAGCGACAATGTCATCCCATTTTCTAGCGACCGAAAATGGGGCGCTATGCATTTATCCAATGTCGGAACTATTTTTCTGGGAGCGCCCGAAATGCTGCTGGACAGCAATCCTGCAGCGGTTGGAGAGGCCCAAAAACGCGGATCGCGGGTTTTGGTACTGGCTCACAGCGACCAAGTGCTAGACAAACACAGTATCCAACTGCCTGAAGATATGACCGCTTTAGCTGTTCTGGAAATCACTGACCCTATTCGTGAGGGAGCGGCTGAGACCTTGGACTACCTACGCTCTCAGGATGTTGATCTGAAAATCATCTCTGGTGACAATCCTGTGACCGTTTCCCATATCGCGAGCCAGGCTGGATTTGCCAACTACGACAGCTACATCGACTGCTCTAAAATCAGCGACCAAGAACTGGTTGAGCAAGCTGAAGAAACGGCCATCTTTGGCCGTGTTTCTCCCCATCAGAAGAAGCTGCTCATCCAGACTCTTAAGGCCGCTGGTCGGACAACAGCCATGACCGGAGATGGGGTTAATGATATCTTGGCCTTACGTGAAGCAGACTGTTCCATCGTTATGGCCGAGGGCGACCCCGCAACTCGGCAAATTGCCAACTTGGTCCTTCTTAACTCCGACTTTAACGATGTCCCTGAGATTCTTTTTGAAGGCCGCCGTGTTGTTAACAATATCGGCCGGATTGCTCCGATTTTCTTCATCAAGACCATTTATTCCTTTATCCTGGCTATTATCTGTATCGCCAGTATTCTGCTAGGCAAGCCAGAATACCTCTTGATTTTCCCATTCATTCCGATTCAAATCACCCTGATTGACCAGTTTGTTGAAGGCTTCCCACCCTTTGTCCTCACCTTTGAGCGCAATATTAAGCCGGTTGAAAAGCACTTCCTTAAACGCTCCCTGCAGCTAGCTCTGCCAAGTTCCCTCATGATTATCTTCAGCGTGCTATTTGTCCGTATCTGGGGCAGCAGCCATGGCTGGAGCGACATAGAAATGTCCACCCTGACCTACTACTTGCTAGGCAGCATCAGCTTCTTGTCCGTCATTCGGGCCTGCCTGCCACTCAACCTCTGGCGCGCTCTTCTGATCATTTTTTCAGTCGCAGGCTTCTATCTATCCGCCTTTGTCCTGCAACACCTTTTGGAAATTGCGACGCTGACAGCCGCAACCTTGCCAGTCTATCTGATTCTCATGGTTTTCTTTATCGGAATTTTCATCGCTTGTACCATCAAGCAAAAATATGAATTCAACTAAAATTCGCACCTGACTGTTTCTGTCAGGTGTTTTTTCCTATAAAATTTCTCTTTCTTCTTTGGAATAGCACTTAATCATGCTATAATGTTGGTATGATAGAAGCAAAATTAAAAGACGGGGAAAGAGTCAACCAACTCTTTTCCACTGATATAAAAATCATTCAAAATAGCGAGGTCTTTAGCTATTCAGTCGATAGTGTCCTGCTTTCTCGCTTTCCAAAATTACCCAAACGAGGGCTCATCGTTGATCTCTGCGCTGGAAACGGGGCTGTTGGTCTCTTTGCTAGCACACGGACTCAGGCCCAGATTCTAGCGGTGGAAATTCAGAAGCGTTTAGCCGATATGGCCCAGCGTTCCATTGAATTAAATCACCTTACTCAACAGATGCAGGTCATCCATGACGACTTGAAAAATCTAGGCGCCCATATATCTGGCAGTAAGGTTGACATCATTCTCTGCAATCCTCCCTATTTCAAGGTAGATGAACATTCCAATCTTAACGGCAGTGAGCATTATCTGCTAGCGCGTCACGAAGTTGCTACCAACTTAGAAGAAATTTGCACGATTGCCCAGCGAGTCCTCAAGTCCAATGGTCGCTTAGCAATGGTTCACCGTCCTGACCGATTTTTGGATATTTTAGAAACCATGAAAAACCATAATCTAGCGCCTAAGCGCATCCAGTTTGTCTATCCCAAACAAGGGAGAGAAGCCAATATGCTCTTAATTGAGGCTATTAAAGATGGTTCACCAGACGGCCTGAAAATCCTCCCGCCTCTCTTTATCCACGAGCAAGACGGCAGCTATACACCAGAAATTCAAGAGATTTACTATGGAAAATAAAGCCTATATGTATGTCCTTGAATGCGGAGACGGAACCCTCTACACAGGCTATACTACCGATGTAGAAGCTCGTCTCAAAACACATCAGTCTGGAAAAGGAGCCAAGTACACTCGCGCCCGATTGCCCGTCACACTCATCTATCAAGAGGAACATCCCGACAAATCTGCAGCCATGTCGGCTGAAGCCCACTTCAAAAAGAAGAAACGAGCTGAAAAACTAGCCTATATAGAAGAAAAACGTAGCAAGTCCTGAAACTTACTACGTTTTTTGAGTTCTACATCAAGATTAAATTAGATGCGTTCTTTCCATGAAGTTGCTGTTTTTTGAAGAACTTTGTTGAGTTCGTCAATGTTCTCAAATCCAGTTGTGCGAAGCCATTCACGAGCTGCTGCTTCACCGTCCTTGATGTAGGCTTCAACTGATCCAGCCCAGGTTGCACGTCCACAAAGAACGCCGTTGAAGTTTGCGCCTGATTCGTGGGCAAAGACAAGTGTTTCTTGGAAGAGTTTAGCTGACACACCTGCACTCAAGTAGATGTATGGCAAGTTAGTCGCTTCATCTTGCGCTTTGAAGAAAGCAGCTGCTTCTTCACGTGTATGCACGATTTCACCATCGCCAAATCCTTCAACGTATTTGACGTTGACTGGAACTTCCACTTTCAAGACATCGATGTTGAAGCGAGGGTCTGAGAAGACTTTCATGGCACCGATAACCTTGTGTGGTTTTACTTTTGCGTATTCTGCAGAACCTGCGTCAGCAATCTTTTCATCGTAAGCAAGGATTTCAAGGAAGAAAGGAATGTCTTCCGCCACACACTCAGAACCAATGCGTTCGATGTAGGCTTGTTTTTGTTGGTTAAGTTCGTCAGCGCTATCTACATCATAGTAAAGCAAAAATTTAACAGCATCCGCACCTTGTTCCTTGATGCGTTTGGCAGACCAAACATCCAAGCAGTCTGGCAAGCGTTTAGTGCTTGTTGTGTCGTAACCTGTTTTTTCATAAGCTAGGAGAAGGCCGGCGTTGGCATCAAGCGCTTTTGTAGCTGGAAGACCATATTCAGGGTCGAGAAGCATAGATGAAGCGTATTTTGTCAATTCATCTGCAACCAAGACTTTGAGTTCTTCCATTTGAGCCACTGTTGGCTCCTCTGTTTGGTATTGAGCCATGAGGCGTTTCAAAGCACCACGTTGGTCAAAGGCAAGAGCTGAGATGATGCCGTTCTCGTCAGAGAGTTTTTCCAAATATTTGCGTTTTTGTTCTGTTAAAGCCATTTTATACCTCTTTTACTATTAATTGATCATATAGAGCTTGATAGTTGGCCATATTGACATGACCTGTCATTTTTTCTTGAGCATTGAGCATACCAAGGACATTAGCCTTGATTAGGAGTTTTTGATCCGATTCCTTATGAAGAAGTCCTGATGAAATACCTGCAACAGTAGAATCTCCAGATCCAACAGGATTAACTACTTGGATTCTAGGAATATCTACCTTGTAGAAAGTATCACCATGTTTGGCAAAAGCTCCATTAGCACCAAGTGAAACGATAATCCACTCAATCCCTGCAAATAATGACTCTTGAAGAACTTCTTTTAATTCATCCAAATCCTCAGAAACTTCCTTCCCAAGAAGCTGAGACAATTCTTCATTATTTGGTTTGATTACTGTTGGTTTGTGCGGTGATTCAAGGACGGCCTGAAGAGCCGCACCTGAGCAATCCAGAACAACTGGTTTTCCTGCGCGATTAGCAAGTTCTACCAAGTTTGCATAGTAGTCAACTGGAAGACCTGCTGGCAGACTACCAGAGATAGCCACTACTTCCACAGTGTCAAGAAGATTTTTGAAATGAGCCAAGAAATCTTGACCTTCTTGTTCCAGAACTTCAGGTCCTTTCTCAAGAATTTCTGTTTGGTTGTCTCCGTGTAGAATAGCGATACAGTTACGAGTCTCTCCTTGAATTGAGAAGAAGCTTTTCCTTACTTTATCATCAATGTTTTCTACTAGAAAATCACCAAGTTTTCCCCCAACTAAACCTGTAGCAGCAACAGAATCACCAAATTCTGAAAGTACTCGCGTAACATTGAGTCCCTTTCCACCAGCTGTCTTGGTCACGTCCACCACACGGTTGACAGTATCAATTTTCAATTCATCCAAAGGATAAGAAATATCAATGGATGGATTCATTGTGACTGTTAAAATCATGCGTTACCTCTTAGTCGTGGTATTCACCGCGATCCCATTTTTCAAGGAATTCTGTAAAGAAGTTTGCATCTGCTTGATGAGCATTGTGAGTTTCAACGTGCTCAATTTTCGCAATCAATTTTTTGTTTTCTTCTGATGGTTTGTATTCAGCATTGATGAAAGCCTCAATGATATCGCACATAAGCAATTCACCAGTGATCTTACCACCAAAACCGATAACGTTAGCATTCAATTGTTCTTTTGCATAAAGAGCTGTTGTCATATCACGAACCAAGGCAGAACGTACACCTGGAACTTTGTTAACTGCGTTATTGATACCTACACCGGTACCACAGATACAAACACCAAGATCAGCTTGTCCGCTAACAACTGCTTCCCCTACTTTTTTACCAAAAATTGGGTAGTGTGTACGAGCATGATCGTAAGTACCAAAGTCAATGACTTCATGTCCTTTTGATTTCAAAAATTCTGAAACCGCCATTTTTTCATCTGTTACGATGTGGTCACATCCAATTGCAATTCTCATTTTTAACTTACCTTTCTTACTGTAATCTAATTAACACATTTTGTTCAACATGTCGACACGAATCTGGTGACGACCACCGTCGTATTTACCATTAACAAAACCTTTAGCAATGTTTTTAGCCAATTCGTCACCAACGACTTCTGCACCCATAGTAATCATACGTGAGTTGTTGTGGCCACGAGTCATATAAGCTGAACGTTCGTCTGAAACTTCTGCAGCAACCATTCCTTTAATCTTAGTTGCGACCATGAACGGACCAGCACCATAGGCATCAATCACGATACCAAGGTTTTGTTCTTCTTTGTTTACTTCTGCAGCAACAGCAAGAGTCACATCAACAAAGTCTTGACCTTCAGCCGTAACATCCACTACGTGGAAGTTTTCTTTTTCCAAGAAGTCTTTCACAACTTCTTTCAATCTCAAACCTGCAGCATCTGCACCAATGATAATAGACATATTAAGTCCTCCTTTAATTTTCTATATAATGAACTAAAATGTTTTAAAACATTAAACGTTATTTGATTCACAAGTTTATAATACAACATTTCGTGTTCGCTGTCAACATTATATGTTTGTTTTTAAACATTTTTAAAATTTTTCTTTAAAAAATAGTAATATCAAATCCAATTTCTTCTTTTTCTCCTGCTGGGAGTAGACGGACGTTTTTCTTGCTTTCTAAATAATCTCCCTCTTCTAACGAGGTCGACAAACCTGACCAAGGTTCCAAGGCTATAAATGGTCCTTTGTTAATAGTTGACCAGATAATTAGATTTGGAAATTCTTGAAAATCTAAACGTAACCCTTTATCATGATTCCGAGAACGAAGAGTAACAGTCCGCGATTTTAGCTCATCAAGAGTCACTGCATCTTTAGCAAAGATAGCATAGCTCAAATTTAGTTCTTTTTGATGGTCTAGGAAACTTGTGCGTTCCAGAAAGTTCAACATTCCAGTTTCAGAATAGGAGAGAGGAACGCTGCAAGTTTCTTCCTCTTCAAACTCCAAATAGTAATCTTCATACTTTTCATCATCAAATAATGGACAGTTAAAGCCGGGATGACCTCCGATAAAGTACGGCATGGCGCCACTATCTCCACGATTTTCTACGATATACTGGGTACGAAGCTTCTTACCAGTCAAGCTATAGCGAATTGATAAGCGAAAATGATAGGGATAGTTCTGAAACATTTCCTCTGTGTCCTCAATAGCAAAAGTCACACTCGTATCCGTTTGTTCAACCAATTCAAATTCTTTCTTGCGAACGAGACCATGCCGAGGAATGACTCCACTCGCTTCTTGGCCATCTTTTAATGCATAGTGAGCAGTGTCATTACGCAAACTCCCGCAAATGGGGAAAAGAACTGGAGCTTGACCACTCCAATAGGTCGCATCACCCTGCCAGAGGTATTCTACACCATCCTTATCCTTGATTGAAGAAAGCGCTCCTCCCAATTTCTCAAACTGCACTGTCAATTCATCATTTGCTAGCGCGATCACCATCCAAATCTCCTCTCTACTTCAGAGAAAAAGGCAGGCTTCTGACTTCTCTCTGCTTAGTATTCATCACATAGGAAAAGCTAGATTATCAACATTCCCATTTGGAAATGGACAATCTAGCTTCCCTAGTCTTACAATATTTAACAATAGTTAACGGATATTATTTTGCTTTTGCTGCATATTCTGCATTCCGTTTGATCATTTGCTTTCTGTACCAAGCAAAGATTCCAATATAAGCACCAAGGAAGACAATAGCACCAATGATAGCTTTAATATCACCTGTAGTAGTATTACCAATAGTCCAGCCCAAGAGTTTTTCGATTGGTCCTTCAAGTGTTGAGTGAGTGATCAATTGAGACTGGCTAACTCCTTCAGGGAAGGCACCTACGCCTTTAGCAAGTTCTGTTGCAAACGGTGCAATCAGGGTACCTGAAAGAAGGAAGAGTGGTAACAAGAGTGTTCCAAAGACAATCATACGAAGCAATTTACCACGAGTAACAACCAGAAGGGCAGGTGTCACACCCATTGCGATGATACCAGCCAATGGCAAGATACCATTCCCTACATTAGAAAGCAGAACTGCTTCAATCAACATGATTGGGGCAAGTACGTTAGCGCAGGCCCAGATTTCTGCACGACCAGCGATAAATGGCCAGTCAAGACCGATGTTGAATTTACGTCCTTGAAGACGTTTTGTTGCTACGTTTGTAATACCTTGTGAAAGTGGTTCCACGGCTGCGATAAACCATGATCCGATAAGTGAGAAGAGCTCCAAGCAGACACCGGCAGTCAAACCGAGAGACAACCATCCTTTAATAACCAATTGCCATGTGTTGCCATCTTCTACACCTGCTACTGGGTGCGGAGTTCCCATGATACCGATAACTACACCGAGAAGGAAACCGATGAAGAATTTAGATCCCCAGAAACCGATTTTCTTATTCAAAGCGGCAGCATCGAAGTCATATTTATCCAACCCAGGAAAGAACTTGTCAAAAATCTTATCCAAAACCATGATAACAGGGTTCATCATGTAGTTCATGTGAGTTGAAGTCATTGGTGATGAACTTGGCGCATTCAACAAATCATCAAAAGTTGGTTTCATCAAGTCAGAGTTGATAATCTTCAAGACACCAACCAAGACAACTGCTAAAGTTGCAATCAAAAGTGATACGGCAGGACTTACATGGCTCTTATCTGCATACCATTTGATGAGCAAGCCAGTGATTGACAAGTGCCAAATATCAAAGATATCCACATCCAATGTATCTGTTTTCTTTATAGCTAACATCACAACATTGACAATGAGCATGATGAGCAAGAAGTACAAGGTCCATGGAGAACCCCAAGTGATAGTTGCAAGCGGTGCCCAACCAACGTCAGTGATGTTCAACTGAATACCAGTGTTTTCAACGAATTTAGCAAGTGAAGCTGAGAAAGCTCCGTTAAGCATACCGATGATGGCACCGATACCAGTAAGAGCGATGGCAAGTTTGATACCACCTTCAAGCGCTTTGGAGAATTTTACTCCAAAAAGTAAAGCCAATACTGTCAAGATGATCAGCATGATGATAGGACCACCCATATCTAAGATGGGTTTAAAAATCTTATTGGCTAGGTCAATAATGACATCCATAATAATTCCTCCCTTTTTTGTTATATGAATGTTAACAAGATAAAGAATAAATTAACTTAGTCCGTGCTCTTTAATTGCTGCTTCAATATTGTCAAACACTGGAGCGCTCATTGCAGGAATACGGAACAAGATTGGTCCAGCTTCGATAACTGGGATTCCTGGTTCAAAACCAAGATCTGTTGCAGCGATTGGCGTGAAGATATCATAGCCTTGCATTAGATCTTCATTGACATCCTTAACCATCACGGCATCACAATGTACATCATAACCGCGGTTTGACAACTCTTCCTCAAGAGCACTCTTGATTTGGTGACTTGAGTTTACCCCTGCTCCGCAGGCTGCTAAAATTTTAATCATAATAAAATCCTCCGATTTATTTATTTAATAACTTTTGAAATATATTGGAACAACTCTTCTTTTGAGTTCAAAGAAGCTAAACCAGCTAGATTTCCTTCGCTAGTGAAGAAATCCATTAACTGTGCTAAGATATTGGTCTGGCTTGAGCTAGAGTTGTTGATAATAAAGAACAAGAGAGACACTTCAACGGTTTGCGTAGGAGAAATCATATTGTGGAAGGTTACAGGCTGATCTAGCTTAACAACTACCACGTTTTCAGTCAAATTATGCGCAATATCCGTATGAGGTATGGCAACATTCGGCAAGTCCTTGCCTAAAAATTCCATATCCAATCCAGTTGGAAACGCCTTTTCTCTTTCAAGTAAAGCGTTTCGATAAGAAGAAGTTACAATTTCTCTTTCTTCTAACAAATCAGCTACTTGATGAAAAAGATCTTCTTGATTTTCTGCATGTAAACAAAACACTAGATTTTCATCAAATAATTGGGCAAGCGCCATTTTATCACCTCTCCTTTTGTTTCTTTTTGTTCGTTTAATTAATTATATCATTATGTGATAGCGCTGTCAATAGTTTGTTTTGTTATTTTTTGTTTATTTGTCTAATAACTTAAAATTTTAATGTTCATATGAAGATAGAACATTTCGTCATTCTGAATTGTTAAGGAATAACACGAGTCATGAAAATATCCTTAGCAAGTCTAAGTTGATATACAAGAACTTTTCGTTCACTGTAAAATACAATTATTCATCTGCAATAAGAAATAAAAGCTACGAAATTCGCAGCTTTCAGAATCTCAAATTAATATTCATGACAACGCGAACAAATCAGAGAACCTTGGTGTAAGAACTATATTTTGCTCTCACTTTCGGAGAGATATGGTCATCCGTTACAATCGCGTCAATATTGTCCAAACGGTAAAAACTATAGAAAGAATAGCTATCAAATTTGCTATTATCTGCAACAATGTATTTTTCAATTGCATTGTTGAGAATAATGGCATTTCCATTACCCTCTTCTTCATTGGCAGTCGTCACATTGTGGCCATCAATGCCGTTCACTCCAATAAAGGCCTTTGATACCTTGATTTCTCGTAGAAGTTTATTAGCAAACTGCCCTACAAAAGTCTGGGTCTTGACCCGATAGCGTCCTCCGATCAAAATCAAATCAAAATTAGGGTAATCCTTCAATTTTTCGAAAATAGGGAGAGAATTGGTTACAATACTGATATTTTTCCCTTCTAAATAATCACCTATAAAATCCGTTGTAGTACCTGATCCTATAAAAACCGTGTCTCCTTCAGCAATCAAATCAGCACATTTCTTAGCAATCAGCTTCTTTTCTTCGATATTTAACATCGTTTTTTCAGAATGCGAAGCTTCATTCAAGCTATCTTTCACCTTTTTATGAGCCCCACCATGCACCCGAATCAAAAGTCCTTGCTTCTCAAGATCAATCAAATCTCTCCGAATGGTCATATCTGTTACATTCAGCAATTCCTTCAGGTTCTTTACAGACACAACTCCCGTCTGGTCCAGCTCTTGTAAGATCACTTTATGACGACTTTCCTTCATGTACAATCCTCCTTGTTGTTGATGTCTAGAGACGTCTCATCAAAGTTTCCCCTTTGATTCTTAGGTTTCTTGGACACCTCAAATCACTTTAATGTCCATGCACCTTTGCTTATATCATTATACTACAATTTTTTCATATAAACAAAAAAATGTATACTTTTTTTCAAAAAAATAGATTATTGTTTGTTTATGCGTTTTCATTGTGCTATTTTCAAACAAATCTTGAAAGATATTCAAATTATTTTCAATAGAAAAATCCGATGTCAGCTGACATCGGATTTTTTGTTTATTTATCGCCTTTATTACGGATAACAAAGCCGGTTTTCTTTTCGCTGGAAGTGCGTTGTGGACGTTTATTTCCTCTGCTTTCGAAGTCGCGACTGTTCTTGTTTGACTTGCGTTTAAAGTCACGGCGACCACCCTCTCGGTCTTCACGTCCGCCACGGCGATCACGGCCTTGGTCGCCTCGACGGCCGTTGCCACGACCACTCTTACCTTTTCCACCAAAACCGCCACCAGATGCTTTAAATGGCAATGGTTTTTCACGGGCGATTTCTACTTCAGGAAGGGTATCCGGATCCTGCACCGTCAAGCTGAGGATATACATAGCCAGCTCTTCTGGGCTGAATTCTGCTGCCAGCTTGCGGGCATCCTTGCTAAATTTCTCAAAGTTAGAACGGATGCTTTCATCCGCAAAATCGCGTTCAATCTTCTTAAGAGCAACTTTTTTCTTAGCTTGGAAAGCTTCTTCTGCAGTCGCAGGCTTGAGGCCTTTCATGCGCTTCTTAGTCAGATTTTCGATAATCTGCAAATAGCCCATTTCATTTGGCGCTACGAAAGTAATAGACTGACCTGACTTACCAGCACGACCAGTTCTACCAATCCGGTGAACATAACTTTCTGGATCCTGAGGAATATCATAGTTGTAGACATGGGTCACACCAGAAATGTCCAATCCACGCGCGGCCACATCTGTCGCCACCAAGACATCCAGATTGCCGTTTTTAAAGTCGCGTAGAACGCGGAGGCGCTTGCCTTGGTCCAAATCACCATGGATACCCTCTGCTCGGAAACCGCGGATTTTCAGACCACGAGTCAGCTCATCCACCCGGCGCTTGGTCCGGCCAAAGACGATAGACAGCTCAGGCTGCTCCACGTCCATCAGGCGGGTCATGGTATCAAATTTTTCATTTTCTTTGACACGGATATAATACTGATCTACCAACTCTGTCGTCAGCTCTTTAGCAGCAATCTTGACATGCTCAGGCTCCTTCATGAACTTAACACCGATGCGCTTGATAGCATCCGGCATGGTCGCTGAAAAGAGCAAGGTCTGACGCTCTTCTGGCACACGGGAAATGATAGACTCAATATCTTCCAAAAAGCCCATGTTAAGCATTTCATCCGCTTCGTCCAAGATTAAGGTTTCAATCTGATTCAGCTTAAGCGCCTTGCGTTTGATCAAGTCCAAGAGACGACCAGGTGTTCCTACGACGATATGAGCACCAGACTTGAGGGCCTTGATTTGCTTTTCAATGCTAGAGCCACCGTAGACAGAACGCACCTTGACACCCTTGCTGCGGCCAAAACGGAACAGCTCTTCCTGACTCTGAACAGCCAATTCACGGGTTGGAGCAATAACCAAAGCCTGCACAGCAGGATTATCTGTATCAATTTTCTCCAGAGTTGGGAAGCCAAAGGCTGCTGTCTTTCCTGTCCCAGTCTGGGCCTGACCAATGACATCCTTACCTGCCATAGCAAGCGGAATGGTCTGCTCTTGAATAGGGCTTGCTTCTACAAAACCAGCTTTTTCAATCTCTGCTAGCAATTCAGCAGATAAATGTAATTCATTAAATTTCAATGTTTTTCTTCTTTCTAAAGGCGGTGCGAAGCCACCTTATAAGGCTTTTGATACTCAACTATCGAAACATACCAAGCACTTGTCGCTTGCTAAATCTCGATTTTCTGAGAGTATTCGCTCTTCTCTTCATAAATATGGTCTCTCAAGTCCAGGCACTAAAAAAGCGCCGACTCGGTCGCTAGTTCCCACTGAATAGAAAAACTGTATTTCTGCAACTAATCTAGTATACCACAAAAGCACCTAAAAAGATAGGACTTGCTTGTAAAATATTTTACTAGAGATTTCTTTTGTAAAAAATGAAAACTTGAAAATTATTTTCAAAAATAATATAATCTATAAAGAAGAAAGGAGACAGGTATGAATAAATTTTTACGAGTGACTTTCATTTTACTGATCTTAGCTATGCTGGGCGCGTCTATAATCCAGATTTTCCAGCCCCAACTCTTGGGAAATGAGTCCATCTACGGCCTAGCTCCCTATTGGCAGCGGGAAATTGGTTTCTGGAATCTGGCTATTCTGCCTTTAGTCATTGCCACCAACATAAAGTATGATTGGTTCTATCTGCGTATAACTTTGCTAGCACTGATTCTGGGTGGACTGGGCTTTGGCACCAACCATCTACTAGGCTATCTGGAAAAAGCGAATCAAGCCAACCTACTGGGCTGGATTGAAAATTACCTACTCGTCTGCTGCTGGATTATCGGTTGGGTATTAGAATCTAGAAAAGAGAAAGTGATATAGAGTATCCATTATTAACCAATAATATAACGATAATCCATAATTATCATCTTTACACTATTGGTTCTTTGCCTCCTTATTAACTGTGGTCGATTGAAAAGTCAAAAATCTGGAGAGGATAATAAGGATCTTCTCTTTTTTGATATGCAAAATATTAATATTCTTATTTTGAAGTTTTCATATTTACGAAATCAATTAAAAATTCTAGAACCAAAAATAAACCGATAGAATGGATCTATCGGTTTTTGCATACTATGAAATAAATTAGCGTACTGTACGGATTCGCATTGTGTTTGTACGAACAGCTTCGCCAAGTGGTACACCTGCAACGATAACAATATCGTCACCAGACTCAACAAGACCTGCTTCAACTGCTTTACGTTCAGCGATTTCGAACATATCATCAGTTGATGATGGAGCTTCAGTCAACATTGGGATAACACCCCAGTTCAACATCAAGCCACGTTCTGTCAATTCATCGAATGTCAATGCCAAGATATCAGCATTTGGACGGTATTTAGAGATCAAACGAGCAGTGTGACCAGTCTTAGTCAAAGTAACAACCAGTTTGATATTCATTGAGTTAGTAGCATCTTTAACGGCTGAAGCCATAACTTCTGTCTTAGAGTTACGTTCGAAAGTATCTGAGTTCAAACGTCCGTATTCGTTAAGAAGAGTTTGAGCGTTCTTATCGATTGTAGCCATTGTAGTTACTGACTCAAGTGGATATTTACCGTTTGCAGACTCACCTGAAAGCATTGTAGCGTCAGTTCCATCGATAACAGCGTTAAATACGTCTGATACTTCTGAACGAGTTGCACGTGGTTTTTCAGTCATTGTTTCAAGCATGTTTGTTGCTGTGATAACAACTTTACCAGCTGCATTGACTTTAGTAATGATCATTTTTTGGTAAACTGGAACCATTTCGAATGGTACTTCGATACCCATGTCACCACGAGCAATCATGATACCGTCAGCAGCTTCGATGATTTCATCCAAGTTGTCGATACCTTGTTGGTTTTCGATTTTAGCGAACAATTGAACATGTCCGTTACCAGTTTCTTCACAGATTGCACGAACTTCGTTGACGTCTTTTGCAGTACGTACAAATGAAATCGCGATGAAGTTGATACCTTGTTCAAGACCGAAACGGATATCATCGTTATCGCGCTCAGCAAGAGCTGGGAAAGGAATTTTAGTGTTAGGGATGTTTACACCTTTTTGTTTAGCGATAACACCGTCATTTTCAACTTCAACTACAAATTCACGGCTTGCATCGTCTTTTTCTACAACGCGAAGACCAAGTTTACCATCGTCAACCAATACTTGGCGACCTACTTCAACATCATCGTAGATATCAAGTCCACCAGCAACGTTCAAAGCAATCACATCGCGAGTTGATTTGATTCCTTGTTTTGTCGCAACGCGGATCTTTTCACCAGTTTTGTATGAGTACTCTTTTGCGTCACCTTCGAACAGTTCTGTACGGATTTCTGGACCTTTAGTGTCAAGAAGGAAACCAACTTTTTTACCAGCGATTTCTTCCGCACGTTTAACAGTTGCCATACGCTCACCTTGTTCTTGGTGGTCACCGTGTGAGAAGTTGAAACGGAAAGTGTTTGCTCCTGCTTCAATCAATTTTGCAATATTTTCAGCTGAAGCTTCAACGTCCAGTTTTTCGCCCCAGTATCCGTCTTCACCGAATTTTTTACCGCCACGGATTTCTACCGCAGGACCTAAAGTTGCAACGATTTTTACGCGTTTGTTCATGATATTAAGAAACTCCTTCTACTATTTGGGGATTTCACCCCTGATTGACCAATTAAATATTAATGCTGCGATTGAGCTCTGCTAAGCTGATATCAGCTTTGTGTGGATTGTTGACAACGATTTTGCCATCTGCAGTCAGGCTAAAGAGTGCGCCTTCTTCAGCAGTTCCCAAGATTGGGCTTTCCACCATTTCTTCATTACGGATACCTACGGCAACACCACCGATACCCTCTTTAAGTAGTTTAACGGCATGCGCTCCCATACGAGAAGCCAATACACGGTCGCGAGCAGTTGGTGAACCACCACGTTGGATGTGACCAAGTTCAGTCACACGGAGATCGCTAGTATCACCAGCTTCTTTCAGCTTTTTACCAAACTCATCTGCTGACATAACTCCTTCAGCAAGAACAATGATATTATGCTTCTTACCTTTTTCATAGCCACGTTTGATGCTGGCAACGATATCTTCAATCTTGAAGCCTTCTTCAGGAATGATAATTTCATCTGCACCTGTAGCAATACCTGCCCAAAGTGCGATATCTCCAGCGTTACGTCCCATTACTTCAACAACGAAAGTACGACGGTGACTGGATGATGTATCACGGATCTTGTCGATCGCATCCATTGCAGTTGTAACAGCAGTATCAAAACCGATAGTGAAATCTGTTCCGACAATGTCATTGTCAATAGTTCCAGGTACACCAACAGCTGGGAAGCCATGCTCTGTTAAGCGCATCGCACCATGGTAAGAACCGTCTCCACCGATAACAACTACACCTTCAATACCGTGTTTCTTCAGTTGTTCGATTCCCTTTAATTGCCCTTCAAGTTTTGCAAACTCAGGGTAGCGCGCTGAATGAAGGAAAGTTCCTCCACGAGAAATAATGTCTCCAACTGAAGTCGCATCAAGTGGATAAATATCACCAGCAACCATTCCAGCGTAGCCGCCATAAATCCCATAAACTTCCATTCCTTCGGAAATTGCTTTACGAACAACTGCACGAATAGCAGCATTCATACCAGGGGCATCTCCACCACTGGTCAAAACAGCAATACGTTTCATTTCGTAATGTGCTCCTTTATCTTTTTAACATTCTTATAGATTATACCACAATCAGAATAAAAATTCTCTTATTTTCCTGATTTTTTACCGAAAAACCGTTTTCATGCTGTAATTTTCTAGTTCAGCTTGAAGTTGGTCTGATTTTTGAACTTGAAAGCCTGTTGCAGGAACCGTTTTCTTGTCATTCTCATAGCGTAGCACCACGGGAATATCCCCAGGGTATCGCTGCAGGATCTCCGCAATCTGCCTGTCGTGACTAGTATCAGCTAATTGGATCCAAAAGCGTTCTGAGCTTGCTTTTTCCACCTCTGCTAGAACCATCTGTAGTCGGCCATCCCTCTCCTGAATTTTTCCAGTCAGATAGTAATAGCCTTTTTCTTGGATTAGTTGAGCAAAGCGGCGGTAAACCTCCGGAAATAAGGTGACATCCAACTTTTTCTTCGTATCTGTCACTTGCATAAAGGCCATGTTTTCACCATTTTTTGTGCGAATAACTTTGATAGACTGGACTTCAACTAGAATGGTCGCCTTACTATTATCGGCCAACTCTTCAATCCAGACAAAAGGATGATGGGCTTTCTTAGCTAGGCTAATGAGCGGATGATCACTAAGGCCAATCCCAATCAGGGCTTGCTCCTGCTCAAACTTTTCTGCAGCAGTAAAATCCTCAGCATCCGTCCATGAATAGCTAGTATCAGCAAATAAACTCCCCAACTCATCTGCAAAGACAAAAAGATTCGGTAGATTGTGCAAAATCTTCTGGCGATTGGGCTCAAAAACATCAAAGAGCCCTAATTGCACCAAAGGACTTAAAAGTGGCAATTTATGATAACTCTGCGGCAGGCGTAAAATGAAATCTTCCACACTGCTGAAGGGATTTTTTTGACGCTCTTCTATGATCCAGAAAGCAAAATCTCTTGGCAAGCCCTTGATATTTTTCAGGCCAAGATAGATTTTTCGCTCCTGAAACTTATCTTTATAGGGGATGTTATGGATGGTCAAGGGAGCTAGCTCAAAGCCAAATCCAAGTGCATCCGTGATATAATCCGAACTCGAGTAATTGAGCATAACATCAAAGAAGATGTCTGGATAATGAGCCTTGAAATATGCCAACTGAAAAGCTAGAGCCGAGTAAGCATAGGCATGACTGCGGTTGAAGCCATAACCAGCAAATTTCTCCATGACCGCAAAGACTTCCTTGGCTTTAGTCTCTGAGTGCCCCAATTTGACAGCTCCCCTGACAAATTCTTCCTCCATTTTATGCATTTCAGCAGCATTTTTCTTGCCCATCGCTCGTCGTAAAATATCGGCCTTCCCCAGACTAAAACCACCAAAGCGCTGGGCTACCTGCATGACCTGCTCTTGGTAAAGCATGATGCCATAGGTTGGAGCCAAGATATCCTCCAAGCTCGGATCAATCATCTCCACGCGCTCGCGACCATGCTTGCGCTTGACAAAGTTATCAATATAGTCACTAGCTCCAGGACGATTGAGAGAGGTGGTAGCCACTACTTCTTCAAACTGGACGGGTTGGACTCTTTTCAAAAGACTGATGGCACCCGCTTGTTCAAACTGGAAAATACCCTTGGTATTACCCGCTGCAAAGAGGCGCAGAGTTTCCTCGTCCTCCAAGTCAATACCAGCAATATCAATATCAACTCCGTATTTGTCCAGAGCCGCTTCTTTCATCCGCTGGACAAAGGTTAAATTGCGCAGGCCCAGAAAGTCCATCTTAAGCAGTCCATTGCTTTCGACACCGTGGGCATCGTACTGGGTGAGATACATGTCCTCCCCGTATTTTAAGGGAATTTGATTGGTCAAATCATCGTCACTCATGACGACACCAGCCGCATGGATTGAGGTCTGACGTGGATTGCCTTCGATTTTCTTAGCAATTTCAAAAGCCTTCTGGTATTCTAGTTTGCTATTGATAATCTGACGAAAGGCTATATTTCGCTCATAAGCAGTGGTTAAATTATCTCGAAAACCGATTTTTTTGGTCATATTGGTCAGCTCGTACTCTGGCAAACCAAAGCGCTTAAAGACATCTCGGATGGCCTGCTTGGCTCCAAAGGTTGAATAGGTCACAATTTGAGCCGCATGCATGCTACCATAACGATCTCGGACATAGCGGATAAACTCTGACCGATACACATCGGGAATATCAATATCAATATCGGGCATGGTATAGCGCTCTAGATTTAGGAAACGTTCAAACAGCAGGTTCTTTTCTACTGGGTCAATGCCTGTAATCTCCAAAGCATAGGCCACCAAACTGCCAACTGCAGATCCACGTCCCATCCCCATGTAATAACCTTGACTGCGGCCAAAGCGCAGCAAATCCCAGACGATGAGAAAATAGTCATCAAAACCCATCTGATGAATAACATCCAGCTCCTGATCCAGCCTTGCTTGATAGACTTCACCTGCAAGCCCCCGCTTGGCTAATCCTGCCTCAGCTAACTCCCGCAGCTCCTCCACAGCAGGACGCTCAGGATTGAAGCGCGGAAGTTTCAACTCGGTGTTGATTTCATAGTGAACATCAGCTATCAATTTCTCCAAGTTAGTCAAACTCTCTGGAAAGTTTTCAGCGAAAGCTTCTTCTAAAGAGGCTGGCGCTAATAAAAATTCATGGTTTGACAGATGGCCGACCTCTCGCAAGCTGATATTATCCCGAATCGCCCTCAACATCTGCAAGGTTTCCAAGTCTCCCTGCTCAAAATAACGAACCGTATGTAAGGGCAGGACTGACCTAGTCAATTCCTGCCTAGGCGTATCTGGAAAGACCCCAACATAAAAGTCTAAACCAAGATCTAGTTGATCCACGCCCTCAAAGATTGGCACAATCAGAGCCAAACCTTTAAAAAGATGTTGAAAATCTTCCCAATTTTGACGATTCATCATTTTTAGAGTCGAAATCTTCATCAAATTGCGATAACCCTGACTATCTATGGCTAACAGTCTCAGATTGAGAGGATTTCCATCTTTATAAATTTCCATTTCCAGACCCAGCAAGGGCTGAAGTCCTGCCGCTTTTGCCTCCTCTAGAAAATGATAAGCCCCATAAAGATTGTCCACATCCATCATGCCTAGACTTTTGTAGCCCAGGCCCTTGGCCCGTTGAACATATTTTTTGATAGAGACTAAACTATCCATAAAGCTATAAACAGTCTTGGTATCTAGTTGCGTAATCACAAAATTCTCCTTGATACAGCTACGATAAATGATGCCTACTAGTAAAAAGAAGATAAGAAAAATGCGTTTCCACTTCTTTATTTTTTTCGTTTTACTGAAAATCTATCCCAAGCTCTAACTAGCCTATTTCTTCTTAACCTTCGTCAGTCAAGTAAGTAGAACAAGAACTAATTTCAGCATTCCTACTTCTATTATACCTAAATTTCTGTAAAGAAGAAACTCAGAGACTTTTATATTCGGCGACTGTGTTTAACTAAAATAAAAAACGGGACAGAATTAAATTCTTTCAAAATTTAATTCTGTCCCATTCCGTATCAATTTTATTATTTACGAGTTGATTTACGTTCATTGATCGTATGAGCTAGGAGAACCTCGCGCTCTTCCAACTCTTCTTTATGCATAATCTTCGTCAGCATCCGCATACTAATCGCACCGATGTCATACAGAGGTTGTCCGATAGTAGACAGATTAGGGCGAGTAAAGCGAGCAATTTGCGAATCATCGCTAGTAATGATTTCAAAGTCTTCAGGAATACGAACACCTCGATCAGCCAAACCATTAAGCAAACCTGCTGCCAACTCATCTCCGGTCACAAAGGCCGCCGTAGCCTTTGAAGCAATCAGACGTTCAGCTAGATGATAACCATCATCGTAGCTATACTTAGACTCGAAGACTAAGCCTTCGCTGTACGAAATTTTCTTGCCCTTCAGAGCTTCTTTGTAGCCAGACAAACGGATTTTACCATTGATATCATCTACCAAAGGACCGCTGACAAAAGCAATTTTCTTGTTGCGTTTAGCCAATAGTTCCACAGCATCAACGGTTGCCTGTTTATAATCAATATTGACACTTGGTAACTGATGCTCTACATCCACCGTGCCTGCTAGAACCACTGGTGTCCGTGAACGTGAAAATTCTGAGCGGATTTTCTCTGTCAGATGGTAGCCCATAAAAATAATACCATCTACTTGCTTAGAGAAAAGGGTATTAACAACCGAAACTTCCTTGTCATCATCTTCATCGCTGTTTGCCAGGACGATATTGTACTTATACATTTCGGCAATATCATCAATCCCTTTGGCTAAAGTAGAGAAGTAACTATTCGTGATATTAGGAATTACAACACCAACTGTGGTCGTCTTTTTGCTGGCCAAACCACGGGCAACTGCATTAGGACGATAGTCAAGACGTTCAATTACTTCTAGTACTTTTTTTCGTGTATTTTCTTTTACATTCTTGTTACCATTTACAACTCGGCTGACTGTCGCCATTGAAACTCCCGCTTCACGGGCGACATCATAAATGGTTACTGTGTCGTCTGTGTTCATATAGTTTCCTTTCTTTTGTTGAAAATATCGTTTTCATTTTTCTACACTTATCATTGTATCACTAATTGTAAACACTTTCAAGTATTTTAGCGCACAGATATGAAAACTTTTTCATTTTTTATTTACACGAATCGCAGGAAATGAATTATTGACTCAAAATAGTTTAAACTCAATAAAAAATCGGCTCAAAAGCCGATTCTTTTATATCATTTAAAACTGCTTATACATCAACCAGAATTTCGTAGTCCTGTCGCAATTCCATTGATGGTAATGTGGATCAAACGTTCTTGTTCTGGTGAAAGTTCTCCTCGGCGCTGACGCTTGATCAGCTCAAGCTGAATATAGTTCAAAACATTGAAATAAGGCATCCGATAGTTCAAGCTATCCTTGAGATAGGCATTTTCTGCTAAGAGCTCGTCATGGCCTTCAATCGCCAAGATAACATCCTTGGTCAGCTGCCATTCATCTAGGATTGTATTGAAAATATCGCGTACATTTTGGTCTTCACAAAGTTGCGCATATTCAAAGGCAATATTCATATTGGACTTGGACAGCACCATATCGACATTTGACAAGAGGGACTGGAAGAATGGCCATCTCTGATACATAAATTGAAGGAAGGCCAGATTCTTTTCAGGATCTTCATCGATAAATTCTTTGAAGCTAGAGCCAACGCCATACCAACCAGGGAACATAACCCGACTTTGAGACCATGAGAAGACCCAAGGAATGGCTCTCAGGCCGCCGATCTCAGTGATCGTTTTACGGGCCGCTGGACGAGAACCGATATTAAAGCTAGAAATGGCCTTAATAGGACTAGACTCAAAGAAATAGTCGTAGAAACGTTCGTCGCCAAAGACTAGATCACGATAGATTTGGTAGCTTCGATCAACCACTCGATCCATCACTCTCTCGTATTCATTGGTCGTATTACTATCACTCTTCTTATAGCTTATCATACGGTTAATAGCCGCCGATACGAGCATTTCCAGATTGTAGTAAGCAGCATCCTTATTACCGTATTTATTGCCGATGACCTCACCCTGCTCTGTCAGGCGGATACGATCATTGATACTCCGCAATGGTTGTGAAGTGATTGCCTCATAGGTTGGGCCACCGCCACGACCGACAGTTCCTCCACGACCATGGAAGAAGGTAATCTTGACGCCAAACTTATCACCAATAGCTGTCAGCTGTTGCTGAGCCTTGTAGAGTGTCCAGCATGATGATAAATAGCCACCATCCTTGTTACTGTCTGAGTAGCCCAGCATGATTTCTTGATAATTGTTTTTAGAAGCAATCCATTTTTGAGCAATTGGCAGAGATAGATATTTCTCCATAGTATCGCAGGAATTATCTAGGTCCTCAATCGTTTCAAACAGAGGAACAATCTGCACACGCGCACCTTCTTCATCGATCAAGCCGACTTCCTTGAGCATAATCGCCAACTCTAGCAGATCTGATACACTAGTTGAATGGGAAATAATATTTTGCTTGATAACATCTTCGCCAATCGCATCCTTAAGCTGACGAGCCGTCTTGAAAATCTCTAATTCCTTTTGTAGAAGTTCAGATTTAGGTGCATGAGTGGCTGACAGGACCCGTGGATCCTCCAGAAGCTGCTTGAGAAGGACTTGGCATTTTTCTTCCTCTGACAAGCTGCTGTAATCCTCCACAATATTAGCAGAAGCCAAGAGCTCCGCCACACAAGCCTCATGGACACTAGAATCCTGACGCATGTCAATGCTGGCCAAGAAGAAACCAAAAATGTCAACTGCTTGTAGCAATTCAGTAAGGTCTCCGGTCACCAGAGCTTGTCCATTGTGCTCCAGCAAAGAATCACGAATAACAAGGAGATCTTCCTTAAACTCTTGTGCATCTTTATAAGATGGAAGTTGTTCTTTTCGTAATTCATCTAAACTACCACTAAGTTTAGACTGGATATAATTTGGAATGATTTCTCTACCATTATGGCTAACTGAAGTAGCTGAATTTGCATGCAGGACGGCTTCAGCTTTATCAGCCAAACGATGTCCTTCACCAGAGAAATTACCTTCTTTCAGATAAAGTAAGGTCTGAATCAACTTGGACTGAATATAATGAAAGGCACGGCGATAAGGCTCATTTTCCCGATAAACAGACTTGTCGCTTGACAAAGCTGCCATCTTGGCTACAGCTTCACTTGTTTTTGAAAGATTAGTAGACAGGGAGAAGTTACGATAGAGCGTGTAAACCTTATCAATGTAATAATTCAGAATAACTTCGCTCTGTACCGTTGCAGACAATTTCAGAGTTTCAGCGGTTACAAATGGATTTCCATCCCGGTCACCACCAATCCACATTCCCATGGTGATCGGCTTAGGATTTTCCAAATGGATTCCTTTTTCTTCTGCTAAGCGTTTATACTCTAGCATCAGGTTCGTGATTGCCTGAAGAAAAGAACTGTTATAGTATTCCATAACGTTAGTGATTTCATTGGTAACTTTAAGTTTCTTTTCCCGAATCATATCAGTCTGCATCATCAGCTCGATATAGCGACGGAGATTGGCTAACCATTTCTTTTCGTTCACCAGACCAGCTTTAACATCACGATGCTGGCGCAACAGTGTGTGAATATGATTAGTCAAATCCAACATGGTCTTGCGCTGAACCTGAGTCGGATGAGCAGTCAAAACGGGAACAACATTTAGATTTTCCAGTATTTCTTGTGCATTTTCTCGTGTTGAAACCAAATCAATCGTCGTCGAAAGCTTACCAAGGTAATCTTGGTCGATATTATTTTGATGATTGATCTCATAAGCCAAGTCAACATCTTCAGAAATATTGATGAGTAGAGGTAAAATAGCAAAATAGCGTGAGATATAGACCATATCATCCGTAGATAATTCTTCTACCACTGCTTTCAGCTCTTGGTATTTAGATTGAACTGCTAGTTCTTCAATCATGGAGATTTTAGCAAAAGTGTCAGGACTGAGAATATCCCGGGTAATATCTACCAACAAGTCCGTTAAAATAGAAACTTCTTCTCGAATCATTTCTTTATTGCTATAATTTTCTAATTTTGTAAATGACATTATTTACACCTTTCTATTGTTGAAGAGCTAACATACAAGAAGATCTTTTAGGATTGACTTACTTCTAGTTCCTGATACATGGCGTTTCGTCGCTCATTAGCATCAATATTTAAAACAAAGGCAATGGCAACTGATAGAACCAATAAACTGTTTCCCCCCTGAGATAAGAACGGGAAGGTTACACCGGTTGAAGGGATCAAGCCCGAAATACCACCAATATTGACAAAGGTTTGCATCAGAATCATACCGCCAATTCCCAAAGCCATCATAGAATTAAATGGATCTTTAGCCCTTGTACCTACGAGAATAATCCGTAAAATCAAGAAAAAGAGCAAAGCTAAAATTAAAGTAGCTCCAAAGAATCCGACTTCCTCAATAACAATCGAGAAAACAAAGTCTGTATGAGCCTCTGGTAGGTAACCTCGTTTTTCGATAGAATTTCCTAAGCCTAAGCCAAACCAACCACCATTACTCATAGCATAGTAGGAGTTGGCTAACTGGTGACCTGAGCCAGACAAATCGTCAAATGGATTGAAAAAGGCACTAAAACGCTTTGCGACATACCCAAAAACAGGAACTTGCTCAACACGCTTGACACCTATCAACCAAATACTCGCTAAAACTGCTGCCGACCCTCCTACAACAGCACCAAGCATGGTCGAGAACCATCTGTAAGCAACTCCGCTGGTGGAAATTACAATCAAAACTGTTAAGAGCAAAATGGTCGCATTTCCTAAGTCGGGCATGATAACCACCAGGCCTATCAAGAAAGCAACAATAACCCGCCAATCCGTAACAGCACGCGGAATCAACTGATTAAAGGTGATTGCTTGATAATCATATACTTCTATTTGTTCTTGTTTCTTAGAAAACTGTAGGGCCAAATACCAGACCAAAATAATCTTCAGATATTCTGCCGGCTGAGCAGTAACTGGGCCGATTTTTAGCCAACCGTGTGCTCCGTTGATGGTTCCCGTGATAAAGCGCGAGAGCAGAAGCAAAATCGTTTCAACTACGATAACAAAAGTAATCACTCCTGGCCTCTTCAAAAAATCCAGCTTCATGCGGTAAATAATCCAAATCATCACCAAACTGAAGAGCCAAAAAGCCGCTTGAGTGACAACCATTTGAAAACTATTGAGCCCATTTTGAATGAGGATGGGGCTCGTCGTGGAATAAACGACAATCAAGCCAATGCCAGATAACAGCATGTACGGAATCAAAATTGAGTAATTCAATAAATGCTTTTTGTCAATTTTCATATTTCACCAATTTATTCTAAAAATTCAAACTTCATTATACCACTTTTTGATTCGAAAAAAAAGCATTAGGATGGCTTCCAAAAATATTTACTTATTTATCGCCTCAAAAATCCAATTATTTCAAATTGTTTTATCTTCTATTGCAATCAGATTACATTTTCGCATTTCGCTGGAAATATAGATAAATACTTTGCTTTTCTATTTATTTTACGTTACAATGAAACAGTATGAGAAAAAGGATTAAACCGCTTGCACTCTTGCTATTCTTTGCTTGCTTTATTCTATATATTGTCATAAGCAAACACCATCTTGATGTGCAAATTAAACAAGCCCAAACAAAAAAAACTCAAGTCAGTCAGGTGACAACCAAGAAAAAAAAGGAGGAAACTCCTTCAGACGAACCTGAGGAAGAATTGCTTAATAAGCCTATCGTTGACCTTTCCGGTTGGCAATTGCCCAGCGAAATAGACTATGATACCTTATCAACAAATATTTCTGGAGCTATCATTCGCGTGCATAGTGGAGCTCAAGCAAAAAAAGAAAATGTTGCCACTCATTTAAATGGACTTGACAAATCATTTGCTACCCATATCCAAGAGTTTCAAAAACGGGGGATTCCTGTAGCTGTCTATGCTTATATAGCGGCAGGCAATATCAAAGAAATGGAAAAAGAAGCTGAAAGCTTCTACAAGGCCTCTTCGAAATATAAACCTACCTTTTACTGGCTTGATGTTGAAGAAAAGACCATGGGCGACATGAACGCAGGAATTGAGGCCTTTCGTGCCAAGCTTGAAAGTCTTGGAGCTCAAAATATTGGTATCTACATTGGGACCTATTTCATGGAAGAGCATAGTATCTCAACTGAGAAATTTACTGCCGTTTGGATTCCAACTTATGGCTATAATGACGGCTACTATAACGCTGCTCCAAATACTGAACAACCCTATGACCTACATCAATACACCTCAGAAGGTAAATTGGAAGGTTTCCCACATAACTTAGACCTCAATCAGCTCTCTCCCGTACAGGATAAAAAAGAGACTTACAAGAAATTATTTTCAACACCAAAATAAAAAAGATGCAAGATAATTGTTAGGAAATCTTGTATCTTTTTTTTCTGTACAAGATATTTTTCTTGCTTTTTTCAGAAAAGTATGTAGCTTTATGGTACAATAGTCTAATGAAAAAGACTTGTAGGGAGATATTATGATTTCATGGATTGCTAGGATGTTAAAAGGAATGATTATCGCGCTTGGCTTCATCCTACCTGGTGTGTCTGGCGGTGTATTAGCCGCGATTTTGGGGATTTATGAGCGAATGATTCGCTTTTTAGCCCATATCAAAGAAAATTTTATCGAGAATGTTCTCTACTTCACTCCTGTAGCTATTGGGATGGTTTTAGGGATCGCAGCCTTCTCCTATCCAGTCAATCTCTTGCTGGATAATTACAAGGTTATCGTTCTCTGGGGCTTTGCTGGAGCCATCATCGGCACCATTCCCAGCCTGATAAAAGAATCCGTCAAGGAATCCGACAGAGATCGAGCCGACACTGTTACCTTCTGGCTTAGTTTCATCTTGTCGGGCGTCTTCCTCTATTCACTAAATGGAATGGTGGGAACACTGCCAGCTAACTTCTTATCCTTTGTTTTAGCAGGTGCTCTTATCGCCTTAGGAATCTTGATTCCGGGACTCAGTCCTTCAAATCTGCTATTGATTTTAGGGCTCTATACTCCTATGCTGACAGGATTTAAACGCCTAGATTTATTTGGCACCTTCCTGCCAATCGGCATCGGTGGCGCTCTGGCTCTGATTCTCTTTTCAAAAGCCATGGACTACATTTTGAAGCATTATCATTCCCGCGTTTACCATTTTATCATTGGCATTGTATTGTCCAGCACCTTACTCATTGTTCTCCCTCAAAGCGGCAACAGTGAGAGCATTAGTTATGCAGGAGTATCCATTTTCACACTTGTTCTTGCTGCCTTTTTCTTTGGATTAGGTATCTGGCTAGGAATTTGGATGTCCCAATTAGAAGAGAAATATAAATAATGGCTAAAAAGACAAAACTCAAAAAAACACTAGTCGAGCAAATTTTAAACAAGGCAAAAATCGAGCACCAAGGCTTGCAGATTAATGCTTTGGATGATAGCCTGACAGAGGAATTTGACCGCTCACTCATTTATAAAACACTGGCTTTAAACGGGGATAAAACAGGAACAGTCATTGGCATTCTCCCCATCACCGAACATCTGTCGGAAAAGAAATTAGCAAAAATTTCAGGCAATAAAAAAGTCAGCATGATTCCGCAGAAAGATTTAGAAAAAACGACTGGTTATATCCATGGTGCAAATAATCCTGTCGGCATTCGCCAAAAGCACTCCTTCCCCATTTTCATTGACCAAACGGCTCTGAGTCGCGAAAGCATCATTGTTTCTGCTGGTGAGGTCGGCCGTAGCATCCAGATCAAGGCTCAGGACTTGGCTGACTTTGTTCAAGCACAGTTCGCAGACTTGAAAGAGGACTAGGCTATTCGCTTCAAAAGGAAAAAGGATCTTGATATGAAATTGTATTTTATCCGACATGGAAAAACCGAATGGAATCTAGAAATGCGTTTCCAAGGGGCAAGCGGAGATTCTCCACTGCTGGCGACATCCATTGATGAGCTCAAGCGCTTGGGCAAGCATTTATCAAACGTTCAATTTGATAAAATCTACTCTAGCGATTTGCCTCGCGCTTACCGTTCTGCAGAAATTATCCAAAGTGAAAACCAGTATCAAACCGACATTGTTCCAACTCCTCAACTAAGAGAGTGGGCTCTTGGACAACTAGAAGGAGCCAAAATTGCTACTGTAGAAGCCACTTATCCTCAGCAGATGTGGGCTTTTCGCCACGATCTATCCCAGTTTGATCACCAACTATTTGAAGCAGAATCCGTCGCTCAAACCACCAATCGGACAATTGCCTTCGTGAAGTCTCTCAAAGGGAAAGATTTTCAAAATGTCTTGATTGTCGGACATGGAGCTAACCTAACTGCCAGTATTCGTCGCCTGCTCGGTTATGAAACATCTTTGCTCCGTAAGGACGGAGGCTTGGCCAATGCTAGCGTCACCATTTTGGAAACAGACGATTTTGACTCTTTCAAGTTACTTGCTTGGAACAACTTAGATTACATGCTAACTGATGAAACTGCGAATCTTTAAACATCGCAGTTTTTATATTTTTATCAATAATTATTGCTGAATTTCCTTTTATTTTGTGATAAAATAGAAGGGAAAGCCTTAGGAGGAAGAAAATGACTACTGAACATATTGAAGAACTAAATGACCAGCAGATTATTCGCCGTGAAAAAATGGCCGCGCTGGCTGAGCAAGGAATTGATCCTTTCGGAAAACGTTTTGAACGCACTGCAAATTCTGCTCAACTTAAAGAAAAATACAGCGACAAATCCAAAGAAGAATTACATGAATTAAACGAAAAAGCAACTATTGCTGGTCGTTTGATGACTAAACGTGGAAAAGGGAAAGTCGGCTTTGCCCACATCCAAGACCGTGAAGGCCAAATCCAGATTTACGTTCGTAAGGACGAGGTTGGTGAAGAAAACTATGAGATTTTCAAAAAGGCTGACTTGGGTGACTTCTTGGGAATTGAAGGCGATGTGATGCGTACAGATATGGGAGAACTCTCTATCAAAGCAACGCATATTACTCACCTTTCAAAAGCTCTGCGTCCCCTTCCAGAGAAATTCCACGGTTTGACAGATGTGGAAACTATCTACCGCAAACGTTATTTGGACTTGATTTCCAACCGAGAAAGCTTTGAGCGCTTTGTCACTCGCTCAAAAATCATCTCAGAAATTCGTCGCTATCTTGATGGACAAGGCTTCCTTGAAGTTGAAACACCTGTTCTCCACAACGAAGCAGGCGGTGCTGCTGCTCGTCCATTCATTACTCACCACAATGCTCAAAACATTGACATGGTGCTACGGATTGCAACTGAGCTTCACTTGAAACGTCTCATCGTCGGTGGTATGGAACGCGTTTATGAAATTGGCCGTATCTTCCGTAACGAAGGGATGGACGCTACTCATAACCCTGAGTTCACTTCTATCGAAGTTTATCAAGCCTATGCGGACTTCCAAGATATCATGGACTTGACAGAAGGCATTATCCAACATGCTGCCATTTCTGTAAAAGGAGATGGTCCAGTCAACTACCAAGGCACTGATATCAAGATCAACGAGCCATTTAAACGTGTTCATATGGTGGATGCCATCAAGGAAATTACTGGTGTTGATTTCTGGCAAGATATGAGCTTTGAAGAAGCTGCTGCCTTGGCTAAAGAAAAGAAAGTACCAGTTGAAAAACATTATACTGAAGTTGGACACATCATCAATGCTTTCTTTGAAGAATTTGTCGAAGAAACCCTGATTCAGCCAACCTTTGTCTACGGTCACCCCGTTGCTGTGTCACCTCTGGCTAAGAAAAACCCAGAAGATCCACGCTTCACGGACCGCTTTGAGCTCTTTATCATGACCAAAGAATATGCTAATGCCTTCACTGAGCTGAACGATCCAATCGATCAATTATCTCGTTTTGAAGCACAGGCAAAGGCTAAAGAACTGGGCGATGACGAAGCAACTGGCATCGACTATGATTACGTTGAAGCCTTGGAATACGGTATGCCACCAACTGGAGGCCTCGGAATCGGTATCGACCGTCTTGTAATGTTGCTGACAGATGTGACTACCATTCGCGATGTATTGCTTTTCCCAACAATGAAGTAATCTCAAACTTACACATTTTTAAAAAACAAATCCCGCTGGAATTCCATCGGGATTTTTCACATGACAAAAAGTCTGGTTTCCCAGACTTTTACTCACATTATTCATATCTCAGCGCTTCAATCGGATCTAATTTAGATGCTTTATTAGCCGGCAGGATACCAAAGACAATCCCAACCATAGCTGAGAAGACAAGGCTTCCAACTGCTGCAGTGACAGAGACAACTGGTGGGCCTCCAAATACGTTTTCAGGCACGACTGCAGCTAGCAGAGCATTGATCCCGTAAGCAAGGCTAAGACCAAGCAGACCACCGATAAGGGTCAATACCATAGATTCAATCAAGAACTGCGTGAGAATATTTCCACGCGTTGCTCCAAGAGCTTTTCGCAAACCAATTTCCCGTGTCCGCTCTGTAACAGATACTAGCATGATATTCATCACACCGATACCACCAACAAAGAGGGAAATTCCTGCAATAGCTCCGATAACACCGGTCATAGTTCCTGTGATTTGATTGTACTGCTCCAGCAAGGTATCCATATTTAGGATTTGATATTCTCCTTGACGAGCTCCTGAAAGAGCCGTCAATTCTTTGGCTGCTTCTACACCAACTTCGTTGATACGATCCACTTCTGGCACATAGATATAGACAGTTGCAATTTCATCTGTATGAAATTCAGATGCTACCTGTGTATTCGCCATCAAGGCGCTACCTGAGCTCATACTCATGCTCTGACCAGCATTGGGATCCTTATAAATCCCAACAACCCGATAGTTGCTGTCACCGACTGAAACTATTTTATTCAGGGCTTCCGCACTACTTCCAAACAGGCTGGTTGCCACTGTTTCATCAATCATCATCACATTAGAAAAACTTTGATAGTCACTAGGCAAGAGAGTCCGTCCAGCTAAAATCTCATATTTTCTAATTTTAAAGAATGTAGCATTCACGCCCGTAATGTTGACCTTATCAGACTTCTTGTTCTGATAAGAAAAGTCAGCTGTTGAACCATTGGTCACATAATAGCCCTTGACGCCGTCAATTTTTAATAGTTCCTTGACCCAAGACTCTTGGACAACAGGTGGTTCCTCTAGTATCTCACTATCTGCATCTTGACCACCATTGACCTCCATCAAATTAACTCCCATCGTATAATTATTTTTAGTAGGAGAATAAAGCAAGCTGACATACTTCTGTTCTTTTGTGATGCTCTTGGTGACTCCCTGTTGCATTCCATTTCCCAGTGCCAAGATGACGACAACAGACGCAACCCCGATGATAATCCCGATCATGGTCAGAAAAGCCCGCATCTTATGCCCAAGAATGGAACTAATGGCAAATTTAAAATTTTGCATTAATCACGTTCCTCCTTCTCAGCGCTATCTGAAGAGATGGCTCCATCACGAATGACAATCTGACGCTTAGCATAGGCAGCAATCTCAGGTTCGTGAGTAACCATGATAATCGTTTTTCCTTCAGCGTTCAACTCCGTCAAGAGTTCCATAATTTGCTCGCCAGTTTTGGTATCGAGGGCCCCTGTCGGCTCGTCGGCAAGAATAATCGAAGGATTGTTTACCAAGGCACGCGCAATGGCAACACGTTGCTTCTGTCCCCCAGATAATTCTGACGGCAAGTGAGTCATACGAGTGCCCAAATCTACTTTTTCTAAATACTGCTTAGCTAGATTTTTTCGACTTCCTTGTGACACCCCCGCATAAATCAACGGGAGTTCTACATTTTGAAGGGCGTTTAATTTAGACAAGAGGAAAAATTGCTGAAAAACGAAGCCGATTTGATTATTTCGAACCTTGGCTAATTTCTTATCACCTAAGTTTGCAACATCTTTGTTTTCTAAAAAATACTCGCCAGTAGACGGGCGATCCAACATCCCGATAATATTCATCAGGGTGGACTTCCCAGAACCAGACGGCCCCATGATAGCCACAAACTCGCCCTCTTCAACTGTCAAATTGATATTTTTTAAGACTTTAAGTTCTTGATCACCATTCCGATAGGTTTTGTTAATATTTCGTAGATCAATGAGTTTTTTCATCCGCTTTCACCTCTTGACCATCTTTCAAGCTATCTGTTGGATTGGTGATAACTTTACTGTCTTTTGTCAAACCAGATGAGATTTCTTGATTTTCAGCATCAGCATTCCCTAAGGTTACTTCCACTTTCTTCGCTTTACCTTTTTCGACAGTCCAAACGTAGTTCTTGTCTCCGTCTGAGATGATACTGCTTGCTGGTACAAGAATCCCTTTTGTATTGTTTTTCACTTCAACGCTGACAGAGAAACCTTGCTTCAAATCACCAATTTCACTTGTAATATCGACTGTAAATGGATATTTTGCAGAGGAAGCCGCGCCACCTGTATTAGTTGATGAAGCTTGCTGTCCGTCCTTAGGATAGTTGGAAATATAGCTAATTTTACCTGTCCATTTTTTATCTGGATACACTTTTGAGGTAATGGTTACTTCTTGTCCAACTGACAAATTAGCCAGATTGTATTCAGAGAGTTCTCCCTTAATTTGAAGACTGCCATTGCTGACAATGTGCACCAAGGTTTGGTTGGTTCCTGTTGTTGATTTGGATACATCGCGGTTTACTTCTACTACTGTTCCCTCAACAGTGCTTGTAACAGTCGCTGCATTCAACAAAGCTTGTGCTTTGTTCATATTATCCACAGCGTCTGAACGTGCATCACGCAAATCAGCCAGTTGAGAATCGACGGTACGTTGAGCAGAAGCAAGGGACTTACTATCCGTCTCTTCATCGCCAGTTTTTTCTACTGTCGCCCCATTTGTCTGTAAGTCATTAATCTGACGATCAGCCTTATTAACAGCACGAACTGCTGCATCATAATTTGCTTGAGCTTCTGTGCTCTTATATTGAACAAGTGCTTGTCCTACAGCTACTTGGTCACCAACATTGACTAGGACCGACTCCAAGTCGCCCTTGGTAGCATCATAATAAACATATTGCTCTGAGTTAGCCGTTACGGTCCCCGTCAACAGGACAGATGAGGCTATGCTACCTTCTTTTGCCTGTTGCACAATTGGTGCAACTTCCTTAGGTTCTGTTGTAGAACTAAGATTGCTCAGGACTATTGCAGAAATTGCTCCCAATACAACTACAACAGCAACTCCGATAATACTAAATAGCTGCCATTTTTTCAGCTTTTTCATCTTTTTTCCTCCTCTTGATGAAAACCATTTTTCTTTTATACTACATTATATCATAAGCCTAACATATTGTGATAGGAAAAGGGACAAAATCCCTAAAAGACCATTTTTCCTCTACAAACGCTGCAGGATCTCTAAATCATAGCAGATTTTTGCATTCATTTTCTAAAAAAGGTACAATTACTTCATATTGATTAAAGGAGCTTCTATCTAACTATGAAAGAATTCGATATTATTGCAATTGGCGGGGGTAGCGGGGGTATTGCTACCATGAATCGTGCTGGTGAGCATGGTGCTAAAGCAGCTGTCATTGAAGAAAAGAAATTAGGGGGAACCTGTGTCAATGTCGGTTGTGTCCCTAAAAAAATCATGTGGTACGGTGCTCAGATTGCCGAGGCCATCCAGCACTATGGACCAGACTATGGCTTTACTTCAGAAAATCAGCACTTTGACTTTGCTACTTTACGAAAGAATCGGGAAGCCTACATTGACCGTGCTCGCTCATCCTATGATGGCAGCTTCAAACGCAACGGCGTTGAACTGATCGAAGGTCGCGCTCATTTCGTTGACAAGCATACAGTCGAAGTCAATGGAGAATTGATTCGCGCCAAGCACATCGTTATCGCAACAGGTGCACATGCAGCCATTCCTCAGATTCCTGGTGCCGAATACGGTGAGACTTCTGATGATGTCTTTGCTTGGGAAGAGTTGCCCAAGTCTGTTGCCGTCGTCGGAGCAGGCTATATCGCAGTGGAGCTTGCTGGTGTCCTCCATACTCTAGGTGTCAAGACGGATCTCTTTGTCCGTCGCGACCGTCCTCTCCGCAATTTCGATAGCTATCTGATTGACGGATTGGTGACTGAAATGGAAAAATCTGGTCCTAGTCTTCATGCTCACAAGATACCCGAACGAGTGGAGAAACTAGCCGATGGTCAGCTACAACTCTACTTCCAAGACGGTAGTAGCCATATTGCTGAGCGGATTATTTGGGCTATTGGCCGCAAGCCAAATGTCCAAGGGCTCAATCTTGATGCTGCAGGAGTTACCCTAAATGACCGAGGCTTCATCGCTGTGGATGAATACCAAAATACTGTCGTACCTGGCATCTATGCCTTGGGCGATGTGACGGGCGAAAAAGAGCTGACGCCAGTAGCAATCAAGGCTGGACGCACCCTGTCTGAGCGCCTCTTTAACGGCAAAACAGATGCCAAGATGGATTACTCCACTATTCCGACTGTCGTCTTCTCCCACCCCGCTATCGGCACAGTAGGGCTGACGGAGGAAGAAGCTATTCGAGATTATGGCGCTGAGCAAGTTCATGTCTACACCTCTAGCTTTACCTCTATGTACTCAGCTGTCACCCATCACCGCCAGCAGGCTCGCTTCAAGCTTATCACTGCGGGTCACGATGAAAAAGTTGTCGGTCTCCACGGCATTGGCTATGGCGTAGATGAGATGATCCAAGGCTTCGCTGTTGCTATTAAGATGGGAGCTACCAAAGCCGACTTCGACGCGACTGTTGCCATCCACCCAACTGGCTCCGAAGAATTTGTCACCATGCGCTAAAAGTTTCTTCTTTCGCCTTTCTAAAGCTCATTATTATCATAAAATAAAGAATAAAGGGCAACCATAACTTATCCTTTCATTTTTAATTTTTATCTTACATTTTTGTAAGAAAGAAGTCTTATGCCATTTAGATAGAGCTAGACACACTATCTGGCTTTATTCTTTGACTTCTTTCTTTATTTTAAAGCACAAAATTCAATTATCATTCAAGAAATTCTAAATTATTTCTAAAATTGAGGAAGATTTATTTAATGGATCTTCCTCTTTTTTATTTAGTTGGCTCACTTCTTCTGGACAAGCTTATAAATTGTCAAGATAATCCTATTTTCTTGAAATATTCATGACTTCCCAACCACCTTTTACCCTTTCTGCTATTCAAGAAACCATATTTTTGATATGATAGTAAGAAATACTAAAAGAAAGGGGATTGGAAATGAGCAAAACGAAAAAATTATTAGCAGCTCTAGGAATTATTTTCTTTAATATTTTTGGTTTAATCGCCTTTATCTTCCTCCTCATTCGGAGCCGCAAAAAGCGGAAATAAACAAACAACTGTCTAGTCTGATATGAAAAGACTTGACTTTTTTTTATTTTGATTTAAAATAGTTACCATAATTTAATAAAGAGGTTTACTATTTATGAACAAGAACAAAGCTTTTCTTCTTGCCCTCCCAGCTATCGGAGCTGCATTCTTAGCTGTACTATCCCAGCTTAGTTTCTCTATTGGGACCATTCCCATTACGCTGCAGACCTTTGCCGTAGGTTTAATTGCAACCATTTTTAAAACCCGCGAAGCTGTCTTGTCTGTTCTGCTCTATCTACTGCTCGGAGCTATTGGCCTGCCAGTCTTTGCCGGAGGAAGCGGTGGATTTCAGGCTCTCTTTGGTCCAAGCGCAGGCTATCTTTGGGCCTATCTACTCTTTGCGCTGGTAACTTCCAGTCTGACAAGCAAGGATAGCAAGTTTTACACGATTTTTTTGTCTAATCTGCTCGGAGATACACTGGTCTTCGTCGGTGGCGTAATCGGGCTTCATTTTCTGGCTAATATGAATTTTTCTAAAGCCATTGCTGTTGGAGTCACACCTTTCATTCTTCCTGATCTTTTAAAAATTGTAGCAATTACTCTCATCAGCATTCCTATATTTAGAAGCCTAGCCTTTCATCCCTATTTTTCAGATAAATAGAAAAACGGATAGACTTTGCGTCTATCCATTTTTAAATGCATCTAAAAGAACTTGAAATTCTTCATTGGAAAGGGTGATGCCCTTGCCCATCTTGCTGTGGTCAGGACTCCAAGTGCGAATATCGTACTTGGCAGGCGCACCGTTAAAACTTACGCGGTTGAGCTCCTTGGTCCAACCTTTCTCATTTTCCGATAAAACGAGCAATTTTTCCTCGATTTCAAATTTAAAATCTGCCATATATTACCTCTTTTCTACTTTCTATCTCATTATTCGTAAAAGATTTTACTTTTTTAAGTATTTTATTATATAATATATTGTAACAAGTTATGGAGATTTTAGCTATGAAAAAATATCTCGAAATGATTTTACAAAAGACGAATGAGTTTATCAATTATAAAAAGACAGATCAGGAAGAGGACGACAAAAGTCATATCCTACATACAATTGAGTTAGCTCTTCGGAAAAATTCTGGTGTCCATGTTATTTTTCTGGATAAGAATTTTACTGGAGATATTGTCAAATATGACCGTGATCGCCAACAGTTGATTGTCAAAAATTTCAAAAAAAGCATGACGACCATCATCCGAGTGCCTGATATCCATCGCATCAGTCTAGTTCCCAATAACATCCGTGAAGCCCAAAGAAAAGATATTCGGCTCGAAAGCCGCAAATTCAAAAAATAACTCTTCAAATCAAAAGCGATTTGAAGAGTTTTATTTTTAAAGCCAATGGCTGAATTTTTAGAATAAGGACTTCCGTTATCAATTCGTATCCACCATGTAGGCAATATCTACTTGATGAGCACATTGCTCCAACTTTCGCGCCTGATTAAGCCCGAACAGTCACACTAGTGCCATCTTCTTTATACAAATTGATTAAACCTTCCTTGCGGGCACGGACCATATCACCAGGTTGGACTGGTTGCGGAACTGTAATCGTCAGTAATTCCATTGGATTTGGCGCACGGTCAATCTTATTTCCTTTTTCATCATGGAGGTCAGTAATGTAGGTTTCAAAATGACGGAAACCAGGTCCATAGAATTCCACTTGATCGCCTTCATGGATAACATTCCGCTGGCGAATAGTCGCAGTTTGTGTAGCCTCATCATAAGCAACTACTTCTGCTACAAATTTGTATTCTGGAATCTTACGACGGGCTCCAAAAAGCTGCTCATTCTCAGTTGGCGTATGGTAGTAAAAACCAGTTGCCAGCTCACGTTGAGCTACTTTCCACATTTCATCTACTAGATCTTGCTTAATAGCTTCAAATTTTTCTGGGCTTTCCAAATAGGCGTCCACAGCTGCTTTGTAGCAGTTGGTCACCGTTGAAACGTAGTGAATAGACTTCATCCGACCTTCGATTTTCAAACTATCGACACCATTTTCAATCATATCAGGAATGTGGTCAATCATGGACATATCAACAGCTGACATAGAAAATTCTTCTGGAATTTCCCCCTTCAAACTCTTGCGTTCTTGTCCGAAAGGCATGTCGTACAAATCATATTTCCAACGACAAGATTGCGAGCAACCGCCACGGTTGGCGTCGCGCATGCTCATATGATTGGAAAGGGTACAACGACCAGAGTAAGAAATACACATAGCCCCGTGAACGAAAGCTTCGATTTCTACATCGGTACGCTTGCGAATCTCAGCTAACTCGGCCATGGAAACCTCACGCGCCAAAACGACCCGTGTCAAACCAAGATTTTTCCAAAACTCAAGCGTTTCATAGTTGGTTGCACTAGCCTGCGTTGACAAGTGAATCTCCAGACCAGGTGCTTCAGAAGCTGCAATCGCAATCAAGGCTGGGTCAGAAACAATAACAGCCGCAATCCCAATGTCTCGCAAACGACGGAACCATTCTCCAGCACCGGCCTCATTTCCTTCGTGCATGACCATATTGGCCGCTACATAGACCTTGGCACCATGCTCAGCCGCAAATTGGACACCTTCTTCCATTTGCTCAAAAGTGAAGTTTCCCGCACGGCTGCGCAAACCATAGGCTTGACCACCAATAAAAACAGCATCTGCCCCATAGCGAACAGCTACTTTTAACTTTTCTAACGTACCAGCTGGTGAAAGCACCTCTGGACGTTTTAATTTTTTTGTCATCTTTTCTCCTATTTGCAATATAAAAGTATTGATGTTTAACCCTATCTATTTTATAGCAATTTACCGCTAAAAGCAAGATGAAGCCTAGTTTTTTGACAATTCTAATCTTCTATCCTCATCTCCTCACTAAGTATTTTAGGATATAGGTTTATTATCTGAGAGAGGAAAAAAGCCAGAAGTCTTAAACTTCTAGCTTTTCTTTCAAAATTTATTCTTCCTCCTTCTTCTTATTAAATTGTTTGTATCCGAAGAATCCAGCAACTAGCACAACCAATACGCCGATGACAATCCAAGTAGTTTGACTTGAGCCATCTTTCTTCGTATCGCTAGCTTTTTCCGCTGATTTTCCTTTTTCTGCTTCAGCTAGGAGGTTTGCTTTGTTATAGCCTGTATAGACAAGATCTGCATCTTTACCTTTTTCCTTCTTAATCTTTTCTTCCATCTCTGCTTCGACTGCTTTGATTTCCTTAAAGATTTTTTCTGAGCGTTCCAAGGCTTCCTTCGTCACTTCTGGTCCAGCGGCTTTGGCTTGTTCATCTGTGTAGTTTGCGTATTTGGCGTCGCGTTCGGTTTGTTCTTTATCCCATTCAGCTTCTTTTTCTTTCCATTTTTCTTGGATGCTGTTACCAAAGATTTCTGGATATTTCATAACCATTTGGTCAATATGCCAAACAGTCCAATACCAAGATTTTCCGTCATATTTAGTAGAGCGGTTCTTGAAAGCTTCGTAAGTATCTTCTACATTACCATAGAATGGCACATATGGTGTGTTGCGACTTTGTGCCAGACCCAGCCACATAACACCGCCAAAGGCATTTGGTAGGTTTGGTTTGATTTGATAAACGTGGGCGTCGATTACGTTTTCGTTACCTAGCGCATATTTGTAGACATTGCCATCGATCTTCTTACCGACTTCAACTAAGTCATCTGCTTTATATTCTGGCAAGTGTTCAAAACGATTTCTTTGTTCAGCGATCACATCATGAACCGTGTATTTCTTATTTGGATCAGTTGGTTCGCGCAAGAGATCAAAAGCTTCATCGTCATAATTTACTTTTGCTTGTGGATCCATCCACTTGATACCTGCATAGGTCCGTGAACGGTTACGTTCCATATATTTATCAGGTCCATAAGATTTAGCAATCAAAAAGTTGCCATCTTTGTCGGTCTTATAGTTGTCTGCTTTTTTAGCTACTTGTTCCACATCTTTAGAAGCAATGACATTTTCCTTATCGTTCAAGTCAACGTGACCAAGATAGTAAGTGTTCGCAAAGACAGCATACTTATTCGTTGGGAATTTGATGGCTACGTATTGGTGACCAGACAGGATTTCCATGTACCACAGCTCATTCTTATCTGCTGCAACGATGATATTTCCTTCTGCTGACCCTTTTTCATCCAGAACTTTCGCAACTGTCTCAATAACTTCACGTGCTGTTTTTGCACGAGGCAAAGCAAGGTCAACTAATGATGCTTCTGGAAGACCATCTTTTACAAGTGGGTCTTCTTTTAGAACTTTATCATTTGGTGTTGCTGAAACGGTCGCTGTCATAGCTACACCAAGTTCATTAAAGCCATGCGCAGCGAAGTTTCCGTTACTTCCGTTGTCACGATCAGAGTCGTAGACAGCTGTGTATTTCATTTCATTCGCCAAATGCGGATAGGTAAAGCCATTTGACTCATCTTCTATCTTATCACCATCTTTATAGGTCTTAGCTGGCACAACTACATAGTTTTGATTGTGCCGACCACCGTCAGGGGCGTATGGATAGTCCTCTGTCCGACCAAATAGAGTAGAGCCATCTGCTGTCAGATCTTTACCGACAATAAAAGCAGAACACGCTTGTGCCACATGAACAGGCAAAAGAGCAACTAACATTGCAAGGAACATTAGTCTGAGCAGTATTTTCTTCATAGTCTATCTCCTTTTGACTATCTGCGGGGCTGGAATCAACTCCCAGTCTAAACAACATAAACCGTAATACCTTAACATTCCTACTTTAGTATACTCTCTTTCTAAACTTTTTGCAAGCGTTTACACAAAATTGTGTATATTTTTTATCTAATCTATATTTCCTCTACTTTTTTATCAATCCAGACCAGATAAACTAAAAAATAGCCCCATCTTATTTAGAGGAAAGGCTATTATTTTTATCTTATCAGAAAATATCCTGCTATAAAATCTTTATAAGCAATTCACTAGAGATTTTAGCAGAGCCGACTTGAGCTCAAAGAATCTATCTCACTTTTTTAGCTAACATCGTCGCAAAGCGCAGCTGAATCCGATTGCCGTTTTCATCACGGCGATGGAGGTGACCAGGATTTTCATTGTACTTAACCAGCTCCCAGTCTTTATAATACTCGGCAAGCTCGCCTTCCTTAAACGTAAAAGGAAAGGGAACAGAGCATGGGAAGTCTTCTGTATCCATAGCACAGACGATGAGATTGTAGCCGCCAAGCGCTGTATGCTCTTGCATATTGTGGATAATATCCGGAATCCGCTCCGCCTGCAGAAACATAAGGACAACAGTAGAAACGATCAAATCATAAGTCTGGGTCAGACTAGCTGAGTTGATATCGTAGGTACCCACTGGCAGATCCAAATCTTCCTGCTCGACAATGCTACGTAAGATTTCCAGTGCCAGCTCATTCTGATCTACGGCCGTTACTTCAAAGCCCTGCTTGGCCAGAAAGAGAGCATTGCGGCCTTGACCACAGCCTAGATCTAAGACTCGTCCTGGGCCAACCGTCTGCATAGCTTCCAAAACCTCTGAGTGAACTGGATTGCTGCCGTATTTCTTAGGGAAATAATCCTCAGGCCGACAGTAAAACTCCAAATACCACTCTAGGTCATCTGTCAAGGCTTCGACCCGATGCCAAGCTTGGGGCTGGGCGAAAGGATTGTCCTGACCAGCTTCAAAGATGTGCTCAGCCAGCTCCTCACCTTCCTCTGACATCTCAATAAACTTAAGGCGTCCCTTGAGAACAGTGATTTTGCCCCAAGTTCCCTCTTTGGTATTGTGCTTGTTCTTGACCAATTCGGGCATGGTCTCAGCTGTCCACACTGGCATGCGTTTATAAGCTAGCAATTTTTCTGTCATAAAAAATCCTTTCTCTGAAAGCCAAATTTCAAAATTTTAACTGTCTTTATCATACTCGAAAAGAGCAGACTTGACAAGTGGCAAAGTGGTCAGAACTTTTCTGTTTAGTAAATTTGAAAATAAACAATTTAAGACAGCTACTGTAGATGAAAATCACTAATATAAAACTAAAAAAGACCGGTCGCCCGGCCTTTCATCTTGTATTAAAGTTCTTCATTTGTCTTGCCATGTTGCGGTTTTGCTCGCGGAGTTTGGTGAACTCGCGCTTTTATACTCTTTATTCTCTCAGGATCAATTCGTTTCATTTATATTCCTTTCTGATCGTTGTTTTTCAACCCAGGCTTGATATTCTGCATAAGTCGTAAGTGGGGTATCAGAAACCTGACCCTTAGTATCTATACCATAAATCGTCAGTTTCTCTCCTCCCTTAGGCGCCATCCAGTACAAAACTTTGTCATACCATTCCTCTAGGGTCACGTATTCTACTTGAGGATAAAGACTCCAATCTCCTTCAGTTATTTTTTTCTCAATTTCAGGATATTCCTCAAAGAGATTGATGTTGGTATCAATAACCTTGCCCTCCTCTTTAAAAGGCAAAGAACTGTTAATGAGCCGACCTACTACATACCCCTTATCTTCTGCATACTGATCCAGTGTCGTATAATCAAAGTAAGGACCCGCTTCATACATATCTGAACGCAGTTGATTCACTACTCCTACTTTTCCACTATCAATGTTTAAAATTAAGATTTTCCTATCACCTTGATTATCTTTGACTTCTATATTGATGGTGTTTTTAGGATTATCACGATAGGTAAAAATCTTGAAATCAATTGGAAAAAAATTACTATCATAGTCTGCGACTACTTTGTTTAGATCCACTTCTTTAACGACTAAGTCTTCTGTTCTATAGTCATAAAGACGAATCTTCCAATAATCTGATTTGGGCATGTTTTTTCTTTTGGTTAAATCAACTCCATATTTATTTGTCATCACTTTCCGCTCGGTTGTATAGAGATAAAATTCGCCCCCAAAATTCACATTAGAACCTCTTCTCAATAAGACGAATTTTCGTTGATTCCCGAAAAAATATACGTTTTCCTTTACAGAATGGTATTTCTCAATAGAATATTCGACTTTTTCAGAATATTCGACTTTTTCAGGTTCTTTAAATAATTGTTGTAACCCAACAGTACCTACTATAATAAAAGGGATAAGAATTAGGCTAGCTACCATCCATTGAAAAGCACGCTTATTTTTTAATATCTTTCTCATCGTATCAGTTTCCTCCTGCACCAACTCCAGTTACGTATTTCTTGCTTCTTCATTTTATTCTCCTTTTCTCAATCATCCTCAAACCTTATCTCCATTATAGCATAAATCCAAAATCATAGTTGAATGTTAAAAAAGACCGGTCGCCCAGTCTTTCATCTTGTATTAAAGTTCTTCATTTGTCTTGCGATGTCGCGGTTTTGCTCGCGGCGTTTGATGGACTCGCGCTTGTCATAGTCGTGCTTCCCTTTGGCTAGGCCCAGAAGCAGCTTGGCATAGCCGTCCTTGAGATAGACCTTGAGCGGCACCAGCGTCATTCCGGTTCCCTTGGTCTCCTGCTCCAGCTTTTGGATCTGCTTCTTATGCAGCAGCAGCTTTCTACGACGCTCAGGCTCTTGGTTCCAAATATTGCCCTCTTCATAAGGCGCGATATGGACATTGCTGAGCCAGGCCTCACCGTTCTTAATCTGGGCAAAACCATCTTTAAGATTGATACGAGCGGCACGGACACTCTTGATTTCCGTCCCGGTCAGCACCATGCCAGCCTCGATGGTGTCTACGATGGTGTAGTCGTGTCTGGCCTTTTTATTTTGCGCGACGACCTTTCCTTCTCCCTTTGCCATGCTTGGCTCCTTTCTTGACTAGTTCCTTGTAAAATGCCTTCTGGCTCTTGCCTTTCTTGGACTTCTTATCTTTCTTATCTCTGTAGCCTTTTTCTTTGGAAGAATGGCTGCGCTTGTCATCCTCACGGCGTCTCTTTCTACCTGACTTGCCTCTGCCACTCTTGCTGGTCTTTTCTACCAGGTCAAATTCACTTGGCAGGTATTCAAAGTCAATCTCACCTGTAGCCTTATCCGCTCGAACCAGCTTGATGCGAATCTGCTGACCGACCTTGAAGACTACGCCGGATTTTTCTCCTTGCAGGGTCATCGTCCGCTCATTGTAGTTGTAAAACTCTGGCAGGTTGGTGACATGAATCAAGCCTTCAACCGTATTGGGCAGTTCGACGAAGAGTCCAAACTTAACCACGCTTGAAACCACGCCGTCAAATTCTTCTCCAACAAATTCTTCCATGTACTCAGCCTTTTTCATGGCTTCGACTTCACGCTCGGCCTCGATAGCCCGACGCTCTCGGCTGGAAGATTGACTGGCAATCTCTGGAATCACTTGCTCAAAATGCTCTGCTATTTCCTTAGACTGTCCATAATCCCGTACCATCCGGTGAACTAGAAGGTCTGGATAGCGGCGAATCGGACTGGTGAAATGCGTATAAAACTCCGCTGCCAGACCATAGTGGCCGTGATTGTGCTCAGAGTAGCGAGCCTGCTGCATGGAGCGCAGAAGCATCATGGACAGGACATCCTCATAAGGCTGGTCTTTGACTGCCTCCATAATATCCTGCAGAGCCTGCTGACTCATAGAGCTAGCCGTCCCATATATCCGAATGCCAAAGCTAGAGGCGTAGTCGATAAACTTCTGCACCTTCTCCGCCTTAGGCTCCTCGTGGATCCGATAGATGAAGGGCAGATTTAGCTTAGCAAAATGCTCAGCCACCGTCTCATTAGCCACTAGCATAAAGGACTCAATCATGCGCTCAGCAATTCCCCGCTGACGCAGGACAATGTCAACCGGTCGACCTTCCTTGTTGACGATGATTTTAGATTCATTGGTGTCAAAGTTGAGTGCACCGCGTTTAAATCGCATGCTTTCCAGAATCTCATGCAGACGGACCATGCTGTCAATACTGGGCACAATGGCCTTGAACTGCTCAGCTTTTTCCTGATCACCAGCGATGATGTCGTTGACATCGCTGTAAGTCATGCGAAAGGTCGTTTTAATGACAGACTGGGTGATGGTATGCTTGACCACGCGCCCCTTGGCATCTATCTCCATGATAGCTGACTGGGTCAGCCGGTCCACATTGGGATTGAGAGAGCAGATTCCGTTGGACAGGCGCTCCGGCAGCATAGGCACCACGCGGTCGGTCACATAGACGGAGGTTGCTCGATTGAGGGCTTCCTTGTCCAGCTCAGAGCCTTCTTTGACATAGTAGGACACATCCGCGATATGGACGCCCAGCTCAAAGTTGCCATTTTTCAGGCGCTTGATATGGACAGCATCGTCTAAGTCTTTGGCATCCGCCCCATCGATGGTGAAGGTTATCTCTTCACGCAGGTCCAAACGTCCTTCCAAATCACTCTCTGTCGGCGCGTCCGGAACCCGCTCGGCTTCTTCCAAAACCTTTTCTGGAAATTCGGAGACAATATCCATCGACTCCAGCACTTCCAGTACATCTATACCTGGATCGTTGACATGACCGACTACATCAACCAAACTAGCCACAAAGAAATCGTGTTTCTTGGTCGGATATTTGTCAATAGCGACCTTGAGCACCTCTGTGCCGTCCAGAACCAAGGCTGGTTTTTTGACATAAATAGGCTGGCGGATTTTCTGATTTTTCGAGCGGATATAGCCGGCATACTTGGGCTTTTCCTCATCCAACACCAGCTGGCCAACCGCTGACGTCAGGCTGTGTTCCAAAATATCGATAATCTTAGCCTCAGCTGACGTTCCCTTGATACGATCTGCCACCTTGGTAATGACCACTTCCACCGTATCGCCATCAATGGCATGATTGACATCATTACGGCTGACAAAAAGATCATCCTCTTCTTCATTCAGGGTGACAAAGCCAAAGCCATTCTTGTGAGCATGAAAAACACCCTTGAGCGTCAGACGCTCCTGCTTTTTCTTCTCGTAAAGCTCAATCCGCCCCTCATCATCAAAGCGAATCTGATGCTTTCTTTCCATTTGGGAGATAATCTTGACCAAGTCACTAAAGCCCTTGGAAGACTCTTTCCCCAGAGCAGCCGCCATCTCATCTACGCTAGCCTGCTGCTTTTCTTTTAAATATTCTATAATTTCTGCTTTCATACTTTCTTTCTATACTATGAGGGGCTCTTGATATTCCCCTCTTTTTAAACTTTAAAAAAAGGCCAAGACAAAGTCAGAGCCCATTTTATTTACTAGATAATACTGCCAATATCAAGGCAATCAGCAACCAGACAAAGATCAAAAATCCTGTCAGACGCTGCATCACAGCTTCAAATCCCCGTGCTTTTGACCGCTCAAAAAGGTCGTTGGCACTCGAATCAAACACGTTACTAGATTGGTTTTTAGTTGGTTGCATGAAAATAGCAATGACAATAAAACCTGATAAAATGACTAAAATCGTTAATAATAGGCTATACATAAATAAAACTCCTTAAAATCCTTTCTATTTTACCATAAAATCTACTTAGATTCAAGATGTAAGGTTACTTTTCTTTCCTTGGGGCAGTACTTCAATACCTCAATCTTATCAGGATGAGTCTTACTATTCTTACTGGTCAGATAATTCTGACTGCCGCAACTGGAGCATTTCAAATGAATTTTAACGCGCACTAGATTTCCTTCTTTTTCAATAAATTTCCAAAACAAAAAAGGTTGATAAGGAGACTCAGTCCCACTAAGCCTGCTGTAGCATAAAAAACTGAATGATAGCCTGCTGTCGCTGCAATAGCCGAGCCTGACATGGGGCCGATGACACCACCCAGATAAAAGAAAATCTGGTTGTAGCTAAAGATTCGAGAAATCCCAAACTTAGGCGTGATTTTGCTCAATAGAGCATTGACCCCCGGCACCAAGGCTCCGGTCCCTAAACCAAACAAGAATCGATAAAAACCGAGTTGGAGTGGGGTGCCTGCATGAGCACAGAGCAGGTAAATGATAATGGAATAAAACTGAGCTAAGACCAGCAAACGATGATTGCCCATCCGATCCCCCATACGGCCTAAAATACTTGAGCTTAGCATACTAGACAGCCCCATACTCGAAACAATCAGGCCAGATACAAAAATCAAATTGTCCGTTTGGCCTAACTCCCGAATATAAAGGGAAAGAATCGGACCAATAGACTGGGCTGCAAACTGGATAACAAAACTGGTCAGAAAAAGAGTGGGCAAGAGCTTGGGATACCTAATCTGACGAATCAGTTCTCTAAAGCTGACCTCCTCTTCCTTGGTGACTGGCCTAAAATCTTCTCGGATAAAAGCAGCCGTCATCAGGGTCGCAATCAGAAAGAAAAAGCCAATCAGTAGAAAGACATTGCGGATACCAAAAACTTCAGCAATCACTCCACCAATTAAGGGCCCCATGAGATTGCCAGCGACGACACCAGTTGCCAAAGTTCCCAGCGCGTAACCAGTCTTTTCCTTAGGAACCTGACTGGCAATCAAGGCGGTGCTGTTGGGCACATAGCCCGCAAAAACGCCGTTGAGAAAGCGCAAGACCAAGAGCCAAAAAATATTGGGCACAAAGGCAATGCCACCCATGGTAAAGACCATAGCCGTAGCAGCCCGAATCATCATAGGTTTACGGCCATAGCGGTCAGCCAAACTGCCCCAGACAGGGGATAAAAAGGCTGCCGAAACAGCCGAAAGAGCAATGCCAAGACCAGCATAATACTCCACCTCATGACCACGCGCTCCTAGCTGCTCAACAAAAAGGGGCATGAAAGGAGTGACCAGAGAAATACTGGCACCTGTCAGGAAGTTCCCAAACCAGGCGATTTTCAGATTATGTTTCCAATTTACTTGTATCGTGATAGAATCATCTTCTTTCTAATTTCTGCAAAGCATCGCGAAGCTGCTGTCTTGTTTCCTCAAGCGAGCCATTATTATCAATCAGCACGTCCGCCCTCTTTCGTTTTTCTTGGAGAGATAGCTGAGCTGCTATGCGCTTTTCTGCTTCTTCCCGACTGAGATCGTTTCGAGCCATAAGACGACTGAGCTGAGTTTCCTCCGTCACATCCACCAGCCAGATTTGGTCAAACCAGTTATCATATTCTAACTCAAACAACAAGGGAAGATCCATGAAAAAGACAGCTTCAGTTTCTGCCAGCAAATCTCGTCTGCTAGCCAGTTCCTCTCGAATAATCTCGTTCTGAAGCTGGCTAGACTGCGCCAAGAGTTCGGGATTCCCAAAAATCATGGCTCCCAGCTTGGGGCGATCCAATCGCCCATCTTCCTGTAAGATAGCTGAGCCAAAAGTAGATAAAAGAGCCTGATAAAGCCGCCCCCCTGGCTCCTGCAGCTCATGCACCACTTGATCCGCATCGATGACTTGGTAGCCTTGCTGCCGCAAAAACTCTGTCACGGTTGACTTACCCGAAGCAATGCCGCCGGTGATACCAATAATTCTTACCACAACAGCTACCTCGCTTTCTGGCAATGAGGACAGAGATGAGTACCGCGTCCGCCCAGCTTAATCTTTTCAATCGGGCTACCGCATCTAGCACAAGGCTGACCAGTCTTTCCATAGACCTGCAGAAAATCCTGCATCGTGCCATCTTCGCCCAAAGCATTGCGGTAGGTCCGAATAGTAGAACCCCTCTTCTCAATCCCAAGCTGCAAAACTTCTATAATCTGCTCACGCAGGCGCTTGACTTCAGCAGGCTTTAGACTATCTGCTGGCCTTGTCGGATGAATCCGCGCCCGCCAAAGGGCCTCATCTACATAGATATTGCCTAAACCAACAACCAAGGTCTGCTCTAGCAAATAAGGCTTGATGGGCTTCTTGGAACGCCCCAAAGCTGCTGCAAAAGGCGCCAAAAGAAAGTCCGCCTCTGTCGGCTCAGGACCAAGCTTTCTGGCAGCAAAATAAGCCTCCAGCTGGTCTTTTCTAAGCAGCTCCATGGTCCCAAACTTGCGAACATCTTCATAAACAAGCGTCCCACCATCCGTCATCTCAAAAAAGACATGAGCATGCTTGCGCTCAGGCACCGCATCAGGATAAAAAAGATACTTGCCTTCCATTCGCAGATGAGAAACCAGCACCCCGCCTGTCAGGTAAAAGAGCAAATACTTGCCCCGACGGCCAATCCTTTCAATGGTCTGACCTGGCAAGTCATGGACAAAGCTATCCACTCCCGTTCCAATCATCTTGGTATAGCGGACCTGCACCTGCCCAATCGTCTTGCCAACAACCAGACGCTCCAAACCGCGCCGAACCGTTTCCACTTCAGGTAATTCAGGCATAAAGCTCCTTTCTTAGTATTCTCAATATCAAAGCCCCATAGCAAAGCTGTCTGAGAAATACTCATCCAGCATCAGGCGGTGTTTATCTGATACATTTTCCAGCTCTGCCATTTCTTCTTTAGAAAAGAATCCTAAACGCAGAGTTTCATCATTGTGAAAATTGGAAATATCAAAATTCTCCAGTGCCTGTAATTCATATAGAAAGACAACCGTCTGCACTTGGTCACCATTAGGATAAGATTCATCAAAATTAGTGTAGACATTCATCAAGCGCTTGGCTTCAACAGAAATGCCCGTCTCTTCGTAAAATTCACGCACAGCTGCTTGCAAAGAAGTCTCCCCAAGCTCCATAGCTCCACCAGGAATCGCCCATGTTTTCTTATCACCTCGCAACTGCAGAAGCACACAACCCTCCTCGTCTGCCAGAATTCCACCAGCAAAATTCAGGATAACCTTATCATGCCCCACCTTGGAGCGAATATAGGAAATGTAGTCTTTGTTCATTCAATTTTCCTATCTACGATTCAATCGATAACCAGAAATGAAAAATTCTTGCTCTGTTAATATTCCTTCTCATTATAGCCAAAGTCTGCCAAATCCAGCTTCTTGTCCCGCCAGTTTTTCTTGACCTTGACCCACGTTTCTAAGAAGACCTTATCTCCCAGCATAAGCTCGATATCGCGACGAGCCATGGAACCGATTTTCTTGAGCATGGAGCCGCCTTTACCGATGATAATGCCTTTTTGGCTGTCTCGCTCGACCATGATCGTCGCTCGGATATGGACCTTGTCCGTCTCCTCATCTCGCTTCATGCTGTCAACAACTACCGCAACTGAGTGGGGAATCTCTTCACGAGTCAAATGTAGAACCTTCTCGCGGATCATTTCTGAAACCAAGAAGCGCTCTGGATGGTCGGTAATCTGATCTTCTGGGAAATACTGGAAACCTTCCTCTAGATTTTCACTAAGGATGTCAATCAGATGCGAAACATTGTTGCCCTGCAGAGCCGAAATTGGAACGATTTCTTTGAAGTCCATCTGCTGTCGGAAATCATCAATTTGCGCTAAAAGCTGATCCGGATGGACTTTATCAATCTTATTGACCACCAATATCACTGGCACCTTAGCCGCTTTCAGGCGTTCGATAATCATATCATCACCCTTGCCACGTGGCTCATCTGCCGGTACCATGAAGAGAACCGTATCCACCTCACGCAAGGTGCTGTAGGCTGCTTCCACCATGAAATCGCCTAAAGCCGTCTTAGGCTTGTGAATGCCTGGCGTGTCGATAAAGACAATCTGCTCCTTATCCGTCGTATAAATGCCCATAATCTTGTTGCGGGTCGTCTGAGCCTTGTCACTCATGATGGCAATTTTTTGCCCCATGACATGATTCAAAAAAGTTGATTTGCCGACATTTGGTCGGCCTAAAATGGCTACAAAGCCTGATTTAAAAGTCATTGTTCTATTCCTTCTCTAAAAAATAATATCCCACAGTTTTGGCAGAAAGATAATCAAACCTGTGATAACTGCAAAACCAGAAACCACCAAAACTGCACCAGCTGCCATATCCTTGGCATTCTTTGCCCGCATAGAAAAGTGATAATCACTAGCCAGATCCACAACATTTTCAACAGCTGAATTCATGATTTCAAAAGCGATCACCAAAAAGATACTTAGCAGCAAGAACAGCCACTCCGTCGCTGAAATCCGAAAAATCAAACCTGCAATGATGGCAGCCACAGCTGAAAGAACATGGCTCCGCATATTCTTTTCTTCCTTAAAAGCTGTGAAAATCCCCGTCAGGGCAAACTCCAAACTCGATATGACATCTCGATTTTTCCACTTGCGCTTGTTTTTTTTATTGTCTTGTAAGTCCATAAGCTGTCAAAATTTCTTCCTGTAAGCCAAACATTTCCGCTTCTTCTTCCGGCGTATAATGATCGTAGCCGTTGATATGCAGAAAACCATGCACCGCCAAAAAGCCCATCTCCCGTTCAAAGCTGTGGCCGTATTCTTCTGCCTGCTCCCGCGCCTTGTCCACCGAGATGAAGAGCTCGCCGATATAAGCGTCAAAATCCTCCAGCATCTCAGCCAGCTCAGGATTGTCTGCCAAATCTTCCTCATCAAAAGCAATATCCAGCTCCGGCTTGTATTCCAAGCTGATAACATCCGTCGGCCGATCCGTGTCTCGGTATTCCAAGTTGAGCTCATGGCTGCGCTCATTGGTCACAAAGGTCACAGCCATTTCCTTATTTTCTTTGCCCGTCTTTTTAGCCGCAAACTCCAAGATTTCCTGAGTCTGCATGATGATTTCTTGAGAAACCTGACCGGTTTCATCCACCATTTCGATATACATATTTTACCTGCCTTGCTAATATTACTTTTATTATATCATATTTGGGCGCCTATGAGAGCCACAAGCATTGCATTTAAACGAGGAGAAATCCTAATTTAAAACCAAAAAAGGCTGAGAAAATCTCAACCTCTTTATCTAGTGCTAATTGCCGGGATCGAACCGGCGACCTCATCCTTACCATGGATGCGCTCTGCCTACTGAGCTAAATCAGCATTGCCTATCTACTATATCATGTAGATAGGTACTTGTCAATATTCTTTCTCATTTTTTTGCAAAATATTGATCCCTAGTCAGATAGTAATGCACCCGCGTCACTATGCGCTCTTCCTCATGCTTGTCCAAGGCTGCGTAAGGCTCTTCGTGGGAAAAGATCATACCTGACTTTTGCATGACACGGCCAGATGCTGGATTATCCGCATCGTACAGCGCTACAAGTTTATTCATCCCGATTTTCTCAAAAGCCAGCTCAAGCACCGCCCGATTGGCCTCCGTCGTATAGCCCTGATTCCAGTATTTTTTATGGATTACATAGCCGATAGCTGCCGTTTTCAAGTCCAAGCGGATCTTATGCAGGTCAATCGTTCCGATAAAGTCGCCAGTCTCCTTCAGCTCGATGCCCCAGCGCCCCAAAGGATTCGCCAAGTAAAACAAGGCAATATTATTGCGGGTTTCCTCTAAATTTTTGTTGGTCGCAAAGGTATAGCGAACATTCTCCTCGTCTGAAGCATATTCAAACATGGCTGGTGCGTCATCCAAAGTCACCGGGCGCAAGATTAATCGTTCCGTCTCAATTCTGGAATGCTGGCTCAGCTTAACGTAAATATTTTCCATCTCTTCCTCCTAATTTTTCTTATCAGAATAGCATAATTCTCTGTCTAAAACAATCCTTTTTTTCTTGCTTTTTGCGCCAGTTTCCTTTAAAATGAAAACATCACAATAATTGGCCTAGGTCCCTTTGTAGTCCTGTATTCGGAGACCCTAGCGTTAGAAAAAGGAGTAAAGCTCTATGTTAATCGGAATTCCAAGAGAAATTAAAAATAATGAAAATCGTGTTGCCCTGACGCCTGCTGGTGTACACAGTCTTGTAGGAAAAGGCCATCAGGTTTTGATCGAGACAAATGCTGGACTTGGATCTGGCTTTGCAGATGCAGACTATGAAAAGCAAGGTGCAAAAATCGTTGCCACTGCTGCTGAAGCCTGGGCAGCTGAGTTGGTTGTTAAGGTTAAAGAACCGCTGGAAGCTGAGTACCAATTCTTGCGTGATGACCTCCTACTCTTCACTTACCTGCACATGGCCGCTGCTCCCGAATTAGCCCAAGCTATGGTCACTGCTAAAACTACTGGGGTAGCCTACGAGACTGTACGTGACGGACAAGGGCAACTACCACTCTTAGTACCTATGAGCGAGGTGGCTGGTCGTATGGCGGTTCAAATCGGAGCTCATTTCCTAACCAAGCAGACAGGCGGATCTGGCGTTCTCCTTGGCGGTGTACCAGGAGTGCCAAAAGGTAAAGTTACCATTATCGGAGGCGGTGTTGTAGGAACTCATGCAGCCCGTATCGCTCTGGGACTAGGCGCTCAGGTTACGATTCTCGATATTAGTGCCAAACGTCTATCCGTTCTAGAAGAAGTCTTTGGCAACCAAATCCAAACCCTCATGTCCAATCCATTTAACATTGAGGCAAGCGTCCGTGAAGCAGATGTCGTGATTGGAGCTGTGCTCATTCCTGGTGCTAAAGCACCAAAACTAGTAACTGACGATATGGTGAAGCAAATGCGCCCTGGTTCTGTCATTGTTGACGTGGCCGTTGACCAAGGTGGTGTTATCGAGACTGCTGACCGCGTGACAACCCACGATGAGCCAGTCTATGAGAAACACGGTGTTCTCCACTATGCGGTAGCCAATATCCCTGGTGCCGTGGCTCGCACTTCTACCATCGCCCTGACCAATGTCACCCTTCCTTATATCGAAGCGCTGGCTGGCAAAGGCTTCAAACAAGCTATTGCTGACGACGCTGGATTGCGTGAAGGTGTCACAACCTATCACGGCCACATCACTAGCCGACCAGTTGCAGAAGGCTTGAATCTCGATTACACTTCTATTGACGAACTTGTCTAATCATTTTTCTCTTATATACAAAACCCGAAGGAACTTCTAGTCCTTCGGGTTTCATTTGTTTTAAATTTGAATTTGGTATCATGCTGCCATCCATTTAGACAAGATCAACATTGCTCCACATCATTAAATTATCAAGTATATTACCCTTTAATAGACATTTTAAAAAAGCATACAATACTTGTGATTCCTAGCCCTGACTAGGCTCTTCTTTCTGGTAAAAATTCATCCCAACCTCAGTGTCCTCAACCAGAATATCATCAGTCTGGCCCAACAGCAGCAAAGCGATGTAAAAGTCACCAACACAGCCCGCTGCATGAATACTAGCTAGAGGCATGTAGAGAGTTGAACTGAGCAAGCCCAGCATGGCCAATAAGGTCAGAAGCAGGCTAATCAAAACAAAAGGTGCCAAACCAATGACCAAGAAGTCCTTACGATTGTAAAAGGTTCCTGGACTAGTCGCATAGGCCATCCCTTTTTTAAAACCAAACTTGACCTTGGCCTTCCCTTTACCAAAAAACTTGAAGAAGAAACCGTGAATGTACTCATGGATGACGACAAGGATAAAGGTAAAAACTAACAAATAGGCAAGATCTAGACCCGAAAAATCATAATGATCGGCTCGGAAGATTAGCTGGGTCAACTTCGCAAAAAGCATGGAGAAGGGAAAAATCAGTAAGAGCCCTGCTACATTTAGACCGATTACATATTTCTTTTCTTCCATAAAATTGATTTTTTTAATGAGTTTCATAAAATCTCCTCCATCATTTTCGACCTTTACTCAAGACATAGGTGCTTGCACTGATAAAAATAAGAAGCCAAATCACCAAATTAGAGAAATCTTCAATGTTAAGTGAATAGTCTCCTGTTTCAAAGAAGTTGATAAAAGGATTCATAAAAGTAAACCGCAGAATATGCTGTATTGTTTTATCAAAACTAGCAAATAGAGGTACGAAGCTGATCAGCAACAGCGGAAATAAACTATAAACCTGAGCTTGAGATTGTGTCTTGGAAATACCACCAATAAAAAGATTGATTAAAAGGATAATAACAATAATTAAGAGATTGATCAAAAGATAGATAGGCCATTTGCCAGAGAGATCTACATGCAAATAATATGGGAAAAAAAGCAAGGCAAAGACTGTAAATAGGAAGGGATAAACCAACATGGATAAGAGGTATTCAGTAGAACGAACCCCGCTCAACATCAAGGTTTTTAGATTGCGCTTTTCCTTGTCCTCTGCCATCATAATAGACACCATATAGCCGCCACTCATAGCAAAGGTCATAGGCAGGATCATCTTCAATAGTCCTTGGCCTGCATTGCCATTCTTATTTAAAATCATATTGTACAAAAAGAGGAGGCCAAAGGGCAACAAGACGGACATAAGCAAAGAAGAGTTTGTCAATAAAATCTGAGTACGCAGCCATGTGAGAGCTTTAATTTTTTTATACATCTAATTTTTCTCCTGTTAATTGAATAAAGATTTCTTCTAATGTAGGTTCGCAAGAATGTACTGTAATAGCTAGTTTTAGGTCTTTTGTAGCCAATTCTGAGAATGAAATTTGCTCGGTTTCTCCATTTTCATAGCTAATTTTAACTTTCTTGGCTGCGTTATATTTTTGAATAATAGCTTTCGGCTCGCCATATTCTACTAATACTCCCTTATTTAGCAGGGCCAGTCGATCACAAAGGGCGCTAGCTTCATGCATATCATGCGTCGTCAGAAAAATAGTTGTTCCCTTTTTCTTCAGCTCAAGCAAAAGCTCATGAATTACCTTGGAAGTACGAGGATCAAGCCCACTCGTTGGCTCATCCAAGAATAAGACTTCAGGATCATTTAAAAGAGCTCGGGCTAGAAACATCCGCTGCTTCATACCTGTCGAAAGTTTTTCTGCTACAATATTTTTGCTTTCTAACAAACCAACCTGCTCTAAAACTTCATCTATCCGTTCATTTTTTAAACCGTATAATTTCGCATATATCTGCAGGTTTTTATAGAGAGTCATCTTCTCATAAAAGCCACTTGTATCAGATACTAGGCCAATTTTCACCAAATCTTGAGCATTAATAGCATCTGAAGCCTTACCAAGAATTTTACTTTGACCATTGTCGGCATCAAGCTGGCCTGTTAGGATATTAATTAAGGTTGTTTTTCCCGATCCAGATGGTCCTAAAAATCCGAAAATCTCTCCTTGATCGATATGAAAATTAATCCGTTCTAAAGCTTTTTTATCTCCAAAACTTTTAGAAATATTCTCCACTTGAATCACTTGTGACATAAGGCCTCTTCTCACTTTCTTACTTATAATAACGTTTAACAATTTTGTACTGGCTGACAGTAACATAAAGATATATGACAGATACCGCAATCCAAGCCAAAATCGTATCCAATTGGAACAGAAGATTTAGCAGTATCAGTCCAATATAGATACTAGGAAAGATAAAGCTTACTAATTTCATGACTAATTCAAAATTTTCTTCATAATTAATCTGTTTTTCTGCCTCATCCATCTTATCCATTAAGAAATCTCTGGTTTCCCTGACATTGCTATAGCGAGGGAGCTCTTCTCCATTCACCGTTTTAAATCCTTTTCGAACTAGAATGCTAGCTACAGTTATTAAAAGAACCAAGAAGAAAAATTTACCAAAGACTGGCAGAATATTAAAATCTGCGTGACGGATTCCCTCTGCAAAGCCAGTAGCCGCATAAAACATGAAGGGAATCTGCATTAAATTCGTTAAAATACCAGCTAGAGCATAAGCTCGATTTCCCGCTTGTTCTAATGATTCTATCTCCTCATCATCTTCTATCTTCTCCAAGCGTGACATACTTTCCCGGCTGATGTGAAGATAATAAAGCGTTCCTAGAAAAAGCAGGAATATGGCTACTAGCATGATATCTTGCACTGCCTTCAGGCTAATCAGCTGGCTAAAATCAATTCTAACTGCTAAGTTATAATAACCGACCAGAGAGCCAGCGATAAAACCTACTACACCTCCCGCAGCAATAAACACAATATTTCTCCAAAAACGGTATCGAGTTGATTTCATTCTTTTTTCTTTCATTCTAATTCTCCTTCTTTTTCCCAGCATCCATTTCAGGCATAACAACGACATAAATACAAATCACCAGAGGCAAATCAAGCAGTCGCCGCCAAGACAGCATGTGCAAACCACCCAAGATAATCGCAACAAAATGGACCAAAAAACTATAAATATAATAACTAGGACATTATTGTATCCGTTCCAGCTCTTTTTATACCTACTCTTCCTCCACTAGGCGAAAGACATTTTCGACACTTTCGTTAAAAATCTGAGCAATTTTGAGAGCAATGACCACGGAGGGCGTGTATTCATCCCGCTCCAGCAAGCTAATCGTCTGCCGTGACACGCCGGCTTCCTTGGCCAAGTCGGTTTGATTCAGCCCGTCTCTGGCCCTCAGCTCTTTGAGTCGATTTTTCAGCTTCATGACAACACCTCTCAGTCTTCTTTCAGTTCAACAGACTTGATATCGTCAATGCGCATGAGCTTGATTCTTGTTTGACCTTTTTTATTGGTCTTACTCAACTTAACCCAATCGTCATCAGCATCAACTACCTCCCAGCAATCTGTCCCGAAAACTTCACCAATGATGATCGGTTTTTTCCCAATCATTTCTTTAAAAAAACGTGACATTTCTCCACTCCTTTCTTTATTTCTCTCTAAACGTTTCAACTTCCTTTTTACATTTTTCAATTCACTGGATAACGTCAGCCACAAACCAGAAAATATCGGAAGTAGACACCAAAACAGTATCTCCATCAGTTCCTCCTTTTATCTTTTCTTCTTAACTTAAATACATTGTAACAGATTCTTTTCTTTTTGACAAGTATATTTGTCAAAAAAATAAAGATTTTTGTCATAAAGACTTGGATCTTTTACAAATATTTGAGAAAGATTCTCTAGAGACTTTACAGTTGGTAAATCCAAAATATCATTTCGAAGGCATAAAAAAGCCCCATATGAAAGCAATGAAAAGCATCATTGGAAAATCATATGGAACGTGCTTATTTGATAGAGAGGAACGTGCTTATTTCTCCTTGTATAACTCAAGGAAATCCTGATAAGACTGTAAGAGATGATCTTGGTCATCAGATGAATAAGAACGATCTAGTTTGACATTTGTATAGAGATCGGTTTCTCCTTCAGACGCTAAAAGTCTGATACTGGTTTCATAAGAATCCTCGCCAGTTACAACTAAACTCCAGCCACTAGCAAGTTTTTCCTCTATTTTTGGAAATTGCTGGCTTAGCTTCAACTTTTTGATCTGTAAATTTCCTTCCCCTTCAATGAGGGTAAAGTTATGCGGACTGTTGAGTAAAACCAAGCCGTACTTCTCAAGTTTGTCATCCAGATTACTAGCACCATAGACAGGATACTTGTCACGGATACTTAGGGGCTTAAAATAGTCTTTTAGATAAAAAGTCTGCCCGTTTTCAATGTTAGTATAGAGAGTATAGATAGGCTTCTCCTCATGAGCGTTCGAGTAATCATTTTCATCCTTACCACCTGGTATATAGACTTCAAAAGCAAAATAATATTGCCCATCCTGAGGATCTTGATAGAGCTGATGGCTAACTTTCCCTGGTATGGCTTGACTATGCAGGTTTTGAGCCAATTGGACTAAATCGTAATCTTTATACAACGCTTCAACTTGATTTAAAAGCTTAATTTTGACATGGTTGCTCTGTTTATTGTCCTTACTAAAGGCCTGATAGCTATCGAAGTGAAAGGATTGATCAGAGTAATTCATTTCTTGCTGTAAGATATACTTATCAGACAAGATAGCCGAATTAGGATTTTTCACCATATAGATCTTGTCTGCAAGTTTTTCTATCTGGACTGCCTCATCTTTCGCTCTTGTAACTTTCTTTTCTTGGGATGTTTTAGACTGTCTTTGCTCAGACTGAATGGTCATTTTTTCCCTCTCAAAAACATAAAAAGCCAAAAATAAACCAAGTGTAAAAGCCAAGGTATAGCCAGAAACATTCAAAAAATTTTTATTTTGAAAGCATTTTTTTATTTTTATCACTATCTTCTGCACCTACTTTTCCTCCGGAACTTTTACTTGACGAAGCTGCCCATCGATAAGGACATATATAATCCGACCAGACTGGATCATTTCATCGTGATTCAAGCTAGGCATATCAGTTGTCTCAAACTGTAATGAATCAAGAAGTTGATGCCCATTTTGTACTAATATTTTGGTCTTTCCTACTGCAAGATTGCTGTTGGTCCCAGTCTGATTCACTGTCATTTGCCCTTCTTCAAGACTAAATATGGAGAAGATTTTGTACAAGATTCCTTGATCCACAATTCCCTTAACGATATTCATATCGGATTCATGTACATTGTTGTTTGGTTCATATTGAAGCCAAGTGATATAGAGTGTCTCTCGCGGTTTATTAATTTTAGAATCCTCAATCAACCTACTGTAATCATTTACTGATTTTCTACCTAATTTATAAGACATGGCTGTGTCGATACTGACTTGATCAAACCGCACATCCCTTATATAGGAATAATTGGACTCCATAAAGCTTAGACTATCTATATGGTCTTCTAGGTCAAAATTTTGGAGATAGACAGGTCCTTTTTTGAAATCAACGGTGACTATTTCCCCAGTATTGATATCAAAACCGATAGGAATCATTCCTTCTACCGCATTAAGCTTGCCTTCTTTTTTTACCCTCTCCATGAAAAAATCATATGAAAGGGGAGTCGATAAATCTTTTGTCTGTTTTAAAGCTCGGTCTGCCTCGTAATCTTGTTTCTGTTGAGCAGACCAAAAGGGAGCTTCACCTGGATAATTGAAAAGATTAGCAAAATTTGAAACTTGTTGAGTTAGATCTTCTTTGTATTGAAACTGTGGATAGATCGTAAAACTACCTTTTTTAGCCATTTCAAAAATATGAGGAAATTCTTGGTAGAGATTGATGAGTTCTCCCCCCTGATATGGTCGCATTGTGATGGCATCATCAGTACCAATAACGAAGCTTAGGTTCTTCAAGCGCTCTGCAAAGACAGGATTGGCTCTGACAACCGATAATTCTCTATTAGTCCTGCTAGTAATCTTTTCCTCAGATGAAGAGCCTATAAGGCGAGTAATGCGACTTTCTAAGGTCTGTAAATCAATGATCAGTGAGAAAGTTCTCGCATCCCCATCGATTTCTTCTAGTCCTATTTCTAAATAGGGAGCCTTGGTTGGTGAGTCAAAAGCATCTATTTTTGCTGTACTGATGATCTTATATTTCTTCTTTTCTTTGAGAAGGATATCTCTTACATCAATCTTTCTCAGTGACTGAATTCCTTCATCCTCTTTGTAAATGTCAATTTGATAAAAATACTCAGACTTTTCTTTATCATAAAATGCTTGCCCTTTAGAAGGATCCTGAGTTTTGGGAATGCGATAATTCTGAGCAATAATGTAGCCTTCCTTCTGCTGGACATCACCAAACATATCAATGGCCAAAGCAAAATTTCCGATTTTTTGAAAATCTCTTACTTGCCCATAGGCGATTTGATATTTGGACTGGCTCAGTCTAGCATCTTCCTCGTTCCTAGTTGTAAGATGAGGGACGAGAGATTGATAGTAGACATGATATGTCACAAAAGCGAATAGAAAGAAACTCGATATTTTCAGGATTTTTTTGAGACGTGTTTGATTCATATTTTTCCCTTATAAAACTATAATAATACCATTTTATCATACTTTTCTTTTGCTTATGGCAGGAAGTTTACAAAAAATGATATAATAGTCCATAATCTATCTAAAAGGAGAATAGGATGAAAAAGATAGAGAATTTCTCTTGGCAAATGTGGCAGATTTATGCTTTGGCAACACTGGTCATTTTTATGGTCGCTGGTGCTTGTTCTTTCTTTTTCACAAAAGAAGCTGCTTTTGTGGTCAAAGAACGAAATTATGCCTATAAAGGAAAGAATCAGCGTCTAACTGATTATACAACTATTGGTGAGACCGAACCAGAATTCCCTATGATTGCTCTTTCTTTTAAAGAGAGCGACGAGTGGAGTCCGTATGATTTTGCTGTTGGACGGAAATTTCTAGCATTTCAGGATTCCAAGCAGTATGTGGGAACACTGAAAGCAAAGGACAAGGAAGAATACTTCCGAATTCGTTATTACAAACTGGGACAAGAAAAAGGAGAAGGGCAAACGATTGATGTCTTGAAACTGGTTCAAGATATGGGCTATGTCACCATAGAAGGCAAGATGGATAATCTTATGTATTCTGATGGAAAAGATGAATATGTCAAAATCCAGATAAAAGACAATGATGAAATCTATGTAAACCTAACCAGTAAAAAAGCTACAAAAAAACAGCCCAAAGAGACGATTCATTTCGGATATGGAGGGCTCTATCGAGTACTTTCAAGTCCATCATTTATTACAGGGATATATAAGGATGATAGTGAAAATGTAACTACGGATTGGCCCACTTTGTTTAGTTACAAAAAGAACGATTACCAATCACGTATAACGGATGGCGATTCTGATGATAGCCTTAGGAAACCAGAGGATAGCCTACTCCTCTCAATATTGAAAAAATACGGCTATATAGTAGTTTTAAAAGAAAACATGACCCTCAACGATAGCATCACCCTAACAAAAATGTTCATCCCCGATGCCGGCTCTTTTTACTGGAGTATTGGCAAAAAGTATACAAAGAGTGGCAAAGAAGAAATAATCCGTACGGAAGAAGAGTTCAAGCAAGTCATTAAGGAGGAAGCCATTGAAAAAGAATTTAAAGATTGATACGGACAAGAGAAAAAGTTTCATGGTGCTTGTATGCTTTCTAGTGGTCTCGTCTTTGTTTTTCTACCGAAATCTAGAAGCTCATCTCAAAGGCTTTTACGCCAATCGTAATTTTTGGGGAGAGATTAAGATAACTGGCTTTTCCTGGGCTGAAGAAAATTGGGGCATAGATGTCAATTATACCTATACTGAAAAAATTAAGGACAAAACCATCTCTGTCCCTGTAAAAAAATCGGTCCGCTTCAAACAATTAGTCATGCCTTATTACGACAAGATGGATATAGACAAGTGGAGGAACCCTATATATGATGAATCTATGAGAGTATATGCGCCAATTCTTGAAAAAGCTTTAGAAATCAACCCTGAGCGGACTAAATTGGAACAATCTTTGACGAGAAAATTAAATCAGGCTTCACACCTAAAAGGGGGAACTGTTAAGCTGAGAAGCACTCTATCTGACCAAAATAGATTTGGTAAAGGTGAGCTCTGGTATAGCGATCGTATGGAAGATGCTGTTAGCAATAACCATTCTATTCTTGAAGAATTGTACAATGTGCCTTTAAATGATGCCTTGTCACATAATGCAGTCTATGTTCAAATTATCTTGCCAGAAGAAAGATACAAGGAACATTTTTATCTAAGAGACCAAATCCAACAGTTACTAGAACAATTAAGCTTACCTGATGGAACCTATGTCTTGGAGACTATTGATGAAACTAACGGTGATTTTGTTGTGGTTGAGCAAGGAAAAATTATAGAAGGGAGATAGACATGTCAGACAATAAAGAGAGAAGGAAAGCAGGTTTCTCTTGGCAAATTGGATTATTGATTGTATTTTATCTGGTCATCCTTGGCCTACCCTTTTTAAACGATCGATCACTTTCAATTTATCTTTTTCAAAACGAGGATTCTATCTTTTGGGGAAAAGATTTTAGAAATTTAACTGTTTTCTATTTTTTAACTTGTTTTACCTTATTTTCCATTTTGCCTGCTCTAGCTATTTTATTCAAATCCATTTTGAAAAAGAGAGGCTATCCTTTTATAGCAAGCCTACAATCCTTTCTAGTATTCATAGCTAGTTTTATCTTCATGATGTACGCCCTGTTTTCCATCACTATTCAAAGGGATATTTATAGGCTAGATTGGGGCGTTTACTCTTGTCAAATCATTTTTCTAATTTATATTTTTAATGATTTGCGCTTTCTGAGAGCTAGAATTAAAAGTAAAACAGAGCATTAGATAGCAAGAGAGTGGGACAGAAATCCTAGCCTCTCAATTGTCTTTGGATTGTCGAGCAAGACGCAGTGGTTGAGTGGGCTCTATTACGCTGATTTCATCAGCTTTTACAGCCCTACTCAACTGTGCGGAGGTGGGACGACGAAATCGAATTCTAACGAATTACCGATTTCTGTCCCACTCTCTTTTAAATTTCCTTACGAGCTATAACTTGCATTCAGAAGCATAGTAAGTTTTCTTCTTTTAGCTATTACGAATCAAGCTAAGTCCACTCGGATTTAGCTTTTTTTGCGCATGCAAAAAGATCTACCCAAGTGGATAGATCTTTGTTTTCTTACAATTTACCAGCTACTGCGTCCAAGAGTTCTTGGATTTTGGCTTGGTTGCTTCCTCCTGCCATGGCCATGTCTGGTTTACCACCACCACGTCCATCGACGATTGGTGCCAATTCTTTGACAAGGTTTCCTGCATGAAGGTCTTTCGTCTTGCTAGCTACAAGAACATTGACTTTGTCACCGATAGCTGCAACTAGGACAAGCACATCAGAGTAGTCTTTTTGTTTCCAGTTATCCGCAAAGGTACGAAGGGCACCTGCATCTGATACAGAAACCTGGCTTGCAATGTAACGGTGGCCGTTGACTTCCTTCACATCCTTGAAGACATCACCAGCAGCTGCGGCTGCGGCTTTTTCTTTCAATTCTACATTTTCTTTTTGCAATTGACGGAGTTGCTCTTGAAGACCTTCAACTTTATGAGGTACTTCCTTAAGTTGCGGTGCTTTCAAGGTCGCTGCGACGGCTTTCAAAGCGTCTTCTTGTTCACGGTAGGCTTCAAAGGCTTCCTTACCAGTCACTGCCAAGATACGACGAGTTCCTGATCCGATTCCTTCTTCCTTGACAATCTTGAAGAGGCCAATTTCAGAAGTATTACCTACGTGAGTACCACCACAGAGCTCGACTGAGTAATCGCCGATAGTCACAACACGGACTTCCTTGCCATATTTCTCACCAAAGAGGGCCATGGCTCCCATTTCTTTAGCCGTGTCAATATCTGTCTCAACAGTTTCTACTGCGATTGCTTCCCAGATTTTCTCATTGACTTGTTGTTCAATGGCGCGCAATTCTTCAGGAGTTACTGTTTGGAAATGTGTGAAGTCAAAGCGAAGGAATTCGACTTCGTTCAGAGATCCTGCTTGTGTCGCATGGTGACCAAGGATATTGTGAAGAGCGGCATGAAGCAAGTGAGTTGCTGTGTGGTTTTTCATGACACGGTGACGACGATTGGTATCGATGGCCAATGTGTATTCTTGGTTCAAATCAAGCGGAGCATGAACTTCAACAGTATGCAATGGTTGTCCGTTTGGTGCTTTTTGAACATCTGTTACAGTAGCCACGACGTTTCCTGCAGCATCCAAGATTTGACCGTGGTCCGCTACTTGTCCACCCATTTCAGCGTAGAATGGAGTCTCTGCAAAGATGAGAGAGGCAGTTCCTTCTGAAACAGCTTCTACTTCAGCGTTGTCCGCTACGATAGCCACCAATTTAGACGGCAATTGGCTGGCATTGTAGTTGAAGTGGCTTTCTACTGTAATGTTTTGGAGGGTTTCATTTTGCATCCCCATTGAGCCACCCTTAACAGCAGACGCACGCGCACGCTCTTGCTGCTCTTTCATGGCTGCTTCAAAACCTTCACGGTCGACTGTCATACCAGCTTCCTCAGCAATTTCTTCTGTCAATTCAACTGGGAATCCGTAAGTGTCATAGAGTTTGAAGACATCTTGCCCAGCGATAACCGTTTGTCCTTTTTCTTTCAAGTCTGCTACAATGGTTTCTGCAAAATGTTGACCTGAGTGAAGGGTGCGAGCAAATGACTCTTCCTCGCTCTTGACGATTTTCTCGATAAAGTCACGTTTTTCAAGTACTTCTGGGTAGTAGCTTTCCATGATTTTTCCAACAGTTGGAACCAGCTTGTAAAGGAAAGGCTCGTTGATACCCAATTTTTGACCGTGCATAGAAGCGCGACGGAGGAGACGACGAAGGACATAGCCACGACCTTCATTTCCTGGAAGGGCACCATCACCGATGGCAAATGAGAGGGAACGGATATGGTCTGCGATGACCTTAAAGCTCATGTTGTCGCCATCTTGGTCATAAACCTTACCAGACAATTTCTCAACTTCACGGATAATCGGCATGAAGAGGTCCGTTTCAAAGTTGGTCTTAGCCCCTTGGATAACGGCCACCAAACGCTCCAAACCAGCGCCCGTATCAATGTTCTTGTGTGGCAATTCCTTGTACTCGCTACGAGGTACAGCTGGATCAGCGTTGAATTGTGACAAAACGATGTTCCAGATTTCGATATAACGGTCGTTTTCAATATCCTCTGCAAGCAGGCGAAGACCGATATTTTCTGGGTCAAAGGCTTCTCCACGGTCAAAGAAGATCTCAGTATCAGGTCCAGAAGGTCCCGCACCGATTTCCCAGAAGTTATCCTCGATTGGAATCAAGTGGCTTGGATCCACTCCCACTTCAATCCAGCGGTTGTATGAATCTTTATCGTCTGGATAGTAGGTCATGTAGAGTTTTTCAGCTGGGAAGTCAAACCACTCAGGGCTTGTCAAAAGTTCATAAGCCCAAGTAATAGCTTCATCACGGAAGTAATCCCCGATAGAGAAGTTCCCCAACATTTCAAACATGGTATGGTGGCGGGCAGTTTTTCCGACATTTTCGATATCGTTAGTACGAATCGCTTTTTGAGCATTGGTAATCCGTGGATTTTCAGGGATAATGGTCCCGTCAAAATATTTCTTAAGAGTGGCTACCCCAGAATTGATCCATAAAAGAGTTGGGTCGTTTACTGGAACCAAGCTAACTGATGGTTCTACGGAGTGGCCTTTGCTTGCCCAGAAATCCAGCCACATTTGGCGAATTTGAGCACTTGACATTTGTTTCATTTTATTTTTCTCCTTAATTTTCTAAATATTTATATTATGATGAAGAACTTTCCAGCATTTCCACATAGTCAATGGCGACACAGAGGGAAATGACCAAATCTGAGTATGCCTCATCATAGACACTCACCTGATAAGTGGAGGTCAAATGGAAAAGTTCCTTGGTAATCTCTGCCACGACTTGATCGCGATCATCTAGTAATTTGAAATTCAAATCCCAGATATTACCCTCGATACGAAGGCCTAAATCATCAAACTCATACTTATCACGGAAGAAAGTCAGTTTCTTGCGAATATAAAAGCTTGTCCCGTCACTGAGCTTGATTTCAAACCGAGGCAAAAATGTTAGAAAGATTTTGCTGATCTGGCTAACTGTCTGTCCTTGGGCATCATAGATGGTGAAGCTCTTAGGAATCTGGAAAAATGATCCTTCTACTTGGTAATCTACATTACCTCGATCGTCCTTGATATCAAAGCGTTCGCCACCTAGGCGCAATTTTTGTTTGACAAGATAGGTCTTCATCGCTTTACCTCCAGAGTCAAGATAAAAGACAAGCTCTTTGTCTGAAGGGCGAAAAACCGCGGTACCACCTTCATTCAATGAACTTGTCATTCTCATTAGCTATTTAGTTTGAAACATGAGTAGCATGAATTTTCCTCTCACATGGCTCGCAGCACCGCCAATTCTCTGAGCTGAGATTTAGAAAATCAATTCTCAATAATTTTATTATACTGACTTCTTGGCTTTTCGTCAAGCTTATTCTGCTGCAGGAGCTGGGTTTTCTTCAGTATGAGCAGCTTCTGACTTGCTTTCTTCTGAGCTTGAAGCCCCAGATTTTGCTTCTTCCGAGCTAGAAGATTGTGATTTCTTTTCTTCTGAACTAGAAGACTGAGACTTGCTTTCTTCTTTAGACGATGAGCTAGAAGTATCCCCTTCTACATATTGGGCAAAGACATTTTGGAAAGCTGGATCCTTCACTTTCAGATTCGCTTCCTTCAATTCTTTAGAAATAACGGAACGAATAAAGCTTGCATCGTTTTGTTTTTGAGTCAGGATTCCTTCTTTTAGTTGCTTCTTGTAATCTGTCCATTTTGCAGATTTTTGAGTTTTCTTCACCAATTTAACAATGTAGTAACTTGCTGAATAGTTCTGCTTACCTCGTACAGTGATTACATCAGAAACGCCATTTTCTTCCAAAGCAAAAGTAGCTTTTTTAACGGCATCCGCAACTGTTGTTGAGGTTGAATCAAATTTCACCTCGCCGCCCTTATCTTTGGTGTCCTTGTCGGTTGAGTTTTCCTTGGCTAACTGACCAAAGTCTGCTCCCTCAGCCTTAGCTTTTTCAAGCACTTCCTTAGCCTTTTCTTCACTATCTACCTTGATAATTTGAGCCGTTACTTCTGGGGTATACGTTTCAAAGAAAGCCTTGTAGTTGTCATCTGTCAACTCTTTTTCAGCTGCTTTCTTAACAGCGTATTCAACTAATTTATTTGCGCGGATCTGATCTCTGTAGGCATCTTCTGTCATTCCGCTTTGAGCAAGAACATTTTGGAAAGCAGAACCATAAGCGGATTTCATTTTTTCAAAGGCTTCTTCAACCTCTTTATCCGTCACTTTTTTGCCATACTTTTCTTCAAAAACCTGCTTAATGGCCATTTGAAGCAAGACTTGTTGAGAGGATCCATTATTTTTTACTTGATCGTAAAATTCACTTACTGTGATTGTCTCACCTTTCATTGTCACAATATCTTTATCTTTTGCTGTTTGTGAACATGCTGCTAAAGCCACTACAGAAAAGAGAGTTACTGCTCCTGTAAGGATTTTTTTCTTCATTGTTTTATCTACTCCTTCAATAAATTCACTTTGTCTATTGTACCACAAATCCAACTTGATATCTTAATTTTTCCTAAAAATTTTTGGAATTTGAGAAAAAAGTGAAGGGATTATTTTTTTCTAATCATAAGCAGCCCATCTCCTAAAGGAAGCAAGCTCGCAGTCAAATCTGGACTGTCCAAAGTTGCGTCAAACAGGCTATGCAAGCCACGGTAAATAGCCCGCTGGCCACGCTTAATTTCCTCAAAAGGCTTGGCAACATCTCCGCCTTGGAAGACATCATCAATGAGGACCAGACCACCAGGATTGAGGCGCTTGAGGACTTGGGGCAGAAAGACCACATACTTGGACTTGGCAGAGTCCATAAAGACAAGGTCGTAGGAATCCTCCAGTGTCTCAAGCAAATCCACTGCATCGCCTTCCAGCAGGGTGATCTGCTGACGGCTGTCATATTTAGCAAAATTAGCCTTAGCCAGCTCAATCATCTCTGGATTGCGATCAATAGTCGTAATCTGAGCCTGAGGCGCATGTTCCGCCATCAAAAGGGCCGAAAAACCGATAGCCGTCCCGATTTCTAAAATCTTCTCTGGCTGCAGGCTTTCGAGTAGCAGGCGGAAATAAGCTACTGTCTCATGGGGAATCACGGGCACATTTTCAGCTCTGGCAAAATCCTCCAGCTCCTTGAGTCCACCAGAAACTGGCTGGAGTCGTTGTCTCATAAAGTCTACAATCTCTTCTTTGACCACTGGCCGACGCATATTGGGATTGGAATTTTGGTTATAAGTCTCGACCATCTTATGCCAGTCCCAACTTTTCTACTAAAGCTTCGAATTCGTCCAGACGACGCTCAAAGACAGCAAAAGCAGCATTTAGGTAGTCTTCTTTTTCCATATCTACACCTGCTTTTCTGATGACATTGAGCGGATAGTCAGAGTTCCCGGCTTTGAGATAGTCCAGATACTTGTCCTTGTCTTCCTGACTGCCATGGACAATCTTTTCAGCCAAGGCAGAAGCGGCTGCAAAACCTGTCGAATATTGGAAAACATAGTAATCGTAGTAGAAATGCGGAATCCGAGCCCACTCGTACTGAATCTGTGGATTATCTTCTTTTTTCAGTCCATAGTATTTCTCGTTCAAATCAGCGTAGAGGTCATTGAGAAACTCGCTGGTCAACACTTGACCTTCTTGGTCAGCCTTGTGGATAGCATGCTCAAACTCAGCAAACTGGGTTTGACGGAAGACCGTACCTCGGAAACCATCCAAGAAGTGATTGAGGATAGCAAAGCGGGTTGCATCATCTTCTACTTCTTCCAAGAGCTTTTCTGTCAGAATATTTTCATTGGTCGTTGAAGCAATCTCAGCTAGGAAGATAGAATAGTCTCCATAGACATAAGGCTGGGTCTCACGGGTGTAGCTAGAGTGCATACTGTGGCCTGTCTCGTGCACCAAGGTAAAGAGATTATCCAGTGTATCCTGCCAGTTGAGCAACATAAAGGCATTGGTATCGTAAGAACCGCCTGAGTATGCCCCTGAGCGCTTACCTTGATTTTCATGAACATCAATCCAGCGCTCTGAGAAGGCTGTTTTCACTCGGCTCAGATAATCCTCACCCAGAATAGCCAAAACTTCCTCAGACTTAGCCAAGGCTTCCTCATAAGTGAACTTGTAGTCTGTCTCTGACAAAGGTGTGTACATATCATACATCTTCAAGTCAGAAATGCCTAAAATCTTCGCTCGCAAAGCGATATAACGCTGCAAAAGAGGCAAATGCTTATTAACAGCTGAAACTAGGCTATCATAGACACTTTCTGGAATAAAGTCCGCTGACAAGGCTGCTTCACGGGCAGATGAAAACTTGCGGACTTTCGCATTGTAATTGTGAACCTTGACATTGGTCTGCAAAGTCTTAGCATAGGTATGCTGATACTGCTCGTAGACGCTGTAGAGAGCCTCGTAAGCTTCTTTGCGGACCTCTCGGTTCTTAGACTCAACCAAGGTGATATAGTTACCGTGGCTAAGCTGAACTTCATTTCCGTCTTCGTCATGCACCATCGGAAAGACGATATCTGCATTATCCAAGATAGCAAAGGTTTCGCCTGCTGCCCCAAAGATTTCACCAGCACCAGCCAACAGCTCCTCTTCGCGCTGGGTCAGGATGTGGGCTTTCTTTTTCAAAAGCTTGTCAAAATAATGCTGATACAGCTGCAAGGCTGGCTGCTCAGCCAAGAAAGCTTGGTACTGATCTTCTGTAATCGCCATAAATTCGGGCTCATAGAAGGCAAAGCTTTGACCGAATTCGCTATAAAGAGTCATCCCCTTAGCCTGATATTCTTGATACTTAGCCACACGAGTATCCTGGTCATTCTTCATGTGAGCATAAGAATAAAGCTTTTCAATCCGGCGCATCAAGTCCAACTGGATTTCCGTCGTTGTCAAAAGACTGTCAGCCGAATCCAGCAAATGCCCAGCCAGACCAGCTGCTTTCCTCACTTCTTCTGAAACCTGCGCCAACTCCGCTTCAAAGGCTTCATCTGTTGGGAAAATGGTTGTCAAATCCCAAGTATATTTTTCTTCAATTTCATTTCTTTGTTTTGCCATAGAAATTTCCTCCATCTTTTCTATTTTATCATAAAAAGCCTATTTTTATAAAACTCAAGTACCAAAATAGCATGGTAGATAAATAGATATACTTCACTTAAAAAGCTCTCCACATCCAATTCCTGATCAATCAGGACTCGAATCCAAGAGAGCTCAATTATTAAATTTCTTTATATTTTTCACTATTTTCTTTTATGACGGTCACAACTTTCTTAGAGAATTGGCCTTTCATTGAGTCATCTAACTGATCCGCAGCTACTTTCACACTTTCCTGAACAGTCTTTGCAACATCGGTAAAAAGATTATCATATGTGCTCTGCATCCTGTCCCTTTGAGCTAGTAAGAGCGGAGCTAGGACATTTGTTATAATTTGCTTTTCTATTGTTTTCTTGATTTCTAGCAAATCAATCGTTTTGGATGATGAAAAATAAGTTCTTACTGGTTCTGATCCTGATTCTGTTATAAACATAAACTTTTTCCTTTACTCTAACTATGTTCAATCTTTTGCCTATTATTTTTATTCACTAAAGCATCTGTCGTTATTCATTTAGATTCACGAAGACGGCGATAGTTCTCTTCAATATCCAACTCTAATCGACGTCTCTGTCTTGAGAAGTTTTCTACCAATTCCTCATCTTTCAAATCTAATTTTTTCAACTGGTCATTACTGGCTTCATCCGCCATTATATCATAGGATTCTATATACCGATTTAGAACCTGCCATTCAACACTAGTATCCCACTCCTGTCTCCGTAAAATTGCAGCCGCCATTTCATACTCTTCTTGAAGCATATCAGAAAAAGCCCTTTTCTTAGACATAAGAATATCTCGCTCCTTCTCAATCTTCAAGCGTTCCCGCTGAAGCTCCGAGTAGAGCTCTTCCATCTCTTTTTCTTTTTGGATGATATCCTGTCTCATTGCTTGATTTGGTTCCATTGCTCAAAATCTCCCGCTAATACCTGATCCTTGTCCAATAGTTGCTGAATGCCAGCACTAAGCTGCTCTGTTAGAGATGTAAAGCTCGTTTGAAGCGCCTGAACCTTGGACAAACGGCTGTCAAAGTGGGCTTTCAAGGACATGACCAAAGATTGGTAATCTGCTCCTCCATCCTGATAAGCTGTAGCCATCTCATCTGGACTAAGACTAAAGCCCCACGGAACTTTGTGCAACTCATCTGCTAGAATTTCGGCTTCTCCAACAACTTGATCTCTAGCTTGCTGTAAAGTTTTATATCCTAACTTAGCCACATTTACTAGATTTTGTGCAGTTGCTTGCGCTTGGACACTGTCCAGATAAATTTTTTCGTTACCGCTAAATCCTCCCTTCGATAAGTACTTTTTCATGTTCTGATAGGGAATCATATTTGCTTTGATAGTATCTTGAATGGTAATCTTTCCTGTCTCATCCATGAGCACAAAGTTTTTATTTTTATCATAGATATACCCCTTCATCATATGCTGGTCATCAATGCTTTTTCCGATAGTTTTAATATGACGGACGATACCAGCTGCATTTTCACTACCAGATAAGCTGTAGCCTAGGCTGACAATGTCTTTATGATCGATATGATTGAAGATCTTGTACTTAGCGCTATCCAGTCGTGCCTTCTGTTCCTTGGTCAGGAGAGGATAGATATTAGGGCCGTTATAGATGTGAACCGTACCAATATGGCGCATCTCCTCCTCGGTCAGACTGGCAAGAGCATACTGGATATCCATCGATCCCAAAGAATGTCCGTAAAGGTCAATCTTAGCATTGGGATATTTACGAATGGTTTCCTTGAGGTGCTTAGCAGCATCCTCAAACTGAGCGGGCGGAAACTTTTGAGTCAGTTTAAGACCGCCAGCAGCTAGCATAATCGGTGTAGAGGTAACACCTGTCACTACGGCTCCGCCAAAGATACCTGCACTATTTGACAGAACATCCTTCCTTAGCTCATTGAAGGGATTTTTATTTAAAGAATTAAGCCCCCTCGTCACAGCCTGACCAACATCTTTATTAAAGAATCCGACCGCATCTCCTATATTATTGCTAGCATCTCGATCTGCCTTATCCAGCACTTCCCGGCTTTTCTGAGTGATGATATTTTGGGAATGGCGATAAACAAAAGGGGTAGCATGTTCCACTGCACCGACAGGACCCAGGCGGTGGGCCGCCGTCACAAAGTCTGTAGGCAGCCAATCCGTAACAGTATCATGGAGTAGCTTAGGAGTGTCCGTCTTGGTCTGAGAGCCCTGCATCATGACTGTCACATCCTGCACCTGAGCACGCTCAGCATCCGAAGCTGAGTAGGGAACTGGAGATTGTTCAGGGCCTTTACCATTATTTGTAAATACAAATACTTGTTCTTCATGGCCGTTTACATTGTCGTAAATTTGGGAGACATTACCGATATATCCATTTTCGCCTTTAATTGAGTGGTTTTCTCCTACTTTTAAAGGTCTATATTCCACCATAGCAGCCTCAACATTTTGTTGATCTGTGTAGTTCTTATTATTAGCCATATTATTCTCCAATTAACTGACTTAATTCCTGGGAAACGCCATAACTGACTACTTCATAATTACCTGCTTCTTCTTCCTGAACAGTCATGTTAATATATAGTTTTTCGTCCCCGTTAATTGTTATGTATACATTTAATCCTCCCATAGGATTATATTCTAACATTTCCTTTTTAATTTCATAGGTTTTAATCTTTCCTTCTGGTGTCAAAGCTTTGGGATCCAATTCCCTAAGAAGAATTTTCAAGGCTTTCTTCATCTTTTTACTTTCTGAAATCTGAAGAATTTCTTCTTTTTCTGACCGACTGTTTAACATACCACAACCTCCTAGAATCATGCCTGAACTGAGTGTTACAATACTCAGAAAAATAATAACTATTTTCTTCATGATAGCTCCTTTCACTTCTCATCTTTGCTAAAGCTGGAGCCTTAGCAAAAATGGGAAACTAGATTTAGATTAATGTTTTACATTGATTATTATACTATTTTTATCGAGAACATGAAAGCGGAATCATCGGAGATTCATAAATATAAAATGCTTTATCATACGTCATCTCATTCTCCCCTCAACTTCTTTACAAGCTCACCAGAAATTACGTACCCTGTATGTTCTAGCTTACCATCAGACTCTTCCATCAATGTTGTGGTAATTGTTAATTCCGGGTCATCGTTTATTATAAGCTCAACTATTAAGCCACCCATTGGATTATATTTAAGATTTTTTTCATTTATTGTATATTTTTTTATTATCCCCTTTTCTGTCAGTGCTTCAGGATCTTTCTTCCTTAACATTTCCTCAATTAACTTTTTAGATTTCTGACTCTCTGCAATCTGAATCATTTCTTCTTTTTCTGATGACTGTTTAGCATACTACAACCTCCTAAAAACATAGCTGAACTGAGCGTGATGACACTCAGAAATATTACAAAAATTTTCTTCATGATAGCTCCTTTCGCTTCTCATCTTTGCTAAAGCTGATACCTTAACGAAAATGAGAAACCAGTTTTAGATTAACGTCTTATATTGATTATTATACTATTTTTCCAAAGAATATGAAAACGCAATCATTGATAGAAGTTCGTAAAGATAGAAAATTGCTCCTCATTGCCATTTACATTATCATAAATTTGGGAGACTGTGCCTAAATAATCCCCCCCCCTTTTACATCATATTGTTTACCAACATACATACTCCTATACTCATATAAAGCAGTCTCAACATGTTGTTTATCTCTATATTCGCTACCATCAATAGGGTTTTTATAATCAGGCATATTACTTTTCTCCTCTAATTAGCTCGTTAAATTCCGGAGACATGCCATAACCACCCGTCTCGTATTCGCTAGTAGTTGAATTTTCTTGAAAAGTCATGTCTAATTCAAACTTCTTATCATCATTAATTATTAAATAGATGTCTAATCCTCCCATCGGATTGAAATCTAATTTATTCTTTTCAATTTTATACGTTTTAATCTTCCCCTCTGGTGTCAGAGCTTTAGGATCCAGTTCTCTCAACTCTTTCTCAATCGCCTTCTTCATTTTTTTACTTTCTGAAATCTGAATCATTTCTTCTTTTTCTGACCGACTGTTTAGCATACTGCAACCTCCTAAAATCATGCCAGAACTGAGCGTGATAATACTCAGAAATATTACAAAAATTTTCTTCATGACAGCTCCTTTCGCTTCTCATCTTTGCTAAAGGTGGAGCCTTAACAAAAATGAGAAACTGGATTTAGATGAATGTTTTATATTAATTATTATACTATTTTTCTCAAGAATATGAAAACGGAATCATTTTTAAAGATTCGTAAAGATAAAAGCCTGTTCTTCATTGTCATGTACATTATCGTATACCTGAGAAAGATTACCAATGTATCCATTCTTACCTGCTATTGAGTAATTTTTCCCAAATTCTAATTCACGATACTCTACCAAAGCTGCTTCAACATTTTACTTATCATTGTACTCTGCATTATTAGCCATGTTAATCCTCTCCTAATAACTCACTCAATTCTTGTGGAATACCATATGATACAACCTCATATTCTCCAGTATCTTCTTCTTGAACAGTCATATCAATATTCAAAACTTCATTCCCATTAATAATTATGTAAACATTTAGTCCACCCATGAGATTATAATCTAACTTATCCTTTTGAATTTCATAGGATTTAATCTTTCCTTCTGGTGTCAAAGCTTTAGAATCTAAATCTTTGAAAAAATTTTCCAAGGCTTTCTTCATCTTTTTACTCTCCGCAATCTGAATCATTTCTTCTCTTTCTGACCAACTATTTAGCATACTACAGCCTGCTAAAATCATGCCTGAACTGAGCGTGATGATAGTCAGAAATATTACAAAAATTTTCTTCATGACAGCTCCTTTCGTTTCTCATCTTTGGTAAAGTTGGTTGGACTAGTCAAAATTAGGATTTTGGAATATCTAACCTATTACTTTATTATACAGGATTTTCAAATATTCTTAAATTCAAAGTATAGGCAAAAACTCTCTTCTTCATCAATAGGAAGTGGAATAACATTTAAGAATCTGCTCTCCTCCTCGCATAAAATACTGGTGGATAGATAATTTGAAGCTGCTTATTTTTTTCAGCCTGATAATAACGATGAAAGTGCTGGTAATAGGACGTCAAGTCTCTTGTTATTTGGCAAAAGGAACTGGCTTGGACAGGCCGAACCTGCGGATAAAAATCCTCAGCTGACTTGGTCAGAAGATTGTCTCCTTTCTGATAGAGCTGGGCTTGGAGCTTCATCCATCGAGGCTGCTGGTAATAAAGCTGCTGACGAACATAGCGACAAATCTCTGGATCTTGCTTAGCCAGATAACTTTCTAGCCCCTGCTTCTGAAAGGGACTGCGCAAGACGGATAAAAGACAGCCTTGACCAAAAGGAAAGGATTTGACCTTGTACTGAGCTCGCCCATGCAAGTCCTCGTGAATGAGATATTTAAGTCGAAGTTCCTGCTTTCTCTCATCCAATTCCCAAAGATGAAAGCCCATATTTTGACTGAAATAAAGAAAGTCCTTTTGCAGTTTCGTCAGCGACTGTTTTAACCATAATTTCTTGCCCAAAAGCCAGAGGACCTGATAGCCATGCTGACGATAGGACAGCGTCCTTTCCTCAAGTCTTTCCTGACTGAGAGGACTGCATTGAACCTCCAGCGCTATGCGGCCATCTATCAAAAGGTCAGCAATCTGCCTTATCTCAGGTAAAAAAGCCTCCACCTGAATCTCTTGACTTTGCTTCCCCCAGCTATAAAGGCCAGCTTTCAAGTTCAAATGCTCCGCACTTTCATTTTCCGCATAAAATGAGCAATTTTCAAGAGAAATATGAGCAAAATGCGTTCGCATGACCCTTCCTTTTTTGAAGCGGACCGCTCCCGAACAGGCCGGACAAAAGAGTTGTTCGCCTAGAGACGGCTGCTTTTCCATCGCATTCAGCAAAATCCCCTCTTCATTTTTCGCAAGTAACATGAGCATTTCCCTTTCAAAACAATATCTTTTATATCTTTATTCGTAATTAAAACACCAAAGAGAGGGCTTGTGAAATGGAACGAAGTATTATTTACTCTCTCACTTATGTAATCTCCCTAAACAAAAACGAGCTGAAAAGTTTCCAGACTCGCTTTTTCTTATCCAAATAAATTCTGATTCTTTTTTTCAGGAACTTTCAAAAAGAGAGCAAGCAAGAGCACTAGACCTATGATCGCTGCCAACATGAAATTCATACTACCATAGCCAAAACGATCTAAGATAGACCCTGACATATTCTGGATGAAAATTGTTCCTAGATTTCTCCCTGTCTGTAGTAATGCAAAAGCGGTCACCAAATATTTTTCATCCACCAAATTTGCTACGATGCGCAGACTAAGCATAGTCAGTACCATGCCAGAAGCATGCTTGGAAAGCAGAGTGACTACGATTTTCGAACCCAAGCCAAAGTTTAAAGCATAAACCGCATACTGAAGAAGCATCATACCTAAGCAGATATAGAGCAACTGTTTGACAGCTATCTTATCCATGAAAAGGTAGGAATAAAAGATCAAGGGTGCCTCACAGAGTACAGAAACTGCGACAACAGTCGTTGCCCAATCAACACTCAAGCCACTGGATTCTAGCATGGAAGGAATATAGGTATGCCCTGTATTGCCCACACCAGAGTATAGGGCAACAAGGAAAAGATAAAAAAGATAAGTTCTGTTTTTAAGTATAGCTGAAAAGAGCGAATGGCCTCGTTTTTCAGTCTTTTTAGTTAATCTATCTCGCTTGGGATTCATGCCAAGAACTCCTAAAATACTCAGCATCATAGTCCCGATAAAGACCAGATAGATGGCCTGGGGAGAAATATTCTTATAAATCAAACCTGCCAGCTGTGAACCGACGGCATAACCGATTGTTCCCCAAATTCGGATTTTCCCATATTTATAAGGACTTTGGGTTGCTAGTACATCCATCACGGTACCCACTCCATTGATGAGCATCAAGACAAAACTGTACCAGATGGCCAAGAGCCATAGATTATCGGCCTCCATAAAGAAGATGTCTCCTAGGATAATCAGGAAAAAACTGATAAGCGAAACTCTCTTGATGCCAAGCGTATCAGTTAACAGCCCCATGATTGGCTGAGCCAGCATGGAAGAAAAGAAAGAAGCTGATACGACGATAGATACTTGACCAGCCGTGTACCCCTTATCCAGCATATAAACGGATATCAAGGTTGAAAACAATGAATTGGATAGAAAATAAAAATTATACATCAAAAAATAAGCCAAATAGCTATTAGAAAACTTTTTTCCCATCATCAAAACCTCTCCAAAAATAGAATAAAACCCAGTTTTTAGGAACTGAGCTTTATTTCAGCTTGCAAGCTAAATGCAATCAATTATTTATTTTTCCTAGCCCTTGCTTTAGCTTTTCTCGATTTCCGATTCTCGATATAGAAAATCAGGACAATAATGACAATTGGCAAGGCAATTAACCAGCGGTTGCTCAGCAAGTCACTATACCAAGTTTTATTATTTTCTTTCTTAGTGACTTCTTCCTTGGCAGACTGGGTGACAGAAGCATCTACTTCCTCCACTTTCATCTCATCAGAGATTTTTGGAGAGAGCGTGTACAGATCATTTCCAGCCTTCAAGACACCATTCTCAACTACAGGCTTTGCCTTCGCATCTTTTTTGATTGTCGCATAAAAATCCTCTGGCAGATTGTAAGTTTTTCCATCAATCTCCTGCTTCCCTTTAGAGAATAATTTCTTGTACTCATAGTCAGCATAAGATTTTTCGATCAAGGCATTTCCAAATGGGTGGCGATAATATTCACCGTCTTGGTCAGACCAGTCGCCAACGCCCATGATAACCCCAATCACGCGCTGATTTCCACGCTTGACAGTTGCAATGTAGTTGAAGGCACCGTTCGGACTTGAGCCCGTCTTCAGACCATCTACTCCCTCCAAAGCGTAGCGAGCACCCGGCAATGAGTAATTATAAGTCTCAAATGTTTCTTCATAAGGCGTGCCAGCCTTGACAGTTACTTTAGCCTGATTGGTATAGTTTAAAATATCTGGATAGTTCTTTACAAAATTATAAACTAGAATCCCTAAATCACGCGCAGTTGTTTGATTACTAACATAATTGTTATATCTCTGAGGAGTATAGTAACCTTTGAAGGAAACCGCCGCAGCACCGCTGGCATTAAACCATTTGGTGTTGGCCATGCCTAGTTCCTGCGCTTTCGCGTTCATCTTATCCAAGAAAGCATCGGGATCGTTATCTGACAGGTAATTCGCCAGCATCACTGTTGTTGCGTTAGAGGATGGGACAACAGTCATGGTAATCAGCTCAGAAACAGTATAATTGACCCCAGCCACGATTTTATTATTGGAAATTTCATAAATTCCCGCAACAGCCTGATCTTGCGGCGTCGCCTTAATCACCGTATCTAAACTGAGTTTTCCCTCTTTAATGGCTTCAAAAACCAAGTACAAGGTCATGATCTTACTCATGCTGGCTGGGTCTCGAACCTCATCGATGTTATCCTGCCACAGGATATCTCCCGTATTTCCGTCAATCATCAAAGATGACTTAGGGCGATTGATTGCTTGTACATTTTCATTGGGATACATTTTTCGTGCCATATCTACCAATTCATCTGCCGCAGCAGAAAACGGTGACAGAAAGGCAGATAAAATCAGTCCAAACACCAAAAATTTCTTCTTCACATTTATCCTCCAAAAAAATCATTCCTAACTAGTATACCATATTTTTAACAAGGTTTTTGATAAATATAAAAAATCCTACCTAAAAATTAGATAGGAAATAGATTGTTAGACTTCTAATAAACTCAGAGCTTCTTTATCTGCGATAATCACGACATCTTCATGGCCTTGAAGGCTACTAGCTGGCAAAGCTTCTGTCACCTCACCTTGGACTGTTCCTGCAATTGCTTGAGCTTTAGAAGCGCCATAGGCAAAGAGGATGATTGACTTCGCATCTAAGATATTCCGAATTCCCATTGAGATAGCTTGGGTCGGTACGTCCTCAATCTTCTCAAAGAAGCGAGCGTTCGCTTGGATAGTTGATTGCTGCAAATCGACGATATGGACAGTGCTATCAAAACTAGTTCCTGGCTCATTAAAGCCAATATGACCATTGGTGCCAATTCCCAAAATTTGCAAATCTACTGGGTGGTCAGCCAAGACTTGGTTGTAGCGTTTCACTTCTACTTCCGAATCTTCTGCTACACCATTTGGCAAAAAGCTTTCTTTGAAAGGCTTTTTATTAAATAGCTGCTCATTCATAAAGTAACGGTAAGACTGGGGATTATCTTCTGAAAGTCCCACATACTCATCCAAATTTACACTGGTCAGCTCTGATAAATCTAGGTCACTGGCAATGATTTGCTTGTAAAACTCAATCGGACTACTTCCTGTTGCCAAGCCCAATGTTTTGGCCCCCTGAGCCAACTTCTCTTTCAAGATTTCTAAAGCTACCTTTGCGCCTTCTACCTGATTCTCAACACGAATAACTTTCATTCTGTTCTCCTATTTTTCTTGATTGATTCCTTATTTTATTATATGGTATAGACCAATTTTTGTCAAGTAGATTCTACTTAATTTTTTCAAATTTTACTGAGAGACTTAGCGTCAAATCATGGTATAATAAAAGCATGCTATTACCAATGATTATAATCTTTTTACTAGGAATTGCCCTTTTTACCGCTGGGCTTTTCTTAAAAAAACATCTCGGTTGGCAACTAATTTTTTTATGCCTGGGAATTTTCTTTATCAGTATTCCCTTTTTGCTTGCCGCCTACTATATTTGGATCATGAGAACTATTTAGGGAGATAGAATGAATACTGCTGATTTTGATTTTTACTTGCCGGAAGAATTGATTGCTCAAACCCCTCTGGAGAAGCGAGACTCTTCTCGCCTGCTCATTGTAGACCGGGAAACTGGCCAGTTTAGTGACCAACATTTTGACAATATTATTGACCAACTTGAGCCAGGTGATGCCTTGGTTATGAATAACACCCGTGTCCTGCCAGCCCGCCTTTATGGAACCAAGCCTGAAACCGGCGGTCATGTAGAACTCCTACTCTTGAAAAATACCCAAGGAGACTTCTGGGAAGTCCTAGCCAAGCCAGCCAAACGACTCAGAGTCGGAACGCGTGTTTCTTTCGGCGATGGTCGTTTGACTGCCACTGTAACAGAAGAGCTGGAGCACGGTGGACGGATTGTTCGCTTTGACTATCAGGGGATTTTCCTAGAAGTCCTAGAAAGTTTGGGTGAAATGCCCCTGCCACCTTATATCCATGAGAAGCTAGAGGATCGTGAACGCTACCAGACAGTCTATGCCAAAGAAAACGGCTCCGCCGCCGCTCCAACCGCTGGCCTCCATTTCACAGAGGAATTGCTGGATAAAATTGCGGCAAAAGGCGTTAAGCTCGTCTATCTGACCCTGCATGTGGGGCTTGGAACCTTCCGTCCCGTATCAGTTGACAACTTGGAAGAGCATGAGATGCATTCCGAATTTTATAGCTTGTCTGAAGAAGCAGCTGAGACCCTGCGTCAAGTCAAGGCAAGCGGCCACCGCATCATTGCTGTCGGCACCACTTCTATCCGAACACTGGAAACAATCGGCAGCAAATTCGATGGTCAAATCCAAGCCGACTCTGGCTGGACCAATATTTTTATCAAACCAGGCTATCAGTGGAAGATTGTCGATGCCTTTTCGACCAACTTCCACTTACCAAAATCAACTCTTGTCATGCTGGTATCAGCTTTTGCTGGACGCCAACTGACACTGCGAGCCTATGAGCATGCTATCGCTGAGCGCTATCGCTTCTTTAGCTTTGGCGACGCTATGTTTATCAAATAAATACAGGTGAATCTATGAATAAAATCGAAAGTAGGCACCGCCTCATCCGCTCCCTCATCATGGAAAAAAGGGTCCATACCCAACAGGAACTCCAAGAACTTCTGGAAGCAAACGGCGTCATTGTCACCCAGTCTACTCTCTCTCGTGACATGAAAACTCTCAATCTAGTCAAGGTGACCGAAAACGACAGATCTTACTATATCATTAATAGCATCGCTCCCTCTCGTTGGGAGAAAAGACTGCGCTTCTATATGGAAGATGCCCTGGTCATGCTCCGCCCCGTTCAGCATCAAGTCGTCATGAAAACCTTGCCCGGACTGGCCCAATCTTTTGGTGCCATTTTAGATGCTCTAGAGTTGCCCCAGATTGTTGCTACCGTCTGTGGAGACGACGTCTGCCTAATCATCTGTGAAGATAACCAAGCTGCTATCGATTGCTTTGATAAACTCAAAGAATTTGCCCCCCCATTTTTCTTTAGTAAATGACAAAAGAGTTGGAAAATCCAACTCTTTTTTGTTTTGATCCGCAGTTTTTACTTGGAAAAATTGGCAACACTGATATCTATCTTAGCAATTTTATTCTCCTGCCAAGCGGAAAATAGTCTCAGCATAGATATCCATCGCACGATAGAGATCTTCCAAAGACGCTCGTTCATTGGCCTGATGTTCCGTCTGCTCCACTCCTGGGAAAAGAGCGCCAAAGGCCACACAATTTGGCATAGTCCGAGCAAAGGTTGCTCCACCAGAGGACATAGCTGGACTAGTATCGCCAGTCTTTTCTTGGTAGATAGCCATCAAGGTGCTGACCAGTTCGCTATCTTTAGGTACATAAAGCGGAGCCAAATAGTCAAACTCTTCATAGTCCAGTTGGTAGCGCCCAGCAATCTCCGCTAGTTGTGCTACTAGCTGATCTTTATCCGCTAAGACAGGAATCCGAATATCAATACGAATTTCAGACTTTTCTGAGTTCAGCGTCAGACCTGCAATGTTAAAGGAAAGTCTGCCAGACGGTTCATCTGAAATGTCGCCAAATAAACGGCCGCCAGTCGCATCTTCTCCCACTGCTTCTGCAATAAAGGCCAAGGCAGGATGAGTTTGTAAAGGCTGCAAAACTGTCGCCAGCCGAACAATAGCATTGATACCTTCAGCTGCATCCTTGGCATGCTTAGGCAGGCCGAGAACAGTAACTTGTTGGTCATTTTGCTCATAGTCAAAAGAAGCTACTTGCAAACCTGCCACGACCTGCTCTAAAAGTTCTCCTTGGTAGCTAGCCTTGCCAGGCACAACATTAAAGGCTGCTCCTGCTTCTAGGTCTAGCTTATCTGAGCCAGGACCATGCAGCTTGACTTGCAAGAGGCCTTTTTCAGCATAGGTCAAAGGGAAAGAAGAATCTGGTGCAAAGCCAAGCGTCGCTGTTTCTTCTAGTTCATTGTACCGACCCATACAGCGCCAGAGGGTCTCCTCGTCCGTACCAAAGATAAAACGAACCCGCTTTTTAAATGTAACTCCGCTATCTAGCAGAGCCTTTACTGCATAAAGAGCAGCCATTGATGGTCCCTTATCATCTTGGACACCACGTCCGAAGATCCATCCGTCTTTGATAGTTGCCTCAAATGGCGGTGTCCGCCAATCTGCCTCATCACCTGATGGAACAACATCCAAATGACAGAGAACGGCCAGGAGCTCTGCTCCCTGACCGATTTCTGCATATCCATAATAACCTTTAGGGTCAAGATAGGTAGTGAAACCTAAACCTCGACAAATCTCTAAAGTTTTTTCTAGGACATCTTGAATTGCTTGTCCAAAAGGTGTTCCATTTTCTCCTTCATTGAGTACCGAAGGATAGGAAATCAAGGTTTTTAATGATGTAAGAAATTCATCTTTAACTTGATTTGTGATATATGTTTTCATGGAATCACCTCACTCACTCTTTATAGGAATGGAATGAATGTTCCAAGGAGAAGAAGGGCGATAGTCACTACAATGATAGCAACTACAAGTTTGCCCATGAATTTCCACCAAGTACCGATGTTGATACGTCCAAGTGCAAGAGCTCCCATCACAATACCAGATGTTGGTGCGATCAAGTTCAAGACACCTGAAGCAGATTGGTAAGCAGTGATAATCAAGCTAGGACGCACATTGACAAATTCTCCGAGCGGAGCCATGATACCCATAGTCGCGCTGGCAAGACCAGATGAAGATGGGATCAAGAATGACATAGGCAGATAGAAAATATAAGTCAAAACGATAAAGACTTGTGAAGACAGACCGCTGAGGCCTTCTTTACCCCAGTTGAGGATAGTATCGGTAATCATGCCATCATTCATAATAACTTGGATACCACGGGCAATCGCTACGATCAAGGCTACACTGAGCAAATCAGCAGCACCATTCATGAAAGCAGAGATAATTTTGTCTTCTTTAAGACCATAAACAACACCGATAAGGATACCCATAAAGGCGAAGAGCATTGCGCCTTCTGGGAAGTACCAAGTACCCAAAGCAGCTGTAGATGAACCAACAATCTTACCGATAACTGGAAGACCAGTCAACCAAGTATTTAAGTCTCCGAAAAGAGTAATACCTAAGTCACTCCAAGGAATGAAACTCAAGACCATCAAGACGAAGGTCAGTACAAAGAGAACAAAGACATGTTTTTGTTTCTTAGTAAGAGTTGAGTTGACATTTTCTTCGTCTTCACCAACATTGAAGAATTTCATATCTTCATCACGTGTTGCATAAGTGAGAGACTTAGTTGGATCTTTTTGAATCTTATCAGCATACTTGTAAACGAACCAAGTACTAAGACCAGTCAAGACAAACCAGAAGATCAAACGAAGGATAATCCCTTCACCCAGACCGACACCTGCAGTTGATGAAGCAATACCTGTCGCAAACGGGTTCAAGGTAGATGCCAAACATCCAATCTGTGAACCGAGCAAGATAATGGCAACCCCAGTCAAGCTATCAAATCCAACAGCCATCATAACTGGCACAAGAAGAGGATAGAAGGCCATGGTTTCTTCACCCATACCATAAGTTGTACCACCAAGGGCAAACAAAGGCATGAGAACCAAAATCAACATCTTTTCGCGGCCCTTGTACTTCTTCACAATAGAAGCAATACCAGTATCTAGCATACCAGTTTCATTGACAACGCCAAGGAAACCACCAACCATGAGGATGAAGAAGGCTACATCGATCGCTGCACTTGTCTCCTTAATCAGCGAGCCTTCCTCTGGATGAGTACCTAGCATAGCCCGAATCGGTGCCATGAGAACATCCCAAATCCCTTGCGGATTTTGAGGTTGGGCTTTGTAAACACCATCCACAAAGGCACCCGCAGGAATGATCCAAGTCAACACTGCCATAATAGCAATGATTATCAACAAGACGGTATAAGATGAAGGCATCTTAAACCCTTTTTTAGCTTTTTCACTCATTTGTTTTTCCTCCTAATGTCTAACAAAGTGCAAAAAACCAACCACTTTCTTAAATAAATATTTAAGAAAAACGCTTTCTATTTATATTTATTTTACCACATTAAGGTCTAAAAAACTAGTATTTTTTGAAAATATCGCATTTATTTTCAAGAAATATTCCTAACTTGATATAAAGACGTTAGAAATACCATATATTTTACTAGTAAAATAGCTTATTCTTTTTCAATAATTGTTCCGCTTTCAGATTCAATCAAAGCGCCAAGATTTTCAAGGGAAGTAATAACTGCTTTTCCTTCTGGACGACCGTTGACAAAAGCGATAGCTGCTTCTACTTTTGGAAGCATGCTGCCTGGGGCAAATTGGTCTTGTTTGATATATTCTTCCAGCTGAGCAACATTCACATGTTCTAATTTTTCTTGATCAGGTTTATTGTAGTTGACAAAGACATAATCTACACCAGTCAAGACGATGAAGAGGTCAGCTTCGACTAATTCCGCCAAGCGTTGAGAAGCAAAGTCTTTATCAATAACAGCTTCAACACCAGCCAAATGACCGTTGTCTTCCTTGATGACTGGAATTCCGCCACCACCAGCAGCAACGACCACTTGACCAGCATTAAAGAGGGTACGAATTGTTTCGATTTCCTTGATATCAACAGGTTTTGGTGAAGCAACAACCTTGCGCCAACCGCGGCCAGCATCCTCTTTGAAAGTCGCTCCGCTCTTTTCAGCTTCTGCTTTTGCTTCTTCTTCTGAATAGAAAGGACCGATTGGTTTGCTCAAGTTAACAAAAGCTGGGTCATTTTTATCGACAACAACTTGTGTCACAACTGAACCAACATCTTTTTCGATACCTTCATCCAAGAGAGCATTTTGCAAGGCATTTTGCAGCCAGAAACCGATGCTACCTTCTGTCATAGCAACAAGTGAATCAAGTGGGAAAGCGGGGTTCTTTTCAGAATCAGCTGCCAAGTGTTGGAGCAAGAGATTTCCAACTTGAGGACCATTACCGTGAGTGATGATCAAATCATCCCCATTTTTGATCAATTTTACAAGGTGCTTAGCTGTTTCCACCAAAGCTTCCTGTTGAGCTTTTGCTGATGGATCAGAAGAAAGAATCGCATTTCCTCCCAAAGCCACTACAATTTTACGATTTGCCATAAATTCTCCTTTATCACATTCAATTGAATGCCTTTAGATTTCGGTTTAATATTTTTTCAAATTTTTATAAGAAATAACAGATTTCCATCATATAAAAGAGGACTGGACTAAAGCTATTAGTCGCAGCCCTCATAGCTGTTGGTAGACGGTTTCTTATATAAGATTATACTTTTGGAATGTAAAGGTTGCCGAGTGTAGCAGCCATAACAGCTTTGATTGTGTGCATACGGTTTTCTGCTTGGTCAAAGTGGCGAGCGTATTTGCTGCGGAAGACTTCGTCTGTTACTTCCATTTCTTCTACGCCAAATTTTTCAGCGACATCTTTACCGTAGACAGTATTTGTATCGTGGAATGCTGGCAAGCAGTGCAAGAAGATCAAGTCTTCATTATCAGCTTTCTTCACCAATTCCATGTTAACTTGGTAAGGTTTCAAAAGTGCAACGCGTTCTGCGAATTTATCTTCTTCACCCATAGATACCCAAACGTCTGTGTAAAGTACATCTGCACCTTTAACAGCTTCGTCTGCATCTTCAGTGATGAGGATGTGTGCGCCGCTTTCTTTAGCAAAGCCTTCTGCCAATTCAACAATTTCTTTTTCTGGGAAGAGTTCTTTTGGTGAGAAGATGTGAACGTTAACGCCAAGGATAGCTCCTGTTACCAGCAAGCTGTTAGCAACATTGTTACGTCCATCACCACAGTAAACCAATGTCAAGCCTTCCAAACGACCAAAGTTTTCTCGAACTGTCAAGTAGTCAGCAAGCATTTGAGTTGGATGCCATTCATCAGTCAAACCATTCCATACTGGAACACCTGAGAATTCTGCCAATTCTTCTACCATGCGTTGGCTGAAGCCGCGGAATTCAATCCCGTCAAACATACGTCCCAATACTTTAGCAGTATCTTCTGTAGATTCTTTCTTACCAAGCTGAATATCATTAGCGCCAAGGTATTCTGGATGTGCACCAAGGTCGATAGCTGCTGTAGTAAAGGCTGCACGCGTACGAGTAGATGTTTTTTCAAACAAGAGAGCGATATTCTTACCAGCAAGATAATGGTGTTGAATATTGCGTTTCTTCAAGTCTTTCAAGTGAGCTGAAAGTCCGATTAGGTATTCTAATTCTGCACGAGTAAAGTCTTTTTCTGCAAGGAAGCTACGTCCTTGGAATACTGAATATGTCATTCTGTTATTTCCTCTTTCTAGTTATTAAATTTCTATTGATAAATTGTCGAACACGAATTAAACTTCTTCACGTTCAAATGGCATAGACATGCAACGAGGTCCACCACGGCCCCGAACCAATTCACTTCCGCGAATCTTGATCAAGCGAAGCCCGTATTCTTCCAAAATCTTGTTGGTTACAGTATTGCGGTCATAAACCACTACCACACCAGGAGCGATAGTCAAGGTGTTAGAACCGTCATTCCATTGTTCACGTCCAGCTGCTACGATATTGCCGCCACCGCAACGAATCAAATGAACTTTTTCTACGCCAAGGTTTTGCGCAAGGAGTTCAGCCAAGTCACCTTTTTCTTCAACGATCTTCAGTTTTTCGTTTTCATAAGTAACGGAGTAAACGCGAAGGTCGCCTTCGATTTCTGGGTGGATGGTGAACTTGTCATAGTCAACCATAGTGAAGACAGTATCTAAGTGCATGAATTTACGGTTGTTAGCAAATTCAAAGGCCAATACTTTCTTGAAGCCAACATTCTTCTTGAAGATGTTCACCAAAAGTTTTTCGATAGATGCTGCGTCTGTACGTTGAGAAATACCAACTGCCAATACATCTTTAGAAAGAACTAACTCATCTCCACCTTCGATACGAGTATCTTCTTCACGGTTGTAAACCAATTCCACTTTTCCAGCGTATTCTGGGTGATATTTGAAGATGTATTTACCGTAAAGTGTTTCACGGTTACGAGTATCTGCAAACATGTGGTTGAGCGATACAGCATTACCAATGGTTGCAAATGGATCGCGTGTGAAGTAAAGGTTTGGCATTGGATCAATCGCAAATGGATAATCTGATTCTACCAAGTCAGTCAGACCCTTCGCTTCGTCAGGAATTTCTGGCAATTCAGCTTTTTGAACCCCTGCCATTGTTTTTTCAACCAATTCTTGGTTGTCCTTGATACCATGCAGCAATTCACGAATAGCTTTCTTCGTTTCGCGTCCACGAATATTTGCTTCTTCCAAATATTCTTCGATGAACTGTTCACGAATTTCTGGAGAAATCAAGGATTCAGCAGCCAATTTTTCGAGATAAAGAACTTCAATTCCTTCATCACGAAGAGCTTGAGCGAATGCATCGTGTTCTTTTTGAGCATCTTCCAAGAAAGGAATGTCATCAAAAAGAAGACGTTCTAGATAGTCCGGTAGCAAGTTTTCCAGCTCTTTGCCCGGACGGTGCAACATAACTTTTTTCAGTTTTCCAATTTCTGAGAAAACATGAATTGGATGTGTAGACATCTATTGTCCTCCTTTTCGTTGAGGTTTGGTTTCCCAATCCCTTTTATGCTATTATTCTATCACGAATTGGAAAGGCTTACACCTAAAATCTTACATTACAAATGCCAAATCCTTTGCGTTTTTTATAAAACATTATAATATTTATTTATTCTAAAGCGTTTTCTTTGCATATTTCGGTTATTCTATTATTTTTAGGAATATATATTTTTTTGTAAAAAATATATGTTCAATTAATATTAGAATATGATCAGAAAAAACTTTTAAATGTGTAAAAATGTTTGAAAAAAGCCAATCAAATGATTGATTAGCTTCCTTCAAAATATCTCATAAAGTAATCCTTATTCTTAAATGTCAATTTTTTATGCTCGTAGTCAATCACTCCTTCTTCTCTTAGTTTTTTTAGAACCTGATTGACTGTTTCACGTGTGGTGGCTCCTAACTTGGCCAACTCTTTCATACTCATTGGAAATGGAAGTGTATCCTGCTCTTTGCACAGATCCATGCATAAAATAGATAAAGACTGGGTCACACGATCCGTAGCACTGGCTGAGACGACATTCCGTAAGCGCAATTCCTGAAATTCTAAAATCTGTGATAAACGCTTGGTGATAAACAACAGCTGATCAACATTCTTTTTTGAATAGTCTTCAAATAAGTCCATAGGAATGCTGAAATATTCGACATTGGTGACCGCGCTAGCCGTATAATGATAACGCTCATCGAAAAACATACCTCCATATGGAAACACACTATTCATTTTAATATAGTCCATATAAGAAAAAGTATCGGTTGAATCATACTGTTCGATACGAACATAGCCTCGATGCAGGAGGAAAAGACGATCCCTACGGTCCCCTGAAAAGAAGATAATCTGTCCCTTGGGAATCTTGCGGAATTGAATCTCAATAGCAATCTTATCAAAAATTTCCACAGGAAAATGTGCAAATGCTGGATGCTGTCTAATAATCTGATAATGTTCCTTATTGATCATAATAACCCTTCTTACTTGCTATTAGTATTATAGCATAAATCCGCTTACAGGCAGAAAACAGCCATTATAAAAATAAGAAAGCCTAGCAAAACTAAAAGACGTGCCCACTTTCTATTCATGGGTTTTCTATCCGCCTGGACTTTTTTCGGCAGATAATTTCCCATAATTATAAAAACAACACCAACAATCACAGTTGCTATTTTACGGATATCAAAGTCCTCGTCTAAGCCCCCATAGATAGTCGCCATATAGAGTAAGACAAAGCTAAAGGGAAAGATCCAGCGAATAAGGTGTTTAAAAGTGGGATTTAAGATATCTTTAGCAACAGTAGACCAATAAATCATAACTTCTAGCAGCATCATGACAATTGGAAAAGCAGAGATTAACAGAAACTTAGGTAAAAAGCTGTCTCCTTCCCCAGATAAGTCAAAGTGAATCGCTAGGCTATCTGGTAATTCTTGATAGACCCAGATGGCATAGAAAACTGGCAAGAGCATGACGCCAAGTGCCCATCCTAATTCTTGTAAACTATTTTTTTTCATTTTCGTTTCCTCCTCCAAGAGATTGAAACCAGACAAGAATTTCTTCAAAAACAGTGACATCTAAGCTGTAATAAATAAAGTTCTTCTGCTTTTCTTCTATGAGTAGACCGGCTTTCTTTAGCTGAGAGAGGTGGTAGGATACCGTCGCAGGCGTCAGCTCAAAAGCTTGGGCAATTTCCCCTGCAGACTTCGGACCATGCTTGAGCATTTCCAGAATCCCCCTCCGAACTGGGTCAGCTAGAGCTTTAAGCGTTTGACTGATCCCCATGATTAGACCTTTCTTTCAGGTAAACTTTCAAGATTTTCTTGGTCAGAAAGACTAGTACCACTACTTCTACCAAGAGTAGAGCTTCAACTGCAAGTGGCGGAAGAAAGCCCACCTGAGCCAGGGCAGGCGCTAAGTCAATCAGGGCGTGAAGTCCCAGCGCAGCTAAAAAATACACTGGAGCCTTCTCCTTGACCGCCTTCCAAACCCAGAAGGTCAGCAAGATTTGGATAAGAATAGCCAAGATCCGCTCAAGAGCCAAAAGGTAGATGCTGCCAGCACTCATGGAACGGACATTGTCAATAACTGCTTGAGGAATTTGAGCCAGCATCTGAGCATTCCCCTGAGTCACTACTTGAGCTATAACCCAAAGGTTTAAGAGACTGACAATACCAACAAACAAAGCCTCAATACCACCATGCCCCAAGCCATAGGCCACACCATCCCTAAAGGTCAGTGGACGCTTCTTTTGCAGCCAGTAAAAGATGACCCAGCGACCTGTTTCTTCAAAAATAGCTGCCGCAGCAACAGCATAAAGAACGTATAGCCAAGGATTTTCCGTCCGCAAAGAAATAGTCCCATCAGCCTGAGGCTGTAAAACGATACGATGCAAGATATTTTCCAGAACCTGACTAGACAGATAAAAGCCAACTCCCCCTAAAAGAAAGACTAATAAAGAAATGTGCTTGGTCTTTTTAAAATAAACCAAAGGAACAAGGACTGCTCCTAAAATCAGCAGCATAGCAATCAAGATATGAATGGAAATCATCGTTTTTCTCCTGAACTGTTTAGATTTTTTTCTAAATAGATTATACATCTTTCTTTTCTTTCTGTCAAATCTATTTTGATTTTTTTCTAAATAGATTTCAATCTAAAAGTCATCAAGCTTTACTGCAATTAAAAACCAAAAATACGCCCAGATTTTCATCTAAAGCGTATTTTTTCTGATTTCTATTAGATTAATTCATGTTGACCCGGTGCCACTCATTGATGATATAGGCAATTTGACCGACCTGATCAATACCAACTCCGCTGATCTCCTCACTAGCTTCTGTGCTGCCACCTAGATAGGCGGTATAAAGTGCCACAATATAGGGCTTCTCCTCCATAACAATAGCATCAACATTGAGAGCCTCTCTAACATACCCAGGCTTTTGGTAAATTGTCAAATCGTATAAATAACGCTTGTAATATTCACCAGGGAAGGAAACACCGATAAAATAAAGAATGTCCTTGTATTTTTCTTGATTATTCCACAGATACTCTAGAACTTGAATATAATAATCCGTTGTTGTTTTGTTTTCTCTGCTGATCGTCTTGACTTTAGCTTTTGATCGACCATATCTTTCAAACATGCTGTAGGCCTTATCCATACCACCTAATCGCTCTGCTAGCGCATAAGCGGGCGTATTTTCAGAGTAAACCAAGGAATACTCCTGCATATCAGGAATAGACATGGCGCCATTGAAGGCCGCTACATAGTTATCGTGCTCTCCTTTGTATTCATATATGGTATTGGTAATATCAAACCGCTCTTCCAGCGATAATTTTCCTGCTGCTACCTCATCAACAACCAACATATTAAGAGGAAGTTTATAAGTAGAGCCTGCTGTCATAGGCTGGGTATCATTCATGGCATAAGTTTGCCCACTCGTCAGATCTTTATAAGAAAAAGCAATCTGCGAAGAGTCAATTCCCATGTCATCCATATAAGCCTGAACAATTTGTGGCAAGGTCATATTCGCATAATCGTAAGATAAACCCAAAGCTTCCATGGTTGGAAGGTCTTGCTCTATCACCTCTTGCTTCTCTTCCATCGTCTTGCTAGCACGCGCAGTCGCCTCAGACTTCGTTTCCTCTCCTTCTGTAGCCTGTGAAGAAGCGATTGATTGACCTGCTTCTGCTATCTTTTTATCAGCTCGCTGTGGCTCCACCAAAAGACCCAAAAAACAAATAAATAAGAAAACACCACCGAACCAGCAAGCCAGTTTCTTTATGTCATTTTTAATCAAAGTTTTTCTCCTAATATTTTAGTATTATAAAAGATTCTCATTAAAATAACAAGTAGAAAGGTCAATTTAAGGGCATTTAAAAACGAATCATTGCGATCCGTTTTATAATTCTATTATTTAGCTGCTGCGTAGAGCTCATCCACTTTCTTCCAGTTGATCACTGAGAAGAAAGCCTTGATGTAGTCAGGACGCACGTTGCGGTATTTCACGTAGTAGGCATGTTCCCAAACGTCCAAGCCGAGGATTGGTGTCTTACCTTCTGAGATTGGTGTATCTTGGTTCGCTGTTGAAGTTACTTCAAGTTTCCCTTCTTTGTTGACAACCAACCATGCCCAACCAGAACCGAAACGAGTTGTTGCTGCTGCAGTAAAGGCTGCTTGGAATTCTTCGAATGAACCGAATGTCGCATCGATCGCTGCTGCAAGTTCTGATGAAGGAGCTGTCTTTTCAGGAGTCATCAATTCCCAGAAAAGAGCGTGGTTCAAGTGTCCACCACCGTTGTTGATCACTGCTTGGCGAATATCAGCCGGAATAGACTCAACATCTGCCAACAGTTTTTCTAAATCTTCACCAATTTCAGGATGTTTTTCAAGCGCCGCATTTACGTTATTTACGTAAGTTTGGTGGTGCTTATCATGGTGAAGGTGCATTGTTTCCTCATCGATGTAAGGTTCCAAAGCGTCGTATGCATAAGGTAGATCTGGTAAAATAATTGCCATTTACTTGTCCTCATTTTCTTTATTATTATACAAATCATAACGTAAAAACGCACATTTTTCAACTATTTTGCTTATAAATTTTGCTAAGCTTTTAGAAGTTTCCTGTTGCGATTTTCAGCAAGGCAAGGTCAAAAAGGTAGTCCTTGTCATAGAGGCCAGACTTGATTTGATAGTCCGTTTCAATCAAGCAGGTCAGGGTTCTTTTCAGAAAGTTGAGACTGAGCCCACGCGCATCCTTGAGTGCAAACTTGACTTGGAAGGGATTTATCTTGCGGCCTAGATAGTCTGATAAGTCCGACACGATTTGGCTCTCGGATCGGCCATTATCCGCCAAAATTTTAACCTGAGTAAACATTCGAAACTGGCCTAACATGATGGCAATCAGCTTGATTTCATCTTCACCCTGCAAGGTCAGATCGCGCACCAAACTCCGTGCGGCATCAATTTGTTTCTGTAAAATCAGCTGAGTCAAATCAAAAATGTTGTCCTGCAAAGTTTTAGGAATCGCCTCAGCAATGTCTTCCAGACTGACTTGCCCCGACTCTTTATAAGACTTCAGAAAAGCCAAGTTTTTACTGATTTCGCTGAAATGAAAGCCTGATTTGATCAGCAAGTGGTCAAAAGCCTTCGGAGCAAAGTCCAGACCTTCAAGCTGTGCCTGTTTGGCAAAATACTGGCGTAAATCTGCTTCCTTAATCTCAGCCGCTTCAAAAATCTGTCCATCGCGCTTGAGCATCTTGACTAGTCGGCGTTTGCTGTCCAGCTTGCCTTCCGCGAAAATGACCAATTTGGTCGTGCTACTAGGAGCTTCCAAATACTGCTCAAAGGACTTGAGCTCTTCATCCGATAAATAGCGCTTTTTCGCTGTTGTTAGATCCGCAAAATGATCTAAAATAATAATCTTTTCATCCGCAAAAAAGGGCAGACTGACTAAATCTAGCTCCACATCTGCATAAGATGTTTCTTTCATATCAAACAACGTGATATTCAAATCCGCTGGATCGTAGTGGATCTGCTTCAGAAACTCGTCTTTTAACAGCTCAAATTGCCCTAAGTCATCTCCCGTCAAAATCGTTAAGGTCGGAAGGTTTTCGGGAGTGATTTTCCTAATTTTTTCAATTGCTAACACAGTGGCACTCCCTTCTATTTTCTTGATTCTTAGTCATGTATAAATTGTAACAAAAAACAGCAGGAAAGTCTGCTGTTTTTTTATCATTCTAACTAGAATATTAGAGACTAAAAGAATTGTCCCAACTGCATGATGATTGTGACCAAAAGGGTGATCAGAAAAAGAATACCGCCTAACACTGCAATCATACTAAACTCTTGCTTCTCTCTTTTCAACGGTTTTCTACGATTATCTAGTTGCTCGTTGATATGTTCCTGCAGAATTCCCTTTTTCTTCTCTGGCATGATTGTCCTCCCTTACTAAATCTGCATAAAGGAACTTGCCTTCATCGAAAGCAAGTTCTCATGTATCTGGTTAAAGAATGGCCTTATATTGCTCCAAACTAGCCTGATTAGCAGCCTGTTTCTGTCTAGTAAGTGCTGCTTCCATCTCTGATGAGTGGGCAAGGACAGCTTGAATCTTATCCACCATGGTTGAGACATTTTCTAGCGCATAAATGTGATTATCCGCAATAAATCGATGGCTATGACAAGTGTTTTTGAAGCTGAGAATCAGCATGTTGTTCTCAAAAGCTGTGCGACATGCATTTAGGATTTCATCGCTGATATTGATATCCAGATACAAGTCACAGCGAGCAAAAAGTTCATTCACCTTAGCTGGACGAATATTAGGGTAGAGGGAAATATTCGGATAGCGATTTAATTCCATCAAATGGCTTGACATTTCTGTGATGGCTCCAACATGGAAATGTACATTTGGCAGCTGAGTCAAGAGCTGCTCTATTTGCTCAAGCTGATCACTATTGGTCAAAATCAGGGCTTCTGGATTCATATTATTAAGACGCTGGTAATCATAAATATAACCAATATTGTGGAAATAGACTTTTTCTTCTGGTGTTGCCAAGCTTTGAATTTTCTCATATACCTGCCTGTCCTGAACAGCGATGCGGATATTGCGATGAGGCATTTTCATAGCTACTTTCATATTACCAGGTAAGGATTCTCCGATAGGCTCTTGCCAGAAAAGAACATCTTCTGCACGACCATTTTTAGGACGAAGAGCGTAGGCCACCAAGAAGGGGGTTGCTAGAGAATTATAAATAATACGATCTGTATCATATCCACGATATTGCAGATAAAAGACGACAAATTCTTGTTTGGATTTAAAGATATGACGCTTTCCTTCAAGTGTCAAGATGATATCACCAGTCAGATGATTTTCCATAATCACCACGACATTGCTCTGGTCAAAATAACGAGTATGGGTCGGATGTTGTGTCTGATCGTAGGTTATTTGTGCGAAAAGGCGTCCTTTGCGATTATAGATATCTGCTGCTCGAACCTGCCCCTCTGTATCCAACCATTCGACAGCCCGTACACGTCTTTCATGCGTTGGTTGGCGATAGAAAATATTCGCACGCTTCTTGCCCATATCCAAGATTTCGCCATTTACATTGCTGGAGCGAATCTCCCATAGGTGCGGTTTGGGGACAAGATTAAAATAAATTGGACGGCCTTCTGGCGTGTCCAAGTCTCCTGTAAAATAACTGTAAGGAGACTCGACATCTGGTGAAAGATAGCCATCGTCTTGTACAACAACAGGACAATCAAGTCCTGTTGCTTTTAATGAACGTAACAAATCAAAACTTGCTTGATCATAGCGGTCAAACAAACAAATCATAGTGGTTATGCCTTTCTTTCTGAATCCTACTTAGTTGGTCTGAGCCGATCGAACTAGATCAGACCAGCGCTGGGCAATATGCTCATCAAGGTAAGGCTCAGCTATCTCACTCGCTAAACAATCTTTTTGTGCGGTCAAGAAAACCTCTCCAATGCTTGAAGAGGTTCGCTACTATGCTCAAGAATTGCTTCGTCTTTCTGAACGCAGACAAGTTGTCTTAAACGACATGGTAGCTCTAGCTCAGCCTTTACCAGAGTATAACATCTTACGGTCAATTTCTGGCATCGCAGAAACCACAGCGACATCTATCATTGGCGAATTGGGAGATATTCGTCGATTTCACTCTGCCAATCAAAT
>NZ_RJPN01000003.1:0-204213 GCF_003944225.1 Streptococcus cristatus
GTAGATATTAAGAAAGAATTGCTAAAGTTTGATTACTATACTAAACAAAAAGATTATAACAACATAGATGTAGCACTAGAAGATGAAAAAAATCAAAAAAGATTCAGTAGACTCATCATAGAATTTAAACATTTTGTAGTATTTAACAGATTTGGATTTATATTTCAGGAATTTTTTGGTAAAGTTTCTTTTGAAGAATTCTTAGAAAAAGGGCTAACTTTATCTTTCAATGAGTTGCAGATTCTAAATGTTCTCGTTGATACATATATGTATATTCGAGATTTATATTTCCCAAATTATAATAAGGTATCTAATGCAGATGATATAGTAGCTAATTGGGAAATTCTTTTTAAAGATATAACTTATTTTTTTAAGCAACTTTTAGACTTAGAATTTGTGAGAGAAGATAGCGGAACATTCGTTGGAAATCATCTATCTTATGATAACTTTAGAAATTTAGGTGTAGAACCTAGCAATGATATTGTTGAATATATTAACTTCACTGCTCGATTTTTAAGAGAGTTTTATCAGGTTAATGATAATCTCAAATCAATTGATGCTCAAAGCTGTATTGTGAAAATAGATTTTGAAGATCAATCAGTTAAAGATTTTATAGATGAATTAAGAACTACTATTGACTTTACAGAGAAAAGGAAAATAAATTTAATAAATGAACGTGGGGAGGCCATTTGGTTTCAAGTTAAGGAGGTTACTTCAAAAGGTGAGAAGAACCTACTTGATTTGGTTACTTTGATAAAAACTAGATCATTTGAAGGTAATTATATAATCCTTGTAGATGAAATTGAAGAAGGTCTTCATTTAGAATGGTCTAGACGTTTAATAAATTTTTTAATCAATGAATTCAATCAATTTTCAAATACAAAAATTCAATTTATTTTTACTACACATTCTCCTTTTATGTTATCTGATATCAAGAATGGAAATGTTATTTGTTTAGTAAAAGATGAAGAGGATGTAAAAGTAAAATTAATGAGGAATACATTTGCTAAGAATATACAGGAAATAATGCATGATGATATGTTTATTAAAGATATCTATGGTGAATTTGCGATTTCTAAAATAAACAAAATTATCAAAGAACTTGATCCCCTTCAAGACTCAGACACTCTTATGTACTATTTAACTAAGGAAAACCTTTTATCAGAGATTGATATGATTTCAGAGCCGTTACTAAGAAATAAATTATATGAAATGTATGAAAGAAAATTTCAAGAAAGTACTATTGATAATAGAATTGAACAACTAAAATTGGAGTTAGAAAACTTAGAATCAAAAAGAATAAACCAATAAGTTATTTGATAGAGAGATATTAAGAAAGGAAATTCCCTACTTTGTCATACAAATTTCTACTTTTCGACCTTGACCATACGCTGCTGGATTTTGATACGGCGGAAGACATCGCCTTGACTCATTTTTTAGAGGAGCAGGGCGTGACGGAGATTCAAACCTACAAAGATTATTATATTCCCATGAACAAGGGGCTTTGGTGGGATCTGGAGCAGGGGAAAATCACCAAGCCAGAGCTGGTCAATACGCGCTTTTCTCGTCTTTTTGCTCATTTTGGCATTGAGAAAGATGGCGCCGAGTTAGCCCTTCTCTATCAGCAGCACATTGCTCAGCAAGGACAAACTTACGCTGGTGCTAGTGAGCTTTTGGACAGTCTGACAGCAGCTGATTATGAGATTTATGGAGCCACCAATGGCATCACGGCTATTCAGACCGGCCGTATGGCTCATTCTGATATTGCGCCCTATTTTAATCACATCTTCATTTCGGAAAAGATGGGGACTCAGAAGCCTGAGGCTCTGTTTTATGAAAAAATAGCAGAGCAGATACCAGATTTTGACCTGTCTCAGGCTTTGATGATTGGAGATTCTTTGACTGCAGATATTACTGGCGCCAATAATGCCGGACTGGACTCTCTCTGGTACAATCCCAAGAAGTTGATTAATAATAGCAGCGCGCAGCCGACTTATACGGTATCCTCCTATGAAGAAATTAAAAAATTGCTGATTTGAAAAAATTTTTAAGTCTGTCAAGAAAAAAACTTGACACCTCTTAAAAATCTGCTATAATAGAACATGTGCTAAATAGCTCAGCTATTTCACCGAAATAAAAAATAAGAAAAGAGAGACATTTTAAAAATGGCAGTAAAAATCCGTTTGACTCGTATGGGTTCTAAGAAAAAACCTTTCTACCGTATCAACGTTGCAGACTCACGTTCACCACGTGACGGACGTTTCATCGAAACAGTTGGAACTTACAACCCACTTGTTGCTGAAAACCAAGTGACTTTGAAAGAAGATCGCGTTCTTGCATGGTTGGCTGATGGAGCTCAACCTTCAGATACAGTTCGCAACATCCTTTCAAAAGCTGGTGTTTTGAAGAAATTCCACGATTCAAAATACTCTAAATAATAGAAGTGCAGGTTGATATATGGACACGATTGAAAATCTCATTATTGCGATAGTGAAACCTTTGATTTCACAGCCAGATGCCTTAACTATCAAGATTGAAGATACACCTGAGTTTTTAGAGTATCATCTTGATCTTGATCCAAGCGATGTTGGACGTGTGATCGGTCGTAAAGGTCGTACTATCTCCGCTATAAGGACGATTGTTTACTCTGTCCCAACCGAGTACAAAAAAGTTCGCATCGTCATTGATGAGAAATAAGAAGCAGCGGGGCCATGTGTCCCGTTTTTTCTATGGCCCTTAATGAAACAAGCCTTTAGGCACAGTTGAATTTAGGGCCATTGATGCAGTTCGAGCTCCGCGAGAACTACGTTTCTTATTATCCTTAATGAAACAAGCCTTTAGGCGCAGTTGAATTTAGGGCCATTGATGCAGTTCGAGCTCTGCGAGAACTACGTTCCTTATTATCCTTAATGAAACAAGCCTTTAGGCATAGTTGAATTTAGGGCCATTGATGCAGTTCGAGCTCTGCGAGAACTACATTCCTTATTATCCTTAATGAAATAAGCCGTTAGGCGCAGTTGAATTTAGGGCCATTGATGTAGCTTGAGCTCCGCGAGAACTTGACACTTCATTTAAGAGAAGAATGAAATGCAGGGGCGAGTTTAGAGAAATCCGAAATCGGGGGATATATGAAGCCAGAAGAGTATGCTTGGAACGTTCATGAGCGCAAGTGTTATGAGAATGATCAAGTGATTTTACCGAGCCCTTACAAGCTGAAAATTCTAGATGATAGTGAGAAGAGATTGGAATTGGAGCTTGTTTTGGAGCAGCTTCCTCAGGGGCAACTGGCTCGATGGGCTATGAAAATGGCGTCAAGCTTTATAGCTCTGATAGATATGGAAGATGAGTTTGAGAAGCAGAAGATTTTGACTCAGGTAAGAGAAGTTTTTCAGACTCGGCTTGATGGGAGGGCATCTGCCTATGAACTAAGAAAGGCTGGTTTCTTAGCTAACAAACTGTCTCAGCAGGCTCAATCACAAATCGGTAAATATGCTGCGCGTGTCTTTGCCCAGGCAGTCGCAACAGCCCATATGCGGGGACATGCTATTGTCGCAGCGGATTATGCCATCAAAGTCAGAAACTTGCAGAGTCCAGATGATTTACAGCTGGCTATCAAGGAAAGAGGAGGGCAGATAGAGCTAGCCTCTGCATTTATTAGATCAGGAAAGGAAACTTTATGAAGCATTTATTTTCACGCTTGTCACCAGCGCAAAAGATTATCTTGTCTTTTCTTCTGGTGATATTCTGTGGCTCCTTGCTACTCAGTCTGCCTTGGGTGCAGACGGCAAGTTCCCAAGCGGGCTATCTGGATCATCTTTTTACAGCGGTCTCCATGGTCTGTGTGACAGGGCTTTTTACACGATCGGTTGCAGATACATACAATGTCTGGGGGCAGCTCCTTTGCATGCTGCTGATTCAGATTGGTGGTTTGGGAATCCTGACCTTTATCGGATTTTTCACCATGGAAAGTCGGAAAAAGCTCAGCCTCAAGGATCGCCGCATTCTGCGAGATAGTTTTAGTTATGGTCACAATCGTACCTTGGGTCAATTTGTCCGTTCGATTTTTATCACGACTTTTACTATCGAAGGACTGGGCGCTCTCCTTCTCATGATTCGCTTCATTCCTAAGTTTGGCCTGGGAAAAGGAATTTTTAATTCTATCTTTTTAGCTGTTTCTGCATTTTGTAATGCAGGATTTGATAATTTTGGAAATGATAGTCTACTAGGCTTGCAGACAGATGTTTTGGTCAATATCACCTTGGCTCTCCTCATCATTACTGGCGGACTTGGTTTTATGGTCTGGTTTGACTTGGCGACTAAATTGGGAGGAAAACAAAAGGGGCTGCACTTTCATACCAAGGTAGTCTTGCTGCTAACTGCTGGTCTTCTCGTATTTGGGACGGTCACGAGTCTTTGGACGGAGTATAATAATCCTGGAACGATTGGCAATCTTTCCTTTGGCGATAAGCTATTGGTCAGCTTTTTCCAGACAGTCAGCATGAGGACAGCTGGCTTTGCTTCCATCGATTATACGGCTGCTCGTCCAGTAACCCTGTTTATCTATCTGCTCCAGATGTTTTTAGGAGGAGCTCCGGGTGGTACAGCAGGTGGTCTGAAAATTACGACCTTCTTAGTTCTTTTGCTTTTCGCTCGTAAGGAGATTTTGGGCTTGCCACATACTAATCTCGGTCGGAGAACACTGGCTCCTCAGCTGGTGCAGAAGGCTTTTGGTGTGACAGTGATTTTTCAGCTGACATTTCTGCTTGGTCTTTTGGCTCTTGGGCTAGTGACTGATAGCAGTCATCGGTTTATTTACCTGATATTTGAGACTGTTTCGGCACTGGCTACAGTTGGTGTGACGGCCAATATCACTACCAGCCTCAATACAGCTGGTATGGTTGTGATTATGTTGCTGATGTTTATTGGACGGGTGGGGCCGCTGACTCTTATGGTCAGTCTCAGCCATTATCAACCGAAGAAGGCGACTACCTTGCACTACAGCAAGGCGGACATTATGATTGGATAGGAGAAAAGAAATGGCAAATCAAACAGTTGGAATCCTCGGCTTAGGGATTTTTGGACAGAGTATCATTGAGGCCTTGATTTCTCAAGATGTAGAAATCATTGCGATTGATAATCACGAAGAGACAATCAATCAGTATGAAGACATGATTGCCGTCGGTGTGATCGGGGACATTACTGATATGGAGCTTTTGGAGGCGGCAGACGTCGGTTCCTGTGATACGGTCGTCGTTGCGACTGGAGAAAGTCTGGAATCCAGTGTCCTAGCGGTCATGCACTGTAAGGCATTGGGCGTTAAAAATGTCATTGCCAAGGTCAAGGATGAAGTAACCCAGCAGGTACTGGAAAAGGTGGGAGCTGATTTGGTTATCCTGCCAGAAGTGGAGGCTGGCATTTCATTGGCTAAGACCATTCTCTTTAACCATTCGATTGAGGTTTTCCAGTTGGATGATGATGTAGTCGTGGCTGAGTTTGAGCTGCCTGCTAGCTGGGTCGGGAAAACAGTTCGTGAAGTAGATGCTCGTAGGCTGTATCATCTCAATATTATTGGCTACCGTCTGACAAAAAATCAGCCTTTGGAAAGTCAGTTTACTCCAGACTTTGTCTGGCCAGCAGGAGTCAGCATTATGGCTGTGACGGATAACCAACATTTGGATAATTTACGTGAAATAGTAAAGTAGTAGCTGGGAGTCCAATCGGGACCAACTGTCGGTAGTTCCTAAGAACTCGGAATCTTACCATCACTTCAGAAAAATAAATACCTAAGAGCTCTTTCAGGGCTCTTTTTTGAACCCTTTTGTAAAATTTGTTATACTATCACTAGAAAAGGAGTGATTTTATGAGCTTAACCAGCCAGATCATTACAGCAGATTTTCCAGATTTGGATAAGGTAGAGGCCTTGAATAATGAAGCTTTCCCAGAAGAGGAAAGGATACCTCTCAGTGAATTTTTACGATATGAGGATCAGGAAGATGCTAATTTTTTCGCCTTTTATCATGAAAAAGAGTTTGTTGGCTTTGCCTTTGCCATCTCCAATGATCAAGCCTTTTATGTTAGTTTCTTTGCGATTATGCCGCATCTGCGTAGCCATGGCTATGGCGGTGAAATCATTGAAAAGCTGGTCAATTTTTATCAGCGAACCATGCTTTTAGAAATCGAGCGTTTAGATGAGCCCTGTGACAATCTTGAGCAGCGTCAAGCTCGCTGGGATTTTTATCAGAGCAAGGGCTTCCGCTCAGCCAATGCCTTTCTGGAATATGAGGATCTTAGCTTTGAAATCCTTTATCGAGGGGAGTCTTTTGACGAAGAAGCCTATCGGGATATTTTCCACCGGCTTCAGGAAGAGAATTATTTCGACTTTGAAATCAAACATAGACGCTTCAGCGATTATTAAAATGAAGTTTTATAGTGGTCAAAGGCTATTTGGAGCAACAAAAGATTGCTTTGTTTTTACTAAATGGAGGTTAGAATGAGACTCTGGCATCAAGCATTGATTCCCAAGCTTCCCCGTCCGCAGCTACTTGGTCAGCATCGGGAATGCTGCGCTCTTCGTGGCAATGGCTGGGGCAAGAAACATGCGACCGTTGACTATGTTTTTACTCACTCTCCTTACTTGCTTTATCGCTACCATGAGCTGATTATGGAGGAGATGAGCAAGCGAGGTTATCGTGTGTCCCCAGAGTGGCTGGAGCGGGACTATCGTGGCAAGACTTGTCCAGCCTATGTGCATCTGGAAGAAATGGCTGTGGCGAGCCCTATTTACCCCGAGCATGACGCGGCTTACTATGAGGAATGCCTGCAAAATCTCAAAGAAAAAGGCATTGACTTATAGGCTTTTCCGCTGTCTGAGCCAGCTGCCTGCCTTGAGAAAAAGCTAGTAAAATGATAGAATAAAACGAATAGTAAAAAGATTAACTGGAGTAAAAATGAATTATTTTAATGTTGGGAAAATCGTCAATACCCAAGGTCTGCAAGGTGAGATGCGGGTTTTATCGGTGACAGATTTTGCGGAAGAGCGTTTTAAAAAAGGCAATAAACTGGCTCTTTTCGATAAGAAAGACCAGTTTGTCATGGACGTGGAAATTGCCAGCCATCGCAAGGCCAAGAACTTTGATATCATCAAGTTCAAGGGCATGTATCATATCAATGACATCGAGAAATTTCGTGACTTTAGTCTGAAAGTAGCCGAAGAAGACTTGGCTGATTTGGAAGATGGGGAATTTTACTACCATGAAATCATCGGCCTTGAAGTCTATGAAAATGACGTTCTGCTAGGTACGATTAAGGAGATTCTCCAGCCAGGAGCCAATGATGTCTGGGTAGTCAAGCGGAAAGGTAAGCGTGATTTGCTGCTGCCTTACATTCCGCCAGTAGTACTAAGCATTGACATCGAGCAAGGCCGGGTTGATGTAGAGATACCGGAAGGACTGGACGATGAAGATTGATATTTTGACCCTCTTTCCAGAGATGTTTGCGCCCTTGGAGCACTCGATCGTGGGTAAGGCGCGAGAAAAAGGTCTCTTGGAAATCAATTATCACAATTTCCGAGAAAATGCGGAAAAATCCCGTCATGTAGACGACGAACCTTATGGTGGCGGTCAGGGCATGCTGCTGCGGGCTCAGCCTATTTTTGATGCCTATGACGCCATTGAAAAGAAGCAGCCGCGCGTGATTTTGCTGGATCCTGCCGGACGAACCTTTGACCAAGCCTATGCTGAGGAGCTGGCTCAGGAAGAGGAATTGATCTTCATCTGCGGTCACTACGAAGGTTATGATGAGCGGATTAAGACCTTGGTGACGGACGAGATTTCGCTAGGTGACTATGTCCTGACCGGAGGAGAATTGGCGGCTATGACCATGATTGATGCGACAGTTCGCCTGATTCCAGAGGTTATTGGCAAGGAAGTCAGTCACACGGATGACAGCTTTTCGTCTGGACTCTTGGAGTATCCTCAGTACACTCGTCCTTATGACTATCGGGGCATGGTCGTTCCAGAAGTGCTCATGAGTGGGCACCACGAGAATATCCGCAAGTGGCGTCTCTATGAAAGTCTGAAAAAAACCTATGAGCGTCGTCCGGACTTGCTGGAAAACTATGAATGTACAGCCGAAGAAGCCAAAATGTTGGAAGAAATTCGAGCCAATAGTAGGGATAGTGAACACTAGTCCTTTCTATAAAAATAGCAAAATTTAGATATCGATTTCTCAAAGCCACGTTTGTGGCTTTTTTTAATTGGATGAAGGGGTGGAAAATTTTTGAAAAAATTCAAACTTCCTTCTTGACAGAAAAAATAAAAAGGAGTATTATCTTAACTAGTTAATAAACCAGTTAATAAAAGAAGCTATTTTTGAAAGCAATTCTTGGGAAAGAATGTTTTGAAAATAGTTCTTTCTTTGAATGATTGCTAAACTGGTTAAGGAGTTGAAATGAAAATCAAAAAGGTTTTGATAGCTCTAAGCCTAGTCTTACTGGGACTTGGCTTTGCTTCTTGTAGCAAAAAGGAAGCAAGCGGTGCTGGTAGCAAACATGGGCTCAATATTGTCACGAGTTTTTACCCGATTTATTCGATGGTCAAAGAAGTCTCGGGAGACTTAAATGATGTACGGATGATTCAGTCGGGCGCAGGGATTCATGAATTTGAGCCGTCAGCCAGTGATGTAGCGGCTATTTATGAAGCAGATGTCTTTGTGTATCATTCGCGGACTTTGGAGTCTTGGGCTGGTAGTCTGGATCCTAGTTTACAAAAGTCCAAAGTAGCGGTCGTAGAAGCCAGTAATGGGATGCAGTTGGACAAGGTGGCCGGCTTAGAAGAAGTGTCTACGGAGGAAGGGATTGATGAAAAGACCCTCTATGACCCACATACCTGGCTAGATCCTGAAAAAGTAGCAGAAGAGGCGCAGATCATTGCTCAAGAATTGTCCAAGCTAGATAGTAAAAATGCGGATACCTATCAAAAAAATGCTCAAAAATTTGCAGAGAAGGCAAAGGCCCTGAGCCAAAAATACCAAGGAGTCTTTAGCGAGCTAGATGAAAAAACTTTTGTGACCCAGCATACGGCCTTTTCTTATCTAGCCAAGCGTTTCGGTCTCAAGCAATTAGGGATTTCAGGCATTTCGCCAGATCAAGAGCCTAGTCCAAGGCAGTTGACGGAGATACAAGATTTTATCAAGACCTATAAAGTCAAGACGATTTTTGTCGAGAGCAATGCTTCTTCTAAGTTGGCTGAAACCTTGAAGAAGGCGACAGGAGTCAACCTAAAGGTGCTGAATCCTCTGGAAGCAGATCCTGAAAATGACAAGACCTATCTTGAAAATTTAGAAGATAATTTAGAAATTTTAGCCAAAGAATTAAAACATTGAGGTGATGTATGAAAAAGAAATATATTATTAGTTCAGTTGCGGCACTAGCTACACTTGGTGTGTGCGGTTATGCGATCATGCAGTATCAAGCAGATAAGCCACAAGAACAAGCAAGAAATCGAGTGGCCTATGTAGAAAAGAAATCTACAAATAAGCAGGACAATAAATCTCAAAAAGCCGAGAAATTGACACCTGAGCAGATTCAGGCCAAAGAAGGCATTACTGCTGAGCAGATCGTTGTCAAGATTACGGACCAAGGCTATGTGACTTCACATGGCGATCACTATCATTACTATAATGGCAAGGTCCCCTTTGATGCAATTCTGAGTGAAGAGTTGATTATGCGGGATCCAAATTATCAATTGCAGGAGTCAGATATTGTCAGCCAAGTAAAAGATGGCTATATTATCAAGGTTGCAGGCAAATATTACCTATATCTGACAAATGCCAAAGAAACCAGCAATGTTCGTTCAGTTGATGAAATCGCACGGCAAAGACAGATTCATCCTAGCAAGGAAGAAGTCGAAGGCAGTTCTGAAGCTAAATCGGGTCAAACTGTTAGCAGAAAAACACAAGACTTCAGTCGTCCAAGTGCCGCTTATGCTGCAGGAAAGAGAACCTATCAAGCAGAAGGCACTGCATCGAGTCGGAGCAATGGCGCCTATACAACAGATGACGGCTATGTTTTCAGTCCATCTGATGTGATTTCGGATACAGGAGATGGCTTCCTTGTGCCACATGGCGGTCATATGCACTATATTCCTAAAAGTGATCTGTCGCCAGGTGAATTAGCGGCTGCCCAAGCCTACTGGGATTCCTTGCAGCGAGGCAAGCAAGTAGCTAGTCCAGCTGAAAATCCTAATACAGGAGGAGAAGCTTCTGCTCCTACAGCTAAAGCATCGGAAAATCAACATGCAGGAACTGCGACTAAGCCAGCGCATCAAGCTGACAAGGGACAGACTGCTAAACCAGCTCAACCGTCCAAACCTGTCCAATCAGATGCTGGGCACGGAGCCAAACCAGCTGAAAAAGCAGAAGATGCACCATCAAGTTACCAAACCTTACTTGAGAAACTCTACCGCACACCAAAAGAAAAACGCTATGTTGAAAAAGATGGTCTTGTCTTTGATCCAAGCAAAATCGTTAGACGGACCGCAGAAGGAGTGGCCATTCCACATGGAAATCACTATCACTTTATCCCTTATAGCCAACTGTCTGCCCTAGAAGAAGAAATAGCTCGGAACATTCCTGTTGCTGGTCAGAAGACTTATCCTAAGGCTATTGTAAGTACACCAAGCCAGCCTAGCCAACCAGCAAATCCAAGTCAGCCAGCCAAACCAGCTGATAAAGACGAGCACGACCATGGTTTCCATGCTGAACATGTCATCTCAAAAGATGAGGAAGGTTACGTTGTCCAACACGGCGGCCATGCACATTATTTCTTCAAAAAAGATTTGACCAAAGATCAGATTGCAGCGGCAGAAGCCAATCTGGCTAAGCACAAAGATTCAAGCCAGTCCAGTCAAGTCAGCACAGAATATGACCGTTTTTCTCGTGACGCCAGTGACGAAGAGAAAATCGCTTATATCTCCAAGACTTATGGCGTACCGCGTGAAGCGATCAAGATTTCAAAAGGCTTCTTTGTCTTTAATAACCCAGATCAAGACTACGATCCGACACATATCCATCCATACGCTGTTCGAAAAGAGCATGTTCGGATTCCTTTAGAAACTGGAAATCCAGAACTGGACTTCCTAAACGAGCTTTATACAACAGCCCTGCGTTCAGGTCTGTCTCCGTACAGTATTCAGGTTGAAAATGGTCAGTTTGTCATTCCGCATGGCGATCACAACCACTACATTCGTGTCCAATCTAAAGGATTGAATCTGGGCTTGAAGAATAAAATTCCAGCCTTACAATCAGCTTATCAAGCAGGAGGCTATGATGAAAAGGCTGTTCTTGAAAAGGTAGATACTCTCCTGACAGCTAGCCGAACCATTTATGCTAAAGACTTGCTCATGCAACGTCGAATCGAGCTAGCTCTCGGTAATTTTGTAGAAACCATGAAGCAATTGCCAAGTAACTCAACAGAGGGATATTTGGCAAGCCTAGATCAATTTGATAAGCACTACATTCATGTTGACGAGAAAGCGAAAACGGAAGAGCTGACAGAAGTTGATAAAAAATATCAAGAATTGGTTGACAAGATCAAACGTTTGGAAACAGACAGCTACAATGTGAATAAAACCAACTTGCTCGGTGAATTGCAGACAGCTAAGGTAGAAAAAAATGAAGCTAAGATGGCTGAGATTGAGCAGCTATTGGCAAGTCTGCAAGATTATCAAGACCGGACAGGAGTGACTTCCGTCGAGTATCTTAAAGCTTTCTATCTTGCAGTTGATGATGCTCGTTTGCAGCCAGAACTTCGTAAGAAAGTTGCTGATTTGACGCTTAAGCTTTATAAATCTCAGGCCTTTATCGAAGCGGTCGACCTGAAAGCTCTTTTCTTGGAACTCTATCAAACTAAGCTCGAAGTTGATAAGGCTCTGGCAAGTGGCGAGGCTGCTTCAGCCAAGGATAAAACGGTTCTGGATACCGAAAAGCTGGATGACCACAATTATAAGACGGCTATCTATGGTTTCTTGAAAGAATTGTATGGAGAATTTGCACCGCAGCCTACAGAGGAAATCTCAGAAGAAACTCTCCAAGCTCTCTTCCAAAAAGGTCAAGAACTTTTGGAAAAAGTAACGGATTCGACTGTGCAAGAAACTTATCAAAAGCAACTCGCAGCACTTGGTACTGATTTGCAAGAAGGTCGCAAAAATAGAGAAACAATCTTGTCAGAAACGAAAACGTTCTTGACCCAAATCGTTGAAACCTTAAAAGAACAGCAAGCATCTGCAGCGCTTAAGGATAAAGAGACCTATCTGAAAATTTACAATTTGCTGATGTCCGCCCACAAGATGCTTGAGGAACAACAGGGGACAGATGAGCAATTTGCCAAGGTAGATGCTCTACTGGATAAATTATCCGATCCGAGTGTGGACAAAGCAGGCCTGTTAGTTGAAGCAGAAGCGTTCGTTAATCAGCTTCAAGCCAACAAGCCAGCTCCTACTGAACCCAAAAACGAGACGGAGGTCAGTCCGACTGAGGAGAATAAGGAAGAAAAAACGAGTGAGGCTCCTAAAGAGACGGTGGAAGAGTCAGGCTCACCAGTCACTCCTGAAGTAGAAAAATCAAATTCAGCAGCACCTTCAGAAAAAGCCCCTGAAAGTCAAGTGACATCAGAAGCAAATAAGCAGTAAAGAAATTTTTTCTAAATAAATGGAAATGAGGAGCGGAAGAGGCGAAAAATGCTTTAAATCCGCTCTATTTCTATATTCTTAGGATGGAGCGTTCGATTTTTGTCATAAAATTGTAATAGAATTTCTATTTAAATGATATGGTTTTGACTGGTTTAACCAGTCATTTTATGTTAGTATTATAGCATAGGACTGATTGTAAAATGATACATGTGCTATTAGAAGGAGATGTCTATGGACAAGAAAATTGGTAAATCCGTTGTAGCAACTGGCATTGCAGCGACAACGATTATTTCTGGTGCGCTCAGCCATCAGGTAAAAGCGGATGAACTCGTTGAGTCAACGGCTACGAAACCAAAGGCAACAGCAGTTACCGAGAAACCAATTACGACAGCGGATGTAGCAGAAGCGAAGGAAAAAGCAGATGCTGCCAAGAAAAATGTAAATCAGCAACAAGAGCAAACTAAGAAAGCTGAAGCAGACCTTGAAGGAGCTAAAGCTGCAGTTTCAGAGGCTCAAGAGAAAGTGGCTACTGCTACTGAGAATGAAAAAGCAGCAACTGAAGAAAACATTTCTCAAGCAGAGACCAGTGTTAAAAAAGCTGAAGAAGAAGTAACAGCAAAATCAGAAACTGTCAAAGAAGCAGAAACTGCTGTACAAGAAGCAAGTCAGGCAGTTAAAGACCAAGAAAATACAATTGCTGGCCAGCAATCATTGGTGGATGTGGCAGAATCTGAGCTAAACAAAGCCAAAGAACCAGTTCATGCTGAAACTGCAGCTGTGGAAACTGCTAAAAATCAGGAAAATCAAGCTCAAACAGCTGTGGAGCATGCTAAAAATGAACTAGCAAAAGCAGAACAAGAAGCAAATGCTGCGCCACAAAATCAGGCAGAAATCCAAAACAAAATCAATCAAACACAGGCTAACTTAGAGCAGACCAAGCAATTGATTGCTGCAACAAATACAGAGTTGGTGCATGAACAGAAAAATGCAAGTACAGCACCGGTTGATTTACGGAATACGACCTATTCGCAATTCTTAGAGAATCTTCGAGATAATTCGAACAACGAAGCTGTAAGAAATGCTGCAGCTGATGCTTTAGCCCTTTACAAGCGTGGTCAGAATGAATTCAAGATCACGGTTAGTTCAAATCCATCTAGCCCAGCTAGCTTGGAAAATAACTTGCAGGCCTTGGAATTGGTTAAGGCCATCAATGCCTACCGTCGTAATGCAGGACTCCCAGAACTTTTGGTGGATCCATATGCCAATGTTGCCAGCCAAATTCAGACCTTGTACTTTGAAAAGGCTAACTGGCATATGGGGAAGCTGATTGGCAATGAAAACGTAGCCATCAGCTTCAATCCTCAAGGTGCGGTTAATTTCTGGCATAGTGAAAAAGCCTTGTATCAGAAGATTGCTGCTCAATACGGCTTGCCAACTGATGAAAGACAACTAGATGCTAATGACATTTATATGAAGGTGGGGCCTAACGTCTTTGCGCAAATTGGTCACTATGTCCAAATGATGGATAACAAGGCCAATGCAATCTCTGCTGCCTATGACACTCATCCAAATCAGTTTGGAACTCCATACGGAACTTCAGAAGTTGGATTCCATAATGTTCGGAATTTCAATCAAAGAGTTAATAATGGCACATTGCTAACCGTTGAGGCGATGGAGAAACTTCTCCGCAGCGGTGGCAGTCGTGGAGCTGCCTCAAGTGCCAATGTGACAGCCTTGAAGAATCGTTTGGCAGAGTTGCAAGCGCAGAAAGTTAGCCAAGAGTCTAGCCTGAATCTTTTAAATAATCAGTTGACAGATTCATACAAGGCACAGAAAGATCGTGCGGCTGCTGTTGTAAAAGCTAAACAGAATCTTGAAGCTGCTGAGAAAGCCTTAGCTCTGACTCAACAAAACTTGTCAGATAAAAAGGCTGCTTTGAAGTCAGCAACAGCAAGAATCGCGTCTGCCCTTTCTCCATATCAGTCTAAATTGCAAAAAGCTCAGGCAACCTTAGTAGAGGCTAAGAATCAGCTCGCAGCTTTGAAGACGGCTGAGGAAAACAAGAATAAGGCACTAGAAGCGGCCAAAGCTGAATTGGTAGCTGCTCAAAATCGTGTAGCTGCAGCTCAGAAGAAAGTTGCAGATCTCAAAACAGCTCCACAACAATTGGAAAAAGCTAAGCAAGACTTGGTTACAGCAGAGGCTGACCTGAAGGCTAAACAAGTTGTTGCTGAGACTGAGAATGCAAAATTAATTGATTTGCAAACAGTCTACAACGAGTTGCTAGCAAATTACAATTATTTGCTAGACCTTCTTCCAAAAGAAGTGCGCCAAGCCCTAGCATCGGCTACTACAACTACTTATCAGGCAAATGGTGGACTTAATTTTGCTGCAGCAGGTGCAGGAAGTCAAACGCTTCTGACTTCGAATGCAAATTCAGCTTCTCAAGATGAGAAGACTGCGCAGGTTGAACCGACAGCTAATGTAGCTGCTCAGGCTCAGCCAAAGAGTGATAATAATACTAATGCTACATCAACTCCAGCGACTCCTAAAGCTTCGCCTAGCCAGTCAGTTGCCCTTCCTAATACAGGAACGGAAGCGGAGCAACTAGCCTTCCTTGGAATGACTCTTGGTGCAGCTCTTCTCGCAGGTGCAGTGAAACATCGCCGTAGAAAAACTTTATAGCAGATAACAGTGAAGTGAGTGTTACATCTCACTTCATTTTTTATTGGCTAATTAGTTTGATTGAAACAAATTTAAGAAGAAAATTTTTTGAGATTCAAATAATTCTTAAATTTGGCTAGAAAACATTCCTTTTATCTGCTTTTCAAGGGATATCATGTTATAATAGCAGAGGATTTTATACAAAAAGAGGAACTTATGACTAAAAAAGCTATTCTAATGATGACCTTTGGATCGCCAGAGGGCTATACTTTTGAGGATATTGCAGAATTTTTCACGAATATCCGTCGTGGTGTGCGGCCTACTGATCAGGAGATTCAGCACCTTCATGATAATTATCAGCGTATTGGTGGCAGTCCCCTGCAACGCATCACGCGGGCAGAAGTTGAGCTGGTGAAAGAAGCTTTAGTGGGAGAGTATGCTGTCTATTTTGCTAATAAATTTTCTCGCCCTTTTATTCCAGATGTTATTAAGCAGATGGAGGATGACGGGATTGAGGAATGTATTTGCTTGATTTTAGAACCGCATTATTCTTTTTACTCTGTCATGGGGTATGAAAAATTTATTACGAGCCAGACAATTAAATTCCATATTATCAAAGAATGGTATCAAGCTGATGATTTGCTTGGCTTTTGGGAGGAAGAAATCAGGAAAATCTTGCAGACGCAAGTCAAAGATGAAAGTTTTAAGGTCATTTTCTCAGCTCACAGTGTGCCAGTTTTAGCGCTTGATTTTGAAGATCCATATATTGATCAGATTATTGAAAATTCACAGTTGATTGCACATCGACTAGGCCTTGCTCCATCTGAGTATACCAATACCTGGCAGAGCGAAAGCGATATTGGCTTGCCGTGGATCAAGCCAGATGTCTTAGAATATCTCCGAGATCAAACGAACCACCCGCAACATTATATCTTTGTCCCAATTAGTTTCATCAGCGAACATATCGAGGTACTGTTTGATAATGATGTGGAGTGTCAGGAATTGTGCCAAGAACTCGGTGTGGTTTATCATCGTCCACCAATGCCGAACACAGACTCCCGTTTGATTGATGCATTATTAGCAACTATTCGTCAGCATGAAACAGAAGAGCTTCGATACATGCATCCAGAAGAAACAACCTTTGACGAATTGGCCCCTTCAGAAGAAAGTAATCAAATCTTAAGCGAAACGGAAGAACTTCAAATGCCTGAATTTGTCAAAAAGTTGATAGAGAAAAAGGGTAGAGAGAATGTCAAAATGCCTTATTTCATAAAGAAGATGTTAGAAAAAAGGGCGCAAGAATCAAAGTAAGTCTAAGATCTACCAGCCTAGAAAGAAACATTTGCAACGAAGAATGATAATGAATTGTTAAGAAAGTGCATGTTCTAGGAAAATGAAAAATTTCTATTGAAAAGATAGGGTTTTGTAAATTATGTCTACAAACAAGCTAATTCAATCCAAGCTGGAACTGTTGCCGACCAGTCCCGGCTGTTACATTCACAAGGACAAAAACGGTACCATTATCTATGTCGGCAAAGCCAAAAATCTACGCAATCGGGTCCGTTCTTATTTCCGTGGCAGCCACGATACCAAGACGGAGGCTCTGGTTTCCGAGATTGAGGATTTTGAGTTTATTGTTACTGAGTCTAATATTGAGGCTTTGCTCCTAGAAATCAATCTAATCAAGGAAAATAAGCCCAAGTACAATATCATGCTCAAGGACGATAAGTCCTATCCTTTTATTAAGATTACCAACGAGATTTATCCTCGTCTGATCATCACGCGCCAAGTCAAAAAGGATGGTGGTCTTTATTTTGGCCCATATCCAGATGTTGGTGCAGCCAATGAAATCAAACGCCTGCTCGATCGCATTTTTACATTCAAAAAATGTACCAATCCACCTGCAAAAGTCTGTTTTTATTATCACTTGGGGCAATGTGAAGCCCATACGATTTGCAAGCGGGATAGCCAGTATTTCAAGAATATGGCTCAGGAGGTGTCGGACTTTCTAAAAGGTCAGGACGACAAGATTATTGATGAGCTACGTGATAAAATGAATAAAACAGCTGCAGCCATGGAGTTTGAGCGAGCGGCTGAATACCGTGACCTGATTCAGGCTATTGGAACCTTGCGTACCAAGCAGAGGGTCATGGCTAAGGATTTGCAGAATCGTGATGTTTTTGGTTACTATGTGGATAAGGGCTGGATGTGCGTGCAGGTCTTCTTTGTCCGCCAAGGTAAGCTGATTGAACGTGATGTCAATCTTTTTCCCTATTACAATGATCCCGACGAAGATTTCCTGACCTATATTGGCCAGTTTTACCAAGAAAAGTCCCATCTCAAGCCCAATGAAATCTTAATTCCAGCAGACATTGATGAAGAAGCTGTTCGGGCCATGGTGGATACAAAAGTAGTCAAGCCTCAGCGAGGCGAAAAGAAACAGTTGGTCAATCTGGCTATTAAGAATGCTCGGGTCAGCCTCCAGCAGAAATTTGATCTTTTGGAGAAATCCGTTGAGAAAACGCAGGGCGCTATTGAAAATCTAGGGAGACTCCTTAACATTCCGACACCAGTTCGGATTGAGTCTTTCGACAACTCTAATATCATGGGAACTAGTCCCGTATCGGCTATGGTGGTCTTTGTCAATGGTAAGCCTAGCAAGAAGGATTACCGCAAATATAAGATCAAGACTGTGGTAGGGCCGGACGACTACGCTAGCATGCGAGAGGTCATCAAGCGTCGCTATAGTCGGGTCATTCGTGACGGGCTGACGCCACCAGATCTGATTGTCATTGATGGTGGGCAAGGTCAGGTCAATATTGCTAAAGAAGTTATACAGAACCAGTTGGGGCTTGATATTCCTATTGCTGGATTGCAAAAAAATGACAAGCACCAGACCCATGAATTGCTCTTTGGCGATCCTCTTCAAGTCGTAGAACTGTCCCGTAATTCTCAGGAATTTTTCCTCCTCCAGCGCATCCAAGATGAGGTGCACCGCTTTGCCATTACCTTCCACCGTCAGCTTCGTTCTAAGAATTCCTTCTCATCGCAACTCGATGGCATCGAAGGCTTGGGGCCCAAACGCAAGCAAAATCTCATGAAGCATTTCAAATCTCTGACCAAGATTAAAGAAGCAAGTGTCGATGAAATCGTCGAAGTGGGCGTACCGCGAGCAGTGGCGGAGGCTGTGCAGGCAAAACTCAATCAAACAGATTCATCCCGCCCCTTGTTAGAAGTGGCAGAACCTTTAGCAGAATTGGATGGTTAATATATAAACTAAGACCGTGAAAACGGTCTTTTGTGGTATAATTGGAAGGAAGTGAACCAGAATGGAGAGTCAATTATGATACCTTTAGAAAAATCAAATCCGTCTAAAGTTGAAAAAATTTGCTTGGAATTATATAAAAAAATGAATTTTCAAGATTATCCTGAATTTAAAAATGAATTAAATAAATGGGTCACAGATAATATACCAGGACTTGAGAGTGAAAAGGATGCTTTTCTAAAGATAATGACAGGTGAGTATTCATTTTTAGAAAATATTAAAGAATTGTTAGATAATTTCGCAGATGAAGAATCTAGATTAGCAGAGTATCTAAAAAAATCTTATGGAAAGATAGATTCGAGATTAAGGAGGAAAATAATTGATTTAAAGAACATTTCGGTATGCCCGTATTGTAATCGTAATTATATAAACTCAACATATAAAATACTTCATTGTAATAATTGTAATCAAGACTTATTTGTAATTGATGAGGTTGAAAAAGAATGTCCGGGTTGCAAGCAAGAAATTAGTTGTCAGACTAAAGTAGTAAACACTGCTCAACTAGACCACTTTTTTTCAAAAGACAGCTATCCACTATTTGCGGTTTCATTTTATAATTTAATTCCTAGTTGTTATAGTTGTAATCATGTGAAATCAAATAAGGATTTAGAATATAGTCCTTATGATACTAGTTTTCCATTCGATGATGTAAAGTTTACATACATTCCAAAGTCTGTTGATGAGATTAATATAAAAATCGATTCTCATGATATTTATTTTAAAAATGGAATTCGTATTTTGGGTATAGAGGAGCTATATCAAAGTCACATTGATGTAGTAAATGAATTGATTTGGAAAAAAGAAGTATATACAGATAGTTATAGAGATGGTTTGTCAAAAATCTTAAATCAAACAAATCTTGAATTGAGAAAAGCTGAGTTGAATCGTTTTATAACAGGTCACTACACAGACAAAGAAAATTATGGGAAAAGACCACTTTCAAAAATGGTTACAGATATTAGCAAAGAAATTGGACTAGTAGGAGAAGAAGAATGAAATTAATTGCTTTGGTGATTAAACAGTATGATGAGCTTTTTAAGAATCAGATTTTTAATTTTTCAGACGAATATAAAGTAAATTTTGATTTTGAAACGAATGAATTAAAAATTGATAAAAATCCAGATTATATTGAAAATTTTTATGGAGAGTCTATTTATAATATTTCACCAATAGTTGGGATAAATGGTGTGGGAAAAAGCACTATTTTAAATCTGATAGGCTATTATCATCGTGCGGAAGATCAAAACAAAGATATAAATCAATTTTTCTATGTGTATTTAGATACTAATGGAAAGTTTTATTTAAGAGGTGAAAAGTATGATTTAAATTCAATTACTATAGAAGATCTAGCAACGGATCAAGTTGATATAAGTGGATACTGTGATGCTCAAAAGATAGATAAGTTGAATTATATCATGAACGAAGATAGACGTCCAAGCGGAAGATTCGGAAGGGTATCATTATTAGATGTTCACTTAGCAGAATCTTCTAAATGGTATATGTTGAATGGTATCTTTGAAGCTTATGAAGAATTATATTTCCGAGGATTGGTATCTTCATCATATAAATTTAGTTTTGGAGTTAATAAGTATGATATTCCAGATAAATATTTAAATGATTGGGAACAGAGAAAGTTTTTCTCCTGTCTCATTTTGAAAATAATTGTGAAGATTTGTAATGATTTTAACTATTGCTTAAGCGATGAAGAAATTGAAAGATATTTTATAGATGGTGATTATCTGACCCTATTTGATAAAATAAAAAAAGAAACAGAAGAAGAAAAGAAAGACTTTCTGAATTTATTAGTTGATTTTCTAAATAATTTCGAACAAATTATTAAGAATTACGATATTAAAGAATATAGTGATAGTACGGAAACTCGGATAGTTGAGATTGGATATGGAGAAAAGAATTTTGATAATCGAATCGAATTTGAAAAACTGTATCTAGACTATGAAAAATTAGAAAAGAATGCATTAGATTTGAAGTACTATAGTTTTAGAGCAATAGATGAATTTTATTATAATATGTCTACTGGTGAAACAAATATATTAAAAGTGATAAGTTATGTAAAGTGGTTACAAATGAATCCCTCTCAAGGGACATGTCAATTAGTAGTGGATGAATTAGAATCGGGTATGCACCTCGAATGGTCTAGAAGCTTAATAAACTTTTTAGTCAACTATATAAATGAAATCAACAAAATAGGAGGAATGAACTTCCAACTCATCTTCGCAACCCACTCTCCCTATATGTTATCTGATATTAAACCAGGAAATGTGATTATGATTGAAAAAAATCAAGAAACGGGATATTCAGAAGGAAAAGTTTTACAAAATACTTTCGCTAAAAATATACAAGAAATCATGAAGGAAAATTTGATTGATAATATTTATGGTGATTTTGCCTTAGCGAAGATTAATTCTATGATTGAAAGACTTAATGGAGAAGAGGAGCAGGAAGGAAATGAAGAAGAGGAGCTATTAAAAGAAATTCATTTGATTAGTGAGCCTATTCTTCGTAATAAATTATTAGAGATGTATGATAAGAAATACAATACCTCAGAATTTAGTATTGAAAAACAACTACAGAAGTTGAATCTGAATGAGGGACAACGCCAGCAGGTCAGAGCAATGATTGAAGCAAATATACGTAGTACCCATGCGGATAGATAAGTTTGTAAGTAAATAGTTTGAATTATCAATACAATCATTTGAAAATGAACAATAGAAAGTAATAATATGAAACATAGAATCGCAATTCTCTCTGATATACATGGGAATACCACGGCCTTGCAGGCAGTTCTGTCAGATGCTAAAAGACAGGAAGCGACAGAGTATTGGCTTTTAGGAGATGTTTTTCTCCCTGGTCCTGGGGAAAATGATTTGCTAGCCTTGCTAAAAGACCTTCCTATCACAGCGACTGTCCGCGGAAACTGGGATGATTGTGTCCTAGAGGCCTTAGACGGTCAATATGGCTTAGAAGACCCAGAGGAAGTCCAGCTCTTGCGTATGGCGCAGTATTTGATGGAGCGAATGGATCCCGATCAGATCGCTTGGCTACGGAGTCTGCCTATGGTTGCGAAGAAAGAAATTGATGGCCTGCGTTTTTCGCTCTCTCATAATTTACCTGACAAAAATTATGGAGGTGACTTGTTAGTTGAGAATGATACAGAAAAATTTGACCAACTGCTAGATGCGGAAAGCGATGTGGCAGTTTACGGTCATGTCCACAAGCAGTTGCTTCGCTATGGCAGCCAAGGGCAACAAATTATCAATCCCGGTTCGATTGGCATGCCCTATTTTGATTGGCTGGCCTTGAAAAATCACCGTGCCCAGTATGCCTTGCTAGAAGTTGAGGACGGGGAACTGGTGAACATCCAATTCCGAAAAGTCGCCTATGACTATGAAGCAGAGTTAGAATTGGCCAAAGACAAAGCCCTCCCTTTCATCGAAATGTACGAAGAATTACGTCGCGAAGATAACTACCAAGGCCATAACCGAGAATTATTGGCTTACTTGAATGACAAGTATGGTTACGTAGAGGATGTTAAGCAGTTTTTTCAGATAGGTGAACCAAAAGAAAATAAAAGTTGAAGAGAGATGACATTGAATTTGGAAGGACGAGCTTAGATGTTTGAGAAGATTAAATTAGATCCGTTGAACCAATTTTATCCAGTGAATCTAGATAAGATTAGGGATAGTGAATCAAAGCTGGGCATTCAAATCCCTGAGCTCCTTAAAGAATTTTATGCAGAAGTCGGATATGGCTTTCTAAAAAGCAAGGTGGATAATATAAACCGTATCATGGATCCAGAGTCAGTATTAGACTTTAGATTGAGGCAACATGATTTTGAGTTTTATCCAGATATTGAAATCTACAATCAATTTGAAGATGATAAATTAGTTTTCTTTGAAGGCAATGAAGTAGCACTGCTATCTATCGGATTTGCTGCTGAAAATAAGGGGAAAATCTACTATTATGATAAGGAAATTGCTCCTAATTTAGTAGAGCTTCTAGACCGGCTTATGGAAGATGACACTTTCTATTATGACTTGATATAGCTGATGTTTTTTGACGAATAGAAATCAATACAGATTCTATAATCGTGTTGAAGAAGTCGAGCGCTTTATGAATAGTGTCCACTAACTTGAAAAGCTAAAAGAATTAGATAGGATGATGACGATGACACAATTTGAAGATAAATTTATGGAAGTTCAGGCTAGTATGGTTTCACTTGCGCTGGAGTATGTTCATGGACAGGCAGATAAAATTTTTATTTATGCTATAGCAGATAGTCTGTATAGCTATAACGTGTTTTATCAGATTAATGACTACATCGTTCGTAAACACGAAGTAAATAAATATTTACCTGAAGAATTAAGTGTTGATACAAATTTACAATCAGTCCTGTTAAAAGAAGGCATAAAGGATATAGAAGCAATGATTGAAATCTGTAAAGAGTACAATCGTGAACATCCAACTGAAATGTGGTTGATTTATGATGCACAGAAAAACAGCCTTGATAGTTGCTATAGCTATGAAGGGCGTTATGACAAGGATGAAGAGTTGCTTCCAAGTCTCGAGTTTGAAAAATGGTTTGAGGAAGTGAAAGGCGAGCAGCAGTAGGAGAATAATATGACACAATTTGAAGAGAAATTTATGGAAATCCAGATTGACATGGTTTCATTAGCTATGGAATATGTCCAAAATCAAGCAGATAAAATTTTTATTTATTGTGTTGCTGATGGTTTTTATAGATTTGATGTATTTTTTAAAACTAATAATCATTATCTGGATAGAGATGATATTGCGGGTTACCTTCCTAATGAAATAGATAGTTCAGATGAAATTCAGTTTAGTCTATTAAGAATTGGGGCACAAGATATAGAAAGAATGGTTAAGCTGTGCCAAGAATACAATCGTGAACACCCAACTGAAATGTGGTTGATTTATGATGCACAGAAAAACAGCCTTGACAGTCGCTATAGCTATGAAGGTCGTTATGATAAGGACGAAGAATTGCTTCCACGTTTAGAATTTGAAAAATGGTTTGAGGAAGTGAAGAACAGTACTCAAACTTAATGCTTGCGACAATCTCTAGTTGAATGATAGAAAAGCAGAGGCAAAATGCTTTCCATGCGACCAAGTGTGTGATGGGGCTGTTTTGAAAAGTAAAACAAAAAGAAAGTTGAAGACAGATGGGGCTGAATTTTGATAAACATAAAGAACATTTGGAGAAGGATATCCGTGCAGAGCTCCAGAAAAAATTTGGATCTGGTTTTGAAATAGAAGGAATTTATGGTATTGTCTTGAGTTTGTATTGTCCGACTTTTCTATTTGAAATCATTTTATAAAATATAGCAATCTGACTTTGTGAAAAACATCTGCAAGCTCTTTCAATTTGTGGTAAAATAAGAGTAACAGAAATTAGAAAAGGAAACCAATTATGAAATTTCTTGAATTAAACAAAAAGCGTCATGCGACTAAGCATTTCAATGACAAACCGGTAGACCCTAAGGATGTCCGTACAGCTATTGAAATTGCGACCTTGGCACCAAGTGCTCATAATAGTCAACCTTGGAAGTTTGTAGTAGTGCGTGAGCGAAATGAAGCTTTAGCGGGTATTACCTTTGGCTCTAACCAAGAGCAAATCAAGGAAGCTCCAGTGACAATTGCCCTCTTTACAGATACGGATTTGGCTAAGCGGGCACGCAAGATCGCGCGTGTCGCTGGGGTAAAAAATTTTTCTGATGAGCAGCTGCAATTTTACATGCAAAATTTACCAGCTGAGTTTGCTCGCTATAATGACCAACAAAAGAGTGATTACTTGGCCCTTAATGCGGGTTTGGTTGCTATGAACCTTGTTTTGGCCTTGACTGACCAAGGTATTGGCTCAAATATCATCCTAGGATTTGATAAATCAAAAGTCAACCAAGTTTTGGAGATTGATGAGCGTTTCCGTCCAGAACTCTTGATTACTGTTGGTTATACAGACGACAAGCTAGAGCCTAGCTATCGATTACCAGTTGACGAGATTATTGAAAAGCGTTAATAGAGTAAAAAATAGTTTGAATCGAAGTGTTTTATAGAGGTGAGAAAATGACAATTGATTTTAAAGCAGAAGTTGAAAAACGTAGAGAAGCTCTGTTGGCGGACTTGTTCAGTCTTTTAGAAATTAATTCAGAGCGGGATGATTCAAAGGCAGATAAGGAGCATCCTTTTGGACCTGGTCCTGTAAAGGCCTTGCATAAGTTTTTGGAAATTGCTGAACGTGATGGTTACCCGACTCAAAATGTGGACAATTATGCTGGTCACTTTACTTTTGGTCAAGGAGAAGAAGAACTGGGTATCTTTGCCCATATGGATGTGGTACCTGCTGGAAGTGGTTGGGATACAGACCCTTATACACCGACGATTAAGGATGGCCGTCTCTATGCTCGTGGTTCTAGTGATGACAAGGGACCAACTATGGCATGTTACTACGGTTTGAAAATCATCAAGGAATTGGGATTGCCGGTTTCTAAGCGCGTGCGCTTTGTGGTGGGGACAGATGAAGAGTCTGGCTGGAAAGACATGGAGTATTACTTTGCTCATGTAGGTCTGCCTGAGCCGGATTTCGGCTTCTCGCCAGACGCTGAATTTCCGATTATCAATGGTGAAAAAGGAAATATCACAGAGTACCTGCATTTTGCTGGTGAAAATGCTGGCGCAGCACGCCTACATAGCTTTACTGGTGGTTTGCGAGAAAACATGGTACCTGAGTCTGGAACAGCTGTCTTGTCAGGTCACTTGCCAAATCTAGTTGATACATTGGAGCAGTTTGCTAAGGAAAATGGGCTAGACTTTACATATGAAGAATTAGCTAATGATCAAGTCACTGTGACCATTATCGGTAAGTCTGCGCACGGTGCTTCTCCTCAGTCTGGTGTCAATGGTGCAACCTATTTGGCCAAATTCCTAACGCAGTTTGACTTTGCGGGTCCTGCTAAGGATTATCTAGATGTGGCTGGAAATATTCTTCTAAATGACCATGAGGGTAAGAACTTGAAGATTGCTCATGTGGATGAGAAGATGGGAGCTCTGTCAATGAATGCGGGCGTTTTCCGTTTTGACGAAAACAAGGCTGACAATACAATTGCCCTCAATATTCGCTATCCTAAGGGAACTAGTCCAGAAGCCATTCAAAATATTTTAGAGCAGTTGCCAGTGACCAAAGTGACCTTGTCTGAGCATGGACATACTCCTCACTATGTACCGATGGAAGATCCGTTGGTACAGACCTTGCTGGCTGTTTATGAAAAACAAACTGGACTGAAAGGTCATGAGCAAGTTATCGGTGGTGGTACCTTTGGACGCCTCTTGAAACGTGGTGTCGCTTACGGCGCTATGTTCCCAGATTATATCGATACTATGCACCAAGCCAATGAATTTATCGATGTAGAAGATCTCTTTCGCGCGGCTGCAATTTATGCTGAAGCCATTTACGAATTGATCAAATAAAATAAGAACTCATTTGGCTATGCCAGGTGAGTTTCTTTTCAAGGGAGGAAATATGATGCAGACAATAGAAGATATTACCAAGGCCATTATAGCTGACCCACAGAATAAAGCTTTCACAGAACAGGGGATCACTCCACTCTTTGCGGCGCCTAAGAATGCTCGGATTAACATTGTTGGTCAAGCACCGGGGCTGAAAACCCAGCAGGCAGGGCTTTACTGGAAGGACAAGAGTGGTGATCACTTGAGAGAATGGTTGGGTGTTGATGAGGAAACTTTCTATCAGTCTGGATATTTTGCGGTTTTGCCCATGGATTTTTATTTCCCAGGGCATGGCAAGTCTGGAGATTTACCGCCTCGCAAGGGCTTTGCAGACAAATGGCACCAGCCGATTTTAGAGCTCCTACCAGATATTGAGTTGACTATCTTGATTGGCCAGTATGCACAGAAATACTATCTGCATCAAAAAGGTACAGTTAAGCTGACCGAGACGGTCCAGCATTATCAAGACTACCTGCCAGACTTTTTTCCCTTGGTTCATCCATCGCCCCGCAACCAAATCTGGATGGCGAAAAATCCTTGGTTTGAGGCAGAAGTGGTGCCAGAATTGCAAGCATTAGTACAAAAGATTATCCATCAATAAAGGAGGAAAACTATGGATGCTTATCAACAAGTCGCTAACAAGTTGCAAGAGTTGGGGATCCCCTTTGATGTGGTGGAGCACCCGCCTGCATTTACAACAGAGCAAGCTGACTCTTATATCGAAGGAATCGAAGGAGTCCGGACTAAGTCTATGTTTTTGACCAATAAGAAGAAAACTCAATATTATCTTCTGATTATGGATGACAAGAAAAGTCTGGATATGGACTTGTTTAAAGACTTGGTCTCAGCCAACCGCATTCGCATGGCTTCAGCGGATTCTCTCTTTGAAAAAATGGAATTGCCACCAGGAACGGTATCGCCCTTCGGGCTTCTGAATAATCCAGAGCGAGACATTCAGGTCTATTTTGACAAGGACATTGTATCAGAGGATATCATGACTTTCCATCCCAATACCAATGAAAAGACGATTTTTCTCGCAACCCAAAATCTTTTTAAGTTCTTGACTCATCTGGGCTATGATTATCAAATTTTGGAACTTTGATTTCTGGAAAAGCTATGAGGCTTCTTGGACTCACAGCTTTTTTGGCTCCAAAAATCAGAGAAAGGCCAAGAATTTTTCTCAAATAGTAAAATAAGGTTGGCAATAGAAAAAAGCCTGAGTGACACTCAGGCTTTCTTGGACAGATTGGATAAGGGGCACTCTTCCAAATGTTCCTAGTTGGATGATTGAGTGCTGGACTCTGTTGTTGAATGCTGGTCTTGGCTTGTCGAACTGCTATCAGTGGAAGGAGTTGTATGGCTCGTATTCGTTTCTGCGCTTGAAGAGCTTGAGGATGTTTCGGTCTCAGTAGCAACAGAAGTTTCTGTTGGAGTCGAGCTAACAGATGTAGACTCTTTTTCTACCTCTTTGATGATGGTAGTAGTCGTAGTCGAGTTGCCTGTATCAGTTTTTGATTTTGAGTCATTGTTGTTCATAAGGTTCATGATGGTAAAGCAAGCAATGACGATTGATAGAAGACTGGCAATTGTAGCAATAGTCTTTTGTAGGGCAGAAAAGCCAGTTTTAATATGCTGACTAGCTGGTTTTCGATTTGAAGTGCTGTTATTTTTTTCTTTGCGAGAATAGTTTTCCATGTAAAAGTCGCTCCTTTTCGTTCTTAATTTATTATACGTCTTTTATTTAGAAAAGTCTTCCAAAAATCTGAATTTTTTAAATGAAAACGCACACAAAAGAATGAAGGGAAAACAGCTCCAAAAGGCGGAGAGATAAGCCTCTTAGAGCTGTTGGTTTTATCAAAATGTTAGAGCTACTTTGGAGTTGTTTCAGAATTAAGGGCAGCTTGGGCTACAGCTAGCCGAGCTGCTGGGATTCGATAAGGGGAGCAGGAGACATAAGTGACTCCGATTTCTTGTAAGAAAGGAATGGAAGCTGGATCACCGCCAACTTCGCCACAAACTCCGATGGACAAGGTTGGATCTATTTGGCGAGCTTTTTCAATGGCCAATTTCATCAATTGGCCGACACCATCTTGGTCAAGGCTTTGGAAGGGATCCTGCGTCAGCAACTTTTTCTCTTTATAATCATTGAGGAATTTTCCGATATCATCCCTTGAAAAGCCAAAAGTCATCTGCGTCAAGTCATTGGTTCCAAAGCTGAAGAAGTCGGCTTCTTCAGCTAGCTGATCAGCAATGAAGCAGGCTCTCTGTAGTTCGATCATTGTTCCGATGTCATATGGGAATGGCGGGCATTGATACTTTTTGAAAATCCATTCGATATGCTTGATGAGCAACTCTTTTAGATAGACAAGCTCTGATTTTGTAGCAATCAGCGGAATCATAATTTTAGGATGAACTGGGTTTCCTTCTTGCTGCAGTCGAATCGCGCTGCTAAAGATAGCTTCTATTTGCATCTTATAGATATCTGGCAAGGTAATTCCCAAGCGACAGCCGCGATGGCCTAGCATAGGATTTGTTTCTTGCAATTGCGTGATTTTTCTTTCTAGTTGACTAGCTTTTTTATTGAGCTTTTCAGCCAGCAGGGCAATTTCCAGCTGGTCTTTAGGGAGAAATTCGTGCATAGGAGGATCCAGTAGGCGGACAATCATAGGCTTTTCGCCAACAGTATGGAACATCTGATAGAAGTCTTCTGCTTGGTAATCAAGGAGATGGGCAAGTGCTTCCCGTCTTTCTATTTCATTTTCGGCCAGAATTAATTTCCTCATTTGCAGGATTCTTTCCTCACCGAAAAACATATGCTCGGTTCGTGCCAGTCCAATGCCTTGCGCTCCAAAGTTAATAGCGGTTTGCAAATCTTGAATCGTTTCAGCATTGGCGCGGACTGTAAGTTTAGCTATTTCATCAGCCCAAGTCAGCAAGAGCTGCAGATCCTGATCATTTTCTACAGAGACCGTCGGGATTTGACCCAGATAAAGAAAACCAGTCCGACCATCTACGGATAGAATATCTCCTTCATTGAGCAAAATATCTCCGCACTGGATGGTCTTACTATCTTCTTGGACAAGTAGATCTCCACATCCTGCGACACAGCAGGTTCCCATCCCTCGGGCGACAACTGCCGCGTGTGAGGTCATTCCACCTTGGCTAGTGACGATTGCTTGGCTGACAATCATTCCTTCTATGTCTTCGGGAGAAGTTTCTTGGCGGACCAGCACAACTTTTTCGCCAGCTTCATGTAGTTCTTTGGCTCGCTTGGCAGTAAAGACAATTTTTCCTGTTGCAGCACCGGGACTGGCTGGCAATCCTTGCGCTAAAATTGTCGCTTGCTGGAGCTTATTTTCATCAAAGACGGGGTGAATCAGCTGATTGATATGAGCAGGGCTAATCCGACGAATGGCCTCGGACTTGTCTATTTTGCCTTCTTCTACTAATTGCAGAGCGATTTTCAAAGCAGCCTTGACTGTTCGCTTACCATTACGGGTTTGCAGGATATAGAGCTTGCCCTTTTCGATTGTAAATTCGATATCCTGCATATCTTTATAGTGATCTTCAAGGATGTGGGCATATTCTTCAAAAGCAGCATAGGCTTCTGGCATCTTTTCTGGCAGATTTTGAATGGGCTCGGGTGTGCGAATACCAGCAACGACATCCTCTCCTTGGGCATTTAAAAGAAATTCGCCAAAGAGGCTTTTTTGACCTGTTGCTGGATTTCGAGTGAAGACGACTCCAGTTCCGCTTTCTTGATCAAAGTTGCCAAAGACCATGACTTGAATATTAACGGCGGTTCCTAAATCTTCTGGAATCTGATTGAGCTTGCGATAGACTTGGGCGCGTGGGTTATTCCAAGAGCGGAAAACGGCTTTGATAGCAGCGAAGAGTTGTTCCTTAGGATTTTGAGGAAAAGTCTGATAATGCTCGCGATACAGTTGCTTGTACTGATCAATGAGAGCTTGGTGCTCTTCCAAACTAAAGTCGTTGGCAGTCTTACCAGCATTCTTCTCAAAATAGGAGAGCAACTGATCGAAGTCTTCTTTTGGAATTTGGAAAACGACATCTGCATACATCTGGAGCAGCCTGCGGTAGCAGTTGTAAGCAAAAGCCATATTGGTTTTGGAAGCCAAGGTTTGGGTTCGCAGGTCATTTAATCCTAAGTTTAAAATCGTATCCATCATACCAGGCATAGAAAACTTGGCACCACTACGCACAGAGACTAGCAGTTGTTCCTCTTCGTTCCCTGAGAAGTATTGGCCGGTTTTTTGCTCCAGTTCCGAAATAGCCTGCAAAACATTCTCTCTTAATGTTTCTTCAAAAAAGGAAGGCTTATTTAAAAAAAGCATACAGGCTTCCGTCGTAATGGTAAATCCCGGCGGAACTGGCAATCCTAAATTGGTCATTTCAGCCAGATTGGCCCCTTTACCACCCAGAAGAGCATTTTGATCGGCTCGTCCTTCCTCAAAGGAATAAATCCATTTTGTCATATCTTACCTCCAAATAGATAAAAATGTGTCATATATATCTGGTTTATATTCTAATATACATCACATATATTTGTCAATGGAAAAAAACGTTATATTTCATTGATATAAGATAAAAATATGATATAATATGACAGAAAAATATGAAAATAAAGTATTCTATCTCTAAAAAGGAGACATATTGTATTGGAATTATCAGCACGTCAAAAGCAGATTGTTGACATTGTCAAGAAAGAGCAGCCCGTCAGCGGGGAAAAGATTTCGGAATTGATGGAGATTTCTAGAGCAACCTTACGCTCAGACCTGTCCTTTTTGACGCTGGTTGGCATTTTAAAAGCGACGCCAAAGGTTGGCTATACTTATTCAGGGAATGATTTAGAAACCTTGTTTTTCTTTGATACTTTTCGCAAGAAAGCGGAAGATATTATGATTTCTCCCGTTTTGGTGTCTCAAGACACTTCCATACAGGATGCGGTGATAAGGCTCTTTATGTATGACGCGGATGTTCTTTATGTCATTGATAAAAAGAAGCTACTCTTAGGAATTGTCTCGCGCAAGGATTTGCTACGAGCGGCTTTATCCAGTAGTATAGGAACAACGCCTATTGCAGTTTGTATGACGCGGATGCCTCATCTTAGAACCTGCCATAAGGATATGAATATACTAGAGGTGGCCGCTCTTTTGCAGGATTTTGCCATTGACTCCCTGCCTGTGGTAGAGAAAGATAATGAGCGCAAGATTTTAGGAACGGTGACTAAGACAGCCCTGCTAGACTATATCATTCAGGAAGCGCGCCAAGCGGAAGTAAAGAGACAGGAGTAGTGACAATGAAGAAAGAAATTATTGTATATAGCATTTCGGATTCTTTAGGAGGAACCTCGCAGCGACTCTTGTCAGCTGTAAGTGCGCAGTATCCAGATTTGACATTTAATAATAGTTACCGTTTTCCTTTTATAGACAAGGAGCAAGAATTGCTGGAAATTTTGCAAGATGCTTTAAAAGATGATGCCTTGGTCATCAGTACCTTGGTAAATGGAGAATTAGCTAGACTAGCTAGAGAATTTAGCCAAAACCACAAGCTAGCCTACATTGATCTCATGCACCCTTTCTTTGAAATCATAGGAGAAAAGACTGGGATTAGCCCGATTGAGATACCAGGAACCTTGCACCGTTTGGATACGGAATATTTTAATAAAATATCAGCGATTGAGTTTGCAGTAAAGTATGATGATGGCAAATCTCCGCAGGGGTTTTTGGAGTCGGATCTAGTTCTACTAGGAGTTTCACGGACTTCAAAAACTCCTCTCAGCATTTTTTTGGCCAATAAGGGCTACAAAGTTTCCAATTTGCCTTTGATTCCAGAAGTTCCGCTTCCTCAAGTTTTAGACAAGGTGGACAAGCGTAGGATGATCGGTCTGGTCTGTGAGCCAGAAAAATTAGCCAAAATTCGTAGCAACCGTCTTAATTCGTTGGGCTTGTCCCACTCGACCAGTTACACAGATTTGGAAAAGATTTATCAGGAATTAGACTATTCCAAAGAAGTCTTTAGAAAATATCAGACGGAGGTCATCAATATTACAGATAAATCAATTGAAGAGACAGCTTTCCTAATTGAGGATTATTTAAAAAAATTAGATATGATTGGCGAGGCGAAGTAATCGTCTTCAGGGCCGGTTCCTAAATTTATCAGGTAGGAACTGCGCCCTTTTCTTGTCCCTAGGCTCGTTTCGTGTTACAATAGGAGTATTGATTTTTACTGATAAATACAGAGGAAAAAGATGATTTATTTAGATAATTCAGCGACAACCAAGCCTTATCCAGAGGCGCTGGCCACCTACACAGAAGTGGCTTCTAAAATCTGGGGCAATCCTTCTAGCTTGCATAGTTTGGGCAGTCAGGCGACTCGTCTCTTAGAAGCCTCTCGTCGGCAAATAGCAGAGCTTTTAGGCAAGTCTTCGTCGGAGATTTTTTTTATGTCTGGAGGGACAGAGGGGGATAACTGGGTACTTAAGGGAGTTGCTTTTGAAAAGATTCCTTTTGGCAAACACATCATTGTATCTAACATCGAGCATCCAGCGGTTAAAGAATCAGCTCTCTGGTTGCAGAGTCAGGGATTTGAAGTCGATTTTGCACCAGTCGATAAGTCTGGTTTTGTTGAGGTAGATAAGCTAGCGGAGTTGATTCGACCAGATACCACTCTAATCTCTATTATGGCTGTCAATAACGAAATCGGCAGTATTCAGCCCATTCATAAGATATCTGAACTGCTAGCAGATAAGCCAACTATTTCCTTTCATGTAGACGCTGTACAGGCTGTTACGAAGATTCCAACAACTGCTTATCTGACGGATCGCGTGGATTTTGCAACATTCTCCAGTCACAAATTTCACGGTCTTCGGGGCGTAGGATTTGTCTATATCAAGTCTGGCAAGAAAATCAGTCCTCTCTTGACAGGTGGCGGCCAGGAGTCGAACAAGCGCTCAACGACAGAAAATCTAGCTGGCATTGCTGCCACAGCCAAAGCTCTGCGTCTATCCATGGAAAAGCAAGAAGTATTTGCCCAGCGGACGGCACAGATGAAGGCGATTCTCCTTGAAGAGCTGCAGAAGTATCCAGATGTGGTGATTTTCTCAGCCATGGAAGATTTTGCGCCTCATATCCTGACCTTTGGTATCAAGGGGGTCCGCGGGGAAGTTGTCGTCCATGCTTTTGAAGACTACGAGATTTATATCTCGACGACCAGCGCTTGTTCTTCCAAGGCTGGTAAGCCAGCGGGAACCCTCATCGCTATGGGGGTCGAAAATTCTCTCGCTCAGACCGCTGTCCGTATCAGTTTGGATCTTGACAATGATATGAGCCAGATGGAGCAGTTTTTGACAACTTTTAAAATCATTTACGAAAAAACCAGAAAAGTAAGGTAAACAATGCAATATTCAGAAATTATGGTGCGCTATGGTGAGCTTTCTACCAAGGGCAAGAACCGCATGCGCTTTATCAACAAACTCAAACGCAATATTCAGGCTGTTTTGTCAGTCTATCCGCAGGTCCATGTCAAGGCTGACCGCGACCGGACCCATGTCTATCTGCATGGAACAGACTATCAGCCGGTCGCTGAATCGCTCAAGCAGATTTTTGGGATTCAGAATTTCTCGCCGTCTTACAAAGTTGAAAAATCTGTGCCAGCCCTAATCGAAGCTGTCCAATCTATCATGAAGGAAGTCTATCAAGAGGGCATGACTTTTAAGATTTCTAGCAAGCGCAGTGACCACAGTTTTGAATTGGATAGCCGCGAGCTTAATCAGACATTGGGGGATGCTGTTTTTGAGGCCATTCCCAATGTTCAGGTCAAGATGAAAGCGCCGGATATTGAGCTGCGCGTTGAGATTCGTGAAGAAGCGGCTTATATCTCTTATGAGACGATTCGTGGTGCTGGGGGACTACCAGTTGGAACTTCAGGCAAGGGTATGCTCATGCTGTCTGGCGGCATTGACTCACCAGTGGCGGGCTATCTGGCTCTCAAGCGCGGTGTGGATATCGAGGCGGTTCACTTTGCTAGTCCGCCTTACACCAGTCCAGGCGCGTTGAAAAAGGCTCAAGATTTGACAAGAAAACTGACTAAATTTGGCGGTAATATCCAGTTTATCGAAGTTCCTTTTACAGAAATTCAGGAGGAGATCAAAGCCAAGGCTCCTGAAGCCTACCTGATGACACTGACCCGTCGCTTTATGATGCGCATTACAGACCGGATTAGGGAGGAGCGGGGCGGTCAAGTCATTATCAATGGAGAAAGTCTTGGTCAGGTGGCAAGTCAAACTATCGAGAGTATGCAGGCTATCAACGCTGTAACCAATACACCAGTTATCCGTCCAGTCGTGACCATGGATAAGCTGGAAATCATTGAGATTGCGGAAAAAATCGATACTTTCCAAATCTCTATCCAGCCATTTGAAGACTGCTGTACTATTTTTGCGCCTGACCGGCCTAAAACCAATCCAAAAATCAAGAATGCCGAGCAGTATGAAGCTCGCTTAGATGTTGAAGGCTTGGTAGAACGCGCTGTTGCAGGCATCATGATTACAGAAATCAGACCACAGGCAGAGACTGATGAAGTTGATGAGCTGATTGAGGACTTGTTATAAGAGTTTACGGAGTATCTTTCTGCTAAAAGAATCTGGAAGCTATTTCCATTGATGCTGAAGATAAAAGGGGATATTTATGAACGAGTGGGATTATTTCTTAAGTGGGCTCATGCGAGCATTGTCTTGGAAAGATGGACAAGATAATGCTTTGCTGTTTGGAATTCCCAGTTGGACTTATTTTATTGGTCTCTTAGTTCATTTCCAGATTTTCCTAAGCTTGTATGCTCTCTTATTTTGGGGATATCATAAAGACATTAAGGAAGCTGGCTCTGTCAAGAAGGCCATGAGAAATAAATGGAATACTATATGTGAAAGCCAAAAAGGTACGGGCAGAGCTATTTTTGTTACAATAATTAGCGTTCTTCTTATGTTTTTTATCTTTCCTGCTTATGAAGGCTATCGAATGACCAATGGTATTTGGCGCTATCATTATTTTACTAATCAGATAACCGAGCTAAAAACGGCTTTAGTGACTGGTGTTGATACCGAGACTGGAAGAAGTAAGTCTACCTATTCTCGTATTACCTTTACTATTAACGTTGATGGAAAAGAGCGAGAGGTTAATGTTTCAGATAGTAATAAAAGTCTTGCCAGATCAGCAAAAAAACATTTGAAGCCTCCGAAAGCTATTGAGGTGTATGTCAATCAAGAAGGGCAGATTGTATATTTTAAATAAATGGAAGTACAGAATGAGGATATTTAGTGGAAAATCCGTTTTCATTAAATGAAATTACTTGCAAAAGGTTAGTAGAAGTGCTATACTAAGAATGTTGACTATGCACGGCCTGTGCAACCGCTCGAACATCGTTGCTCACATAGTGAGTATAAAGTGGTTCGTCCCACGATGCTAGGCGAGTCTTCACAAAAATACGGGGAAACCCCAATAAATCATAGGAGGTGCATAATGAGCACATACGCAATCATTAAAACTGGCGGAAAACAAGTTAAAGTTGAAGTTGGTCAAGCTATCTACGTTGAAAAATTGGATGTTGAAGCTGGTCAAGAAGTGACATTTAACGAAGTTGTTCTTGTTGGTGGTGATAAAACTGTTGTCGGAACTCCACTTGTTTCTGGAGCTACTGTAGTTGGAACTGTTGAAAAACAAGGAAAACAAAAGAAAGTCGTTACTTTCAAGTACAAACCTAAAAAAGGTAGCCACCGCAAACAAGGTCACCGTCAACCTTACACTAAAGTTGTCATCAACGCAATCAACGCTTAATTTACAGGAGAACACATGATACAGGCAGTCTTTGAGAAAGCCGAAGATGGCGAGCTGAGGAGTGCGGAAATTACTGGACACGCCGGAAGTGGCGAATACGGCTTTGATGTCGTGTGTGCATCGGTTTCTACGCTTGCCATAAATTTCATCAATTCAATTGAAAAATTTGCAGGCTATGAACCAATCCTAGAATTAAACGAAGAAGAAGGCGGATATTTACGAGTAGAAATCCCTATGGATATTCCGCCGCATCAGAGAGAAATGACTCAGCTTTTCTTTGAATCATTTTTCTTGGGAATGGCAAACTTATCGGAGAACTCTTCTGAGTTCGTCCAAACCAGAGTTATCACAGAAAACTAACACGGAGGAAAAACACTATGTTAAAAATGAATCTTGCAAGCTTGCAACTTTTCGCCCACAAAAAAGGTGGAGGTTCAACGTCAAACGGACGTGATTCACAAGCAAAACGTCTTGGAGCTAAAGCAGCTGACGGACAAACTGTAACTGGAGGATCTATCCTTTACCGTCAACGCGGTACACACATCTACCCAGGTGTTAACGTTGGCCGTGGTGGAGACGATACATTGTTCGCAAAAGTTGAAGGTGTAGTACGCTTTGAACGTAAAGGTCGCGATAAGAAACAAGTATCAGTGTATCCAATTGCGAAATAATTCATTATTGATAAAAATCCCTGTCTCAAGATCGGGATTTTTATTTTTGGTAAAAATTGAAATCGTTTCCTTGACATTTTCTCTTCTTAGTGTTTTAATATACCCTATAGGGGTATAAAGGAGAAAAAATATGTTTCATTTTTTTACAAAAATAGATAGTATTTCAACGGATGAGTTGGAGAAGCGATTGAAGTCCAATATCCAACTAATTGATGTACGGACACCATCCGAATTTCGTAGAGGACATATCAAAGAGGCCCAGAATATTCCTTTGAGCCAAATTGGTCAATTTGCTCCAGCTAAAAAGGAGACGATTTACGTTATTTGCCATTCAGGCGTGCGGAGCAAGATGGCAGCGAAAAAGCTGAAGAAAAAGGGCTATGATGTTGTAAATGTCCGCGGTGGTATGAGCGCTTGGACAGGGAAAACCATTAAGTAGAAGGGGTTAAACAATGAAAATTATTATCGTTGGTGGAGTTGCAGGCGGTATGTCTGCGGCAACACGTTTAAGACGGATGATGGAAGATGCTGAAATTGTGATTTTTGAAAAAGGTCCTTTTGTATCTTTTGCGAACTGCGGTCTGCCTTATTATATTTCTGGTGAAATTGCTGAGCGAGATGCTCTCTTGGTTCAAACACCTGAAAGTCTCAAGGCGCGTTTTAACTTGGATGTGCGACCTTTTCATGAGGTGGTGAAAATTTCGCCTGAAGATCATACGGTGACGGTGGCTCATGACGGTTCAGAGTTCACAGAGCAGTATGACAAGCTGATTCTTTCACCGGGGGCGAAGCCTTTTATTCCTGAGATTGAAGGACTTTCAGAAGCAAATAATGTATTCACTTTGCGCAATGTTCCAGACTTGGATCAGATCATGTTAGCCTTGGATAAAGAGCCACAAGAGGCTGTTGTCGTAGGTGCTGGATTTATCGGTCTGGAAACGGCTGAAAATCTACGCAAGCGTGGCTTGAATGTAACAATCGTAGAAAAAGCGCCGCATGTTTTGCCACCGCTGGATGAGGAAATGGCAGCTTTTGTCCAAGCTGAATTAGCGGACAAGGGAGTGAAGGTCATTACTTCCCAGTCAGCTACTCGCTTCGAAGAAAATGGCAAAATAATCGTCTTGGAAGATGGTCAAAAATTGGCTTCAGATGTGACCATTCTCTCTGTCGGGGTCCAGCCTGAAAATAGCTTGGCTAAGGCAGCAGGGATTGAAACTGGTCTTCGTGGGGGCATCTTGGTCGACGAGCATTATGAAACAAGCCAGAAAGATATTTTTGCAGTCGGCGATGCTATCCTTGTCAAGCAGGAAATCACTGGTGAAGATGCCCTGATTGCCCTAGCTTCGCCTGCTAATCGACAAGGTCGTCAGGTAGCAGATGTTATTGCTGGCTTGGAGCGGAAGAATAAGGGAAGCATTGGTACGGCTATTGTGCGTATCTTTGATATGACAGCCGCTTCCACAGGCCTGAACGAGCGTTTCCTTCAGCAAAATCAGCTGCCTTATCAAGCGATTCATGTCAGCGGTAAGGATCATGCAGGCTACTATCCAGGTGCGACTGACTTGACCTTGAAATTGCTCTTTGAGCCAAAAACTGGAAAAATCTATGGTGCTCAAGGTGTGGGCAAAAAAGGCGTTGATAAGCGGATTGATATTCTGTCGACAGCTATCAAGGGCAATCTCACGATTTTTGATTTGCCAGAGCTGGAGTTCACCTATGCACCACCTTTTGGCTCAGCCAAGGATCTGGTCAATATGCTGGGCTATGCAGCTATGAATCTAGCGGAAGGCTTGAGTGAAAATATCCAATGGCACCAGCTGGAAGACGAGTTGGCAAGCGGGAAAGTCTTTTTAGATGTTCGGACGCTCAATGAATTTAAGCAAGGACGCTTAAAGGCGGACAAGACAGTCCATATTCCTCTGAATGAACTCAGAGAACGCTTGGCTGAGCTGGATAAGGAAGAAGAATATATCGTGAGCTGCCACAGCGGTCTGCGCAGCTATATTGCCGAGCGAATCTTAAAACAAGCAGGATTTGCAGTGAAAAATCTAGACGGAGCTTATGCTTTGTATAAAATGGTAAAACCAGAAGGAGTAGAAAAATGAAAACTATATCAGTGGCTGACTTAGAAAAGCAGTATCAATCTGAAAAATTGGCCATCGTAGATGTGCGCGAAAGACATGAATTTCAAGCGGGTCATATCCCAAATGCTGGAAATCTTCCGCTTAGTGAGTTGGAAACTGGCTATAAAAAGCTGGATCCTGACTACAAATACTATGTCATTTGCCAAGGAGGTGCACGTTCAGCGACTGCTTGCCAATTTCTTGCCATGCAGGGCTTTGATGTGACCAACGTATCAGGTGGCATGAACGCTTGGTCTGGAGAGACGGAATAAAAGATAAAAAGGATTCAAGTCGTTGCTTGAATCCTTTTTTCCTCTTCTTCTTATTTTCGATTTACCAGAAAATGAATAGCTTTCTCTATTCTTTCCCTTTGCTTTTTCGGATCATCAGATGGATTTTCTAGGCAATCCGTTAAATTCTCAGTAATAACCATCTCAATAACACGGTCAACGCTGGAGCGGACGGCTAATAACTGTGTGAGAATATCTGAACATTCCCTGTCCTCTTCAATCATTTTTTGAATGCCTCTTAACTGTCCCTCGGAGCGCTTGAGGCGGGTAATATAATTAGAATTCACGGTGATTTCCTCGTTTGTTTACATTGAGTTTATTATATGCTTAATCTGTATATTTGTCAATTGGATTGGTTGGAGGTAGTTTTCAGAAATTTTCCATAATCACTCTCTGATTCCTCTATTTACTTTTTATCAGAATTCTGGTATAATAGCTTATGTTATAAAATATAACATAGAAATTGAACTAAGAGAATACTAAATAAAATAAGGGCTTATCTTTATTTCCGATCCTCTTATTCTTGGACTTTTCTCTCAATTTTTGGAGGTGTATTTATGAAAGTATCAAAAATGCTTTTAGCTACTGGAGTGGTACTCAGTGCAGGAGTATTCTTGTCAGCTTGTGGCAAATCTTCATCCAGCACAACTACATATTCTTATGTTTATGCCAGTGATCCAGATAGCTTGAACTACCTGACCACTAACCGTGCAACTACATCAGACGTTATTACAAACCTTGTAGATGGTCTTTTGGAAAATGATGAATATGGAAATCTAGTTCCTTCTCTTGCAGAATCATGGACAGTTTCTCAAGACGGCCTGACTTACACATATAAGCTTCGTAAGGATGCTAAGTGGTTCAATGTTGATGGCGAAGAAGTTGCAAATGTGAAAGCTCAAGACTTTGTGACTGGACTTAAATATGTGGCTGACCAGAAGTCTGAAGCCCTTTACCTGATTCAAGACTCGATTAGTGGCTTGGATGCCTATGTCAAAGGCGACGAAAAAGACTTTTCAAAAGTCGGAGTGAAGGCAGTAGATGATTATACTGTTCAATACACGCTGACACGCCCAGAGCCTTATTGGAACTCTAAAACTACGAATAATATCTTGTTCCCTGTCAATGAAGAATTTTTGAAGTCTAAAGGAAAAGATTTTGGTTCTGTTGATCCATCAAGTATTCTTTACAACGGTCCTTTCCTTTTGAAATCTTTGACCTCTAAATCGTCTATGGAATTCGTTAAGAATCCAAATTATTACGATAAAGACAAGGTCAGTCTAGAACATGTCAAATTAACCTACTATGATGGATCAGACCAAGAATCTTTAATTCGCAACTTCAGTGATGGTGCTTATAGTGGTGCCCGTCTCTATCCGAATACTTCAGGATTTGCGGCAGTTAAGAAGAAATATGCGGACAATATCCTTTATAGCCCACAGGATGCGACCTCATATTACTTTAATTTCAACTTCAACCGTCAATCATACAATCACACTTCCAAAACAAGTAATGATCAAAAGAATGCAACAAAAGAAGCGGTTTTAAATAAGGACTTCCGTCAGGCCGTCAATTTTGCCCTTGACCGGACTTCTTATGGTGCGCAAAGTAATGGTAAAGATGGAGCTACCAAGCTGTTGAGAAATACGCTTGTTCCACCAACATTTGTTCAAATTGGCGATCAAACATTTGGCCAAGTCGTTTCCTCTAAATTAGTGAATTATGGTACAGAATGGGCGAATATCGATCTGACAGATGCTCAAGATGCTTATTATAATCCAGAAAAAGCTAAGGCAAGATTCGCTAAAGCCAAGGAAGCTTTAGAGTCTAAGGGAGTTCAATTCCCAATTCATTTGGACCTTCCTGTAGACCAGGCTGACAAGGTGAGTATCCAATGGGCAAGTTCAGTAAAACAATCAATTGAATCAACCTTGGGTGCAGAAAATGTAGTGATTGACCTGCAGAAGATTAGTGTGGATGATTTGAACAACATCACCTATTTTGCAAATACTGCAGCTCAAAAGGACTATGACTTCTATACAGGGGGCTGGTCAGCTGACTATCAAGACCCATCTACCTACTTAGATACTCTAAATGTAAATAATGGCGCTAGCTTGCAAAACTTTGGCTTTGAGCCAGGCCAAGATATGGACAAGATGAAAGAGCTGGGCTTGGACACTTATACTAAGATGTTGGAAGAAGCAAATGCTGAAACAACAGATGTGAAAGTTCGCTATGAAAAATATGCGGATGCACAAGCTTGGTTGCTTGATAGTGGGATTATCATGCCGACCATTTCAGGAGGCGGTAGTCCTTCTGTAAGTAAGTCCAAACCTTTCAGTCGTGCCTATTCACTCGTTGGAATCAAGGGATCTCCCTTCAATTTTAAATATACAAAACTCAGAAGTGAGATTGTAACGACCAAAGAATATGAAGAAGCTAAGAAAAAATGGCAAGAAAAAACGTTGGAATCTAACAAAAAAGCCCAAGAAGAACTAGCAGATCATATTGAAAAGAAATAAGAGATTAAAAGATTAACTTTCTTTGAAAGTTAATCTTTTTGATTTGATCTAGATTAGAAATTTCGTAAAAGGAGCTATTTAGGCTTGTTTTTTTGTGAAAAATTAGTTATAATAAATAAGTTGCCACCCTTAGTGTAATGGATATCACGTAAGATTCCGGTTCTTGAGATGGGAGTTCGATTCTCTCAGGGTGGATGACTGAAGCTTGGACTCGAGAGAGTCCTTTTTTGTTTTCTAAGAGAGGAGACAGCTATGGTGGTGAAGTTAATCGCCCATACCTTGATTGAGAAGAATGGGCAGTATTTGCTGATCAAACGCTCAAAAATAAAGCGTGGGCTTCCTAATGTTTATCCATCTTATTGGGATATTCCTGGCGGAAGCGTAGAAGAGAACGAACTCCCCAGAGAAGCAGCTCTACGCGAGGCTATGGAAGAGGTTAATCAAAAGATTCGGATTGATAAGATCATTCATGAAGATAGTCAGTTTGACTCAAGAAAAAATGCTGTTTTTACACGCTTGGTTTATGAGGCTAAGATTATAGAGCAGCGCGATATCCTATTGGATCCAGAAGAGCATACAGACTTTATTTGGCTTTCTTCTTTGGAGGACTTAGAGGGAGAGCTGATTGTTCCTTATTTAATTGATATTTTTTCTGATAGATTCCACATAAGATAACAAAAAAACACCCCCTTTTTTATCAGGAGATGTTTTTTCTGATTAGTTTTTAGATGCTTCTTGGAATTCTGGATTTTTCCAAGCTTCGTCAATAATTGCTTGCAATTCTTTAGCAGATGCTTGCATTTTTTGAGTTTCTGCATCGTTCAATGGGATATTTACTGGACGAACGATACCGTGTGCACCAACAACTGCTGGTTGACCGATGAAGACATCTTTCACACCGTATTGGCCTTCTTGGAAGACTGAAAGTGGAAGTACAGCATTTTCATCGTCAAGGATAGCTTTTGTGATACGAGCAAGGGCTACAGCGATACCGTAGTATGTAGCACCTTTCTTGTTGATGATTGTGTAAGCAGCATCACGAACACCTTCGAACAATTCGATCAATTCAGACTCTTGAACATTTTGAGTATCTTTAAGGAATTCTTCAAGGTTTACACCTGCGATGTTTGCATGTGACCAAACAGCGAATTCTGAATCGCCATGCTCACCCATGATGTAGGCGTGGACTGAACGAGCATCAACATCCAATTTTTCAGCAAGTGCTTGACGGAAACGAGCTGAGTCAAGTGAAGTACCTGAACCGATAACGCGTTCTTTAGGGAAGCCTGAGAATTTCCAAGTTGAGTAAGTCAAAACGTCAACTGGGTTAGCAGCAACAAGGAAGATACCATCGAAACCTGATTCAACAACTTGTGTTACGATTGATTTGTTGATGGCAAGGTTTTTACCAACGAGATCAAGACGAGTTTCACCTGGTTTTTGAGGCGCACCCGCAGTGATAACAACAAGGTCAGCGTCTGCACAGTCAGAGTATTGAGCTGCGTAGATCTTTTTAGGTGAAGTGAAGGCAAGGGCGTGGCTAAGGTCAAGCGCATCACCTACAGCTTTTTCGTGTAATTGTGGAATTTCGATAATTCCAAGCTCTTGTGCAATTCCTTGGTTAACAAGCGCGAAAGCGTAAGATGAACCTACGGCACCGTCACCAACAAGGATGACTTTTTTATGTTGTTTAGTAGCAGTCATTTCTAAACATCTCCTTATTATTTTTGGGGTTTTCCCCATACAATTACATTCTACCACTTTTGATACAGTTTGTCACGGCTCACCGTGGTATTTTGACCCCTAAAAGGCTATGTAAACGTTTTTATATTCGGTTTTAAATACTGAAAATATAGCTAAAATGTGGTATAATGAGATAGTGATTTAATATTGAAATGAGGCATTTTTTAATGCAAGATAGAAACTTAGTAGATGTCAATTTGACCAGCGAAATGAAGACCAGTTTCATCGATTATGCAATGAGTGTTATCGTGGCTCGGGCTCTTCCAGATGTTCGCGATGGTCTTAAGCCGGTTCATCGCCGGATTCTTTATGGCATGAATGAGCTAGGCGTTACGCCTGATAAGCCTCACAAGAAATCAGCTCGTATCACAGGGGATGTCATGGGTAAATACCACCCGCATGGCGATTCCTCTATTTATGAAGCGATGGTGCGGATGGCTCAATGGTGGAGCTATCGCTACATGCTGGTAGACGGCCATGGAAACTTCGGTTCGATGGACGGAGACGGGGCCGCTGCCCAGCGTTATACAGAAGCACGTATGAGCAAGATTGCTCTGGAGATGCTTCGTGATATTAATAAAAACACTGTTGACTATATTGACAACTATGATGCCAGCGAGAGAGAACCGGTAGTTCTTCCTGCTCGCTTTCCTAACTTGCTTGTAAATGGAGCGACAGGGATTGCCGTTGGGATGGCGACTAATATCCCACCTCATAATCTTGGTGAGTCTATTGATGCTGTTAAGCTGGTTATGGACAATCCAGAAGCAACGACTCGTGACATCATGGAAGTCCTGCCTGGACCAGATTTTCCAACAGGTGCACTGGTTATGGGTAAGTCTGGTATTCACCGGGCTTATGAAACAGGGAAGGGTTCAATTGTTCTTCGTTCTCGCACTGAAATCGAAGAGATGAAAAATGGCCGAGAGCGAATTGTCGTAACCGAGTTTCCATACATGGTTAATAAGACTAAGGTCCATGAGCACATCGTTCGTCTGGTGCAGGAAAAACGCATTGACGGTATCACAGCTGTTCGTGATGAGTCCAACCGTGAAGGGGTCCGTTTTGTTATTGAGGTTCGCCGTGATGCCTCTGCCCATGTCATTCTAAATAACCTTTTCAAGTTGACTCAGATGCAGACCAATTTCAGCTTCAATATGCTGGCCATTCAAAATGGAGTGCCGAAGATTCTGTCTCTGCGTGAGATTTTGTTGGCCTACATTGAGCACCAAAAGGAAGTGGTGACTCGACGGACTGCCTTTGATAAAGAAAAGGCGGAAGCGCGAGCACACATCTTAGCTGGTTTGCTGATTGCGCTGGATCACATTGATGAAGTGATTCGCATCATCCGTAATAGCGAGACAGATGCAGAAGCACAGGCTGAATTGATGGCTAAATTTGAGCTGTCTGAGCGCCAGAGTCAGGCTATACTCGACATGCGTCTGCGTCGTCTGACTGGTTTGGAACGCGATAAGATTCAGTCAGAGTATGACGAGCTGATTGCCTTGATTGCGGACTTAGCTGATATCTTGGCTAAGCCAGAGCGCGTTGTCGCTATTATCAAGGAAGAGTTAGACGAGGTCAAGCGTAAATATGCGGATGACCGCCGAACTGAGCTGATGGTAGGAGAAGTTCTTTCACTTGAAGATGAAGATTTAATTGAGGAAGCGGATGTTTTGATTACCTTGTCTAATAAAGGCTATATCAAACGTCTGAATCAGGCTGAATTCACTGCTCAGAAACGTGGTGGACGCGGTGTTCAAGGAACTGGTGTCAAAGATGATGACTTCGTCAAAGAGCTGGTTTCAACGAGCACTCACGATAGACTGCTCTTCTTTACTAACAAAGGCCGAGTCTATCGTCTCAAGGGCTATGAAATTCCTGAATACGGCCGGACAGCCAAGGGCTTGCCAGTGGTCAATCTCTTGAAGCTTGATGAAGGAGAGAACATTCAGACCATTATTAACGTCCAGCAGGACAGTAGCGATCATTCCTACCTTTTCTTTACAACCCGTCTAGGTGTGGTTAAACGAACCAGCGTAACAGAGTTTGCTAATATCCGTCAAAACGGTCTCAAGGCCTTGAATTTGAAAGATGAAGACGAGTTAATCAATGTTTTTCTGACGGACGGCGCTGCAGACGTTATTATTGGTACTAAGTTTGGTTATTCTGTTCGTTTCAATGAGACAGCTGTTCGGAGCATGAGCCGTAGTGCGACTGGTGTTCGCGGAGTCAATCTGCGGGACGGCGACCAGGTCGTTGGAGCAGGTGTGATTACTGAGGGAGACGAAGTGCTTGTCATTACCGAAAAAGGCTATGGTAAGCGAACTCTTGCTAGCGAGTATCCAACCAAGGGCCGTGGTGGTAAAGGGATAAAAACAGCCAATATCACTGATAAGAACGGACCTCTCGCTGGTCTGATGACCGTCACTGGCGAAGAAGATTTGATGATTATCACCAATACAGGTGTCATTATCCGTACCAGTGTGGCTAATATTTCTCAGACAGGCCGCTCAACTATGGGAGTGAAGGTTATGCGTCTGGACCAAAATGCTCAGATTGTTACCTTTACAACGGTTGCGCCTGATGAAAAAGACGATGAGGAAGAAGTAGAGTAAGAGGAGGATGAATGTGAAGAAATCTAAGAAGAAATTCAAGCTCAGAAATTTCATCATTAACTGCGCGGTTTTCCTTTTATTTCTAGTTTCCCTAGCTCTGATTTTCAACTCGTCTATCCGAAATATGATCATGGTTTGGCACACGAATCAATACCAGGTTAGCAAGGTCTCTAAGGAAGAAATCAAGCAGAATAAGGCAGTCGAGTCAAGTTTCGAGTTTAGCGATGTCCAATCTCTTTCTACAGAAGCGGTGATTAATGCTCAGTGGCAGGCTCAAAAATTGCCAGTTATCGGTGGCATTTCAATTCTTGAAGTTTCGATGAATCTGCCAATTTTCAAAGGTTTGGATAATGTTGGCCTTTACTATGGTGCTGGCACTATGAAAGAAGATCAACAAATGGGACAAGGAAACTATGCCTTAGCCAGCCACCACGTCTTTGGAATTACTGGAGCCAGTGACATGCTCTTTTCACCGCTAGATCGTGCCAAAATAGGGATGAAAATCTATATCACGGATAAGGATAAGATCTATACTTATACGATTTCTAGTATAGAAAGTGTCGCGCCAGAGCGCGTGGATGTCATCAATGACACAGAGGGAGTTGCTGAGATCACTTTAGTCACATGTGAAGATGCGGCAGCAACCAGTCGAACCATTGTCAAAGGTACGCTTGAAAGTACGATTGACTATGACAAGGCACCAAAAGATATTTTAGATGCTTTCAGTCAATCTTATAATCAAATGCAGCTATAATAAGAAATATTGTAAAACGAAGTAACTTTTGTTACTTCGTTTTTTAATTGATAAAACTAAAATAATATACGAACAGATACTAGAACGCTTTCAAAGAATATGCCTTCTTTATTAGATTGTGCTATACTTATGTTAGTATGGTACTCTTTTAGTCAAGAAAGGAAATTATCATGAAAATATATAAATCACTTTTAATATTTTTTATAACATTTATATGTTTAGGAAATATCACTGCCTGTAGCCAGTCCAAAACAGCAGAAATGAAGTTTGATTTCATAATGACAGCAGAAGATAAAAAGAGACTTCATAAAGAAGAAGAGCAAATTGCTTTGTATTTGGTGAATCATTATGAAGATGTGAAAAAAATAGAATTTGTAAATTTTTATAAAGGTGGTTTTGGGACGGGGGATTCTATATCTGTTAAGATAAATTCAAATAATTATATAAAACCAATTACTTTAGGAGATCCAAGTGGCGAGTATATTATTAGCTATAATCCTGAGAACTTTCATCTGAATGAAAAGAATCCGCCAACTCAATTAGATAATCTAAAAAATATTGAGATTAAATATTATGAGGAGATAGAAAGGTGATCTCCATTTCAGATAAAAATCATAATAAATTAGCAAAAGAGGCTTACNACTTGAACCAAAGAACGAACAAATTTGCTTGATATATGATTGTTTTTATTAAAATATGCTATAGGTAGTATAGTTGAAGATTTTGAGATTTATAAAGAAAAGGAGTATTTATGAAAATATCTAAGTTACTTTTGATAGTATTTATTGGGTTTCTAGGGATAGGAACACTCAGTGCCTGTAGTCAGCAGAAAAAAACAGGACAGAAAGAGAAAGTTACTATGACAAAAGAAGAAAAAAAGGAACTTCGTAAAGAGGAAGAGAAAATAGCTTTGTATTTGGTGAATCATTACGAGGATGTGAAAAAGATTAAGTTTGATAAATTTCACAGGGGAGGATTAGGGATAGCAGATTCAATAAGTGTTATTGTCAATGATGATAGTTATATAAAACCAATTATATTTAACGATGATAGTGAAAGATATTCTGTTGATTATGATCCGAGTGATTTTCATTTAATAAAAAAGAAAAATTCTACGGAATTAACCAGTCTTGATGGGATTGAAGTGATATATTATGAGGAAAAGTAAATTGATTATAGAAAGATAATATAATTGAGGTATGAAATCGTCAATTTCAAGTTATTGATGACGCTGCATAAAGAAAGGAGTATTTATGAAAATATCTAAGTTACTTTTGATAGTCTTTATTGGAGTTTTAGGGTTGGGAACACTCGGCGCCTGTAGTCAGCAGAAAAAAACAGGACAGAAAGAGAAAGTTACATTGACAGAAGAAGAGAAAAAAGAAGTTCAAAAACAAGAAAAAAATCTAGCTTTGTTTTTAGTGAATAACTATGAAGGGATTAATAAAATTGAGTTCACAGATGTCTCTAGAAAAGAATTTGCCCAGTCTAGAAGTGTTTTTCTAAAAGTGAATGATAATATTAGTATTAGTTCGTTTTTAGATGACAATTATGATAATGGCTATAGTTTAGTCTATAAAAAAGGTGAGAAGACTTTAATGAAAAAGGAAAAACCGACTGATTTTGAGACACTTGAAGGAATTGAAGTAATATATAATTTAGGTACATAATATGTCGAAAATTACTGAAAAAGATTATAAAGAATTAGCACGTAATGTGTATAAATTTTATCCAGAATAATATAAAAGTGAACAGCAAATAAAAATTGGAGATCCTATTGATATAAACGGCCGTCAATTCCAAGTCATTGATGCTATTGGAAACTCTGCTGAACCAACGGAAAACAGCATGCAAGCAATGGCTGTTGCTCCTGTTGATAATCAAGGGAACGTAGACCACAGTCAGGTAGTGGTTTCTTATGTTGGAACCAATTTTGGAGACAAAAAAGATGTCCTGAATGACATTGAAAATCTAGGTATGGGTTTTACGGATAAAATGATAACAGGTCTCCCCTCAATTTCAGGGATGGGCAAAGGCATTCTAGAAGGACATTTTAACGATAGTGTTAAAAAGGAAGTTGTCGAAAACATTGTAGATGTTCAGTCAAAAACAGCATTAGAGTTTGCCCAGCGAGTAGAGAAAAAGGTTCGTAAAGAAAATCCCAATGCCATTATAACAAAGAATGGTCATTCTTTGGGAGAGTCTATGGCACTTTATACTGCCTTAAAAATGGGATGGAATAATGTTGGCTTTAATGGTCCAGATATTCATAATATTGTTTCGGAAGAAGAAATAGCCTATATGCAGGCGCATCCAGAGCAATTTCGTAACTTTAGAAATCCAAATGATATGTTTTTGGGGAACATTTTGGGGAATAAAACAGGCGTTGCCATTTATGTCAATATGACAGATGCTAGTTTTGTTGATGAATCTTTACGAATTTTACAGGATGATAAACTTTCTTGGAAAGAAAAGGCAGATAAGATCTATAGTCTGGGGGATAAATATCATAGTTATAATACTTGGAGATTTAATAATAGAGGTCAACTCATTGATGAAAATGGCAATGTTGTGACCAATACTGCAAAAGGAAATGCGAATGCCCTCATCCTAGAAACAAAAACGAGAATGTTGCGGTATTATGGCATGAAAAGCTTACTCACAGAAAGCGGAGGCGGCCTAAATAGCAACGAACAAATTTTTTTAGACAGTGAGCAGGCTACCATTGGTGCAAATGCTCTTGTTAATGCTGCTCAGCAAGTTTTGGATCAGATTAAGATTGAGAAACAAAGAGGAGTAGAAGAAGTTGAGTCTTTATTTGAAACGACCAAGTCTCCGTTTATGATCAGTAGTCTCAGTCCTGATGAAATTAGATCGGCTTTTGCAGCTGGTGGTGTCACGCATGATAGTGTTGTCGGAAATGTAGAAATCTCTCTACAAAATAAGCTCAACAAAGCGAGTCAAATATTAGACGAAATGACTAAATTAAAAGATAAAATTGCAGCTGGTATAAACAAAAAACTCGAAGAAGACATAGCTTTAGCAGGGGAATTCAATCAATGGAGAAATTTGAAGTAGCACAACGTGAAGTCGAAAAGAAAACTAAAGAATTAGAAGAATTGGAAGATCGGCATCGAGAAAAGTTGCAAGAATTTGAGGAAAGAAATGATTATTTTCAAACTGCGCGTCGTGCCATACAAAATATTCTTGATGAAAAGTACGAAGAAACTTTGCATTATTTGAAATCTACTGATGCGGATCAAGATTTTTATAGGATTCTTAATAGAGAGATGGAATCTTACCAAATGTTATCGGAAGATGCCTTGATGCAGGCCCAAAAAATATTGGAATTAGAATCTTTAAAAGAGAGTGATAATTTCCGACGAGAAAGACGATATCTAGATGATAAGTTAGAGGAGGCTTATCTACGTAGGAGAATAGCCGCAGATGACAATAATAAAACTAGAGAGTAAAAGGAAGTGATACTAAAATGGCAACAACATTAACTGAGGATATTACAGGTGTATTTACTGTAGGAAATTTCGATGATTTAGGAACTCGTCTGCTTGCTATTCAAAAACAGATTGAAAAATCTTTGATAACAAACGTTTATGCTCCACATATTCTTAGTAAAAGTGATGGTATTAAGACCAAATCTAAGGAAGCGATTAGTAAAGTTGCAAAGGAAGGAAAGTTGGCTATCAAGGGGATTAATGATACTTTAGATAGTGCCATCAAGGGACAATGGTCTACATCCGTTAGAGAGGCTGTTACAACAGCAAGCAACAAATATGATAAGATTTAGCAATTAATAATAAATAGCCTAAATAAATAAACTCGCCTAATCGATAGATTTTGTGTCTAACCTTTGGGGTGTAGTTCATTTATTTAGGTTCTTTTTTTACTTAATATCGAATTAATAAGTAAGGAGGTTGATATGTATCGTATTTCATTGCAGGATGACATAAGTATGATGCCGCGTGAACGGCTGATAAGAGAAGGAGCGGATAAACTTAGTAATCAGGAATTGCTATCTATATTTTTGCGAACAGGCAGCAAAAAAGAAACTGTTTTTCAAGTTTCTCAAAGGATATTATCATCGATTTCTAGTTTGAATGATTTAAAATATCTGACTTTGCAAGAATTGCAGACAATTTCAGGAATTGGTCCTGTGAAGGCTGTTGAGTTGCAGGCCATTATTGAGCTCGGATGCCGTATCAATAAGGCTGAAGTGCTGGAGAGGGAGCAAATTCTTGGAAGTCAAAAACTAGCTCGCAAAATGCAGGTCGAATTGGGAGATAAAAAGCAGGAATGTTTGGTTGCTATTTATCTCAACAGTCAAAACCAGATCATCCATCAGCAGACAATCTTTGTAGGAACGGTAACTAGAAGTATGGCTGAGCCGCGCGAGATTTTGCATTATGCGCTCAAACATTTGGCGACATCTATTATACTTGTACACAATCATCCTTCTGGAGTGACTTTACCAAGTAAGAATGACGATGAGGTCACCAAACACATGAGAGAAGCTTGTGAACTAATGGGGTTGGTTCTTTTAGATCATTTAATCGTTTCAAAAAATAATTATTATAGCTATCGTGAAAAAACGGATTTGATCTAAAGTTTGTGAACCACATAATCAAACAAGGCTAAATCCCCCGTTCTTGTGGGAAATAGAAATTCTGGATGCCACTGCACACCAAGAAATGGACTCCCATCAGTTGAGGTAACAGCCTCAATGACCTTATCCCGAGGATCGTAGGCTATAACTTCTAGATTTTTCGCTAGATCCTTGATACTTTGGTGATGGAATGAGTTGATTTGGCAAGTAGGTCCGTATAATTCATGGAGGATGGAGCCGTTTTTAGTGACCATAGTCTGTGTAGTGTATTGAGCAGTGCTATCTTGCCAGTGATTCTCGATGTCTTGGTGAAGTGTGCCACCCATAGCAACATTGTAAAGCTGAGTACCACGACAGACACCAAAAATAGGTTTGTTTTGCTTCCGCGCTTCTCGGATGAGAGCTAGTTCAAATAGATCCCTTTGAAGCAGATAATCATCGCTTTCGATAGTCTGTTCCTCGCCGTAGAAATGAGGATGGACATTTTGTCCACCGGTAAGGATCAGTTTATCAATCATAGTGATATAGGTGTGAGCTAAGGCTTCATCACCAATTGGCAAGATAATTGGAATTCCTCCAACTTTATTGACTCCCTCGATAAAGCCAGTTGAAGTATAACTGATATGGATAAATTGATCGTTGGGAATATCCCTTTGGTTTCCTGTTATACCGATAATCGGTTTTTTCATAAAGTGCCTGTTTCCTTTCTTACCTTACTCATCATCTTTTCTCATAAAGTAGAGTAAGGTTTGGAGTTCGCTGGTTAGGTCCACATATTGTACAACCACATCTTTGGGGACAGATAGGTGTACTGGGGAGAAGCAAAGAATTCCCTTGATACCAGCATCAACCAAGATGGATGCGACTTCTTGTGCCTTAACGCTCGGCACTGTCAGAATGGCTGTCTTTACGTTTCCTTCCTGGACCTTTTCTTTAATTTGAGAAATTCCATAAATAGGAATTCCATCATTTGTGGTGGTCCCGACGTCAGAATAATCATCTGTATCAAAGGCCATTACAATCTTCATTTTATTCCGTTCATGAAAGCGGTAGTGTAAAAGAGCACGGCCCATATTTCCGACACCAACAATCATGACATTTGTAATCGAGTTGTCGTTGAGAAGATTGGCAAAGAAATTCATTAGTTTCTTGACATCGTAGCCAAAACCTCTACGACCTAACTCACCGAAGTAAGAAAAGTCACGCCGAACAGTCGCAGAGTCGATTCCAATCGCCTCTGCGATTTGTTTTGAATTGGCCTTTTCAATATTTTCCGCGTTAAATCGTTTGAAAATCCGGTAGTAGAGGGAGAGCCGTTTAGCAGTAGCACGTGGAATAGAATTGCTTTTTTCAGTTTTCACAAAATCACGACCTTTCTATCTTCTATTCTATAGAAAGCTTGTGAAAAAATCAACTAATTTGATGAACAAAATATTATTATACTAATAAAGATAGATAAAATAATAGAAATAAGCAAAATTCTTAGAATTTCGCTTATTGGGGTGTTTTTTCAAAAATGTCTCTTTCAACTAAACTATCCATCAAGAAATAGAATTTTTGCTGAATAATATGGTGTTTTTCTGATTTGAAGATATTAACTAATCTTAAACCAGACTTGTCCGTAATATTGATTTTAACTCCGCTTAGATCTTTATTGATGATAATTTTAAGCAAGAATCCATCGCCACTATTGGGAACAGCTTCGAGTAAACGAGAAAGCTCGTAATTACCAACTTTTGTTTCAGCAAATGTATTGTCCCGTAAGGTAAATTTCTTAACATTTGGATGGAGTGAGTAGGTGAAGTCGCAGTTTGCTAAGCTAACAGATGTTTGAAAAGCCATCTTATCCTCCTAGTATTTCTTTTAGTTTTTGACTGAATAGTTTGATTTCTTGGATGCTAGTTTGGTCTGATACACTGATACGAATGGATTCTTTTAGGCGCTCAGAGTTTGGGCCATATAAGGCTTGAAGGACATGACTGGGCTGAACAGCACCAGCTGTACAAGCAGAGCCAGTCGAGATTGAAAAGCCATTAAGATCCATTTGAAGCAAGATAAGATCATTCTTTTGGTTTGGAAATCCAATATTGACAACATAAGGCAGGCTAGGCTGACTTTCGTTTAGGTAGTAGTCTATATCCGTTAGGTTGTCCAGTAAAGTATCTTTTAACTGCTGGGCATGCTCAAGATTTTCCTCTAAATGGGCAACACTTTCAGAAAGGGCAGTTGCCATTCCGACAATGGAAACGAGGTTTTCTGTACCCGCTCGATGCTTGTTTTCTTGATCGCCGCCATGCATGAAATTATCAAAATCCATCTGGTCAGCATAGAGAAATCCAACCCCTTTTGGACCGTGGAATTTATGAGCTGATGCACTCAGGAAATTGATTCCCCATTCTTCAGGATAGATGGGGAGCTTGCCGACGGCTTGGACTGCATCAACGTGAAAAGCAGCAGGATGATCTTTTAGCAATTCACCAATTTCTTGAATCGGCAAAATATAGCCTGTTTCATTGTTGACAGCCATGACTGAGACAAGGATAGTATCTGGTCTGAGAGCATTCTTGATATCTTCAGTTCGGATTTGGCCATCCACTGGCTGAATGATAGTCGCTTCAAAGCCAAAGTGCTCCACCAAGTATTCAACAGGCTCTAAAACAGCATGGTGTTCAATGGCCGTAGTGATAATATGCTTGCCTTGATTCTGATGGCGTAGGGCATATCCCTTGATTGCAGTGTTATTACTTTCAGTAGCACCTGATGTAAAGAGTATATTTTTACTCTGTGTGTGTAGAACTTTAGCAATATCTTCGCGAGCTTGTCGGAGCAGTTTTTTAGCTTCTCGACCGTGGCTGTGGGTACTGGATGGATTACCGAAGACTGTCATTGCCTGAGTCATGGACTCAATCGCAGCAGGCGATAAGGCAGTCGTAGCAGCATTATCTAAATAAATCACAAATTTATCCCTTATTTCTTTTGAAAAGCAAAAAGTGGGCTGACTGGTTTTCTTTCTTGAATACGCACGATAGCATCACCAATCAACTCGCTGGCTGTGATATAGTGAACATTCTTCGGAGTCTTTTCTTTAGTATCAACAGAGTCAGTCACTAAGATTTCTCGGATAGGAACACTGTCTAGTAAGTTGGCAGCTTCATCTGCAAATAAACCATGACTTGAGACAGCATAGATTTCGACAGCTCCCTCACGTTCAACGATTTTAGCAGCTTCTGAGAAGGTACGGCCGGTATTTAAGATATCGTCAATCAAAATAGCTTTTTTACCTTCAACTTCACCGATGATATAGCCTTCAGAGCGTCCTGCTTCATCTTCACCATAGTCGATGATGGCGATTGGAGCGTCGAGATATTCTGCCAAGCTACGAGCGCGTTTCACGCCAGAATTTTTCGGGCTAACGACGACAACATCCTCGCCAGTTAATCCCATATTGCAATAATGCTCAGCAAACAATGGAATGGTGAAGAGATTATCGACAGGAATATCAAAGAAGCCTTGTACTTGGACAGCGTGAAGGTCAAGTGAGATGACTCTGTCTACGCCAGCCCCAACAAGCATGTTGGCCACGAGTTTTGCAGTGATTGGCTCGCGAGGAGCGGCTGTCCGATCTTGGCGAGCATAACCAAAATAAGGCATAACTACAGTTACGGTATTGGCACTTGCTCGTTTACAGGCATCAACCATAATCAATAACTCCATCAAGTGATTATTGACTGGGAAGCTGGTAGACTGGATGATATAGATATCATAGCCACGAACACTCTCCTCAATGTTAATCTGAATCTCACCATCAGAAAATTGGCGGGAAGACAGCTTGCCTAAAGGTACGCCAGCAGCTTCAGCAATCTTCTCAGCGATTGAGTGATTAGAATTGAGGGAGAAAAGCTTCATATTTTTTTTGTCTGACATTAGAATGACCATCCTCTTTTTGTCTCTTTAGATTTATAAATATTATTTTACCAAAAAAATGAGATTATTTCAGCATTTTTACAAGTTTTCGGCAAATCTGGCAATCTTACTTTTACCAGGCTTGTATTGGATTTGATTTTCGTTTAAAAAGTCTTTGAATTTCTCTTCCCCTTCTTCGATATCATTGATTTCTAACTCTAATTCGAAATCTTTTTTGCCAAAGTAACGGCTTTCGTCTAAGGCAAAAAGGCCGATTGCATCTTGTTTTTCGTATCGAATATTTTCAAGGGTTCCGAGTATTGTTAGTTTGTCAATTGGGATTTTTTTCTCTTGGAGTTTGTCTAGGATTTCTCCCTGAGGGAATTGCAAATTTTCTGTAATTTCCTTAAATTCATCTTTTGACAAGGATTGGTTATACTCGAAATTTCCAAGTTTTTGAGGAATTTTTAGAGTAAACTCAGCAGCGTCAGGAGTGGTTCGGACTCGCAGAGCCATACGAGCTTCACGAAGAGCAAAGTCAGCCGAATCAATATAATAGTTGACTTGGAAAATTGGCTGGATATGATCAAAGAAGGTCAGAAGTCGTTTATGTTCGTCTTCTGTTAGCATTGTTTTGTATTCAATTTCTAAATGGTTCATTTTTAAATCCTTTTCTTTATCTGAAAGCGATTTTATGTTATAATAACAACTGTGTTTATTTTATACAAAAAACGAATAGATGACAAGGTATGTATATGACAATAGATTGGGAAGATTTTCTGGATCCATATATTCAGGCGGTTGGTGAGTTGAAAATCAAGCTTCGTGGCATTCGCAAACAGTATCGCAAACAGCAACGCCATTCACCGATCGAGTTTGTAACCGGTCGCGTAAAACATATTGAAAGCATCAAGGAAAAAATGGAACTTCGGGGGATAACTGAGGAAAACTTAGCCCAAGAGATGCAGGATATTGCTGGTTTGCGTGTTATGGTTCAATTTGTAGACGATGTGGATGAAGTTTTAGAAGTTTTGCGAAATCGGACAGATATGCGTATCGTTCATGAGCGTGATTACATCAAAAACAAAAAAGATAGTGGTTACCGTAGCTACCATGCCATTATTGAATATCCAGTAGATACGATTAATGGAAATAAAGTTATCTTGGCAGAAATTCAGATTCGTACCTTGTCCATGAACTTTTGGGCAACGATTGAGCACTCTTTAAACTATAAGTATAAAGGAGAATTTCCAGAGGAAATCAAACGGCGCTTGGAGATAACAGCCAATCTAGCCTATCAGCTAGATGAAGAGATGGGAGCCATTCGCGACGCCATCCAAGAAGCACAAGCACTCTTTGATCCTCTGCACCGCAAGCTAAATGACGGTGTTGGAAATAGTGACGATACAGATGAAGAATACAGGTAAAAAAATAGCGATAATCCGCAATCGCAAAAGGCAGAGTGAGGAAGTATTTCAAACTCTGATGCAAAAATTGCGGAAAGCAGGCTTTATCCTGACACCCAAAAATCCAGATATCGTGATTTCTGTCGGTGGTGATGGGATGCTGCTATCAGCCTTTCACAAATATGAAGAGCAGCTGGATAAGGTGCGCTTTGTCGGTGTCCATACCGGACATTTGGGTTTTTATACAGATTACCGAGACTTCGAAATCGATAAATTAGTGGAAAATTTAAAATTGGACACAGGTGCCAAGGTATCTTATCCGATTTTGAATGTCAAGCTAACCTTTGAAAATGGAGAAACGCGGACGATTCGCGCGCTCAATGAAGCAACGATTAAACGCTCCGACAGAACCATGGTAGTTGATGTGGTCATCAATAATGTCCATTTTGAGCGTTTTAGAGGCGATGGGATTTCTGTCTCAACGCCTACTGGAAGCACAGCCTACAATAAATCGTTAGGAGGAGCTGTTCTACATCCAACGATTGAAGCCTTGCAAGTGACAGAGATTGCTAGCCTCAACAATCGTGTGTATCGTACTTTAGGTTCCTCAGTTATTGTTCCTAAAAAAGATAAGATTGAGCTCCTACCGACTCGTAATGACTACTATACCATAGCGGTTGATAATCAAACATTTTCTTATAAAAATATTGTCCGTATTGAGTACCAAATCGATAATCATAAGATTAACTTTGTAGCTTCACCTAGCCATACCAGCTTTTGGAATCGCGTGAGAGACTCCTTTATCGAGGAGTGCCAAGAATGAGATTTGAATTTATTGCGGATGAGCATGTCAAAGTCAAAACTTTTTTGAAAAAGCATGAAATTTCAAAAGCCCTTTTGGCCAAAGTGAAGTTTGCAGGTGGCAATATTCTTGTCAATGGTCAATCTCAAAATGCCATTTATTTGCTGGGTATTGGCGATAAGGTGACAGTAGATATCCCTTCTGAGAAAGGATTTGAAAGCCTAGAAGCTGTGGATCGTGATTTGTCGATCTTGTATGAAGATGAGCACTTTCTAGTTTTAGATAAACCTGCCGGAGTAGCTAGTATTCCTAGTGTCAACCATTCGAATACGATGGCAAACTTTGTTAAGGCTTACTATATTCGGCAAGATTATGAAAATCAGCAGGTTCACATTGTAACGAGATTAGATCGCGATACCAGTGGACTCATGCTCTTTGCAAAACATGGCTATGCTCATGCAAGACTGGATAAGCAACTGCAGAAAAAAATGATTGAAAAGCGCTATTACGCGCTTGTTCAGGGGAGCGGTGAGCTTAAACTGGAAGGAGATATAATTGCGCCAATCGGGCGCGATCCTGACAGCATTATTACTAGATGTGTGACAAAGGATGGCAAGTATGCCCATACCAGCTACAAGGTTGTGGAGCAGTTTGGCGATATCTATCTGGTAGATATTCGCTTGCACACTGGACGAACCCATCAAATTCGTGTGCACTTTGCCCATCTTGGATTTCCGCTCCTCGGAGATGATCTTTATGGCGGGACATTGGAAGCGGGAATTACGCGTCAGGCCTTGCATTGCCACTCTTTATCTTTTTATAATCCATTTTTGGAAAAGCAGCTCCAATTGGAATCCCAGTTGCCGATTGATTTCCAAAACACCATTACATCGTTAACAAAAAATAATTAATTTTTAAAGGAGAAACTCATGGAAGTTTTTGAAAGTCTAAGAGACTCAGTTGTTGGTAAAAATGTTCGTATTGTATTGCCAGAAGGACAAGAACCACGTATTCTTCAAGCGGTTAAACGCATAGTAAAAGAATCAGAAGTTACACCAGTTCTTTTGGGAAATCCAGATAAGATCCGTATTTACTTGGAAATCGAAAACATTATGGACGGATATGAAATCATAGATCCTAAAAACTATGACAGAATGGAAGAAATGGTAGCTGCTCTTGTGGAACGTCGTAAGGGCAAAGTCAGTGAAGAAGAAGCTCTTGAGCTTTTAAAAACAGACGTTAACTATTTTGGGGTGATGCTAGTCTATCTCGGTATCGTAGATGGTATGGTTTCCGGCTCTATCCACTCTACAGCTGCTACAGTGCGTCCAGCCTTGCAAATCATTAAAACACGTCCAAATGTAACAAGAACTTCAGGTGCCTTCCTCATGGTGCGTGGTTCAGAACGGTATCTTTTCAGCGACTGTGCCATTAATATCAATCCTGACTCAGAAGCCTTGGCGGAAATCGCGATTAACTCAGCTGTGACAGCTAAAATGTTTGGCATTGATCCTAAGATTGCTATGCTGAGCTATTCAACTAAAGGTTCTGGCTTTGGAGAAAGCGTTGATAAAGTGGTTCAAGCGACTAAGTTGGTCCATGACTTACGCCCAGACTTAGAAGTTGACGGGGAATTGCAATTTGACGCTGCCTTTGTACCAAGCACAGCAGCCTTGAAAGCTCCAGGAAGTAAGGTTGCAGGTAAAGCGACTGTCTTTGTCTTCCCAAGTATTGAAGCTGGAAATATCGGCTATAAAATGGCAGAGCGTTTAGGTGGGTTCTCAGCTGTCGGTCCAGTTCTTCAAGGATTGAATAAGCCAGTAAACGACCTTTCACGCGGATGTAATTCAGATGACGTTTATAACTTAACACTGATTACAGCTGCACAAAGTGTTGACCAATAAAATAACTAAAAAAGATGAGTGATTCATCTTTTTTAGTCTGTTTAAGTATGAGAAAAATGTTAGATTTAAAAAAATTTGGAATTGAAATGTGGGAAGAGGAGAAGATTGCCTCTTTTCGCAAGAAATTATTGACTTGGTATGATGAACATAAACGTGATTTGCCTTGGCGCCGAACAAACAATCCTTATCATATCTGGGTTTCTGAGATTATGTTGCAGCAAACACGTGTGGATACGGTGATTCCTTACTATGAGCGTTTTCTTGACTGGTTTCCAACTGTTGCCGACTTAGCTCAAGTGCCAGAGGAGAGACTGCTCAAAGCTTGGGAAGGTTTGGGCTATTATTCGCGGGTGCGAAATATGCAAAAAGCAGCCCAGCAGATAATGACGGATTTTGCTGGAAAATTTCCTGATAGCTATGAAGGAATTGCTAGCCTCAAAGGGATTGGACCTTATACGGCTGGTGCCATTGCTAGTATTGCCTTTGGTCTAGCTGAGCCTGCGGTAGACGGCAATGTCATGCGGGTGCTGAGTCGATTATTCGAAGTGGATTTAGATATTGGCCAACCAAGCAATCGCAAGGTCTTTCAGGCTATGATGGAGATTTTGATTGATCCAGACAGACCTGGTGATTTCAATCAGGCGTTGATGGATTTGGGATCGGATATTGAAGCTCCTGTTAATCCCCATCCAGAAGACAGTCCTGTAAAGGAGTTCAGTGCAGCCTATTTACATGGAACTATGGATAAATATCCTATTAAAGCGCCTAAAAAGAAGCCTGTTCCGGTCTATCTTCAAGGCTTGATTATCGAAAATGAGCAAGGACAATTCTTGCTTGAAAAAAATGAGGCTGCTGGCTTGTTATCTGGTTTTTGGCATTTTCCCTTGATTGAAGTCGAGGAATTTCAATCAGATAATCAGATGTCTCTCTTTGAGGTGGCTGAAAATCAGCCTAGTCTGGATCTGTCTCCTCAAGAAAGTTTTGAGCAGGATTATGATTTGACTGTCGATTGGCAGCAGCAGTCTTTCCCAAAGGTGCAACATGTCTTCAGCCATTGCAAGTGGCATATCCAGCTAGCTTATGGACGAGTCAAAGATAGTCGGCATGCAGCAGACGGAGAGGTCTTGTGGCTACATCCAGAGGAATTTGAGAAGTACCCCTTTGCCAAGCCCCAGCAGAAGATGTGGGAGGCTTTTAGGAACGTAAAAGATGGAAACTAAGGTCAATAGTCTGTTGTACTCGATTAAATTTACGAAGAATAGGAAATCACTAAAATATGTCCCATACCTCTAGTCCTCCAGATAAAACTTTTATTGGACGTCGTAGCAAACTTGCTGGTGTCATTTATTTTATATTAGGCGCTTTGAATCTCTTACATTGCCTTCTTTATTTTCAGTGGGTATTTTCTCCAACGGTGAAACCTGATTTCGTCATTATTCCAATTTTTATAGGCTTAAATATTTATTTTTTGACTCGCGAGTTCATCTATAAATGCTTCCATTGGTGTGGCTATCATGCCTTACCTGAGTTAGTTGAGTTCGGGAGCGGACGTTATTCCTTTCACTTGCCTGTCTTCGAAAGACATACCGAAAACTATAAAGTCTATTACAGTAAAAGATCGAAGAAACATCAATTTCTCTTCTTAGTGAGCTATATCTTATATGTGAATTTAATTTTAGGAGTTCTTTTGCTCTTCTCATGTGTATACTGGGCTATGTTTATTGAAAGTTCCTCGAAATTTCAAGATTGGCACGCTTTTCTATTTATTTTTTCACTAATCATCCTGTATCTCTGTATTGAAGCTTTATTTAAAAAATATAAACATTGGTTTAAAAATTATTTTAAACTAGATGATGAAATAGTAGAACACGGCTTTCCGATATATACTTTGAAAGAAAAATAAAAGACAAACAATATAGTTTGTCTTTTTTGTTTTTAAAATAGCTTATAGTCCTTCTCGTTTTGTAAGGCGTGAGACAAATAAACTACCCTTTAGATGGAGACTTGTGATTAAATCCCAGCAAAAGCTTTAATTTCATCTGCAGTCATAGAAGAATCACAACGAACAGATACTTGGCCGTCTTGAACATGAACAAAACCAGGGACCGTCGGAATGCTGTATTCAGAGCGGAAGGCTTGCAGTTTCTCTAATTCGCTAGCTTCTTCGCTATTGATAAAGAAAATATGCGCCTTGGTATCAGCGACAACGCCTGCAAGAGTAGCAGCGAATTTACGGCAGTAAGGGCAAGTTTTGCGACCAACGAAGAAAGTTGCTGTCTCTTTGTCAGCAATCGCTTGACGAGCTCGGTCAACAGTTGTGACTTCTAGGTCTTTAATATTTTGAGCAAATTGTTCCATAAATAATCCTCATTTCTTTTGATAAAACTAGTATGCCATAAAAAGTAGAAAAATGCATGATTTGGAAACGAAAAACCAGAGAATCTGAACTTTATTCTCTGGTTAATAAGATTATTTTATTTGATAAAGGCGTTAATTTCTGCTTCAATAGCAGCAATTTTTGCTTGAGAATCCTCATTGCTATCGCCGACAACGGCAATGTAGAACTTGATTTTTGGTTCAGTACCAGAAGGACGAACAGCGATCCATGAACCATCCGCAAGTGTGTATTTCAAGACGTCGCTTGGAGGAGTTGTCAAGTTTGTAACAGTACCATCTGCAGCAGTAGCAGTTTGAGCCTTAAAGTCTTCTACGACAGTAATAGCTGTTGCGTTCCATTCTTTTGGAGCATTGTTACGGAACTTAGCCATGATAGCCTTGATTTGCTCAGCACCGTCAACACCAGACAAGGTTACAGAGATAGTCTTTTCTGCGTAGTAACCATACTCTTTGTAGATTTCTTCGATACCGTCAGCTAATGTCAAACCACGAGAACGATAGTAAGCAGCAAGCTCAGCAACGACAAGAACGGCTTGGATAGCGTCTTTATCACGTACGAATGGTTTAATCAAGTAACCGAAGCTTTCTTCAAATCCCATCATGTAAGTGTGATTGTGTTTTTCTTCGAATTCTTGAATCTTTTCAGCGATAAATTTGAAACCAGTCAAAACATTGAACATGGTTGCGCCGTAGCTTTCAGCAATCTTCGTTACCAAGTCAGTTGATACGATGGATTTGCAGAGAGCTGCATTTTCAGGAAGAGTTCCAGCATTTTTATGGGCTTCCAAGATGTATTTAGCCATGATAGCACCGATTTGGTTACCTGAAAGGTTGAGGTAGCTACCATCTTTTTGAAGCACTTCCACACCAACACGGTCAGCGTCAGGGTCAGTTGCGACAAGAACATCTGCACCAACTTGACGACCAAGTTCTTCAGCAAGGGCAAAGGCTGCTTGGCTTTCTGGGTTTGGAGACTTAACAGTAGAAAAGTCAGGGTCTGGAGTTGCTTGCGCTTCAACAACTTGAACAGAATCAAATCCTGCTTGAGCAAGAGCACGACGAGCCAACATTTCACCCGTACCATGAAGTGGTGTGTAGACAATCTTCATGTCTTTACCAAATTCTTCAATCAAGGTTGGGTTGATGTTAACATCTTTGACTTCTTTGAGGTATTCAACATCGACAGCTTCACCGATCACTTCAATCAAGCCAGAAGCTTTTTCAGCTTCAACATCAGCAACTTCAATAGCAAAAGGATTTTCAATCGCACGGATATAGTCGGTCAATGCATCTGCATCATGTGGAGGCATTTGTCCGCCATCTTCACCATAGACCTTGTAGCCGTTAAATGGAGCAGGGTTGTGGCTGGCTGTAATCATAATACCAGCAAAAGTTCCTAAGTGACGTACCGCAAATGAAAGTTCTGGAGTTGGGCGCAGGCTTTCAAAGACATAAGACTTGATGCCGTGCTTAGCCAAAACAGCAGCAGATTCAAAAGCAAACTCTGGTGAGAAGTGGCGAGAGTCGTAGGCGATTGCTACACCACGTTTTTTGAACTCATCTCCTTTTTCGTCAATCAAACGAGCCAAACCTTCCGTTGCCTGACGGACAACATAAATATTAATACGGTTGGTACCAGCGCCAATTAAACCACGCATACCAGCAGTACCGAATTCAAGGTTTGTATAAAAGGCATCTTCCTTAGTTTTTTCGTCCATACCTTCTAAATCTTTCCGAAGATAATCAGGAAGTTCAGCAAAATCAAGCCATTTTTGGAAGTTATCTTGATAGGTCATAGGTAGAGTCTCCTTTATATTTAAGATAGAAAATCACTGTGTGTTTTTAAGAAAGGGCACAAGATTTCCTTGTTTGTTCAATCGCTTTCATTGTAACATATTTTCATATTTTTTGAAAGTACCGACCTAAAAAATAGTGAAATACTTTGAAAAAATGAACATGCTTGGATCAAAAAAATAATCACGCTAGGTGATTATTTTTTAAGTTTTTCAAGTGCTGGAACGATTGCAACTGTAAGGATAGCAGAAATAATCATTTCTGAGATTGCATTAGCTGAAAAAATCAATGCAAGCATGGCTTTGATATCTCCATTGTAAACAGATGAAAATAGAATGAAAATTCCTCCAAGAACGAAGATGGTGTTGGTCATTGAGCCTACGGCACCAGCTAAAACTAAACCTGGCTTAGTTTTCATCCATTTGTAGACAAAATACGGAGTGATTCCAATTAGAATACGTGGAACCATAGCAATTATCAATGAATTGATACTACCGTTTTCTACAAAAGGACTGAAGAGGTAGCTAGTTGGTAGCAGGACAACGGTGTTGGTCACCACACTGATTACCCCCATCAGAGCGCCAAGAACAGCTCCAATTCGCGGCCCATAGATAATGCTAGCAATAATGACTGGAATATGAATAATGGTCGGTTTAATCGGAACCGGTAGTAGGTTGAAAATAACAGAGCTCAGCAGATGGAGCACTAACATAATAGCAAAAAAGATAGCAATTTGCGCGATACTAGATTGTTTTCTCATTTATAATTTCCTTTACTTTTTCTATAATAATATTGACATCAGCTAGAGCGCCAGCTCCATGGTCTCCGCAAGCTAGAATAGCTTCACGTGGTTCAATAATCTCCCAGCCAAATTTTTTTAATCTTTCCAAATTGTGCTGAGTTAGTGGATTTTCATACATCTTGGTATTCATGGCTGGCGCGATGGCTTTTTTGACATGAGATGGGAGAGCAAGAGCTGTAGCGGTTACCATATTGTCTGCCAGACCATTAGCCAGTTTGGCGATGGTATTGGCTGTAGCAGGAGCGACTAAGAAAAGATTTGTTTCTTTGCCGATTTCAATATGGTTGACCTTGTCTGGCCTCGGCTCGTCCATAAGGTCAAGGGAAACAGGATTCTTTGATAAAACCTGTAAGGTCAGCGGGGTGATAAAGTGACTGGCAGCTTCCGTCATGAGAACAGACACACTGTAGCTTAGCTTACCCAGCTGGCTCGTAATATCTGCTGCTTTATAGGCCGAAATACTGCCCGTGACAGCGAGAGTAACATGGATCATGAACTGTCTCCTTTCTGGATATGGCTTAACAATTGTTCAGCAATTTCTGCCTTGGAGAAAGCTTCTGTGATAGTGACTGCTCCTAGGAGATAGGCGTGGTGTTGCCCGCTAGAAATTTCAGTCAAATCGTTGGCTACAATTAATTCGGCCTGATTTTTTTCAAGGCTAGCTCTAGCAGCAGCCAGCAACTCTTCTTTAGAAACGCCAACCAAGAGCTTGAAGCCAATCAATCGAATATTGGGATTCCATTCCTTGACCTTGCTGATGATTTTAGGATTTTTCTTGAGGAAAAGTACCTGATAGTCATCAGCAGACGAAATCTTACTTTCAGAATTACTTTTTTCCAGAAATTCTGCCAAATCTGAACTGGCAAGAACCTCCTCAAATCCTGCCATATACACTGGTTTATAGTCAGAAACAGCCATTGAATGAATAAGCACATCATGAGCTGGTACCAGCTCTTCCATGGCTATCAGGAGCTGCTCCGTATCTTCGATAATCTTAATCGTTAGGTTGTCATGCGGTGCAGGTTTAACAGCCTTCGCCGTGGTTAGCAGCGTCACGTAGGCACCATTGGTCAAACAATGCTCAGCTATCATTTTTCCGAGTTGGCCTGTCGAATGATTGGTGATAGAGCGAACTTGGTCGATTTTTTCACTCGTTCCGCCAGAAGTAATCAATATGTTCATAGCCTTATTCTACAAGAAAAAATGAATTTAGTAAAATAAAATTAACTTAAGGTTCAATTTAGTCAAACTTATTTTTTCACTAAGGAAGATGTATTATATGAAAAAAATTGAAGTAATTACCGAACATTATGTTGCTATTGGAGTTTAAATGTGCAGTTTTGCATCATATTTGTTATAATAGTTTTATCAAATTAGAGGAGTTCCTTAATGAAAACAGATATCGAAATTGCTCAGAGTGTTGAATTACAGCCTATTGTGGATGTAGTAAAAAAGATTGGCATTGATTATGACGATTTGGAGCTGTACGGAAAGTACAAGGCCAAGCTCAGTTTTGACAAAATTCGTGAGGTAGCGAAAAATCCTGTCGGCAAGCTGATTTTGGTGACGGCAATCAATCCAACTCCAGCTGGAGAAGGTAAGTCTACCATTACCATTGGACTGGCTGATGCACTCAACAAAATTGGTAAGAAAACGATGATTGCCATTCGCGAACCGTCCTTGGGACCAGTGATGGGGATCAAAGGAGGAGCAGCTGGTGGCGGTCACGCGCAGGTTCTACCGATGGAAGACATCAACTTGCATTTTACTGGTGACATGCACGCCATTACGACTGCTAATAATGCTCTGTCTGCTCTTATCGACAATCATCTGCATCAAGGAAATGAGTTGGGAATCGATCAGCGTCGCATTATCTGGAAACGGGTGGTTGACCTGAATGACCGAGCTTTGCGCCATGTGACGATTGGATTGGGAAGTCCAGTCAATGGTATTCCGCGAGAAGATGGCTTTGATATCACGGTGGCTTCTGAAATTATGGCGATTCTTTGCTTAGCTACGGATATTGAAGATTTGAAAAAGCGCTTGGCAAATATTGTCATCGGTTATCGCTATGACCGCACACCAGTCTACGTTCGTGATCTTGAAGTAGAAGGGGCTCTGGCTCTGGTCTTGAAAGATGCGATTAAGCCAAATCTGGTACAGACTATTTACGGGACACCAGCCTTTGTCCACGGCGGACCGTTTGCCAATATCGCCCATGGCTGTAACTCGGTCTTGGCGACTAGTACAGCGTTGCGCTTGGCTGATTATACGGTGACTGAAGCTGGCTTCGGTGCAGACCTTGGCGCTGAGAAATTCCTCGATATCAAGACTCCAAACTTACCAACTTCTCCAGATGCAGTGGTAATTGTCGCAACACTTCGTGCTCTTAAGATGAATGGTGGCGTTGCTAAGGATGCACTTACAGAAGAAAATGTAGAAGCAGTTCGTGCAGGTTTTGCTAACCTTAAACGCCACGTTGAAAATATCCGTAAGTTCGGTATTCCAGCAGTCGTAGCCATCAATGAATTTGTCTCTGACACGGAAGCTGAAATTGCTACACTCAAGGAACTCTGTGCAGAAATCGGGGTACCTGTTGAGCTGGCTAGTGTCTGGGCTGATGGCGCTGAAGGCGGTGTGGCTCTGGCTGAAACTGTTGTCAAAACTATTGACGAAAAACCAGCACACTACACTCGTCTTTATGGTAATGACTCAACTATCGAAGAGAAGATCGAGAAAATTGTCACTGAAATCTATCGCGGTTCAAAAGTAAACTTTGAGAAAAAAGCGCAAACTCAGATTCGAGAAATTGTCAAGAATGGCTGGGACAAGCTGCCAATCTGTATGGCCAAAACACAGTATAGCTTCTCAGATAATCCTGCTGCTTTGGGCGCGCCAGAAAACTTTGAAATTACCATTCGTGAATTGGTACCAAAACTTGGGGCAGGCTTTATCGTGGCTTTGACAGGAGATGTCATGACCATGCCAGGTCTACCAAAACGTCCTGCAGCACTCAATATGGATGTGGCAGCCGATGGTACAGCGATTGGTTTGTTCTAATTGAATTTAAGATATAAGAAGAGGTTGGGCTAAATAGCGCTGGGCCTCTCTTTTTTAGACTTAAATTCCAGATGTTTTGATATAATAAAGCCATATTTCCATCACTTAGTTTTTGCTCATAGGAGGATGAACCTTGAAAAGAAGAAGTCTCAAACAGGAATTAATTTATTTGGCCTCGGGGGAATCGATAAGTGTCGTGTTGTTCTGTATCGTGTATGTTCTGTATACAAAACCAGAGACTCGATTTGCTACATCCAGCGCCGTCCTTTATTTTCCACTGTTAATTCTTAATCTGATATTGGTTCAAGGTTCCCTCTATTGGCTTAACTGTTTAAGACGAATCCAAAAGAAGAAGGCCTTGGAAACTCAACTACTTGCACCTCTTTATAAAGGATTAAAAGTGCTAGATTTTATGATGCTGCTTGCATATATACCGATTTGGATCTGGTCTTTTAGAGTGAGTAGTAGCAGTAATATCATTATTGGAGTTTTACTTTGGTTGTTTTCCATCATTGAATTTGTAAATTATTTTTACTATCGCCTGTCTTACTATGCAATGGATGGCCTAGGACTGCAAGTGATGAGGCCTCTCAAGTTATTATTGACGGGAAAAGCAGCCAAATCACAAATTGCAAAAGAAATTTCCTTATACGAAAAAAATATGGAGCATAAATAATGAAAAAGAAATACCTATTAATATCTCTTTTGAGTATTGGTCTTTTGACCTTGACCGGTTGTCAGGCCGTTGAAAATTGGTTCAAAAATGCCAAGGAGGAATGGCTGGGGCTGGAGATGACGGTTCGCACCTATGATGAGAATTCCCAACTCATCGACCAGATGTCAGGGAAGTCCTTATCCATCTCGCGTAACGAGGAGTTTGATTCAGTTGATGCAGAAGGAAATTCCAAAGAAGACTCATCTGTGCTCAAAATCACCTTGGGTAAGTATGAGATTGATCATGTGGGTTCTTCCTTGATTGCAGAAGAAAAAGGCTTGAAAGATGTCTTTGCTCAATATCAAAAGACTGCAGATGTTGAGGAGAATAGCCATGCAGTCCCTGTTTTAAATCGTATGATTTCTGCTTTTAAAAACGACTTTAACGGCAAGAAGAAGGTCATTCTGATTCGCTCTCAAAATGGCACTCCACTGGCAGCTTATGCTGGGGATCGTGTCTCTCTTGATAAATCTGATGCCCCCAAAACTTCTGAGTTGCTGATTGATGGCAAGCGCCTCGTGATTTACCGCTGCGACTACACTATTTATGACCGTGAATTGCTGGAGTAAGCTATGGATGTAGAGGAATTACTTGAAAATCTGAAAGCAGTAGCTAACCCTGATGATGCAGTTGCTATGAAAGCCTATATGAAAAATAAATTTGACTTTCTAGGAGTCAAGACTCCAGCTAGACGGAAGCTCACAAAGACTTTTTTCAAACAGCAGACTGACTTAGTCATTGACTGGAATTTCATAAATGAAGCTTGGAATTATCCCTATCGAGAACTGCAGTACACTGCGCTAGATTATCTGGAGATTCGCAAGAAACTATTGACACCATCTGACTTGCCACGTTTGAAGAAACTAGCTCAAACTAAGTCTTGGTGGGATACCATTGACTTTTTGGACCGCTTGGTCGGATCTATCATTGCCCGATTTCCAGAAACCAAAGAGATTATTTTATCCTGGAGTTGCGATAAAGATTTTTGGTTGCGGCGATTAGCCATTGATCATCAGCTATTGCGAAAAGAAGAAACAGACACGGAGCTGTTGGAGAAAATTTTAGTGAATAATCTAGGCCAAACAGAATTCTTTATTAACAAGGCCATCGGCTGGGCTCTGAGAGACTATTCAAAAACCAATCCAGACTGGGTCAGAGATTTTATTGAGCGGCATCAGGCAGAAATGGCTGCACTGAGTATTCGAGAGGCAAGTAAGTATTTATGAAACATATTTATTTAAAATATCTGGAAGAGAAGGATTACTTAGTTTGGCTGGAAGGATTTTCAAATAGATTACCATCCCAATCACCATTTGATGATGGACTTTTAGATATGACAATTTGTACAGAAAGTTGGTTTTCGGATTTGGTGGCTAAACACCGCGATTTTCGAGAGAAAGACCAGCAGTATATTTGGGGAATTTATGATGCAAAAAGCGGAAAACATGTAGGTATGGTTAATTTATTTGTGCTAGCTAGAGATGACTTTCAATGGGCGGAAATAGGTTATACGATACATAATCAATTTTGGCGTCAGGGCTACGCCAGAGTTATGCTAGAAGAACTCAAGAAAGTCAGTCGTGAATTAGGATTTCATCGTTTAGAAGCACATGTTGATCTACAGAATATCCCTTCACAAAAATTACTAGAACAAGCTGATTTCTATCTTGAAGGAGTACGGAAACAATTCCAAAAAGAAGGGCAGGAGTGGAAGGATAGACAAGTTTTTGTTTATATTTTAGATTAAATACCTTGACAAAACGGAAAATGATAAGGTAAACTATATTTCGTGCGATGAGTCGATATGCAGATTTTCTGCAAATTGAAGCATGGGAGGTCATAAACGCAGGAGCGGACCTTGATCAGTTGTGTGAACCTGCTGATCACACGAAAGTGCCCTTATCCCCAGTCTACGGATTGGGGATTTTTCTATGTCTCTTAGAGAGGCAAAACAGTTAGTCGTAGCCGAGCTTAGAGACATTGATACTGAGACGGTTGGCGTCGTGAGTGCTATTGCTCTTGATGAAACAACTTCGCAGAAGGCAGTTGAATCTTAGAGCAGTGGATGCAGTTTTGTTCGTGAGAACAAAATCTGTAAACCTTGAAACCTCTCTTAGAGAGGCGAGACCGCTGGTCGAAGCTGAGCTTAGAGCCATTGATATTGAGGAGGTCAGCATTGTGAGAGCTGCATATTTCAACAAAATAAGGACATAATCCTTTAGAAATATTTGCATTTTTCCTTAAAAATAGTATAATACTAGAATATACAAAATTTTTAGAAAATTCAGAGGTGGATTGTATGGGATATACAGTTGCTGTAGTTGGTGCCACTGGTGCTGTTGGCGCTCAAATGATTAAAATGCTGGAAGAATCAACACTTCCAATTGATAAGATCCGTTATTTGGCTTCTGCTCGTTCAGCTGGTAAGGTTCTTCAGTTCAAGGGACAAGATGTCACCATCGAAGAAACAACAGAAACTGCCTTTGAAGGCGTGGATATCGCTCTTTTCTCAGCTGGTGGTTCTACTTCAGCAAAATATGCTCCGTATGCAGTCAAAGCTGGTGCAGTCGTAGTAGACAATACCTCATATTTCCGCCAAAATCCTGATGTGCCTCTGGTTGTTCCAGAAGTAAACGCTCATGCACTAGATCAGCATAAAGGGATTATCGCCTGCCCTAACTGTTCAACAATCCAAATGATGGTAGCTCTTGAGCCTGTTCGTCAAAAATGGGGCTTGGATCGTATCATCGTTTCAACTTACCAAGCCGTTTCAGGTGCTGGTATGGGAGCCATTCTTGAAACGCAACGTGAGCTGCGTGAAGTGTTGAATGATGGTGTGAAACCACGTGATTTGCATGCGGAAATCTTGCCTTCTGGTGGTGACAAGAAACACTATCCTATCGCTTTTAACGCTCTTCCACAAATCGATGTCTTCACTGACAATGACTACACTTACGAAGAGATGAAGATGACCAAGGAAACCAAGAAAATCATGGAAGACGATAGCATCGCTGTGTCTGCCACCTGTGTACGTATTCCAGTCCTGTCAGCTCACTCTGAGTCTGTTTACATCGAAACGAAAGAAGTGGCTCCGATTGAAGAAGTCAAGGCAGCCATTGCAGCTTTCCCAGGTGCTGTTCTTGAAGATGATGTAGCTCATCAAATCTATCCACAAGCCATCAACGCTGTTGGTTCTCGTGATACCTTTGTAGGTCGTATCCGCAAAGACTTGGATGCAGAAAAAGGAATCCATATGTGGGTCGTTTCAGACAATCTCTTGAAGGGGGCTGCTTGGAATTCTGTCCAAATTGCTGAAACTCTTCATGAGCGTGGTTTGGTCCGTCCGACGGAAGAAGTTGTTTTTGAATTAAAATAAACTGTCTGAAAATATGTGACAGGTCGAGGATTGAATATCTGTCATTCAATCCTCTTTTCATACAAAGAGAGGTAAGTCTATGGCATACGCAGATTTGAAGAATTGTAAAATCATCACAGCTTTCATTACGCCTTTTCATGAAGATGGCTCCATCAATTTTGAAGCCATTCCAGATTTGATTGAGCACCTTTTGGCTCACCATACGGATGGGATTTTGCTAGCTGGAACGACTGCAGAGAGTCCAACCTTGACTCACGATGAAGAGTTGGAATTGTTTGCAGCTGTTCAAAAGGTTGTTAAAGGGCGCGTTCCTTTGATAGCTGGTGTCGGTACCAATGAAACGCGCGACTCCATCGAATTTGTCAAAGAAGTAGATGCCTTTGGCGGTTTTGCGGCTGGTTTGGCCATTGTTCCCTATTACAATAAACCGTCTCAAGAAGGCATGTATCAGCACTTTAAAGCCATTGCGGATGCTTCAAACCTGCCGATCATTATCTACAATATCCCAGGACGGGTAGTGGTTGAAATGACGCCTGAGACCATGTTAAGACTGGCAGAACACCCAAATATTATCGGTGTGAAAGAATGTACCAGTCTGGCTAATATGGCCTATTTGATTGAGCATCGTCCAGAGGAGTTCCTGATTTATACGGGTGAGGACGGCGATGCCTTTCATGCTATGAATCTGGGGGCTGATGGAGTTATTTCCGTTGCTTCTCACACAAACGGTGATGAAATGTTTGAAATGATGGATGCTATTGAGCACAATGACATCAAAAAAGCAGCAGCCATCCAACGGAAATTCATCCCTAAAGTCAATGCCCTTTTCTCTTACCCAAGTCCAGCTCCAGTCAAGGCTGTCCTCAATTACATGGGATTTGCAGCAGGTCCAACCCGCTTACCGCTTGTTCCAGCTCCTGAGGAAGATGCTAAGCGAATTATCAAGGTCGTGGTTGATGGCGACTATGAAGCGACGAAAGAGACTGTTAAAGGTGTCTTGAGACCAGATTATTGATCGGCAATTTTGGTTTAGAGCTTATATGGATAAGTAAGGTGTGATGAAATAATATGTCAGAAAAGCATAGTCAACGAATCGAGGAGTATAAGGCAAGGCGCAGTCTGGAAAAGCTTGAGGGGAAGAGAGTTTACGACAAGCCAATTATTCGAACTGGTGATAAGGCAAGTTTTTATGGTGCAGGTCTAATTTTGTTAGGGTTTGGTTTGGGGGCTCTTTATCTACTTCTTACTGTTATAACAGATTGGGATTTAAAACTTTTCTCTCTCATCTGGGAAACACTTGCTGGATTAGGGATTGTTTTCAGTCTTTTTGGAGCGTTTAAAATTGGTCGGTTAGAGTTACATACTGTGTCAATGATAGCAGACAAAGAGAAGAATTTTGACATCGAAAGAGCTTTCAATCTTTATAATGTCATCCACAAACCGACTAAGAAAGTTTTACTTCAATACGATAGTGAGGATGATAGTTTAATTTCTCTAAACGCTGGGGGTGATTTATTAGTTGAGCTCCTAAGGAAAGTTGAAGAAGAGAAATTGCCTTTTAATAAGATTAACAAAACTCTGAAATTAGAAGAAGTATCTGAAAATCATTGGAAAATGCAATATCGTTACCAGAAACAAGACATTGTATTAGAGGAAAGTGGTATATAGTATATGTATTATTAGCTTGATCTAAAAGGACCAGTATTTATAGTTCTCTGAAAAATATTTCAAAAGGATTGCAGTTGAATGGCGCCTCAAACGTTAGATAACATTCTAAGGATTGAGGTTTAGTTCATCTCTGCAGTCCTTTTTCTAAATGTTTCATTCTTTTTGAAAAAAATAAGAAAAAATTGTATAATGATAGGGTAAGTTATTGCTTAAGAGGTGATGATAATGCAGGTTCGTAAGGCAAGCAAGGCTGATTGGCAACTAATCCAAAAGATATGTAGAGAAACTTGGTTGACTACCTATAAAGATATTTACTCATCTTCCTACATAGAGCGAGTCTTTGACATTTTCTATAGCAAGGAACGTCTGCTTAAGGACTTGACTGAACTTTCTCCTGAATGGAATGGCTATTGGCTGTCAGAAGTGAATGGGCAGGTGCTTGGTTGTATTGGTGTGGAATGAGTGAGGACGGCAGAGCCAATGTCTACGTTCTCTATGTCTTGCCGCAGGCTCAACGTTTGGGAATCGGTCATGCATTACTGGAGACTTTGACAAGTTATCAAAAATCACAATATCAGGCCAGAGAGCAAGCTGTTACAGTAACGGAAGGAAATGCTATTGGTCTTCCTTTTTATGAAAAAGAGGGCTTTGTCTTTGAGTCTGCTACTGAAAATTGGCTTGATAGCAGTCAAGCCAGAGATTTACATTACATCAGAAATATATAAATAAAGGAGTATTTTATGAAAGTTATTAAACGCAGTGGGGAAGTCGTTGATTTTGACCCAGATAAAATCTATCAAGCGGTATTAAAAGCGGCTCAAACCGTTTATGTCTTGACAGACGACCTCCGCCAAAATCTAGCCTTGGTGACAAAAAAAGTCGCGTTAGATTTGGAAGAAGCTAAGGTTGAGCGTGCCACTATCAGTATGATTCAGTCTATGGTTGAAAATCGTCTCTTGGGAGCAGGCTATATCACTATTGCTGAGCATTATATTTCCTACCGCTTGCAGCGTGATTTGGAACGCAGTGGTTACGGTGACCATATCGCTGTCCATTTGCATTTTGAGCAAATTCGATAAAAATGCTGAAAAGCCCAGATGGGCTTTTTCTTTTGCAAAACTCAATTTATAAAGTCAGTTCAAAGGAGATTTTTCTTCAAAAGTTGTAATCGCATTCAAAATTTTTCCTTGTATTTATTAGAAAAAGGCCTTTTAAAGCCAGTTAAATCAATATGTATAATCTGGACTTATGCTCTTCTTAATCTTTCTTAAGTAGACACTAGGACATATTAGATATAAAATGAAAGCGTCAACAAATACTGAGCTGCAAAAATGTAAGCGCTCTTATACCAATAAAAACAATACAAAAGGAGTCAATAAAATGGCAACTAAAGAAGAAATTTTACGTGAACTATACCCTGAGGATCTTTTCCACTATGCCGATGGCTTGACATTGGGAGAAGCGGAAGTATTACAAGAAACTCGTCGTTTGATTGAAAAGCATCTTCGTCCAGTCATTAATGAATATTGGGAAGCGCCTGATTTCCCATTTGAAGAATTCTATGCAGTTGCTAAAGGCGCTCAAATCATGAACAACCCTAAATTGTTCGAAGGTCGCGAAGGCAACTACAAACCATCAGAACTTTACATCGCATTCTTGTATTTGGAATTAGGCCGTTTCGATGCGTCTATAGCGACTTTCTTCACAGTTCATGGTGGACTTTGCTACAACACAGTTTTGCTTGGTGGTGACGAGCGTCAACAAAAAGAATTCCTTCCTAAGTTAGCTGCATTTGACTGGCAAGGATGTTTCGCATTGACTGAGCCGTTATCAGGTTCTGACATTGCTGGAGGTCTTGCGACAACAGCTGAGCGCGTTGGCGATAAATGGATCTTGAACGGAGAAAAACGTTGGATCGGTGGATCAGATACAGCTGATGTTGTTCCAGTATTTGCCCGCGACGTTGAAGATGGAAAAGTAAAATGTTTCATCGTTCGTAAAGGCGCTCCTGGATATCATGCAGAACCAATCCCTCACAAAACAGCTCTTCGTTGCGTACGTAATGGCCACATTACTATGAAGAATGTGGAAGTTCCAGATTCAGACCGTTTGGTAAACATCAATGGATTTGGAGATGTAGCTCGCATCTTGACATTCACTCGTGCTGACGTTGCTCACATTGCAACTGCTATCACTTGTGGTTCATACGTAGCAGCTCTTAAATATGCTAAAGATCGTCAACAATTCAAACGTCCAATTGCTGCATTCCAAATCGTACAAGAAAAATTGGCTAGAATGCAAGCTAACGCAGTGGCAGTACTTTCATATTCAGCTCGTATTGCTGAAATGCAAGAAGCAGGTAACGAATTGATGCTGAACTCTGCACTTGCTAAAATGCATAACTCATTGGTAATGCGCGAAACAGTTGCACTTGCACGTGAAACATGTGGTGGTAACGGAATCACTCTTGAAACTGATGTAGCTCGTTTCTTTGCAGATGCTGAAGCAATCTACACATATGAAGGTTCTCATGAAGTGAATGCTTTGATTGTAGGCCGTGAAATTACTGGTATTGGAGCATTTGTATAATAATGAATTTGGAACGATTGCTCAGCATTTGCTAGTAATCGTTCCGATTCTTTCTTTTTGAAGTTTATATTTTGATAGTAAATAGGAGAAAAAAATGAGTATTTCAAAAGTGATGATTATCGGATCAGGTCAAATGGGAAGCGGTATTGCACAAGTCTTTGCTCAATCAGGTTTCACAGTTTATCTCAATGATATCAAGGAAGAGTTTGTTCAAAGAGGGCTAGATGGTATTACTAAGCAATTGTCTCGTTCTGTTGAAAAAGGTCGTTTGTCAGAAGAAGATAAAAACAGCATTTTGGCAAATCTGATTCCTTCTACATCTTATGAAGATGCTAAACATGTTCAATTGGTTATTGAAGCGGCTACTGAAAATCGCGACATCAAATTGAGCATTTTTAAACAGTTGGATGAGTTGACTGACCCTCAAACTATTTTGGCTTCAAACACTTCATCTCTATCTATTACTGATATTGCAGCTGCGACAGTTCACCAAGAACGCGTTATTGGTATGCACTTCTTTAACCCAGCACCAGTTATGAAATTGGTTGAAGTTATTCGTGCGCTTCAAACGTCAGATGAAGTTGTGAAAGCTGTTCGTGAATTGACTGAAAAAATCGGTAAAACAGCTGTAGATGTGAAAGATTCTTATGGTTTTGTTGTGAACCGCGTCTTGATTCCAATGATCAATGAGGCTATTTTCATCTTAGGAGAAGGAATTGCTTCAGCAGAAGAAATTGACGAAGCAATGAAACTAGGTGCTAATCACCCAATTGGCCCATTGGCATTGGCTGACTTGATCGGTCTTGATGTCTGCTTGGCTATCATGGGAGTGTTAAACAATGGATTTGGAGATCCTAAGTATCGTCCTGCTCCACTTCTGAAGAAGATGGTTGAAGCTGGTAAGCTTGGTCGCAAGACTAAAGAAGGATTCTTTAAATATTAAGATATAAGGAGCAAGAAATGAAAGAAGCAGTTATTGTAGCAGCAGTCCGTACACCTTTAGGTTCTTTTGGTGGAACTTTAAAAAATGTTTCGGCTGTTGAACTAGGCAGTTTGGTTATTAAAAGTGCTATTGAACGAGCAAATTTGAAGCCCGAACAAGTTGATGAAGTTATCATGGGGAATGTTCTGGGGGCAGGTCTTGGTCAAAACGTAGCTCGTCAAATGAGTGTTAACGCAGGTGTCCCAGTAGCTTCTCCAGCTTTCACTATTAACAAAGTTTGTGGCTCTGGTTTGAAAGCAGTTCAATTGGCGGCTCAAGCTGTATTGTGTGGAGATGCTGATATCGTTGTAGCTGGAGGGGCTGAAAACATGAGCCAAGCTCCTTATGTCCTTCAAAACCAACGTTGGGGTGCCCGTATGGGAGACTCTCAAGTAGTAGACACTATGCTCCGAGATGGCTTGACAGATGCCTTTGAATCCTTCCATATGGGAATTACAGCTGAAAACGTTGCTGAACAATATGGCATTACACGTGAAGACCAAGATAACTTTGCTGTGCAATCTCAAAAACGTGCTGTTGCAGCGATCGAAGCTGGTCGTTTCAAAGAAGAAATTGTTCCTGTTGAAATTCCACAACGTAAAGGTGATCCTATCGTATTTGATACAGATGAATTTCCAAGAAAAGATGCTTCTCTTGAAGGATTGGGAAAATTGCGTCCAGTGTTCAAGAAGGATGGTACCGTAACTGCTGGTAATGCTTCAGGTATCAACGACGGTGCAGCAGCAGTGGTTGTTATGAGTGCTGATAAGGCTAAAGAATTGGGCGTTCCAGTTTTGGCAACGATCAAATCTTACGCAAGCGCTGGACTAGATCCAAAAATTATGGGTTGTGGCCCGATTTACGCATCTCGCAAAGCCCTTGAAAAAGGCGGATTTACAGTGGAAGATTTAGATTTGGTTGAATCCAATGAAGCATTTGCAGCGCAAGCATGTGCCGTTGGTAAAGAACTGAATCTTGATCCTGAAAAAGTCAATGTAAATGGTGGTGCGATTGCTCTTGGTCACCCAATCGGTGCTTCAGGCTGCCGTATTTTGGTAACACTTTTGCACGAAATGCAAAAACGTGATGTTAAACGTGGCCTTGCTACACTATGTATTGGTGGCGGAATGGGTACAGCGGTCATCGTAGAACGCTAAAACCTAGTTCATTTTTGAAGTTTTCCATTTGCTTCTACTATATAAACAAGTCCTATCGATGAGCTGTTTTTTGCAAGCAAGCCTTGATAGGGCTTGTTTTATTTTTCAAAAAAATAATTTGAATATCAAAACTATAAGCTTAGCTTATCGATGTATAAATGATGATTAAGTAGACGAAGTGTGAGAAATGGTATATCATAAGAATGTAAGCTCTTACATTTGTGGTTTAAGTATTTGTTGACAGCATACTTAGTCATTCAATTTTATAAGTAGGAGCATAAAAATGAGTAAAACTGTTTTATTAGAAGTTAAAAACGGGATTGGATATATCACTATCAACCGTCCTGAAGCTTTGAACGCCTTGAGTTCTCAAGTTTTGGCTGATTTGAATGAAGTTCTTGATCAAGTTGAGAAAAGCGAGGAAATTCGCGTTGTCATCGTAACTGGAGCAGGAGAAAAAGCATTCGTCGCCGGAGCAGACATCAAGGAAATGGATTTGATGTCACCTATTCAAGCATTTGAATACATGACATTTGCAAATGATACATTTACTCGCCTTTCAGATTTACGCCAACCAACGATTGCAGTCATCAATGGTTATGCACTCGGTGGTGGTATGGAGCTAGCACTTTCAACAGATATCCGTATTGGATTTGAAAAAACAGTGGTTGGCTTCCCAGAAGTTGGCTTGGGTATTATTCCAGGATTTGCTGGTACTCAACGGATGTCTCGCTTGATTGGAACTAGCCGTGCCAAAGAACTTATCTTCACTGCTCGTACAGTGAAAGGTCAAGAAGCCTATGACTTAGGTATTCTTAACAAACTGGTTCCTGCTGAAGAATTGTTGTCTTCAGCTGAAGAATTAGCCGCAGCCATCATGAAGAATGCACCGTTAGCTGTTGAAAAAGCGAAACATGTCATTCAAGTTGGTGCGGAACTTCCTCTTAAAAATGCAATCCGTCTGGAAACAGAAGCAGAAGGCTTGCTCTTCTCTACAGAAGACAAACTAGAAGGAATGCGTGCTTTTGTTGAAAAACGCAAAGCTGTTTTCAATCGTAAGTAAAAGAGGAGGTATCAGCATGAAATCAGTTGTATCATTATCAGACGCTATTTCTAAGGTCAAATCGGGTGATATCGTTGGAATTTCTGGATTCCTCGGTGTCGGTGAACCTTTTGAATTGATTGAAGAATTAGTAAAACAAAACCAGCAAGACTTGACTTTGGTATCGGTGGTAACATCTCATCCTGGTAAAGAAGTTGGGGTTGGACGACTTTGTGAAAATCACCAAGTGAAAAAATATATTGCAGCCCACGTAGGAACATCTGCAGCAGCTCAACGTGAGTATTTTGAAAAGAAGATGGAAGTCGAATTTACACCGATGGGAACTGTTGTCGAGCGTCTCCATGCAGCTGGAGCTGGCTTAGGAGCTGTCTTGACCCCGACAGGAGTCGGAACAATCTTAGAAAAAGATTATGAAAAAGTAGAACGTAATGGCCGTGAATACTTGGTTTATGATCCACTTAAAATTGATGTTGCCTTAATCAAAGCGACTAAAGCTGATAAATACGGCAACTTGTATATAGATGGTACTACGAAAAACATTTCCTTGCAATTAGCTCTCGCAGCAGATATTGTCATTGTTGAAGCGAATGAAATTGTTGAAGCTGGCGAAATTCATCCGAATGATATTTATATTCCGGGCATCCTTGTTGACTATGTCGTCCAAAGCTTGACTCCAGAAGAACACCATAAAATGATGGGTGATCTTTGGACAGAGACTAAAAAATTGGCGGGGGTGAACTAATATGAAAGCAAAAGAAATTATTGCAAGACGTGTTGCACAAGAATTTAAAGATGGAGATGTTGTCAATCTAGGATTTGGTATTCCAAACGCATCTGCTGACTATATTCCTGACGGAGTAAACGTTATTCTTCAGGCTGAAAATGGAGCGCTTCGCTTTGGTGAAACACCAACGAAAGATACTTACAATCCAAACCTGGCAAACTCTGGTGGAGCGCCAATCACTCTCTTGCCTGGAGCAGCATTATTTGACTTACAGACTTCCTTCGCGATCATCCGTGGTGGACACGTTGATGCGACCGTGCTAGGAGCTTTGGAAGTCAGTCAAGATGGTAGTATTGCTAACTGGATTATTCCAGGGAAGTTTGCCCCAGGAATGGGTGGAGCGATGGACTTGTTGGTTGGAGCGAAGCGTGTTATCGGTGCAATCCAGCATACTACTGCCGATGGCCAATCTAAACTTCTACCAGAGTGTACTTTACCACTTTCTGCTAAAGGAGTTCTTGATTTAGTCATTACAGAGTTGGCTGTCTTTGGTTTCCAAGATGGTAAGTTCCTCTTGAAAGAGCTTGCTCCCGGCGTTACCCTAGAGGAAGTTCTTGAAAAGACAGCAGGAGAAGTAATTGTTTCAGAAGACTTGAAAACGATGTCAATCTAATAAGGTTAGTAAGCAATTAATCTCCTCTTTCTCTGAAAGTGTGTTACTATGTGTTTATAACAACTTGAGCGATGATTAGTTTTTAATCAGAATACTAGCAACTGGTCATCATGGTTTCGAGGACCAGTTGCTGTTTTATTTATGGCAAATTACCTCGTGAAATTTGAAAGATGGGAGACGAAAAGTGGATATAATTCAAATGACTTACTTTATCAATATCGTCGAATGTGGATGCAATCTTTCTATCGCAGCTAAGAAAATTCATATCAGCCAGTCAGCCTTGAGTCAGTTTGTCACAAATTTTGAATCAACGGAAGGAGTCCAGCTCTTCAATCGCAGAAATGGAAGATTAGAGAGTCTGACGGAAGCTGGTGGTAAGATTTACCGCTTTGCCACAGAGATTGTCAACCGGCATGAAGAGATGCAATCAATGATTCATATGGAAGCTCTTAAACAAAAAGGTACCTTTAACTTGGGAATTCCGTCATTGATTTTACGTGTATATTTTTCTAGTATTTTACCAAAGTTTTTACAAGACAATCCGCAAGTCAACATTCAGGTTACTGAGGATGGAAGTAATGAATTACGTCAAAAGCTGGTTGCAGGGGATCTGAATTTTGCAGTATTAATCGAACCTACCAATCTGGATCCTAAAAAATATGAACAGTATATCATTCAAGTTGATGAATACGTGGCCTATATAGATAAGAATCATCCCTTGGCAAACAAAGAATTGTTGAAATGGAAAGATATCGCTCAGTACGGTTTAGCAACCTTTAATAAATCATTTACAACCTACGATTTAATCACTGAAAAATTAAAGAGTAAAAAGATAAAAGCAAATTTTGCCTATTTATCATCGACATGGGATTTCTTGATAGAGTCAACTTATCAAAACGATATGATTGCACTGTTACCTCGTCCTTTAGAATATTTTGTCGATAAGAATAAATTCAAGGTTGTGCGCTTTAAGGACCCGGTGCCTTTCAATATTTGGTTCTGCCGGCCTTATAAAGCAAGCTACAATGAGGTAGAAGCATACGTATATGAAGAGCTTTTAAAAGGTTATTATCAGCCTCTTTCTGAGCCACATCCATAGGGGGGGAATTGATGATGAAGTCCAGTACTAAAACAGCAGCATTGAGTTCATATGTAAATAGAGCTATTAGAGACTACATGAAAAATCATGATGAGTCAGTTGAATTTCCTCAGGAGATTTGGGAAGTAATGACGACGGATTTGGATATTTTTTCACCGATTTTGTCAGAAGATGACCAGGCATTGGCTTCTGATTTTATCAGCTCTATTCGAATCACTTCGAATGAATTTCCAGCTCTTTCAACTATATTGCTGACCCAAGGTTGTTATGGTGTTTATCCTATTTTGAAGTTTGGTACAGGGCAACAGAAAGAGCGTTATCTGGACAAGTTGGTAAAGGGAACTTGTATAGCAGGTCTTGGATTTTCTGAGTCTAAGCATCTAAATAGTTTAGCAGATTTGGAGACCTATGCGATTAAGACAGAGACAGGTTGGCAACTTTCGGGAGAAAAAGCTAAGGTGTCAAATAGCAGCATTGCGGATATTCTCTTGGTCTTAGCCAAAGTAAGAGAGGCTGGAAAGCCCGATTCCTACGGATTCTTCATTGTGGAGACGACTGCTTCGGGTGTGCTCATTGGTGAGCAGATAGAAAAGCAAGGTTTACTAGGACTTCCACTAAGTTCTGTTACCTTGGACAAGGTAAACCTTCCAGAAACTGCCTTGTTAGGCGGAGTCTTGGCTGGAAATGAACAATTTAATAACATTATAAAAAATATGCAACTCGGCTTGAGTGCGGTTGCTTTAGGAGTTGCTGAGGGCGCCTTTAATAAGGGCCTTGAGTTTGCACGTGTAAAAAGAGGATTTGGCAAGCGACTGATGGATGTTGAGTTGCATCAGTATAAGTTCGCAGATTTGTACAATAAAATTTGTGCTGCAGATGCTTATTTTTCGTCCTATCCCAATCAAATAGAAGAAGATTCGAAGTTTGTTGCACGGATAAAGCTATATATGACTAAGGTAGCGCTAGAGGTTACGGATGAAATCCTCCGTCTTATCGGACCTTTACAGAAATTTGACCACGTGAACATTAAACGCTATTTTAAAGATGCTGAAATTATTGAAAATTATGGACGGTCAGGGAATTCGATCAGAAAAGAGATTGCAGAGAGATGGTTAAAGGAGTAAAAAATGACAGAACTCAAATTACAAGAGTATCAGTTTGGGGAAATGAAGCTGACTTGGTTGCGTGGAGCGGATAAGCTCACAGATGCAGGTACCTTATTTGGTCCTGTACCCAAGGTTGTTTGGTCGCGTTATTATCCAACAACTGAAGAAAATATGATGGCTGAATTGACAGATCCGATTTTGATTCAATACAAGGGGCAAAATTATTTAATTGATGCGAGTTTTGATACGGCTAAGCTTTCTGATAAACAACGTCGCAATCTAGGTATTCTTTCTGAGAGCCGTGTTGAAGAAAGCTTGGCACTTATGGGATTAAAAACAGAAGATATTTCCCATATTTTAATGACGCACATGCACCATGATCACTCTGGCGGTTTGACTAGACTAGATGAAAACAATCAGCTTGTTTCAAAATTCCCAAATGCAAAGATTTTTGTAAATGAGGTGGAATGGTACGAAATGCGAAATCCCAATAGTCGGACAAGGGGAACTTATCTGAAGGAAAATTGGGAGCCAATCCAAGATCAGGTTGAAACCTTTACTGAATATCTGAACGTCATTCCAGAAATTCAAATGGTTCATACAGGCGGTCACAGTAACGGCCATAGCATCATCTTACTGAAACAGGGCGAGGAAACCATGATTCATATGGCTGATTTGGTGCTGACTCATGCTCATCGGAAACCTCTGTGGGTTGCTGCGGTAGATGATTATCCAATGCGTTCAATCGTAGCTAAGGACAAATGGCTCAACGAAGCTTTTGAAAACCACTATAAGTTTTTCTTTTACCACGATCAATTTTTCGCAGTTGCTGAGTTTGATCAGACTGGCGAGGAGTTTGTTGATTATGTGACTAGAATCCGTGAACCACGAGTTCCATTCACAGATAAACAGGATCGCAAACCGTCATTTTTATAAGAATAGAGAATCGCTTCTATCAGCTCGAGGGAGCGATTTTACTATTTTATTCTCTATTTTTTTGGTATAATGAGATACTAGAAGATTGTAAGAAAGAGGTTTTTAATGGCAACGATTCAATGGTTTCCGGGGCACATGTCCAAGGCTCGGAGACAGGTTCAAGAAAGTATTAAATTTGTAGATTTTGTGACGATTTTGGTGGATGCGAGATTGCCTTTGTCCAGTCAAAATCCCATGTTGACCAAAATTGTTGGAGATAAGCCCAAGTTGTTGATTTTAAATAAAGCTGACCTAGCGGATCCAAACTTAACAAAGGAATGGCAGGCCTATTTTGAAAGTCAGGGAATCAAAACCTTGGCTATTAACTCTAAGGAACAATCTGCAGTTAAAAAAGTGACCGAAGCGGCTAAGAAATTAATGGCTGATAAGCTAACTCGCCAGCGGGAAAGAGGAATTCAAATCGAAACCTTGCGGACCATGATTATCGGGATTCCCAATGCTGGAAAGTCAACGCTGATGAACCGACTGGCTGGTAAGAAAATCGCGATAGTCGGCAATAAACCAGGGGTCACCAAAGGTCAGCAGTGGCTCAAGTCCAATAAGGATTTGGAAATTCTAGATACACCGGGGATTCTTTGGCCAAAATTTGAAGATGAAATGGTAGCTTTGAAGCTCGCTTTGACGGGTGCTATCAAGGACAATTTGCTGCCCATGGACGAAGTTACTATTTTTGGACTCAATTATTTCAAAGAGCATTATCCTAAGGCACTGCAGGAGCGCTTTAAGCAGCTAGATTTAGAGCTGGAAGCGCCAGAGATGATCATGGATATGACGCAGAAATTGGGCTTCAGAGAGGACTATGATCGTTTTTACAGTCTCTTTGTCAAGGAAGTGCGTGATGGCCGCTTAGGTCGCTATACACTGGATACATTGGAGGAATTGGATGGCCACGATTAAGGAAATCCAAGAGCAACTGGCTCAAGTTTCTGACTTGCAGGATCCGCTTTTTCAAGAATTGAAGCAGGATGAGCGAAGCGGTGTTCAAAAACTCTTACTCAAGCGCCAAAAAGAAATCCAAGCAGAGCTAGATGAAGACTTACGTCTAGAGTACATGCTGCGCTATGAAAAAGAACTCTACAGTCAAGGATTTCAGATGATTGCTGGCATTGATGAAGTCGGACGAGGTCCCTTAGCTGGTCCAGTGGTTGCAGCAGCAGTCATTCTGCCTCCTAACTGCAAAATAAAAGGGCTGAATGACAGTAAAAAGATTCCTAAGAAAAAACATGAGGAAATTTATCAATCAGTCCTAGATCAGGCTTTAGCCGTTGGATTAGGCATTATGGACAATCAAACGATTGACCGAGTCAATATCTATGAAGCGACCAAGTTAGCCATGATAGAAGCTGTAGCCCAGCTAAAAATTAAGCCGGATTGCCTCTTGATTGACGCGATGAAGTTAGACTTGCCCTTGCCCCAGCAGTCCATTATCAAGGGTGATGCTAATTCTCTGTCCATCGCTGCGGCTTCTATCGTAGCCAAGGTGACGAGGGACAAGATGATGGCGGAATTTGATCAGGTTTATCCAGGATATGACTTTGCTCAAAATGCTGGCTATGGCACCAAGCTACATCTGGAAGGACTGGACAAATACGGTATCACACCAATTCACCGTAGAAGCTTTGAACCGATCAAATCTATGACAAATTTATAAGATATCCTAATCTTTTGAGGAGACAAGTATGACTAGCGAATACCAAAAAATGATTGCAGGAGAGAACTACAGCCCTCAAGATCCTGAATTGAGAGCATTGGCTGCTCGCTCGAGAGAGTTTCAGTATCGTTTTAACCAAGAACGAGATGTTGAAAAACGCAGCGCTATCGTCAAGGAGTGGTTCGGCAGTACAGGGGAGAATCTGTGGTTGCATCCAGATTTGGTCTGTGATTATGGAGTAAACATTCACTTGGGGGAGAATTTTTATTCCAACTGGAATTTGACCATGCTGGATGTCTGTCCTATTACCATTGGAAAGAATGCCATGCTGGGGCCCAATTGCCAGTTTTTGACGCCGCTACATCCGCTTGACCCTGTGGAAAGAAATTCCGGTATTGAATACGGGGCGCCGATTAAGATTGGTGACAATTTCTGGGCTGGTGGTGGTGTAACCATTCTGCCAGGCGTGACGCTAGGAGATAATGTGGTAGTCGGAGCTGGTGCAGTGGTGACTAAATCATTCGGCGATAACGTAGTCCTAGCCGGCAATCCTGCTAAGATTATTAAGGAAATTCCTGTTCATGAAGAATAGAAGAACTCAACCATTTTCTCAAGCATTAATCGAATAAGAAACAAGGAACTGTATTGCAGTTCTTTTTTTGAACTTTTTTACGAATAAGAAAGTGAGGTGATAAAAATGAATAATTTTGAAATTTATAAAATGAAAAAAGCTGGCTTGACCAATCAACAGGTCTTAAATATTTTGAGATATGCAGAAAATAAAGAGGGAGAGCTATCTTTGCGAGATAAGGCAGTTGTCTCTGAATGCCGCAATCCCGCACTCTTTATGGAAAAGTACAAGCGACTTGATTTACCAGCTTTGAAAGAAGAATTTGAACGTTTTCCGTCCTTTTCAATCTTGGATGATGTGTATCCTTGGGATCTATGCGAGATTTACGATGCACCGACTTTGCTATTTTATCAAGGAAACTTAAATTTGCTAGAAATGCCTAAGATAGCGGTTGTTGGCAGTCGAGACAGCAGTAAGCAGGGCAATGCTGCTGTGCAGAAAATCATCAAGGAATTGAATAATGAACTGGTTATCGTTAGCGGGCTGGCTCGTGGGATTGATACTGTGGCTCATATGGCTGCCCTGCAAAATGGTGGCCGAACAATTGCTGTCATTGGGACGGGACTAGATGTCTTCTATCCCAAGGCCAATCAAAAACTGCAGGCTTATATTGGCAAAAATCATTTATTGCTGACAGAGCATGGGCCTGGTGAACAGCCCCTGAAATTCCATTTTCCAGAGCGAAATCGCATCATCGCTGGTCTTTGTCGTGGCGTTATCGTGGCAGAAGCCAAGATGCGCTCAGGCAGTCTGATTACTTGTGAGCGGGCAATGGAAGAGGGGCGGGATGTTTTTGCTATTCCGGGGTCTATTTTGGATGGAAAATCTGACGGTTGTCATCATTTGATTCAAGAGGGCGCAAAGTGCATCACATCAGGCTCTGACGTTCTATCTGAGTTCCAATTCTAAAACAAGTTTTCCTATAGAGAATGTTGTGAGTTGACATCTATCAAAAAATAGTTTACACTCTATGAGATTTATTTCTTATAGAAGGTGTCTAATTTGGTAACAAAAACAAAGAAAAAATCTACGACCAAGAAAAATCTTGTCATCGTAGAGTCGCCTGCCAAGGCAAAAACAATAGAAAAATATCTGGGAAGAAATTATAAGGTTCTGGCCAGTGTCGGGCATATTCGTGATCTGAAAAAGTCCACTATGTCCATTGATTTTGAGAATAACTATGAACCACAATACATTAATATTCGTGGTAAGGGGTCTTTGATTAATGACTTGAAAAAAGAAGCTAAGAAAGCTAAGCAAGTCTTTCTTGCAAGTGACCCGGACCGTGAAGGAGAAGCTATTTCTTGGCATCTGGCCCACATTCTTAATCTGGATGAGAAAGAGAAAAACCGTGTCGTCTTTAATGAAATCACCAAGGATGCGGTCAAGAATGCTTTTAAAGAGCCGCGCCAGATTGATATGGATTTGGTAAATGCCCAACAGGCTCGTCGGGTTCTGGACCGCTTGGTTGGTTATTCTATTTCTCCTATTCTTTGGAAGAAAGTCAAAAAAGGCCTGTCAGCTGGTCGGGTGCAGTCCGTTGCTCTCAAGCTGATTATCGATCGTGAAAATGAAATCAACGCCTTCAAACCGGAAGAATATTGGACAATTGACGGAACCTTCAAGAAAGGTTCTCGTCAGTTTCAAGCCAGTTTCTACGGTATGAATGGTAAAAAGATGAAGCTGACTAACAACGAGGATGTCAAAGAAGTCTTGTCTCACCTCAAGGGTGATGACTTTACAGTCTACAGTGTTGAAAAGAAAGAGCGCCGACGCAATGCTCCGCTGCCCTACACGACTTCCTCTATGCAGCAGGATGCCGCTAATAAGATTAATTTCCGGACTCGTAAGACTATGATGGTAGCTCAGCAGCTCTATGAGGGGATTAATATCGGCTCTGGCGTGCAAGGTCTGATCACGTATATGCGTACCGACTCGACTCGGATCAGCCCAGTAGCGCAGAATGAAGCGGCTAGCTTTATTACGGATAAATTTGGTGCTAAATATTCTAAACATGGCAGTAAGGTGAAAAATGCTTCAGGAGCTCAAGATGCCCATGAGTCCATTCGCCCTTCCAGTGTCTTCAATACACCAGAAAGCATTGCAAAATATCTGGATAAGGATCAGCTTAAGCTCTATACGCTAATCTGGAATCGCTTTGTAGCCAGCCAAATGACAGCAGCGGTCTTTGATACAATGAATGTTAAGCTGGGGCAAAATGGTGTCCAATTTGCTGCCAACGGCAGTCAGGTTAAGTTTGATGGATATCTGGCTATCTATAATGACTCTGACAAGAATAAAATGCTGCCGGACATGGAAAAAGGTGATACCGTCAAGCGTGTCAATACCAATCCAGAACAACACTTTACCCAGCCGCCAGCTCGCTATTCTGAAGCAACGCTCATCAAGACTTTGGAAGAAAATGGCGTTGGTCGTCCATCTACCTATGCACCGACTATTGAAACCATTCAGAAACGCTACTATGTTAAACTGGTTTCCAAGCGCTTTGAACCGACAGAATTGGGTGAAATAGTCAACGCGCTGATTGTCGAATTCTTCCCAGGCATCGTAAATGTGAAATTTACAGCCGAAATGGAAGCAAAACTGGATGATGTAGAAGTTGGAAAAGAACAGTGGCAGAAGATCATTGACGAGTTTTACAAGCCTTTTGAAAAGGAAGTAGCTAAAGCTGAGTCTGAGATGGAGAAAATCCAAATCAAGGATGAACCAGCTGGCTTTGATTGTGAGGTCTGTGGCAGTCCAATGGTCATCAAGTTGGGTCGATTTGGCAAGTTCTATGCCTGCAGCAATTTCCCAGACTGTCGTCATACCCAAGCTATTGTCAAGGAAATCGGCGTGACCTGCCCACAGTGTCAGAAAGGGCAAGTTATCGAGCGTAAGACTAAGCGAAATCGCATTTTCTATGGCTGTGATCGTTATCCAGACTGTGATTTCACATCTTGGGACAAGCCTGTTGGGCGTAACTGTCCAAAATGTGACCATTATCTAGTTGAAAAGAAAGTCCGTGGTGGCGGCAAGCAAGTGGTCTGCAGCAATGGCGACTATCAAGAAGAAAAAGTGAAATAATTAGCTTAGTAATCTTTTTGCATAATTTATATTATGTAAAAAGATTTTTTTATAAAAGGTAGGTACCTTTATGAAAGATAAATTTGCAGAATTTCTAAAAATCGCGTCTCAACTGAACAAGATGGGAATCGTTCCACTGCTGATGGGTTCTCTAGGTCTGGAGCAGGTTACTGGTCAGGACTGGCAGGCGCGTGATATTGATATTCATGTTCATGGTGATGAGCGTGGCTGGGAAGCACCAGACGAAGAGCGTATTTATGATATGGATAAGATTGAACCAATGATGGACCGCTTGGGCTATCGTTTAGTCGATTTGCACGAGCATGAATTTCAAAAAGAAGATTTGTCTATTGAATTTGGTGTCATGGAAACGCTAGAGGCATTTTCAGGTGTGCCGTTAGAGAAGCTGACTCGAAAAGAAGATGAAGGTGTCAAGTTTTTGCTGCCAACTGCAGAGCAATTTTTAGCTATCTACCGAGCTTCTTCACAAGATTCTTACCGAAATGAAAATAACAATCATAAGGATTTTGCTAAGATTGCTTATTTGGAAAAAATGATAAAATGAGAGACTTTCAGGAATCCTCCTGTCTGTCTTTTTTACTATCTTTTTGTTATAATGGTCAGAGTGAAAATCTAGAAATATCCAAGGGAGAGTATCATGTCATCATCCTATATAAATGTTATCGGTGCTGGTCTTGCTGGTAGTGAAGCGGCTTACCAGATTGCCAAGCGTGGAATTCCAGTTAAACTCTATGAAATGCGGGGTGTCAAGTCGACGCCTCAACACAAAACTGCGGACTTTGCAGAACTGGTCTGCTCTAACTCCCTGCGAGGAGATGCCTTGACCAATGCAGTCGGCCTACTCAAAGAAGAAATGCGGCGGCTGGACTCGGTCATTTTAAGAGCTGCAGAAGCGACTCGGGTACCGGCTGGTGGCGCTCTAGCAGTTGATAGAGAAGGCTTTTCGCAGATGGTGACGGAGCAAGTGACCAATCATCCATTGATTGAAGTCATGCGCGAGGAAATCACCGAAATTCCTGAGGATGTCATTACAGTCATTGCGACAGGACCCTTGACCAGCGATGCTTTGGCAGAAAAAATCCACGCGCTCAATGGCGGCGACGGTTTTTATTTCTACGACGCAGCAGCGCCTATTATCGATGTCAATACCATTGATATGACCAAGGTCTATCTCAAATCCCGCTATGATAAGGGCGAAGCTGCCTATCTCAATGCGCCAATGACCAAGCAAGAGTTTATGGATTTCCATGATGCTTTGGTCAATGCCGAAGAAGCACCGCTCAATTCCTTTGAAAAAGAAAAATACTTTGAAGGCTGTATGCCTATTGAAGTAATGGCCAAACGCGGCATTAAAACCATGCTTTATGGACCGATGAAGCCAGTTGGTTTAGAATATCCCGATGACTACCAGGGACCTCGAGATGGAGATTTTAAGACGCCATACGCTGTGGTGCAGCTTCGTCAGGATAATGCAGCAGGTAGCCTTTACAACATTGTCGGCTTCCAGACTCATCTCAAGTGGGGCGAGCAAAAGCGGGTCTTTCAGATGATTCCTGGTCTTGAAGATGCAGAATTTGTCCGCTATGGCGTCATGCATCGCAACTCCTATATGGATTCTCCAAATCTGCTGGAACAGACTTTCCGCTCTAAGAAACAGCCAAATCTTTTCTTTGCAGGTCAAATGACGGGGGTCGAAGGCTATGTTGAATCAGCAGCTTCTGGGCTGGTTGCTGGTATCAATGCCGCTCGACTCTTCAATGGAGAAGAAGCACTTGTTTTTCCAGAAACAACAGCAATCGGCAGTCTGCCGCATTATATCACTCACGCTGATAGCAAGCACTTCCAACCGATGAATGTCAATTTTGGTATTATCAAAGAGCTAGATGGCCCTCGGATTCGTGATAAGAAAGAGCGCTATGAGAAGATTGCTGAGCGTGCCTTGCAGGATTTACAGCCTTATTTGGATAAATAATCTATTTTCTATCATTATCTAATAAAAATCATTAAAAAGTTAGGAAATTCCTAACTTTTTTGCTTAATTTGTGTTATAATAAATAAAAATTTTGAAAATAGAAAGTTTTCTGAAAATGAATAAATCCTATTTCTATCTTGATATGAAAACTCATGAGTTGGTGGTTCCTTACACCAAACAAAAGCGGCGCGTGCGAGTGCTGCTCCCTAAAAATTATGAACAAGATACTAAAAAGACCTATCCTGTCGTCTATTTTCATGATGGACAAAATGTCCTCTATAGCAAGGAGTCTTTCAGTGGGCATTCTTGGAAAGTGATTCCGACAATCAAGCGCAATCCTGATATTGAAAAAATGATAGTCGTAGCAATTGACAATGATGGACCACGACGGATGGATGAGTATTCCGCTTGGAAGTTTCAGGAGTCCAATATTCCTGGTGTCCAATTTGGCGGCAAGGGCACAGAGTACGCAGAGTTTGTCATGGATATCGTCAAACCTTTTATTGACGAAAACTATCGGACTAAGCCTGACCGCCATCATACGGCTATGATTGGTTCTTCATTGGGGGGCAATATTACCCAATTTATCGGCATTGAATATCAGGATCAGGTCGGCTGTCTAGGTGTTTTTTCATCGGCCAACTGGCTCCACCAAGAAGCTTTTGACCGCTACATAGAGCGTCAGAAGTTACATCCAGACCAGCGAGTTTTCATCTATGTTGGAACAGAGGAAGCTGATGATACAGATAAGACTCTCATGGCAGGCAATATCAAGCAAGCCTATATTGATTCTTCGCTCAGTTATTACCGCCAGCTGATCGCTGCTGGTGTGGAGCTGGACAATCTGCACATCAAAATCCAATCTGGAGCGATTCACAATGAAATGGACTGGGCGGAAAATCTGCCTGACTGTTTCCGCTTTATCAGTGAAAAGTGGTAAGAAAAGAAGCTAAAAGGAGAAAACAAATGCATGTAGAATTTTTAAGTCATTGGAGCGGTCATTTGAACCGTGAAATGTATGTCAATCGTTACGGTCATGCTGGCATTCCAGTGGTAGTCTTTGCCTCGTCAGGCGGTTCTCACAATGAATATGCTGATTTCGGCATGATTGAAGCCTGCTCTTGGTTCATCGAGACAGGGAAGGTACAATTTTTCACCTTGAGCAGCGTCGATAGCGAAAGCTGGCTAGCGGACTGGAAACATCCCCATGACCGTGCTGAGATGCACCGTGCTTATGAGCGTTATGTTATTGAAGAAGCAATTCCCTTTATCAAACACAAGACAGGCTGGTTTGACCCAATGATGACGACAGGTTGCTCTATGGGCGCTTATCATGCCGTCAATTTCTTCCTCCAACATCCAGATGTTTTCAATAAAGTAATCGCCCTCAGTGGTGTCTATGATGCACGTTTCTTTGTCGGTGACAATTTGAACGACGAAGCCATTTATCAAAACTCACCCGCTGACTATATCTGGAACCAAAATGATGGTTGGTTTATTGACCTCTATCGACAAGCTGATATTATTGTTTGTACCGGTTTGGGAGACTGGGAGCAGGATGGCCTTCCTTCATTTTACACACTGAAAGAAGCCTGCGAGCACAAAAATATCCCAGCCTGGTTTGCTGAATGGGGACATGATGTGTCTCATGATTGGATTTGGTGGCGCAAGCAGATGCCATATTTCTTGAGCCAGTTAAATCTCTAAAATGTTAAGTAGAAAGGAAGTCTTACTATGAATTATATTGTTATTTCACCTTATTATCCAGAAAATTTCCAGCAGTTTACGATTGAGCTGGCTAACAAGGGTATTACAGTGCTTGGTATCGGACAGGAGCCCTATGAGCAGTTGGGCCCAGGTCTCCAGAACGCTTTGACAGAGTATTTCCGTGTTGACAATTTGGAAAATTTGGACGAAGTTAAACGTGCGGTAGCCTTCCTTTTCTACAAACATGGACCGATTGACCGCATTGAATCCCATAATGAATACTGGCTGGAGCAAGATGCCCAGTTGCGGGAACAATTTAACGTTTTTGGAGCTAAGCCGGATGACCTGAAAAAGACCAAATTTAAGTCTGAAATGAAGAAGCTCTTCAAGAAAGCCGGTGTGCCAGTCGTTCCAGGTCAGGTTGTCAAAAAACTATCGGATGTAGATCAGGCTGTCAAAAAAATCGGCCTGCCTCTGATTGCCAAGCCAGATAATGGAGTAGGAGCAGCAGCCACGTTTAAAATTGAAACAGCTGCAGATGTCGAGCATTTTAAAGAAGAATGGGATCAGGAGACTGTCTATTTCTTTGAAAAATTTGTGACTTCTAGCGAGATCTGTACGTTTGATGGCCTGATTGATTCCGAAGGAAATATAGTCTTTTCAACGACTTTTGACTACGCCTACACACCGCTTGACCTCATGCTTTATAAAATGGATAATTCTTACTATGTCCTCAAGGAGATGGATCCAAAACTTCGTGCTTATGGGGAAGCTATCGTTCAAGCATTTGGCATGAAAGAGCGATTTTTCCATATCGAATTTTTCCGCAAAGACGATGATTACATAGCTATCGAATACAATAATCGTCCAGCAGGTGGATTCACCATCGATGTTTATAATTACGCTCACTCAATCGATCTCTATCGTGGATACGCGAATATTGTTGCGGGGGAACCTTTCCCCGAATCAGACATGGAGCCATTATTCTGCTTGGCAACGTCTCGTCGCGCAAGCTCACATTATGCTTATTCAGAGGCAGAGTTGTTAGAGAAGTATCGGGATAACTTTAAAGTCAAAAAAGACATGCCAGCAGCCTTCGCAGAGTTGCAAGGTGATTACCTCTACATGCTGACCACCCCAAGTCGGGAGCAGATGGAAGAGATGATTACTGACTTTGGAAAGAAAGCAGAATAATTTTTTATAGTAAATAGCTTCCTTACAACGGTGAACATCCAGTCAGCATATATAATAGTGTTGCGGAAATAGAATGAGAATATAGTTTTGAATCTATTGAACCATTCAAAAAATCTAAGAATGATAGTTTGTGAAATATTTATTTTTGATTTATCAATCAGCCTATCCATGCGATATGCTGATTTTTCTTTGTGAAAAAATTTGAGCAAAAACTTTGACAGTGCTTTCAATATTCGCTAGAATAGAAGAGAAATAAATAATGCTTATACCCTGTATCATTCGGAATAATAGGACAGTTAGAACGCTTGGGATATTCATAATATCCTAGTACAACTTAAACAGTTGCAGCTGCCTGTACATACGATTGAATGGGGTTTTAGAAAGGCAAAGAAATGGCAACCTTAGATAAATCTCTCTTATTAGAGATGTTTCGTAAGATGGAAGAAATCCGTCGTATGGACTTGAAAATTGCACAACTTGTAAAAAAAGGGCAAGTTCCAGGCATGACTCACTTTTCAGTGGGTGAGGAAGCGGCCAACGTTGGTGCAATGTTAGCTTTGAATCCGGATGATTTAATCACTTCTAATCACCGTGGACATGGTCAAGCCATTGCCAAAGGCATTGACCTGAATGGTATGATGGCCGAGATCCTTGGTAAGTACAATGGTACTTGTAAAGGGAAAGGCGGCTCTATGCATATTGCCGATCTGGATGCTGGAAACCTTGGTGCTAATGGTATCGTAGGTGGCGGTATGGGGATTGCTGTCGGTGCGGCTCTTACTCAGCAAATGCAGAAGACAGGCAAGATTGTTGTCTGCTTCTTTGGTGACGGTGCGACTAACGAAGGTGTTTTCCACGAAGCAGTTAACATGGCTTCTATCTGGAATCTCCCAGTTATTTTCTACTGCATTAACAATGGTTATGGAATCTCTGCGGATATCAAGAAAATGACCAATGTGGAACACATCCACGAGCGCAGCGCAGCCTATGGAATCCCAGGCATGTTCATCGAAGACGGAAATAATGTTCTGGATGTCTATGAAGGCTTCCAAAAGGCTGTCGAGCACGTTCGTAGTGGTAAAGGACCAGTCTTGATCGAAAGTGTAACCTATCGTTGGTTAGGACATTCATCTTCTGATCCGGGTAAATATCGCACTCGTGAAGAAGTAGACGAATGGAAGAAAAAAGATCCCATTGAAAATCTTCGCAACTACTTGCTAGAAAATGACATTGCAAGCGAGGAGGAGCTAGAAGCTATTCAAGCTAGTGTCAAAGAAGCGGTAGAAGCATCTGTGAAGTTTGCAGAAGAAAGCCCATTCCCACCGCTTGAATCTGCTTTTGAAGATATTTACGCAGACTAAAGAGAGGAGAAAAAAGAAAATGGAAACTAAAACAATGTCATTTCGTGACACCATTATCCTCGCTATGTCTGAGGAAATGCGTCGCGATGAAAATGTACTCTTGATGGGAGAGGATGTCGGAGTTTTCGGTGGAGATTTCGGAACATCTGTTGGTATGCTGGAAGAATTTGGACCTGAGCGTGTACGCGACTGTCCGATTTCTGAAGCTGCCATCTCTGGAGCAGCAGCAGGAGCAGCCATGACAGGACTTCGCCCGATTGTTGATATGACCTTCATGGACTTCGCTGTAATTGCTATGGATAATATCGTCAACCAAGCCGCTAAAACACGTTATATGTTTGGTGGTAAAGGGCAAGTTCCGATGACCATTCGCTGTGCAGCTGGTAATGGAGTAGGTTCTGCAGCTCAGCACTCACAATCTCTAGAGTCTTGGTTTACGCATATCCCTGGACTTAAGGTTGTGGCACCAGGTACACCTGCGGATATGAAAGGACTGCTCAAGTCTTCTATCCGTGATAACAACCCAGTCATCATTCTTGAATACAAATCAGAATTTAACCAAAAAGGGGAAGTGCCAGTTGATCCTGAGTATGTTATTCCGCTTGGCGTTGGCGAAATCAAAAAAGAAGGTACTGATGTAACAGTTGTTACCTACGGAAAAATGCTACGCCGTGTCATGCAGGCAGCTGAAGAATTGGCAGAAGAAGGTATCTCTGTAGAAGTCGTTGACCCACGTACATTGGTGCCACTTGATAAGGATATTATCATCAATTCTGTTAAGAAGACTGGTAAAGTCGTTCTGGTCAATGATGCCCACAAAACTAGCGGTTTCATTGGTGAAATTTCAGCGATTATTGCTGAATCTGAAGCTTTTGATTATCTAGATGCACCAATCCGCCGTTGTGCTGGAGAAGATGTACCAATGCCATATGCACAAAACTTGGAAAATGCAATGATTCCGACTGTTGAAAGCATCAAAGACGCTATTCGGAAGACATATCATAAAGAATAAGGTATAATAAAGAAAAGGCTCTCTCATGGATTGGATTACATAGATTATTTTATGTAATCTAATCTAATCTTGTGTAGAGGTCCTAATAAGTACTTTTGATATTTATATTTAGTGTGGGCTAAGAGCTCAGAAAAAAGATAATTTACCTTGGTTTCATCGAAGCCAGTGTCGATTTCCTATTTTTCAATCGCTTTTAATGCCCTTTGTATCATGTAATTGAATTCGGACGGAGGTCTGCGAAAAAAAGATAGATTTCCTTGTGTTCATCGAACACATCGTCAATCTCCTATTTTTTCCTTGCCTTCTTCGTCCTTAATATCTTATATTCGAACACGGGCTAAAGTCTGTGTGAAAAAGATAAACTTTCCTAGAAACTAAAATTTCTTCGTCAAGTTTCCTATTTTCACTTTGACTTTTTACGCCCTTAGTATCATAATTAGAATTGGAGAGGTCATGGCTGATGACAAGCTAAGAGCGACTCCTGCGGCTAGAAAGTTAGCGGATGATCTAGGGATCAACCTCTATGACGTTTCTGGCTCAGGTGCAAACGGTCGTGTCCACAAAGAAGACGTGGAAACTTATAAAGACACAAACGTGGTTCGCATTTCGCCACTTGCAAAACGAATTGCCCTCGAACATAACATTGCTTGGCAGGAAATCCAAGGAACAGGTCATCGTGGTAAGATTATGAAGAAGGACGTTTTGGCCTTGCTTCCTGAAAATATCGAAAATGATACCATCAAGTCTCCTGCTCAGATCGAAAAAGTGGAAGAAGTTCCAGACAATATTACTCCTTATGGTGAGATTGAGCGTATCCCAATGACACCAATGCGTAAGGTTATCGCCCAACGTATGGTTGAATCTTACTTAACTGCGCCAACCTTCACGCTCAACTACGATGTCGATATGTCTGAAATGCTAGCTCTTCGTAAGAAGGTTCTTGATCCAATCATGGAAGCAACTGGAAAGAAAGTCACGGTTACAGATCTTCTTTCACTCGCTGTTGTGAAGACACTGATGAAGCACCCATACATCAACGCTTCATTGACCGAAGATGGCAAGACCATTATCACTCACAACTATGTCAACCTTGCTATGGCTGTGGGAATGGATAATGGCTTGATGACACCTGTTGTTTACAATGCTGAAAAAATGAGCTTGTCAGAGTTGGTTGTAGCCTTCAAGGATGTGATTGGCCGTACCTTGGATGGTAAGTTGTCTCCAAGTGAACTTCAAAATTCAACATTCACAATCAGTAACTTGGGAATGTTTGGTGTTCAGTCCTTTGGTCCAATCATTAACCAACCCAACTCAGCTATCCTTGGTGTAAGTTCAACAGTTGAAAAACCTGTAGTTGTCAATGGTGAGATTGTCATTCGTCCAATTATGAGCCTAGGATTAACTATTGACCACCGTGTCGTAGATGGTATGGCTGGTGCTAAGTTTATGAAAGACTTGAAAGCCTTGATTGAGAACCCAATCTCAATGTTGGTTTAAATAATACAGTATTTATTTTTAGAGATATAGATAAAGGAAGTAAGACATGGCCTTAGAAGTAATTATGCCAAAAGCCGGCGTGGATATGACAGAAGGACAAATCGTCCAATGGAATAAAAAAGTCGGAGAATTTGTAAAAGAAGGAGAAATCCTTTTGGAAATCATGACTGACAAAGTCAGCATGGAATTGGAAGCCGAAGAAGACGGCTACTTGATTGCCATCCTCAAAGGAGATGGTGAAACTGTCCCAGTAACGGAAGTCATTGGCTACCTTGGTGAAGAAGGGGAGAACATCCCAACAGCTGGAGCGGCTGCGCCAGAATCAAAACCTGCACCTGCAGCTAGTGCTTCAAACGACGACGGTAAGAGTGATGATGCCTTTGATATCGTTGTGATTGGTGGTGGTCCTGCTGGTTATGTGGCAGCCATTAAAGCAGCCCAACTCGGTGGTAAGGTTGCCCTTGTTGAGAAATCTGAACTCGGTGGAACCTGCTTGAACCGTGGCTGTATCCCAACTAAGACCTACCTTCACAACGCTGAAATCATCGAAAACATCGGTCATGCAGCAAACCGTGGTATCGTCATCGAAAATCCAAACTTCACTGTAGATATGGATAAACTTTTAGAAACTAAATCTAAAGTTGTCAATACCTTGGTAGGTGGTGTTGCAGGACTCCTTCGTAGCTACGGAGTTACTGTTCATAAGGGTGTTGGTACCATCACTAAAGACAAGAATGTCTTGGTAAATGGTACAGAATTGCTTGAAACCAAGAAAATTATCCTTGCTGGTGGTTCAAAAGTCAGCAAGATTAACGTTCCTGGTATGGAATCATCACTTGTAATGACCAGTGATGACATTCTTGAAATGAACGAAGTACCAGAAAGCCTCGTAATCATCGGTGGTGGAGTTGTCGGTATCGAACTCGGTCAAGCCTTTATGACATTTGGCTCGAAAGTGACTGTTATCGAAATGATGGACCGTATCGTTCCAGCTATGGATGCGGAAGTGTCTAAGAATCTTCGCTTGATTCTTGAGCGCAAAGGCATGACCATCTTAACTGACACTAAACTCCAAGAAATCATCGAAGAAGATGGTCAACTTCGTATCAAGGTTGAAGGAAAAGACGATATCATCGCAAGCAAAGCCCTTCTTTCAATCGGTCGTGTGCCAGACCTTGAAGGTATTGGCGATGTTGAGTTTGAATTGGATCGTGGACGTATCAAGGTCAACGAATACATGGAAACTTCAGTTCCAGGCATCTACGCACCAGGTGACATAAACGGTACCAAGATGTTAGCGCACGCAGCCTTCCGTATGGGTGAAGTTGCTGCTGAAAATGCCCTCAAAGGAAATCATGCTGTTGCTAAATTGAACTTGACTCCAGCAGCTATCTACACTCTTCCTGAAGTAGCAGCAGTAGGTCTCACAGAAGAACAAGCTCGTGAGAAATACGATGTTGCCATCGGTAAATTCAACTTTGCAGCTAACGGACGTGCTATTGCATCGGATGCTGCTCAAGGCTTCGTTAAAGTTATTGCAGATAAGAAATACGGAGAAATCCTTGGTGTTCACATCATCGGTCCTGCAGCTGCAGAATTGATCAACGAGGCATCAAGCATCATCGAAATGGAAATCACTGTTGAAGAAATGCTGAAGACTATCCACGGACACCCAACCTACTCTGAAGTGATGTACGAAGCATTTGCGGATGTTCTAGGAATGGCTATCCATTCACCTAAGAAAAAATAAATTGAAGATAGAATAGACTGGGAAGATATTTTCCAGTCTCTATCGTATAAAAGGGATATCATGAAATATATTATCAATCATTCAAACGACACTGCCTTTAATATCGCTTTGGAAGAATATGCCTTTAAACACCTTTTAGATGAGGATCAAATCTTCCTTCTTTGGATTAACAAACCATCTATCATTGTCGGGCGTCACCAGAATACTATTGAAGAAATTAACCGTGATTATGTTCGAGAAAATGGTATTGAGGTAGTCCGCCGTATCAGTGGTGGTGGAGCTGTTTACCACGATTTAAACAACCTCAACTACACTATTATCTCAAAAGAAGATGAAAACAAGGCCTTTGACTTCAAGAGCTTCTCAACTCCCGTTATCAACACCTTGGCTCAACTCGGTGTTAAAGCTGAGTTTACAGGCCGTAACGACCTTGAGATTGATGGCAAGAAATTCTGTGGAAATGCCCAAGCTTATATCAACGGCCGTATCATGCACCACGGATGCTTGCTCTTTGACGTTGATTTGTCAGTCCTAGCAAATGCCCTCAAGGTTTCAAAAGATAAATTTGAATCAAAAGGCGTGAAATCCGTCCGTGCCCGTGTAACCAATATTGTCAATGAATTACCAGAAAAAATTACAGTTGAAGAATTCCGTGATTTGCTATTGGAATACATGAAAAAAGAATATCCAGAGATGACTGAATACGTCTTCTCAGAGGAAGAATTGGCGGAAATTAACCGCATCAAGGATACCAAGTTTGGTACTTGGGACTGGAACTACGGTAAATCACCTGAATTTAACGTCCGTCGAGGAACAAAATTCACTAGCGGTAAGGTTGAAGTTTTTGCCAACGTCATTGAATCAAAAATCCAAGATATCAAAATCTATGGTGACTTCTTTGGTATTGAGGACGTTGCAGCTGTAGAAGATGTCCTTCGTGGAGTAAAATATGAACGTGAAGATGTCCTCAAAGCACTGGAAACAATTGACATTACACGCTACTTTGCTGGCATTAGCCGTGAAGAAATCGCTGAAGCAGTGGTGGGATAAAATCATAAGAGATTCGCTTTTGCGGATCTCTTTTTTGGACTCAGTTTTACCTATAAATAGTTTCTAATATATTACTTTTATGGTATTATATAGATGGATAAAGTCGTTTGAAAAACTTGAAGTATCTCTCTTCAATCTCTCTTTAGAAAGTGTGGTCTTATGAAACGAGTCTTTATTATCTTTTCTAATCTTTTTGTCACCAGCTTTCTTCTTTGGATTGCCTTTATTTCCCCAAATACGCTCATCTATCGAAGCCTCCCTGTGGTAGGAGTTCTTAAACAAAAAAGAGCTGTCACCTATGAGGAGCTTTCAGCCAACTTAGATCAGTTAGTAAGGGAAAGAAATAGTGTAATTGCTCGCCAGATTCAACAAACGGATTCGCAAGGTCAGGTCAAGTTCTCCTATGATCTCTACGGAGAAGGAGAGCTTCCAAAGGGCATCAAAAAAGCAGATAAAGAAGTCGCTTCTAAGGAAAGCTTACTTACCAATTACTATATCCTATCAGGGAAGTTACCACTCGAAAAGTTGGATCAAAAACTACACGAACTTGGTTTCTCAAAGACTTTCATGAATAAGCCTAATCTCTTGCAGAATTTTATGGCATTTTTTGGTTCCGGTTCCCAATCCTTAGCCTTGGTTATTTTTATTCTTAGCTTTAGTGCATTGGCCATTATTCAAAAAACACTTGAATTGAGGAGTGCAGGGATTCGTTATATTGCAGGGATGAGACGGTACCAACTCTTTGGACGTTCTCTCATGGAAGACAGCAGAGAGCTGCTTTTAGGATGTATTGGAGCCAGTGCCTTAGGATCCATTTTGATTTATTGCTTACAATTAACCCCCTTTGCCTATTCCTTCATTATTTCAAGTAGTATCATTTATAATACGCTCTTGCTCATTGTATCGGCTCTCCTGTCCTTTCTTTTTGCCTTCAGCATCCAGACGGTACACTTGGTTAGCCTTTTAAAAGGGAAAATTCCAGTAAAAAGGATTTTAGTTTTTCTCTTTACCTGTCAATTTCTCGCTGTTGCTCTCATTGGCCTTGCTATTCATCGAGTCAGTATCTATGGTTCTAGCTGGCAGACTTACCAAGAGGGGAAAGTAGCTTGGTCTAAAGAGACGAATTGGGTTCAAATTGGTGTAAATCGGGAGGCTATTTCACAGAATACAAACAAAGAGATGCAAATTGAAAACAGAGCCAAATGGTCTAAGTTAATCGAGTCTGGCATTGAAAAAGGTGGTCTCTTGGTCTATCATCAGCTCGCATCTTTTGATTCAAAAGGCTTCATGAATGATCCTAGAACAGGGAGAGATCTTTCGATCACAGATTACGATCCTCTTGCCAATACCCTGTATGTCACTCCAAATTACCTTGATATCCAAAGGATCTCAGTTTCCCCCCGAGGAAAAAGAGCGCTTGAATCACTTGCAAGCTGGAGAATTTGGCCTCTTGCTCCCTGAAAAGTTGAAGGGTCAAGAAGAGGAGTTGAAAAAACGCTATGAAGATTATCTGACTCCTAGAGATGAACAAGGAAAGAGCCAGTTGCCTATGAAAGCACGGGTGACCTATCTTCCTAACAACCAAAAACGCTTTATTTATAACAATACACCTATGAACTATCAGCAATTCTTGACCGATCCGATTTTGGTTGTTGTTCGACCTAAAAGCTTTGGTGGCTACGACAATCCTTATTTCTCTCAACTCAATTCTTATCTGTATTTTGATGGACTTGAAAAAAGCAAGAAGCTAGTAGCTGAGAATGGGCTCGAAAAAAATGTGAGTCAATACGACTATGCAGCAGCTGTCTATCAGCAGATGGTGCAATCCATCCAATTAGAGAACCTCATGGCCATTGCTGGCGGTATCTTAGGAATGGCGACCTCCATTCTACTCTTTAACACCATGAATTTCCTCTATTTTGAAGAGTTTAGAAGACCGATCTTTCTGAAGAAGATTGCGGGTATGGACTTTTTGAAAATTCACAAAAGTATGCTCATATCAGAGATTGCTATGCTGCTATTAGGTAGTGTCCTGATTTTCTTTCTCACACAGGAATGGTGGATCGCTCTCGTCACGCTCTTATTATTTGCAACCAATGCATGGCTGATTCTCCTTTACCGCTCGCATAAAGAAGAGTATTTCTTGCCCATTATTCTGAAAGGAGCCTAATATGATCAAAATAGAACACCTGGCAAAATCATTTGGAGAACGGACTGTCTTTCAGGATATCAATCTGCAATTTGCAGCAGGAAAGGTCTACGCCCTAATCGGAAATAGTGGTTGCGGCAAAACAACCCTACTCAATATCCTGGCTAAGCTAGAACCTTATGATAAGGGAAGCATCAGCTACCGAGGGCAAGAGCTTAAGCAAATCAAATCTCATCACTTTTTCAAAAATGAATTAGGCTATCTCTTTCAAAACTTTGGTCTTCTTGAAAACGAAACCGTAGCTGCCAATTTAGAACTTGGATTGATTGGTCAAAAATGGACTAAACAAGAGAAGAAGCAGCGAGAAGAAGAAGTCTTAGAAAAGGTGGGATTGGATTATCTCGCACTCAATCAAAAAGTCTATGAATTATCAGGCGGGGAAGCGCAGCGTGTCGCCTTGGCCAAAGTCATCCTCAAGGATCCTCCCTTGATTTTGGCGGATGAACTGACTGCAGCACTCGATCCCGAAACTTCACAAGAAATTATGAACTTGCTGTTATCATTGAAAAAGCCAGACCGTTTGATGATTATTGCAACGCATAACCCAGCGATTTGGGAAAAGGCCGATGAAGTGATTCGGTTAAATACTATTTAAGTTAAGTAAAAATGCTCTATGAACAAAACATCATAGAGCATTTACTGTTGCATGTGTCATAATTTTAGTTCTGTAAACTATAGTTTGTCCAAAGCATTCTTTTGCTCGTCATTGACGATATGAGTATAGAGGTCAGTGACTTGTGTACTGGCGTGTCCTAGCTGGTGGCTGACAAGAACTTGAGATTTAGTTGCATCATACAAACGTGTAGCAAGTGTATGGCGGAGTTTGTGAGGAGTCACCCGCACCTTGAAGTCCTCAGAATACTTGGCTACCATTTTTTCGACACTGGAAGCATCAATTCGATTAGGAGTGCCACGGTATTCAGTCAAAAAGAAGGCTGTATCCGTCTTTTCGGCCTTGTATCGCTTGCTCCGAATGCTCAGATACTCTTCTAAATAAGGCTTAGCAAAAGCAGCAACATTGACAGAGTCCCTTTTTCCGCCTTTTCTTGTTACTTCAATGACCATCATTTTGAGATTGATGTCTTTAAGGTCCAGATTGACAGCTTCAGACAGACGAACACCAGAGGCTAGCAGCAAGGCAATGATGGCTAAATCTCGTTCTTTATTTTTGTTAAAAGAGGACAGAGCTCGATTAGAGAGGTTCTTAGGGTACTCCGTATCGATATATTGGAGAAATTCTTCCGTCTCATCCCCTAAAAAGAGCTTCTGCTTAATATTCTCTGCACGGGCTGCCAGAGTTTCCTTTTTCTTCTTAGTAGCAACTTTTTTCATCACATTTCGATAGAAGTAGGGTTCGCCCTGCTCATTTTCCACTTCCTCAGTCAAATATTTGTAGAGGCTGGACAAGGCCGACAGAGTCCGGTTGATAGTTGTCTGGGAAACACCGTTTTGGGTCGAATTAGCATTGAGGAGCGGACGCTCTCGCAGATATAGAATGAAGGCCTCCATATCTTTCTTGCTCATATTTTCCAAGACCGAGAGAGGAATCTCAGCAATTTCTGAAGCGTCAGATATACCAGAGTCTAAAATCCAGCGGAAAAATCGATCGTATTCTTTGAGATATTCATACAAGGTTGTAAAACTATAAGGCACTGCCAGCTTAGATTGGTAATATTCTAGAACGTACCAGGGCATGATTTGCTTCAGTTTATCAATTCGTTCCAATAAAATCTCGCGTTTCATTCCATCTTCCTCATGATTTTTCTATAAAAGAAGTATAGCATATCTAGACATATTTTTCAAGAAAATTATAGTTTTTCGGAAAGACATTAGAGGGAGGTAAGCAACCTAACTTTACTACAAAACAGATAATAAAAACAAGACAGTATTGAGAAACTAAACTCTGTCTTGTTTTACCTAAAATTTATTCTTCTAATTCGATTTTTTGAAAATAATCCAGTTGCCATTTTTGTGTTGCTCGAGCTGCTTTATTTAAATTGCTGCACCAGGACGGATAAAAACGCATGGCCATCTTTCCTTTACAATCCTTTGTAGAAAGAATTTTTTTACTGATAGCCACCTCTTTGGGAATGATAAATATACCGCAATGACGGTCGTCAATGACGACAATAACCAGTTCATCACCCAAGTCTTCATCTGTATAAGGGATATTCTTGTTGTCTTGGTCTTTTTTCCAAAATACTGTAAAGTAGCCTTCTTTTTTAGGTGTTTTCTTTGCCAAACGGCATCTTTTGTATTCTTGATTATCCTTTGGCTTAATCAAAATGCTTTCATAGTCTTCATTCCATCTTTCATTTATCAGATCAAAGTCACCATAATACGTATGAAGAATGTCTGTCATTTTCATTGTTTTATTGTCTTTCTAAATTTTTTACCAAAATAAAATTATGTAATATAATTATTAGAATAAAAACTCCCTAATTAAATCAATGGCTTGATCATTTTGCGGCAGAGAGGAATGATGGGCAGCCTTGCCTATGACGATAGCCTCTCTGTATGAAGCAATTTTGCCTTTGTAAATCAGGCTCCCTGCTTCTACACTGCTTCTATGGACAATTCCGTCACCATCCCGGAAAAATATTCCTAAAATCGATAGATGCTGCAGCTTCTTAGGCAGTTTTTCCTGATTGGCTACAAAGTCATCTAACATTGGGACTCGACGATTAAGATTTTTCTTGTTCAGATTATAAGGACTGCCAATAGTCAGGAGCTTTTCCATCTCCAATCCAGAATGGTTTGCTAGGTATTGCTGCAGGAAAGCTGTATATACTAGGCCTCCGTTAGAATGTCCCAACCCTTTAAAGCTGGTAAAAGCATATTTCTCTCGTAAAACAGTTATGGCAGCGTTGAACATAGCAGCCTGCTTCTTGATATTTTTGTAACCATCGCAATTATTCTGAAAACCAATCACAAAAATGGGGGTTCTGTCCTTTCGCTTCAAATGCCCACGATAAGTCATGTGGCCGTCATTCCAGACTTTTATACGAATGAGACTATGGTGAGGATGCTGGCCGTGATTGAGCTTTCTAACCATTTTGTTAAAACGATTCTCTGTTGCTGAACTGCCCGGAATCATGATAATTGGCTGAATATCAACTTTGCTAAAGGGCAGATGGCTGATGGGATGGGAAGTGAGCTTCGCTTGTATGTCGTTATAAAATCGAATTAGGTACTTAATAAACTTTTTCATTTCTTTTTCCTAAATGTACAAAACAAGTTACATAAAATAAATTATGTAACTTGTTTGCAATTACTTTCGCTTCTTCTTGTTTTTCTTCATTTGCTTGGCCATTTTATTCATGCTGCGGCGCATGAGGAATTCTCCAGCTTTTCCTTTGAGGCCACCGCCAAAAAGTTGGCTCATGTCTGGCATCCCTGCTCCGCCTAGGGCAGATAAATCAGGCATGCCTCCTTGACCCATCATGCCTTCTAAAGCTGACATATCAGGCATGCCGCTCGGCATATTTTTAGGCAGATTGTTAGGATTGAGCCCCATCTGTTTCATCATTTTGTTCATATCTCCAGATAGGACACCTTGCATCATCTGTTTGGCTTGGTTAAAGTCCTTGATAAACTTATTGACTTCGACAAAGCTATTACCAGACCCAGCCGCAATCCGACGGCGACGACTTGGGTTAAGCAGATCTGGATTTTCCCGCTCAGCTGGCGTCATAGAAGATACGATGGCACGTTTACGGGCAATTTCTTTTTCATCCACTTTGATGTTTTTAAGAGCAGGATTATTGGCCATACCTGGCAGCATCTTGAGCAATTCTTCCATAGGCCCCATGTTCTGCACTTGGTCCAACTGGTCGATGAAATCATTGAAATCAAAGGTGTTTTCCCGCATTTTTTCAGCCATTTCAAGAGATTTCTTCTCATCGTACTCTTGAGCGGCCTTTTCAATCAGGGTCAGCATATCCCCCATACCGAGGATACGGCCAGACATACGGTCTGGGTGGAAGGTTTCGATATCAGTAATCTTTTCACCGGTACCAGTGAACTTGATTGGTTTGCCAGTAATCTGACGGACTGACAGAGCTGCACCACCACGGGTATCCCCATCAATCTTGGTCAGGATAACCCCGGTCACTTCGAGTTGATTGTTAAATTCACGGGCTACATTTGCTGCTTCCTGACCGATCATAGCATCGACAACCAGCAGAATTTCATTTGGCTGTGCTAAAGCCTTGACATCAGCCAGCTCCTGCATGAGTTTCTCGTCAATTTGTAGGCGACCAGCCGTATCAATCAAGACATAGTCATTGTGATTAGCCTTGGCTTGCTCTAAACCTTGACGGACAATCTCTACTGCTGGAAACTCAGTACCCAAGGCAAAGACTGGCACATCAATCTGTTGGCCCAGTGTTTTCAGCTGATCAATAGCCGCTGGACGGTAAATGTCAGCCGCAATCATCAAAGGACGAGCATTTTCTTCTTTCTTGAGTTTATTGGCCAATTTACCTGCAAAGGTCGTTTTACCAGCCCCTTGCAAACCGACCATCATGATAACAGTCGGAATCTTTGGTGACTTGATAATCTCGGCAGTGTCAGAACCCAGAATTGCTGTTAGCTCTTCATCTACGATTTTGATGATTTGTTGAGCTGGATTGAGCGTGTCAATAACTTCGTGTCCAATAGCTCGCTCACGAATCTTTTTAATAAAGTCTTTAACAACAGGCAGGGCAACGTCAGCCTCCAAGAGAGCAAGACGGATCTCTTTGGTCGCTTCCTGAATATCACTCTCAGAAATTTTTCCCTTTCTGCGTAGATTTTTAAAGACGTTCTGTAAGCGTTCAGTTAAATTTTCAAAAGCCATAAATCTTTCTCCTCTTAATTATCAAATGATGGAAATGGACAGGTTTCTATCCGCTCTATTCTCGGTTATCAATACTGGACAAAACCGCAAGCTGCTCCTGCAAATAGGGATCATCAGGGTATTTTTCCATAATCTGATCGAAAATCTGACTTCTAACGATATAGTCAGAGTACATGTGCAGTTTCATTTCGTAGTCTTCCAGAATTTTCTCTGTCCGCTTGATATTGTCATAGACAGCTTGGCGGCTCACATTAAACTCCTCGGCAATCTCAGCAAGGCTGTAGTCATCCGCATAGTAGAGCTCAATATAGTTCATCTGCTTGTCAGTCAGCAAAGCCGCGTAAAACTCAAACAGAGCATTCATTCGATTTGTTTTTTCAATTTCCATAAAGAATATTATACCAAATAATCCCTTTAAACTCCACTCTTTCGATAGGTTTGAAAATGGAGAATTATTAAAAAACTGCCGGTTGACAGTTTTTTCGTTACATAATTTAAGTTATGTAATTATGTGTTTTCTAAATAGAATTCAAAGCGTTCGCCAACATACTGGCTTTTTACATACTCAAAGGCCGTTCCATCATCAAAATAAGAAACTTGTGTCAAGCCTAAAATGGCATGACCACGGGGGATTCCCAAGTATTTAGCGATTTTCTCCTTGGCCAAACGGGCGTAAATGGTCTGTTGGGACTTGCCAATTTTATAGCCGTGCTCTTGTAAAGTTTGAAAGAAATGGCTGGTCACTTCTTCTTTTTTGAAATTTTTTATAAATTTCTCTGGGATCGAGGCGACCTCATAGACTACGGGGATATCGTCAGCGTAGCGAACCCGTTCCATGCGGATGATGTTCTCTGTCTTATGAATGCCCAGCTTTTCGACTTCTCGCTCGCTAGGCAGCGTCCGACGGTAGGAAATCAGCTGGCTGGACGGTATTTTCCCTTGAGACTTCATAATTTCTGTAAAACTAGTCGTTCCACGCATCTTTTCCTGAACGCGTGTACTTGCAACATAAGTCCCGCTACCGACTCGACGCTCTAGCACTCCTTCCTCCACCAGAAGCGTAATAGCTTGGCGCAGGGTCATTCTGCTGACCTCGAAAGTTTCAGCAAGATCACGTTCGCTTGGCAAACGCTCGCCAATCTCCCAAATACCCTCGTCAATATCTTTTTTTATTTGATCATGTATTTTCACATAAGCAGGTAACATCAATAGCCCTCTTTTCTGATTTTAAGCAGCTTTTTTATACATTTATTGTATTATCAATTAGTTTAAAAGTCAAACTAAATATCAATCAATGTGGGGAAACCCTATTTTATTATTATTTTTTAGACAAAAATCCTCTCACTTTTCAGTTATTTTTACTTGCAGCTAGTCCTATTACCTTGGAAAAATCCGTTTTTTGTGATAAAATGAGGGGAAAAAGATTACTTCTTTTAAGAAAGGGAAAAGATGACAACTACAACTGAATTGCAAGATGTTGAAAAAATCATCGTGCTTGATTACGGCAGCCAGTACAACCAGCTGATTTCACGTCGTATCCGTGAAATTGGTGTATTTTCTGAGCTCAAGAGCCATAAGATTACAGCGGATGAAGTCCGTGCTATCCGTCCTGTTGGGATTATCCTTTCAGGTGGGCCTAACTCAGTTTATGAAGAAGGTTCATTTGATATTGATCCAGAAATCTTTGAGTTGGGGATTCCAATTTTAGGGATTTGCTACGGTATGCAGCTTTTGACTCATAAATTAGGCGGGAAAGTATTGCCAGCAGGTGATGCCGGCAATCGTGAATATGGTCAATCCAAACTAACACGTACTACTTCTCCTCTTTTTGAAGGCACACCAGATGAGCAGCTTGTCCTGATGAGCCACGGTGATGCGGTGACAGAGATTCCTGCAGACTTTGTCCGCACTGGTACATCTGCTGACTGTCCTTTTGCATCTATTGAAAATCCTGACAAGAAAATCTACGGAATCCAGTTCCACCCTGAGGTTCGTCATTCTGAGTACGGTTACGATATTCTGCGCAATTTTGCTCTCAATATCTGTGGCGCTAAGGGCGACTGGTCTATGGATAACTTCATTGATATGCAGATTCAAAAGATCCGTGAAACAGTTGGTGACAAACGTGTTCTGCTCGGCCTATCAGGTGGTGTTGACTCTTCTGTTGTAGGTGTCCTCTTGCAGAAAGCTATCGGCGATCAATTGATCTGTATCTTTGTAGATCACGGTCTTTTGCGTAAAGGCGAAGCTGATCAAGTTATGGAGATGCTGGGCGGAAAATTTGGTTTGAATATCGTTAAAGCGGACGCAGCGAAGCGTTTCCTTGACAAACTTGCTGGTGTATCTGATCCAGAGCAAAAACGTAAAATCATCGGAAACGAGTTTGTTTATGTCTTTGACGATGAAGCTAGCAAACTGAAAGATGTGAAATTCTTGGCTCAAGGTACACTTTATACCGACGTTATCGAATCTGGTACTGATACTGCTCAAACTATCAAGTCTCACCACAATGTTGGTGGTCTGCCAGAGGATATGCAGTTTGAGTTGATTGAACCTCTAAATACACTTTACAAGGATGAAGTGCGTGCTTTGGGTACAGAGCTTGGCATGCCTGATGAAATTGTCTGGCGCCAGCCATTCCCAGGCCCTGGTCTTGCTATCCGTGTCATGGGTGAAATCACAGAAGAAAAATTGGAAACTGTCCGCGAATCAGACGCTATTCTCCGCGAAGAAATCGCCAAGGCTGGTCTTGACCGCGATATCTGGCAATACTTCACTGTCAACACTGGCGTTCGTTCAGTAGGTGTAATGGGCGACGGTCGGACTTATGACTACACAATTGCCATTCGCGCTATTACTTCTATCGATGGGATGACGGCTGACTTTGCCAAGATTCCTTGGGATGTTCTGCAAAAAATCTCTGTTCGTATCGTCAATGAAGTTGACCATGTTAACCGCATCGTCTACGATATCACCAGCAAACCACCTGCAACTGTGGAGTGGGAATAAGAACTATGCAAAAACCAGCTAGAATCTAGCTGGTTTTTTAGTTACATTTTTGAAGATAGTCTTATTGACCTAGCAGGCCCTTAAAGAAATTAACGATTGCATTCCAGATATTGCTAAAGAAATTACCGCCATCTTCAAGAAGTCCGTTTGCATCAAAGTTAAGGTTGATATTATTGAATGTGTCACCAGCCTTTGAAACAATACTATTTTTCAGGTCGGTGAGCGTCTTTGTGAAATCAGAATTTGTGATGACCCCGCTATTTGAAAGATTGACAGCAAAGTTAATAATCAGATTGATTTGGTCAGCTGTGACGGAACTGCTAAGACCGTAGTTTTTCAGTGTTTCTTCAACGATTTTACGGACATCAGCTTCTGTCAAGTTGCTGTTATTCTTTTTAGCATTAGCAACAGCTGTTTTTATATCTGTCAGAGCCACATTCAGCTTATCAGCATCGTAACCTTCCTTGCCCTGGTTCTCAGCATTGATATTTGAAAGTGCGGATAATTCTTCCTGAGCCAGATCTTTATTTTCCTGGGGAACGCTTGCTCCATTTTCCTCCAGCGAGTAATAAATACCAGCTAGGGCGCTTTCCCCAGTTACAGGGATCGGTGCTGCTACTGTGATTTCTGCATGCTGTACGCCCAAGGTGACTGCCGCATTGCGATACATATCCTCTGTAACCTTGGTGATGTTTTGCGGCGTGACAATCTTAACTTGAAGCGGCTTCTTGTTGCCCAACTTCTTAATCTTAACAGAAGAATAAAGCTGCAAACTAGGATCATTTGCCACATTCATAATTTTTGAATAGACATCAGGTGTCATTGTTTTCAAAGGTTTAGAATCGCTCGATGCATTGTAGCCTAAGAGCTGAAGCGTTTGCTCTTTTTGACTATCATCCAAGGAATAGCCTAATACATACTCAGGCTGAACATAGGTTTCGTCAATGACTTTTTGAACGTTTGTGTCAGCAGTTACTGTGGATACGGTAAAGAGCGTAGCTAGAAAAGCTCCTGCCGTTAGTAATGTTTTCTTAAATTTCATTTTACTCCTCAATCTATCTCTAAACAATAAGGTTTTAGAGAAGCTTCGATTATAATCAGCGGATTGCGCTGTCACATTAAATTAGGAAAGGAAAACTTTCTATAGAACAAAATAGTATAAAATGCTTAAAGTTTTCTTATAGACAAAGAATAGCCTGCATTTCTTAAAATTATTTGCCCCAAAGAAAGTCAATCAATAATCTATCTACTTCTGGATTTTCATGCAGCTGGCTATGCTGAGCCAGAGGGCCAGTCACTCGTTTTTCCTGATAGGACTTGGCATTGTCAATTACAAGATACTTGAGACTGCGAGAAGAAACGTTTAAGACGGAACCATCCGATTGATTTTTAAAATCTCCATAGATATTAAGCACATCCACTTGATCTTGCGGATAAATTTCGCGCAAGCCCAGAAGTTTTTGATAACTATCACTCATGGCGCTAGGTTCCCCTGTTTTGGAATCTAGAATGGTCAAATTAGCCGGAAGATCCATGCCCTCCAAACCATTGACATGATTGGCAATATTTACCTGCTTTTGTAGTTGTGGAAATTCTTCATTTTGAGCGTGCTCTAATAGGTAAAATAAGATAGACATATTTCCCATAGAATGTGCAACAAAATTCATCTTTTTAAAGCTATACCTTGCTTGCAACTCTCTAATAACTGCTGCCGCATACTCTCCATCCTGAGCATAGTTGGCATTTCGATTGTCCTCGAACTCAACCATAACAATTTGATTAACAGCATCTTTCGGAATATCTCCTTTAAGAGTTACTTGAGCGTGACTATCAACTGTAGCAGTGACGATTGTTTGAGTAACCCCAGCTTGTCTGGCTGCCTCCACCATATGCTTTTCAGCATTAGCACTTGAGCCATAACCGTGGAAAAACAAGGTCGGAGCCCTTGACTGAATATAGTCACTACTATTTAATTCTTTGGTTTGCCGATTGTAGATTAGAAATAAGCTAACAAGAGCAATGAACAGAAAAGATGATAGTGCTATGATAGACCGCTTTTCCATTTTCCACCTCCTATCTTGTATGGATTAGTATTATAACATATATAATAATCTTAAACAACTAAAGAAAACAACATTCTATTTAAAAAGAATTGTTAAGAAGTAAATATGTATTAAATCGTATTTATCTTGTTTTTATTCGTATTAACTTGAACAGATAATCATCGCACCAAGAACTACCATGCTATTCAATTTTATCGTCATACCTTCTCTTATAAAGCTTTTGGGCTTTTTGTGTGTACTGCCTGATGAAATCAGTTTTAGCTTCTGTGTATGCATCTCGATTGTACTCGTACTTTTTCCATAAGATTAATTTTAACTCCTCGTAGTCCTTCGCGACATCTGGATGAGCTTTCAGATAGTCTCGGAAATAGAGTTCATCATTGTCTCCATAGTAGCGCAAATGCAAGTGAAAAACGCGTTCAGCAAAACCTTGCAGTGTATAGCCCTTGTTAAAAGACATGCGGCCTTCTGACTCTGACATAAGCAGGTAGCCATGCTCCAGCAATTCTCTCTTGATGCTCCCCATATCTTCACTTCGAGGAATTTCTAAAAGAATGTCAATAATCGGCTTAGCCCATATCCCCTTAATCGATGTGGAACCAATATGATGCATTTTATACAATTGATTTTCTGGCAAAAAATTTACTATTCTTCTGCTTTCCTCCTTATACCAAGCTGCCCAATCCTTATTGTGCTCCTCTAAGAAAATCGGGAATAGCTGCCATAATTCTTCTAAAGACATATCTTCTAGGGCTTTTGCCATGTGACTTCTCCTTACCTTGTATCAAATGAGAATTAGAGTAAAGACTGGGAATCCTATCCCAGCCTCAGTTTTTATTACCAATAAAGCAAGCCATAAGTCAGTAAAACGCTGATCATGCTAAAAAGTGAACCGATCAGATAGTATTCTGCAAAGGACTGGCTTTCAGAAATTTTATTATAGCGGGCGATGGACTTAGCCGTAAAAACTAGCCCAATAGCAGTAAACTGCCCGAAAATAAGGGAAATTCCCATAATTAAACGCTACAAAATCCCAATCATGGCACCAGCTCCTGCGATAGTCTCTCCGCTGTCTTCTCCTGCCTGATACTTGCTGAAGAAGAGTTTAAAGAGGATATTAACTGGCTTACCGGTAAGGGCGAAGAAAAAGAGAGCCTGCAGCATGAGGTAGCGCTCAGACAGCCAATTAGGAGCTGGAATTTGCTGCTGCCCTAAGAGAAAATAAAGAGCAAAAATACTAATTAAATGCAAGATCTGATCCAGTATAAAGGCAAACTTTTGAGCATGCTGCTGGACAATCAATGAATTCAGCCTATTCTTTAAGAAGTCAATAAGCGCATGACTGAGCCAGACCAAGACGAAATATAGCAGATACTTAGGTAGGACTAGCCCTAAGAGCAACAAGGGCAAGAGAACAATTCCCAAATGGAGAATTAAGAAATTCATCCTCCGGCTTTTAAGGTCGGCCATTTTCTGACTTTGAAGCTGAAAATCAGCTAGTACATGGGCCAGCAAAGTCAATACAAGAATCGGATTCTGCATGAAAAATTTTGAAAATCCCATAAAATTTGTCATTGTTCAGCCTCCTTTGCTGCCTGTAGAATCATTCTCATAGCTAAACGGCGATTTCTCAGATAAATCTTCAAACCAGACGACTTGAGCCGCTTACTAAGCGCACTGGGACTAATTTGCAGCAGCTCTGCTATTTCCCCGTGAGAAAAATTCTCGTCATAGATGTATTCTATGAGCATCCGCTCCAGCACCTCTCTCTGGCTAGCATTCCACTTACTCTGGATAAAGGACGTAGCCGCCAGCACCGTATTGACCGCCTGACTGAGTTCTTCATCTCCCAAGAATACAGCTATACGGCTGCTGCCATAATCATTTTTTTCGTGGACTGCGTTAATAGCTGCGCGTGCCCTCCAGTAGGCTGGACCGTCCGAGCCAATACTTTGCTCGCAATTGATATCCGTCACAATCTCACCCAGACCAAGACCAAAGCGAATCGGGTGAGGAAAGCCCAAGGCAATCTGATCAAGGAGCTGCATGACTTCAGGATTAGGGCGCAACAAAGCTTGAAACTCATCTCCTGTCGTAATGGTAAAGGGCGATACTAGGTAAGTCTGATAATCCTGGTTCAAGACTGCCATCAATTTCTGCAGGTCTTGCTGCGCCTGCTTGCGGTTTTTTAGCTGTTTGGATTCGATCAAATCTCCAATAAGAGCAATATAAAGCATACCTGATCAAACCTCCTTTAAGTCTATTATAACGGAAAATTTTAAAAAATATTCATTATAATAGCTCGACTATTTTTTCTTTTTAGGTGCTAGTAAGGCAGGATAGACAGCTTCAATTAGATTGCAGAGAAAGGAAGCATCTTCTACTTCTTCTATATGAAGCATTGGCTTTGCACCTGGATAAGGGAGTTCATAGACTGGATTCTCTAAGAGAGTCAGAGCAGGCTGGACTGGCTTGAGCAGCAAGCGATTGTCATAAATCCCGCCAAATAAGCGACCTCGATAATAGAGCAAATATTCCCCCATCATCTTGCGAAAACTGATTTCTTGACCTAAGCCTTGCAGCTGCTTCAGGATAAAATCCAAATATTCTTGACTAGATGCCATCGGAACACCTCCATGAATTGATACTTTATTATACCAAAAACGGATGAAGATTGCTGATGTATCTTCTTCAATCCGTAGTCTGTCTATCCTCGGGTAAGCAAAAAAGCTAGACCTAACAAGTCTAACTCTTTTACTTCTTATTTTTTTAAAAGTCCTTCCTTGACCAGATAATCACGCGCGACAGCTTCCGCTTTTTTGCCTTCAATGCCGACTTGATAATTCATCTGGCTCATCTGGCTTTCTGTAATTTTACCAGCCAGCTTATTGAGAATACCTTCCAACTCAGGGTGTTTTTCTAGCAGTTCAGCCTTCATGAGAGGCGCTCCTTGATAAGGAGGGAAAAGATGTTTATCGTCTTCTAAAATCTGAAGTTGATAGCGCTCAATTTCAGGGTCAGTTGAATAGACTTCCATAATCTGAATATCGCCTGATTTAATCGCATCATAGCGAAGAGCTGGCTCCATGGTTGACACATTGAGATTCAGTCCATAGACAGATTGAAGTCCCTTGTTTCCATCTTCACGGTCGTTAAATTCCAAGGTAAACCCTGCCTTGAGCTTGTCTTGGACTGCTTTAAGATCAGAGATGGTTTTAAGATTGTATTCTTTTGCAACACTCTTAGGTACAGCAATGGCATAAGTATTTTGATAAGCCATGTGATTGAGCAAGACTAGATTGTCCTGTTTTTTGATTCCATCACGTGCTGCTTCAAAAACTTCTTCAGCATCATTGCTGACCTTTGGAGCAGGTTGCAAGAGAGTTCCAGTAATCGTACCGGTAAACTCAGGATAGATATCAATATCGCCTTTTTTCAGGGCTTGATAAAGGAAGTCTGTCTTACCAAAGTTCGGTTTGACTGTCACAGTCATATCCGTATTTTCCTCGATGAGAAGTTTATACATATTCATGAGAATTTCTGGCTCTGGACCTAATTTCCCAGCAATAACCAGATGATCCTTCTCCTGCTTGGGAATTAGACTCGGTGTATAAGAAGCGCCTAGTCCGAGGATTAAGACAGCAAAAGCTGTAAATACAGTCCGAAGCTTGGCCTTTTCCATCCATTTAAGGAGACTGTTGAAAAGAATTGCTAAAACTGCGGAGGAAATTGCTCCAATCAAGATCAGACTGGCATTGCGGCGGTCAATTCCTAGAAGGATAAAAGAACCTAGTCCACCAGCTCCGACGAGGGCTGCTAGAGTTGCTGTTCCGATAATCATAACCGTTGCCGTCCGAATTCCAGAAACGATGACGGGCATAGCTAGAGGCAGTTCAAACTTTTTGAGTCGCTCCCACTTGGTCATCCCAAAGGCGATTCCAGCTTCTTCTAAACTAGGATCAATCCCATTCAAAGCTGTGACAGTATTTTCTAAAATCGGGAAAATAGCGTAAATCACCAGAGCAGTCAGTGCCGGCAGTGTACCAATCCCCATGAGGGGGATAAAGAGTCCCAGCAAGGCCATTGAAGGAATGGTTTGAAAGATTCCCGCAATTTGCAGCACCCAATTGGCTGCTTTTTTGTGACTATGAAGATAGATAGCGAGCGGAATGGTCAGGAAGATGGCCACTAGTAAGGTCAGAAGAGACAGCTGGAGGTGTTGCCCTAAGGCTGCCAACCATTCGCCAAAGCGCTCCTGGAAGGTAGAAAACAAATTAGCCATGTTGAACACCTCCAAATAAATCTGCTACGAAGTTAGTCGCAGGTGCAGATAAGATTTCCTCAGGTGTCGCCACTTGACGAATCTCCCCGTCCTGCAAAATAGCAATCCGATCACCTAATTTCAAAGCTTCGTCCGTATCGTGAGTGACAAAAATGGTCGTCATCCCAAACTCATTATGCAGTTGCTTGATCAACGTCTGCAATTGTTTTCTGGAAATAGCATCCAGCGCTGAAAAAGGCTCGTCCATGAGAAGTATCTTGGGCTGACCAATCATGGCGCGGACAATACCAACACGCTGCTGTTCCCCACCTGACAGCTCACTCGGCAGTCGATGACCATAGTCAGCTACTGGCAAGCCAACTTTTGCCAAGAGCTCTTCTGTTTTCTTAGCAATTTCTTCCTTGCTCCACCCCTTCATCTCAGGAATGAGAGCAATATTTTCAGCCACCGTTAGGTTTGGAAAGAGGGCAATTGCTTGTAAGACATAGCCAGTAGAAAGACGTAGCTCACGCTCATCATAATCCTTAATCCGCTTATCATCCATATAGATATTTCCATCAGTTGGTTCCAAAAGACGGTTGATCATCTTGAGCATGGTTGTCTTACCGGACCCAGAAGGCCCAACTAAAACCATGAATTCACCATCCTCAATCCGTAAGTTGACATCTCTCAAGACATCCTTTTCAGTATAGCGTAGCGCTACATTTTTGTATTCAATCATTTCTTCTCCTTATTTATTACGATAACCTTGCCAAAAGACTGGCTACTTTCCAGATAAGCATGAGCGTCCTGGATTTGCTCAATAGAAAATACTTTCTCAGGTCGCACATCTATCTGATAACGCTCCACAAAGTCCACCAAAGCTTGTAGCTTGTCTTGAGACACATTGCCAGAAGCAAAGGTTGTTAAGTAGAGATTGCGGTAAAGCATTTCAATAGGGTCAAAGTCTGGAATAGTCCACTGACCGCCCAGCAAGCCACAAGAGCAGATCATACCACCATCTGCCGTACGAGCAAATGTATCGAGAATAGCACTCGAACCGACAAGATCTAGGACCTTATCAAACTGCTCTTCCGTTTGCAAAACGCCATCCTTATCCAAAATCACCTGGTCAAATCCTGCCTCTTTTAGTTGCTCTTCCTTGCCCAGACTACGGCTACTTCCCGCTAGATAGACATTTGGAAATTGCCCTTTGAGAAGCTTTGCAAAAGCAATCCCAACACCACTAGTCGCTGCTCGAACCAGAACTCTGTCTCCCTCCTCAATCTTGAGATTGAGATAAGAGCCAAATGCCGTGTAGTAGGTTTCAGGCAGTGCGATTAAACTTTCCAAAGCAAGCTCTGTCCTCACAGGATAAACCTGTTCATCAGGTAGCAAAACATACTCAGCATAACCACCATCAAAAGCACGCCCCATTTCTCCCATGATGGAGATGACTTGCTGCCCGACCTGCAAATCAGGACGATGTGTCTCCTCTACAAGTCCTACACATTCAATCCCTAAAATCCGTGGAAATTGAACGGAGGGCGATAGTCCTTGACGAGTAAAAATCTCGCTATGGTTGATTCCAAATCCTTGTACCTTGACCAAGGTCCAACCTTCTTTAACAGTCGGTTTTGGAACTTCCACAACCTGCAGAACTTCTGGTCCTCCGGCTTCCTTAACAAGCACAGCTTTCATCTTAGTACCTCCTTTTAAAACTTCCCTCGGTTGGTCAGGTCTTCTACCTTAGGCATGACTTCTTTATTGTCCCAATGCTCCACAATCAAGCCATTCTCCAAACGGAAGATGTCATACTGGGCATAGGCAACGCCATCAATCTGAGTCTGCCCATAGCTGACCACATAGTTTCCTTGTCCCAAAAGTTGGAAAACAAAGTCAAAAGTAACCCCGTGCTCAGCTACATAGTCTTTATAAGCCTGACTTCCTTGTCCAATCTCATGATTATGCTGAATCAAATCTTCTGCCACATAATCATTCCACTGCTCTAGTTCGCCGTTTTGAAAGATTTCTGTCAAGAAACGACGAACGGTTTTTTTATTTGCTACTGTCTTGTCCAAATCCGTGACTTCAAAATCTCCAAAGATCTGATCTAACTGTCCATTTTCTGGAGCGCGATAGTAGTCAATCACATCCCAATGCTCCACGATGCGACCATTCTCATCAGAACGGAAAGTATCCGTCGTCACCCATTGAGCTTCCCCGCCATTGAGATATTGGTGAACATGGACGAAGACTAGATTGCCGTCTTCAATGGTGCGAACAATCTTCATCTCACGCTCGGGATAACGCTCAAAGAAATTTGCAAAAAAAGCCGCAAACCCTTCTTTCCCATCTGGCACACCTGTCGAGTGCTGAATGTAAGTATCTCCTACAGATTGGGCTTGAGCCTCGGCAACGCGTCCATCTTGAATGGCATGGATGTATAAATTTTGTGCATTTTCAACTTGTTTTGACATGATTTAAGCTTCTTTTTCTTTTAAATTTGCTAAGATGCGTTCCTGATAACTTTCAAACTGACGAATTTCTTCCTCAGAGAAGCCTTTATAAAAAATCTCATCCAGTTTTTGACTGACACGATGGCCAACTTCTTTCTGTGACCAACCCTGATCCGTCAATTTAACATATTTTTTTCGCTTGTCTAAACCACACTGACTAAAGGTCACCAAATCCTGCTCTTCCAACTTTTTCAGCATAGTCGTCAGAGTATTATTGGCAAGACCCGTCGCCAGCGCAATGTCTGTCGCCGTCACGCAGCCCGTTTCACTATTCCATAAAACTGTGAGAATCTTGCCCTGTTCACTTCGATAAAGGGCTTCAGGCTCCTGGCCCAGTAACTTTTGAAAAATCCGCCCATTCAACAAACGAATATGATAGGCTACCAAATGACTGTCTTTCATACTTCCTCTAATTTATTTCTATATCGAATTGTTTTTTATTGTAACATCAGATATTACATTTGTCAAGAATTTAATTCGATTTGGAAATAATTTGAAAAATATGCATAGAAAAATCAGGTTGAACCTGCTTTAAAATCTAAAATTTATTGTTTCCGATTGATGTATCTGTTGAACAAAATGGTCATAATTTTCAGCTTCTTGAGGAATAAGAATGGACCACTTTTTCAAGAGTGCCCCGTAACCTGATAATTTACCTATGTCGTTATCAACAACCTTCTCCACGCTTGGGAAAATAAGACCGGCTGTTTTAGCTTTTAAAATGTATGCATAGGAAATCAGTTGATATAAATCCTCACGATTGATTCCTTTTTCAGTAAATTCTAGCTTTTTATATTTGGCATCTAGTACGATTTTTAAATCTTTATGATAGAAGTCCGGATAAACCTTTCGAACATGACTGCTAAATACAGAAATACCATCCGTCTTTTCTTTATTTCGTGGGTGGATAAAACCTTCTGGCAATAATGTCTGGACATACTCTTCCCAAAGCCAAGCAACATCAAAGAGAACACCGTGTATTTTTTGCTCTCGAAGTCCTAAACCGTGCTTTTCTCTACTCAGAATCAACAGACAGAGTTCCTGTAATTTTCTATATTCTCGAAAAAAGGCATGACGGACAGGTTTAGTTTGATTCAGCCTGATAATCTTGACACGATCAGCTAGTTTATAAGACGGGGTCACACGAATAATTTCTGTTACATTTTCACGATTAACATTAAATACTCCACTCCCAATTATTTTCTGATTCTTAATATACTCAATGTTGTGTCGAATCAGCTGCATCAATGGATTATCATAAGCAAACTCTCTAGTAGTGTAGGAAATATTTCCCATAAAAGGAACATTTTTCTTAAGATGATTTCCTACATCAATCGCTCCCTTTACATGGCTATCATTATAGAAAAACCTCTGGTATTCCTTATAAAGTCCTTTTCTCAAAGCCGCTTGCAGATATTTTGGGAAGAGGTAAACCAATAGTTGATAGAGTTTATCTTCGCTAGATAAACCAACATCCAAATTAGTGAGATTGATATTGAGGACCTTCTGTAAGAGATAATGTAAAAAATAGTTGTTATTAGCATTTGAAAAACGAGAGGAAATCGTTAAACTTTCCTGACCGTAACCCAGAAAACCAATCATATTACCTGTCTTAATGTTCTGATTTACAGTTTCAAAAATTTTCTGTTCCTTGTCCAAGTCAGAAGTATTTTTCAAGTCATTTGGAAAAATGAAAATACTATCCTCTTGAGAAAGACTTTCTAAAGTTCTATCTAAAAGTACCTGACTAATTTTGGGATAGATTTCAACAAAATCCTCTTTTTTTATCAGCTGCTGATTATCTGTTATCCGTATAGTCATTTCCATCGCTTTCATTGTCACCAGTTATTGATTGATTGGTTTGCTCAATGCTTGTCTGATCAAATGCCTTTTTTAAAGTTTCCAAAGTTTCAACCTCATCATAAGAACCTCGCAAGTAGTCTTCTAGGAGCGGCTTAATATAATCGGACCAGAGCAATTCATAGTCAAAGACTACTTCCTGCAACTTAAGGAAATAACTTGGGCCAACATGGTAATGACTATTGAGCTCTTCTACTTTTTCTATGGCAGCATTCAAGTTTCTTAGACGCATTTTCGCTTCTTCAGCTCTATATCCAAGAGGTTCATCAAGCATTCCCAGCTGACTTTCAGCCGTGATTTCTACAAAACGGAAACGACGTCGCATGGCAAAGTCAAAGGTATCCACGGACCGGTCAATGTCATTCATTGTTCCTATGATGTAGACATTTTCAGGAATATAAAACTTCTCATGATTTTCGTGCAAATTAGCATATTGGGTCGACACCTCTCCATCCTTACCACGATAGCCCGGATCAATAGAGAAAAAGAGCTCCCCAAAAATCTTAGAAATCCCACCACGATTAATTTCATCGATGATGAAGACGAATTTTTTGTCTGTGACAATCGTTGGGGATACATAATCGCATAAGCCATAACTTTCTTTCATGTGATCCAAAACAATTTTTTGATAAGTTTCGTACTTTAACTTAGTCTCCTCACCCTTATATAAAAGATAGACTTTTTCTTTGGTGGCAACGGGAGAATCAAACTTCACATTCCCTTGACTATTTAAACTAGCTGGAACCGAGCTACGAGGGAACAAATATTGCCCCTGTTTCTCATTGATAGCATCGGTTAGCTTAGTCCAAGTTTCTTCAAAGTTATCTTGTCCCCCAATCTTCTGGGCTTCTTTTGCTTTCTGACAAAACTTCTTAAAAATGCCGTCCTGCAAGCCAAAGTTAATCTGCCCATCATTTCCCAGAATTGGTCTCAACCCCTCTACAAAATCTGTATAGTCATAAGATGGATGAAACTGTACAAAGCTGATTTGATCTTCATTGCCTCCTGCTAACTCTAAGGCAATTTCTTTAGCAAGGTGGGTTTTACCTGTACCAGGAGCGCCACGGAGGATTATATTTTTGGATGAAAGCAAAATATTTTTATATTTATCAATATTTTCTGGCATTTTTATCTCCATAGATCCCTCACCTTTAATAAATAAATACGATTTGTTTATATAGGGTAAAATTTCATTAAATTTTTCTTCACTAGTAATCACATATTCAGCATCTAGTGTCCAACGATGAGTAGCTGGTTTCTTGTCAAACTTCAATAATTGTGATTTATTCAGGCACTTTGATATGATACCTATTTTAATTCCTTCTTTTTGAAAATGAATTTCTATAAAATTTTGCAATTTCCCATTTGAGTTCTTTACCTCAAAAGATGTATAACTCTTTGTCTCATTCTTTTGAGCATCTGGAAATTCTTTCTTCATTCTTTTTAGAAACTCTTCTTTTTTCATCATATAGACCGTATTTCCTTTTCTCTAACGTTATAGCCATAAGAGGATTTAACTATTAATATATTCTATATCATAGCATAATTATAGGAAAAATAAAAGAAATTATAAACTAAAAAGCTCAGTGTAAAGAGGAAATCCCCCTCTTACACTGAGCTTCTTTTTATCTTAGTAATATTCACCCTGACGGTAATCCCATGAGTTGAAAGTATCGGACAGGTGCATCATGATTTTGTCGATGTCCAAGCCTTTGCGGATGACCACTGGTGCTGGCGAGATGGAACGTTGCCCACCTTGTTCTGGAATTAGTTTTCCATCCTTGTCCACCATGGAGACCATAACACCTTGCTCGTAGCGAGTTTCAATGGTCTTATCAGGCTGGATAGAGGCTACATAGTCATCTGCTTCAATGACTAAGTCAACAGCATTTTCGATGCGCTCTCCAATTCCTTCTACCTTGCCGCGGTTTCCTTTACCGGATGGGTTGGCTGAGGAAGCATAAACCATCTTGCCTTCTTCCCAAAGCTTAGCTGCCAGCTGCTCGCCAGCCTTACCAAACTTAATAACAAAACAGCTAGTACCACGAACATCTGTCATCAGCTCTTCCCGACCGTCACCATAGGCTTTGAGCTTTTCAAAAGCTTCTGGCTTCCATGGAAGGATACAACCCAAGAGGATATCTTCATCCCAATGCTTTTGATAAAAAGCTTCAATTTCCGGATTTAGCTGCGCTAAAGCACGAAGCTCATCCATACTGCCACAGAGGACAACACCTGGCTTATTACGGTTACGGGCCTTTGCTTCGAACTTACGCTCCAAACCTGCCTTATCACTAGTCATAATGATGTAACCCACCTTGGTCGGGCAAACGATACAGCCGCCATCGCCTTTCAGGATGTCATAGCCTTCTTGTGAAAGAGTTCCGTTCCATTGAATGTGTTTTGTCATAAGTTTCTTCCTTTTCTATTAAATTAAGATTTATTTTACCATATATTTTTATCGGAGACAAGATTTTTTCAGAATTTTCTCAATATAGCAAAAATAAGGTTACTGCCAATAAGATGGACGATTTTTTTCATATTCTGTAATCAAATCCTCATACTGAAGCGTAATGCCGATATCATCCAAACCGTTTAGGAGCTTGTGCTTCCATTCTCCATCAATGTCAAAGGAGAATTCTCCCACTGGTGAAAAAATCTTCTGCTGCTCCAAATCCACCGTCACTTGATCCGTCGGCTTCAGATTAGCCAAGGCTTGCCGCACTTCTAGCGGCTGGACAATTGGTAGCATACCGTTATTGAGCTCGTTATTGTAGTGAATATCCCCGAAAGATCCGGCAATAACTACTTTGAAGCCATAGTCAGCCAAGGCCCAGGCAGCGTGCTCCCGAGAGGAACCCGCTCCGAAATTGTCCCCTGTGATCAGAATAGTCGCCTTACGGTACTCCGGTCTATTAAAGACGAAATCAGGATCTTCAGTATATCGATTGTCCAGGTAGCGCCAAGCGTACATGAGGTACTTACCAAAGCCCTTTTTATCAATCAACTTGAGGAACTGCTTGGGTAAAATTTGGTCCGTATCAATATTATCGTTCATGAGGGGGACTGTTGTCCCTGTGTAGATTGTAAATTTTTCCATAAACCTTCCTTACTGGACCTCCGGTAGTTGGCGGACGTCTACGAAGTGCCCGGCAATGGCTGCCGCGGCTGCCATGGCTGGACTGCAAAGATGAGTCTTAGCACCAAATCCCTGACGATCCTCAAAGTTCCGATTACTAGTAGAAGCACAGTGGACTCCGTCTGGCACCTTATCTGGATTCATTCCTAGGCACATGGAACAGCCCGGATCGCGCCATTCAAAGCCTGCATCCATGAAAATTTTATCCAGTCCCAGCTTTTCAGCAGCCCGCTTGACCGGACGAGAGCCTGGTACGACGATAGCAGTCAGATTGGGAGCAATATGCTTGCCAGCGACAAACTTAGCTGCCAGCTGCAAATCGCTGAGTCTGGCATTGGTACAGGAGCCGATAAAGATATAACCTAGGTCAATATCTTCTGCTTTCTTACCCGGAGAGAGGTCCATGTAATTGTAGGCACGCTCGTCGTTCATGTCGCGGATTTCTGGGAAAACCGCGCCGAACTCCACTCCCATAGAAGGATTGGTCCCCCAAGTCACCATAGGTGCCAGCTGGGAGACATCCATCTCAATGATCTTATCATAGACAGCATCAGGATCACTGACTAGTGTCTTCCAATCAGCTACTGCTGCCTCAAAGTCCTTGGGAGCACCCGGCCGCCCTTTAACGTAATCATAGGTCTTCTGATCGGGGTTCATAATGCCCATCTTAGAGCCAAACTCTATGGACATATTGCAGATAGTCATGCGCTCTTCCATGGTCAAATGCTCAATGGCATCACCGGCATACTCGACCACATAGCCAACACCCGCAGCTACACCGTATTTGGCAATCAGTGCAAGGATGAAGTCCTTGGAATAAACACCTTTAGGTGGCACTCCAGTAAATTTGACCAACATTTTCTTAGGCTTGACCTGCCAAATGGTCTGCGTGGCAAAAACGTGCTCTACCTCCGAAGTACCAATTCCAAAAGCAATAGCTCCAAAGGCTCCGTGAGTGGCTGTGTGACTATCACCGCAGACAATGAATTTGCCTGGCTGAGTCTTGCCTGTTTCCGGTCCAACCATGTGGACAATACCTTGCAACTCTGATCCATGAGCCGCATGCTCGATGCCAAAATCCTTGACATTCTCAGAAAGTTTATCAATCTGAGCCTTGGAAATCACATCCCGAATATCATAGATATTGACCGTAGGAACATTATGGTCAAAAGTTCCAAAAGTTAAGTCTGGTCGTCTAACCTTGCGACCCGCATCTCGAAGGCCTTGAAAAGCCTGAGGGCTGGTTACTTCATGAATATAATGCTGATCCACATACATAAGCTGGGGTTGACCTTCTTGGCCTGTTATCACATGTCTTTCCCAAATCTTATCAAAAATTGATTTTCCAGCCATACTAGCTTCTCCATATGTAATACAAAATTCCAATTTCCACTATTATTCCGCAAATCCAAGCCAACCAGAAATACCATTTTCTGGTCTTGTGATGAAAGAAGCGACCGCCTAATAAAGCGCCCAAACCTCCGGCTGCCAAAGCTGACAAGAGCAAGGTCCTCTCTGGAATGCGGTAGTGATTTTTCTTAGCCTTTCGCTTATCCCAGCCATAAAGCAGGAAAACGATAAGGTTCCATAGCAAGCAAATACCTGTTAATATCCATTTCATAAGTTATTGATAATGGCCTCCGTCATTTGAGCTGTCCCTGCCTGACCACCCAGATCTCGGGTTAAAATCCCCTGAGCCAAAGTCTTCTCCACTGCTGCTTCAATCGCTTCTGCAGCTTCAAATTCTGCAAAACTATCCCGCAGCATCATGGCTACAGAAAGGATCATACTGATAGGGTTGGCAATACCTTGCCCTGCAATATCAGGAGCTGAACCATGGATAGGCTCGTAAAGACTGGGTCCTGCAGCCGAATGACTGGCCGATGGCATAACTCCCAGCGTCCCTGACAAGACACTGGACTCGTCTGAGAGAATATCACCAAAGAGATTTTCCGTTACAACAACATCAAACTTAGCAGGATTGGTAATCATGAGCATCGCAGCGCTATCCACCAGTTGGTGCTCCAAGGTCACATCTGGATAATCCTTGGCCACCTCATCTGCTACTCTGCGCCAGAGTTTGGATGTCGCTAGCACATTTTGCTTGTCAATACTGGTCACAAGCTTTCTGCGACCACGCGCAATGTCAAATGCCTTACGGACAATTCGCTCCACCTCTTCATAGCTATAGTCGTTGATATCACGCGCGGTTCTGTCCTCCAAAATATGCTCACCAAAGTAAATCCCACCAGTCAGCTCACGCACGACCACGAAGTCCACGCCAGCAATTCGCTCTGCTTTCAAAGGCGACAAATGCTTCAGAGCATCAAAAATCTTAACTGGGCGGATATTGGCATAAAGTTCAAGCTCCCTGCGCAGAGCGAGCAATCCTTGCTCCGGCCGAACTGGAGCATTATCATACTGGGGACTGCCGATAGCTGCTAGAAGAATAGCATCTGCCTCCTTGGTCGCTTCTAGAGTTGACTGAGGCAGAGGATGACCTTCCGCATCAATACCAGCACCCCCAAAAGCTTTCTCCGTGACATGATAAATAAAGCCAAACTTGTCCGCAACAGCAGCCAGCACTTGGAGACCAGCCTCCATGATTTCTGGGCCGATCCCGTCACCCGCCAGAGCTACAATTTCTTTTGTCATAGTCGCTTCCTTCTAATTATTTGCAGGCAGATCGTGGTAGGATACCTGATGGCCGATTTCACCTGCATTTTCCTTTTGCACAAAGGTATTGGCATGAATATAGGCAATGGCGCTGGCCTTAAGAACATCAAAGTCAATACCAGAGGAGTTGAAAATCGTATCTGTATCCGTATTTTCAACAGCTACTAAAACACGCGCCTGAGAGTCAATTCCGTCCGTCACGGCCTCAATGTTATAGGCCAAAAGTTGAACAGACTGGTTAAAGAATTGGTCAATAGCATTAAAGATAGCTTCGACACTTCCCTTGCCTTCTGCCACACAGCTGACCGTCTCTCCGTCGCCATTAACCAGCTGCACATCTGCTGTGATGGTATGATCGTCATTGGTCGTCAGCTGCAGATCATCAAAGTGGAAGCCTTCAGGATTTTCGACGGTCGTTCCGGCAATCAGAGCCCGAATATCAGCATCCGTGACTTCGTTTTTCTTATCCGCCAAGACCTTAAACTTAGCAAAGAGATCATTAATTTCAGATTCCTCAAAATCTAGAGCCAGTTCTTTGAGTTTTTCAACAAAGGCGTGGCGGCCAGACAGCTTGCCGAGGGGAAGTGAATTGCTCTTGACTCCAACCAGCTCAGGTGTGATGATTTCATAGGTCAGTGGATTCTTAAGAACACCATCCTGATGGATACCAGACTCATGAGAGAAGGCGTTGCCACCAACAACCGCCTTGTTCTTAGGCACCGGAATACCTGAGAAACGGGACACCAACTCAGAAGTGTTGATGGTTTCATTAAGGACGATATCTGACTCAACCTGATAATAGTCCTGACGAATCTCTAAAGCAACTGCTACTTCTTCCAGCGCAGCATTACCAGCACGCTCGCCAATACCATTGATTGTGCCTTCCACCCGTCTAGCTCCGTATTTGACCGCAGACAGGCTGTTGGCTACTGCCATTCCCAAATCATCGTGACAGTGAGGACTGTAGATAATCTCACGATCTGTTTGGACATTGTCAATCAGATGCTTGAAAATATTGCCAAATTCTTCTGGCGTAGTAAAGCCGACTGTGTCTGGAATATTGATGTAGCTAGCACCTGCATCAACTGCTGTCTGGACAACTTGAAGCAGAAAATCAAGCTCTGTCCGCGTCGCATCCTCAGGTGAAAACTCGACAATCTCAAACTTGGAGCGAGCATAGGAAACGTGCTCCTTAATGGCTTCTAAAATCTCTTCCTTGGACTTTTTCAGCTTGAACTCTCTGTGGATGGGACTGGTCGCAATAAAGACGTGAATCTGAGGATGTTTGGCATCCTTGAGTGCCTCGTAGCAGGCATCGATGTCCGATTTAACCGAACGCGCCAAGCCAGTGACAGAAGCTTTAGTAATGACTTTAGCAATCTCTTGTACTGCCGCAAATGAATCTGGACTAGCAGCTGGGAAACCAGCTTCAATAGCAGAAATTCCCCATTTTTCTAGTTGTTTAGCAATGGCAACCTTTTCCTTAATAGAGAAATTCACTCCCGGTGTTTGCTCACCATCCCGAAGGCTGGTATCAAGAAACTCAACTTTTTGCATAGACTTTCCTCTTTCTTTATCGTTTAAAACAGCTATAAAAATCAATGAGAGATACAACTATGAAATTAATTTTTCGCAGTATATCCTAGCAAAGATTTTCGTAAAGAATAAAATAAAAACATCTCGCTGGAAACCAAGCGAGATGTTGATTTACTCCCGCTTGGTAAGCCAAACAGGACTAATGCTTTCGCACTAGCCCGAGTAACGCAACAACAAAGCAAAGTTTGAAAATTGAGTTGACATCATGTTTGACTGACTCCTTTTGAAATGTTATTGATTAGTATTTTAGCACAGTATCATTCGGCTGTCAACAGATAATTCGTTATTTTCTGAAAATTTTTAATATGCTGGATTATTTTGTAGCCTTATTAGTATAAATGCGAAAAAGAAGAAGCAGGCCAGCTCCTCCTTCTTCTAGTATTATATTATTTCTCTCATTTCTCTTCTTTTAATAATTTACTAATCAGGCTTCTTCTTTCCTAAGCCATTTCGTCTTTATCTTCGTACATACTGAACCAAGCGGAACATCATGAAGGTAAATAGAATTCCTGCAACGATCCAAATGGTTCTTAAGGCGTAAAATTGAAGCAGGTAGGTCGAAATAATGGCTCCGATGACAAAGCTTCCTAACAAAGCAACAAAGAAAACGCCTTCTTTCAAGTATGGTTTTTCCTGTGTTCGCACAAAATTTCCAAAAGCCACCATCGTTTTCTTGATATTTCCTGTCATAAAGGAATTATTGTAGACTATGCCATCTACTTCGCCAAAAGCTGTCGCAACGACTCCCATACAGAAAGCAATCGGAGGAACGATCAACATATTTGGCACAGTACTTGGCATAAAACCTACCAGAGTACAGATGAGCACCATTGGTGAAATGCTACTTACTCGCCATATTGACTGCTCAAAAAAAGGACGGAAAATTGTTATCAGAAAAATTCCCAGCATAAAGGCTAGCATGGTAGCCAGTTTGACTTCAATCTCTCCAGTCTTGTGATGAATCAGCTCAACGGACAAAAAGACGACGTTTCCTGTCTGGCCCGCAACCAATGTACCCCCGCGCTCCATGAAAGTGTAAGCATCCACGAAACCTGCGCAAAAAGTCAGCAAACAGGCAAAAAACTTTGATCGAGAATGGAATTCCCTTTTGACGAACTTTCTCATAATTTACCCAAAAAGTCCAGTGTAACACCAGACTTCCTTTCTATCCTTCTCTAGCTTCCTCCAAAATCTTTTCAATCTTGGTAGTAATCAAATCAATCGCAACTTTATTAGAAGCGCCCTCTGGAATGATGACATCCGCATAGCGCTTAGTTGGCTCGATAAACTGATGGTACATAGGCTTTACGACACCCAGATACTGCTCAATGACACTATCCAAACTGCGTCCGCGCTCTTCCATGTCCCGCTTAATCCGACGAATAATCCGCACATCATCATCAGTATCGACGAAAATCTTGATGTCCATCAAATCGCGGAGGCGTTGATCTTCCAAGACCAAAATTCCCTCTACAATGAAGACATCCTGCGGTTCCTGACGATAGGTTTTATTGCTGCGCGTGTGCTCCGTATAATCATAGGTCGGGATGTCCACTGGACGGCCAGCCAAAAGCTCTTTGATCTGCTCAATCATGAGGTCTGTATCAAAAGCAAAAGGATGGTCATAGTTGGTCTTAACCCGCTCCTCAAAGGTCAAATGCGACTGATCCTTGTAGTAAGAATCATGCTCAATCATAGAAATCTTTTCATTTGGAAAATGATCTAAAATCGCCCGAGATACACTGGTTTTTCCCCCACCAGAGCCACCTGTAACACCGATAATAATAGGTCTATTTTGCATTGTTTTCTCCATTACTTGTTATCTTATCTATTTTACCTCAATTCATGATATAATGAAAGGGTGAATCAAGAAAAATTCAGGAAAATCATTTTAAAGGAGAAAGTATGTTACAACTCGGTATCATCGGTACGGGAACCATTTCCCATGAGTTTATCAAGGCAGCCCAACTGAGTGGTGAGTATCAGCTAACAGCTGTTTACTCGCGCACCTTGAGTTCCGCGGAGCGTTTTGCGCGAGATTATCAAAACGTCGCACTCTACACCGATACGATTGAATTCTTATCTGCCGACCTAGATGTAATTTATATCGCCAGTCCTAATAGCCTCCACTTCAACCATGCCAAGGTAGCCATTTTGGCTCGAAAGCATGTCATCGTTGAAAAGCCAGCTGTATCAAGGCCTGAAGAATGGCAGGAATTGGTTAAGCTGGCGGCTGAACATCAGGTTTATATCTTTGAGGCAGCCAGAAACTACCACGAAGCAGCTTTTACAGTCATTCAGAACTTTCTAAAGGACAAGAAAATCTGGGGAGCTAATTTTACTTATGCCAAATACTCCTCCAAGATGGGAGCTCTACTGAGTGGACAGGAACCCAATGTTTTTTCTGCTAAATTCTCAGGCGGTGCTCTAATGGATTTGGGAGTTTATACGCTTTATGCAGCTGTCCGGCTGTTTGGTGCTCCACAAAACGTCTGCTATACAGCTCAACAACTGCCAAATAGCGTTGACCTCAACGGTTCAGGCAGTCTGATTTATCCAGATTTTCAGGTTCGTATCCAAGCTGGAAAAAATATTCATAGCCAGCTACCAGCTGAAATCTATACGGACCAAGGCACTCTGACCTTAGATGGTATCGAGTTTATCCGCTCTGCCATTTTCCAAAAGCTGACTGGAGAGACGGAAAGTCTAACTATCCATCAAGCAGAGCACCAAATGCTGGAAGAGGCTCAGGCTTTTGCTCGTGTGCTTAAAGGCGACCAGGAAGAGCTTTATACCAACTACCTACAGGCTGCTACCGCTGTGCATGAGTGTCTGTTTGCCATGAGAAAAGATGCTGGTATTAGATTTGAGGTTGACCATGATTAAAGAAACATTTCCAACAGTCTGGCAGGAACAGCTAAATCAGCTCGGTTTTGCTGAACTGACTGCCATCCAAGAAAAAATATTCCAGCCCATTTCTCAGGAAGAAACGGTGCTAGGCATCAGTCCGACCGGTACGGGCAAGACATTGGCCTATCTCTTTCCTAGTTTATTGAAATTAAAACCTAAAAAAGCGCAACAGCTTTTGATTTTAGCTCCAAATACAGAGCTGGCGGGACAGATTTTTGATGTTTGTAAGTATTGGGCGGAGCCTTTGGGATTGAGTAGTCAACTCCTCCTCTCTGGTAATAGCCAGAAAAGGCAGATTGAGCGGCTCAAGAAAGGGCCGGAGATCCTAATTGGCACACCAGGGCGGATTTTCGAGCTCATCAAGCTCAAGAAAATCAAGATGATGAATGTTGATACTATTATCCTAGATGAATTTGACCAGCTTCTCAGTGATTCCCAGTATGCGTTTGTTGATAAGATTCTGCATTATGCACCGCGGGACCACCAGCTGATTTACATGAGTGCTACTGCTAAGTTCGACCAAGAGAAGATCGCTGAAAATACTCTGCGCATCAGCATTGAAGACCAGACTTTGGACAATATCCAGCACTTCTATATGCAGGTGGAAAAGCGTGACAAGGTTGAACTCTTGCGCAAGCTATCCAATGTAGAAGAATTTCGTGGTCTAGTTTTTTTCAACAGCTTGTCAGATTTGGGCAGCGCCGAAGAAAAGCTTCAGTACCGAGGAGCTAACGCGGTCTCTCTAGCCAGCGATGTCAATGTAAAATTCCGCAAGGTCATTCTTGAGAAATTTAAAGATTACGATATCACGCTCTTGCTGGCGACTGACATAGTTGCGCGTGGCATTGATATTGATTCTCTAGAGTGCGTAGTCAACTACGAAGTGCCGCGCGATTTGGAAACCTACACTCACCGTTCTGGCCGAACAGGTCGCATGGGCAAGGAAGGCTATGTCATCACCTTCATCAGCCACCCAGAAGAATTAAAAGCTCTCAAAAAATATGCCTCTGTTCGAGAAATCATCTTGAAAAAACAAGAACTGTATGTGTGTCCTTAAGCGAGAATTACGGTCATCAATATTCTTATTTGATGATAGCAAAGCAAAAAGCATTGGAAATTTAATATTTCCAATGCTTTTTTAATTTCTGCTGTAATAAATCTGATGTGGTTGAAGCTGATTTTCTAATAGTTCATCAACTGTCACCAGAGTATAGCCGTTGTTCTTCAGATAGTCAAGGACGCTTGGCAGAGCATCGATGGACGTCTGATGGATATCATGCATGAGGATAATAGATCCCGGCTGGGTCTTCACGATCTCCTGCATAATAGCCTTTGTATTGCGTGTTTTCCAATCGAGACTGTCCACACTCCACATGATAAAGGACTGATCTACAGCATTTTGAACCGTAGAGTTGATGGCTCCGTAAGGCGGTCTTGTGATCATAGGTCGGATACCAGTCGCCTTATAAATGGCTTCCTGAGTATCTAAGATCTCCTTTTTGGATTGATTCAGAGGTAACTTGGTCAAATCCGGATGGCTCCATGTATGGATGCCGAGCTGATGGCCTTCATCAAGGACACGTTTAGCCAGTTCTGGATTGGCAGCAACATTTTGTCCCACCATAAAGAAGGTCGCTTTAGCATTGTAGCGTTTCAGAATTTCCAAGGCCTGAGGAGTCGTTTTACTGTCGGGACCGTCATCAAAGGTCAAGGCAACCATTTTCTCATGCCGCTTGGTTTCATACTGCTGGTAAGCTTCCAAATCAGCCCCCTGCAAATATTCCGAACGGATTAGGTCATAAAAACTAGACAGAGGCACTGTCACGCTCGACACACCTTTGATTTCTTTGGGCAGACGAATGGAAAATAAACTTTGCTCATAGTGAAAATTCCACTGGCTCAGTTCTATTTCTCGGAGGTCATTTAAAGCTGCTGTTTGCTGACTTTCCTCCACCTGTCTAAAGGTTAGCTGACTGGTCAACTCCTTCAGGAAAATTTCCTTAGCAGCTTCTGGATTTTGAAACAGCTTGTCCAAAGTGACCGACGTACCTTCCTGATTGATATAAGTTGAGGCTACCTCTCTTGCCTCCTCAGACTTGATGTCTCTTTTTGAGATGCTGTAATCTTTTCGCTGAATGACTACTTCCTTGGTATTGGCAAGACTAGTAGACTTCTCCTCCGTATAGTAAAAGGTAAAAGCCGTCAAGTTTTCCTTCTGCTTTTTGTCATCTGAAATGCTCTGACTGTCCTGCAAGATTTTATCTTTGACACTTTGAAGAGGCTGCCCCTTCATCAGAGGATAAAAAGCTGCCACATAATGGCTACCAATCCTACCAGCCTGCTTCTCAGCATTGTCAGTATGTTTTTGCTCTTCCTTGGCAATCACTTCTGTAATCTTTTTCTGGAATTCCTGCTCCTGAAACATTTCATAGATTCGTAGTCCGCCAAAAATAAGAAGTCCTAAGAAAAGCAGATTCAGAAGACTGAGAATCAGTCTATATTTTCGTCTACGCTTCCTTTTATGTTGTCTTTTCATCTATTATCCCCTAAGCTATTGTCATAAAATGATTCTGATGTTAAAAAACTTGTATCTTACAAGTGCTAAAATACAAGTTTCACCTATTTTTAAAGACTTTTTTCTCGAATCACTTCGACCTTGTAGCCATCAGGATCTTTGATGAAATAATAATTTGGTGGGTTTCCAGGCAGCCCTTTTGGCTCAGTCACTTCATAGCCCTTAGCAGCATGCTCAGCGTGCAAGCCTTCCAAATCAGGCGTGCTAAGAGCGATATGGGCAAAGCCATCACCGATTACATAAGGTCCATGGTCGTAATTATAAGTCAATTCAAGCTCATAATCATCGCCATCCAAACCAAGATAAACAATGGTAAAAGCATGCTCTGGAAAGTCCTTGCGGCGCAATTCCTTAAAACCAAACGCGTCTTCATAAAAGGCAATCGAAGCCTCTAAATTTTCCACTCGTAAACAAGTGTGCAACATTTTTGATGTCATGGTTGTACCTCTCTCATTTCTTTCTTTTATTATACCGCAAAAGCAGTCAAATTTGAAATAATATGAAAAGTTTTTCAGCTTTTGCTGATTCGTTTTCTAATATCTGACCTAAGAGGAACTCTGATTTCAAAGATGGTTCCACGCGGTTTGTTATCTTTGACTGTGATAGTTCCTTTTAAGGCGTCTACAATTTGTTTTGCCAAGGATAGGCCTAGTCCAAAACCACCCTTTTGACGAGTCCGAGCCTTGTCCACCCGATAAAAACGATCGAAGACTTTTTTCTTATCATCGCCCGCAATCCCTGGACCATTGTCAGAGATCCGCAAGGTCAAGCTCCGATCATTGGCGGAAGCCACGAAATAGATCTCTCCATCTTCTTCCGTGTATTTGATGGCATTATCAAAAAGGATGGTCATCACCTGCTTAAGCAAGACCTTGTCTGTCGTGATTGATTTTGAAACAAGATTTTTGAAATCAAAGACCTTGTCGCTCTCCTCTGCAATAATAGCATAGTTAGAAAAAGCTGTCGTGAAGAAGTCTGGTGTGACTTCACCGTATTCTGGCTTGATACCGTCATCGCGCCGAGCTAGGTTGAGTAAATTGGTCGTCAACAGGCGCATATTTCGCACTTCCTCTAAACTAGATGCGATGCTCTCACTAGACTCCATAATCGTGGCTTCAGGCTTGCGAAAGAGAGATTCCAGACGATTTTGCAGCACAGCCAAAGGAGTCCGCAATTCGTGGCTAGCATTTTCAACAAAGGATTTCTGCTTCTGCATGCTGTCCAAGAGAGGCTTGACACTCATCCGAGCCAGATAGATACTGGCAATCAAGGAAATCCCCCAAAAACTAATCATGACAATGGCAATCAGCTTTTCATGCTTTTCGCTAGTCTGCTCCAGCTGGCTGATGCTGGTCATGACAACTGCGTATTTGACATTTTCAATTTCATCATTTGGATCAATGTCAAACATGTAGGCCCGATAACTCTCGACCTGTCCATAGCTATTAGTTAGTTGTATTTGCTTGATCTGATTAAGAAAGCGTTTGTTAAATTTAATCGCATCAAAGTTTAAAAAGCTATTTTTGGCTGATACATTCTGATAATCATCATTCAAAAGAATAGCTGAAGTATTGGCACTGACATTGACCCTGCCTGGTTCCTCAATCTTAATATCAGGAGCTTGCTCATGCTCTGAATCCTTGTTCTCTGGCTCTTGGTATTGTCGCCCCGTCGTCCGATAGGCTAGATTGGCTACCCAGGCGGGATTTTGACTGAGACTTTTGAGATTATCATCAACGGTCGTGTAAAGGCTAGAGCGCATGACTTGGATAATAATGAGCGTCATGGCCGAGAAAATCAGGGTGAACACACCAAAATAGCGAATGAAATAAGAAAAATCATCCGCATAAAAGGTTTTTTTGAGTTTATTCAGCATTCTTTAAAATGTAACCGACACTGCGAAGGGTTTGAAGATTATTCGCAAAAGCCGTTCCTTTCAATTTTTTCCGAATCTTAGATACATAGACTTCCACCACAGAAATCGTCGTATCGCTGTCAAAGCCCCACAAACGGTCGAAGATTTGAGTCTTGGGCAAAATGACATTTTGATTCTGAAGGAAGTAGACCAACAAATCAAACTCTTTACCCAGTAGCTCGACTTCTTTTCCATCTATCAAGGTCGAATTGGTCGAAAGATTGACCGTCACATCGCCATAGGACAAGGTATTTTCATTAAACTTACCAGAGCGCTTGAGCAAGGCCTGAATCCGCATTTTAAGCTCTTCCAGGTAAAAAGGCTTAGTCAGGTAATCGTCGGCACCGAGTTCAAAACCATGGCCTTTATCATCGATACTTTCCTTGGCAGTCATGATGAGGACAGGAGTGGTTACCCCTTTTTCACGCAATTCTTTAAGCACTTGGAAGCCATCTTTTTCAGGAAGCATCAAGTCCAGCAAAATCAGGTCATACACGCCACTTTCCGCCTCGTATAGTCCTTCTTCGCCATCAAAGACCTGCATAACATCTGCAAAATCATCTAAAAAATCAAATACTGAATTTGACAGACCGAGGTCATCCTCCACTAATAGAATCTTAATCATCCTGTTCCTCCCTTTCTAGAAAAAGCATATCTTGTTTAGTTTAAATAGAGACAGGGCAAACACTTCTCATTCTATCTTAAGCTCTCTTTTTCTATTATATCATGACTTGTCGAAAATGCTTTAAGAATTTGTTGTTTTCGAGTTATTTTCTACCGTTTCACTGTTCTTATCGTCTTTTGTTGTCCCGTCGGCGTTTGATGGCTTCTTTTTTGATTGATTTCCTTCTTGTGGTCCTCCTGGCTGACCATTTCCTTGTGGTGGCTGACCTCCACCTCCCGGACCGCCTTGACCATCTTGACCGTTTTGTCCACCCATCTGCGGTGGCATCCCATTTTCATTTCCTTGCCCCTGACCTTGAGGAGGTTGCCCACCTTGACCTGGCATCTTACCAACTTGATTGTTTTGCTGGGGCATAGTAGCCTGCACTGAACTCTGCTGCGGGCTTTTCTGTGTCAAGGCACCAATTCCATAGCCACCAATCGCTCCGACGGCTAAGGATGCACTAGCCACTGCCGTCATCCACCATTTAGTACTCTTTTTAACTACAATCATTTTTTCCATATCCATTTTAAAGTTTTCCTCTTTCTACATTTTATATTTTCATGGATTTTAACATGATGAAGCAATATAAATCTTGTATACACAAGCTCACATCCCTTCACATGCTAGGATTATTATAGGGAGGCTTGCTTAAACGGGACTGAATTTTTTCTTAAAGAAGACTGAAACTATGGGATTCTAAACAACAAAAAAGACCAGATATTAACATCTGATCTTTTCATTAGGCTAAACTGAAGCCTTGATTGCATTTTCCACCGCTGCTTTTTCACGGGCAATCAAGTCAACACGCGCTGCGATTTCTTTGATTCCCATGCTGATGTTACGGCTGATAGCCATATCGTCCAACTGTGGCTCAAAGAAGGCCTTGTATTCTGCTAGCCTTTCTGCTGTCTTGAAAGCATTAGCTGGATAAATAACGAATTTGTCGAAGCTCATATCGCCACCCAAAGCCGCCTTTATCCACTCCCAATTCTCACGCGCCCAGGTCCAAGCAGTGGCTTGAGTAAATTGGTGATTCAAGAGAGGGAAATACCAACTCATGGCCAAATCTTGTGGTTTTACGATATCCTTGTTTTTCAAAGATTCCAAGATACGAGCAAGTGTTTCTGCGTCCTTAGTGTAAGCCAAAGCAGCTGCCAATTGGCGTTTGAAGCTACCATCAACTGTCGAAACATAATCATTCAAGTATTGGTCGGCCAATTCTTTGCTCTCAAAATGCTTGATTTGGTTGATGAGAATATGTAAGCGAATAGCTGCAGGCAATTTCTCCAAGTTCTCTTGATGAGCAGCAAAAATGCGACTTGCTTCTTGACTTGCTGCTTGATCGTCAGCTGCAATCAGACCTCCTACAACGATCTGGCGAACCAACTCATCCTCATCACTTTCCCCTTCTTTTGCTTCAAAGCCTAGACGATCAAAGTTGAATTTGATAAGTTTAACAACCAATTCGTTATATGCTTTCTCGCACTCGCTTCCTTCGTCCACAAATAGCTTGAGACCGTTCAGAACGGCTTTGACTCCAGAGACAACCAAATAGGAGGTTTCTTCTGTCAGTTTTTCAATAACTGGAACCAAAGCAGCAAATGAAATGCTGCCTGCTTCAGCCAAGAGACGGCGCTCTTGCACCACTTGAAGCTTGCTGGTGCTATCCAAGTCTGTAATGGTATCTAAAATCTGGTCAAGCAAGACACCTTGATAGTCCGTGATATAGTGGGCTGTATTTTCAGTATTAAAGCGCAGGGCACCTTGGTTTTGAGCAGCTAAGGCAGAATAATTTGGAATTTCCAACGTTTCTGTTTCCAGCGTATCTGGCAAACCTTTCCAGTTGCTATTTAAAGGCAAGACCCAAGTGCGTTTCTTATCTTCGTGCTCTCCGATAAAGAATTGTTTTTGAGAGAGTTTCAATGTATCGTTTTCTACTGTAGCTGTCAAAACAGGGTAGCCTGGCTGTTCCAACCAAGAGTCCATAAAGGCTGCTACATCACGACCAGAAGCAGCTCCCAAGGCATTCCAAAGGTCACGACCGATGGTATTTCCATACTGGTGTTTAGCAAAGTAAGCGTTCAATCCTTTAGCAAATGCCTCATCACCCAACCAACGACGAAGCATGTGCATAAGGCGGCTTCCCTTAGCATAAACGATAGCCGGATCAAACAAGGTATTGATTTCGTCAGGGTGCTTCACTTCCACATGGACAGACTGAACTCCGTCTGTCGCATCGCGCTTAAGCGCCAAAGGCACACCTGTTGTTTGGAAATTCTCAAAGATATTCCAGCTTGGTTCAATCGCATTTACACAGACATACTCCATCATGTTGGCAAAACTTTCGTTGAGCCAAAGGTCATCCCACCACTTCATAGTAACCAAGTTTCCAAACCATTGGTGAGCCAACTCATGAGCAACGACAAGTGCTACATCTTGACGGCTGGATACCGTAGAATTTTCATCTACTAAGAGGTAAATCTCACGGTATGTGACCAGACCCCAGTTTTCCATAGCGCCAGATGAAAAGTCTGGCAGAGCTACATGAAGCGACTGAGGAATAGGGTATTTGACACCATAATATTCTTCGTAAAATTCAATCGAGCGAACCGCAATGTCCAAAGCAAACTCTAAGTTGCTGGCTGGATGAGCCTTGGTTGCATAAACACCGACCAAAGTGCCGTTTTTAGTTTTAGCAGTAATGCCTTGCATATCGCCTGCAGCAAAGGCCAAGAGATAGGAAGACATGCGAGGCGTTCTTTCGAACTTCCAAATGCCAGTCGCTTTCCGGTTTTCAACGTCGATTTCAGGCATGTTAGACAAGGCAAGTTCACCTTCTGCTTGGTCAAATTTCAAGGCCATATCAAAAGTCGCTTTAGCTTCTGGCTCATCTACACTTGGAAAGGCTTCACGGGCAAAATGGCTCTCAAACTGCGTAGAAATAATTTCTTTTTTCACTCCATCTACAGTATAGTAAGATGGGTAAATCCCCGTCATATTGTCTGTAATCTTACCTGTATAGGTCAAGGTCACTTCCACATGGCCTGCTGATGCCAATTCAACATAAAGAGCTTCATTATCATTATCAAGAGTGAAGGGACGGGCTTGTCCAGCCACTTCTACGGCCTCAATCGTCAAATCCTTTTGGTGTAAGGAAATTTTCTCAGCATTGGCTTCCCCGGTAATGGTAACTTTCCCTGAGAAAGTCTTATCCGCACGATTTAAATCCAAAAAGAGATCATAGTGCTCTGGAACAAAAGTATCAATAAAATGTGCAACTGCTTGCATGTTTTTCTCCTCATCTAATTGAAGGGGCTGGTATTAAACCAACCTCCATTCATGATTCATCTCTTACTATTCTACCATATTTAGTGACTTTATACTCATCCTAACTGACTCAAAATTGATTTTTACTTTCAAACATAAAGTAATCATTTTAAAGCTATCCTGTTATTCACTTTTCTCCTCCTCAAAACAAAAAAGACAAGCTTAGCCTGTCTGACAGATTCGTCACAAAAGAAAAGTGAAGTTCAAGTTTGCTTTGTTTCTTTCTTCAGTTCGTTCAATTTTTTATTGTATAAGCGATTTTCTTCTTGACAGACTTCATTTAGTCGATCTTCGTAACGCCTTATTTTCCGCTCGAAATCTTCTCGATTTTCCTCAATTTGGTGTAATATATAAGATGAATCAGCAGGCGAACTGTGACGACAGAATGATATAACCCAATTGCTCATTTCTTCCGAAAAATTTCTAGCTTCCCGTTTCATCTCGTGATAATCCCATTCCAATTCACTGGCTTTTCTACGAAATGCTAGATGTTCATCATCTAATTGTGCTATCTGCTTTTTTGTATCCATAATCCCTCCTACAGAATTGGACTTATCAAATTAGGCGTTGAGACTTCATTTAAGACATTCTTGATAGATTCGGCTGCTAATCCTGAAAAAGCACCTTCCAAATCGGCAGGAACCTGAACTGATGAGAATGATTTCATTGTCTCAGCCTGATTGGTGAGCCATTCTTGCAATAGGCGACTTTCTTCAAGGAGAGTGGCTCTTTTAGCTGAGATTAAGCCTCGAATAGCCAGACGTTCCTGTATCCTCAGATACTCTTTTTTGATACGTTCTGCTTCCGCTCGATCCTCTATCATTGGTTCAATCATACGCTTCCTCCTATAATTCCCCAAAAATCTGGCTACCTTTTTGGTCGATTTCTACAATTCTATCAGCTGCCTTATTTAATTTACCTGCTATACTTGTCATTTCCTTCTGATATGAGTTGGCCGAAGAAAGAGTTGCTGCTTCTATTCCAGTATTCCAAGCTAGCTCAAAACTCAACTCAGACAGTAAACCCTCTATCTCTCCACCAGAAAGGTTATGAGCCAGCGTATACGCTGCTGATCGTAGTTCTGTTATATGCTGAGAGACACTTTCCTTGGCATTTGCAAGTTTATCTTTGATCTCCTGCTCATATACTTCAGCTTGTAACTGAGCCGTTTGCGCACTTGTACGAACAAGTTCCTCTCTCAAGCTAATCATTTGACTGCCTGTAGTCGTTTTCAAAGAAGCGTGCAGTTCATCAATGCGTCGTCTCTTTAGAGTGAGTAATTCTTGCTTAGAAGGTTCTGGAGCAAAAGAACCATATTTTTCTAGATATTCCTTGACATAAGATTCTGGATCTGTACTGTCAAACCATGTCTCTAGCTTAGACAAGTCAAATTTTTCAGCAGCTTTAGCCTTTCTTTTGGCAATCTCCCTCACTTGCTTTTCAGTCATGCCGGAACAGAAAAGACTATTTTTTACATACCAATTAATATCTAGACTGTTACCTTTAATCTTTGGTAAGCCAGCATTATGATGTTTTCCCTCTACAGTAAATACTTTTCCATACGGAATGATCCCCCCATGACCATCCCAACTTGTTAAATCTTTCCCCCGATCACTGTATGAATGTAAGTGTTTATTAAGATAATCAAATTCTTCATCACTAATCCCTCTATAATCGGCTGTATTTTTTGTTAACGAATTCCACGCACCCCAGTCCATGAAATTTGTAATCTTCTGGACTTTCATTTCCGCAGCTACTTTAGCAACTGCTGGTCCCGCTTGACTAAATCCCGACATATTACTGATATTAACTTCTTGTCCTGTTCCAGCCATTTTTTTAGCCTTAGTTAATGATTGGTTATAAAACTCCCGAACGTCCTTTGTCTGTTCCGTTAATTGATTTCTTGCCATTACTGCATTGAAGCCAGATTCTAAAACATGATTATTAATGTCTCCACCCGGAGCTTGAGTTCCAGCAACAACAATAGTAGTTTGGCTGTAATCTGGCTTACCTTCCTTATCAAGAGGCGCAACAGCAATGGCTTGGGTGGTTTCGTTGACTTCGTTAATCAGTTTATATTTCTTTCCGCTATCATCAAGCGAGAACTCATTCCCCTTTTTTCTTTTTTTATTATATTAAGAACTTCAACTTGTAATTCTTGTATGCTCTCGTCTGTTAAGGCCATTCTAAAAAGTCTCCTTTCCTAATTTCTGTATTGTAGACAACTTCTGCATCTGGACTGCCGATTTCACTTTTAACCACATTCTTCAATTGACTAGCTTTGACTAAAGCTTCTATATTCTCATCCATTTTTGGTTTAGTTGATAATTTGGCTTCCACAGGTAATTCTTTACACTTGGAAATATCAATAAAATCGTCACCAACCTTTAATTCTATGATTTCTTCATCCAAGCCATTAAAATCAAGCCTAACATCCCAAAAACTACCATAATGACTGTAGGATTTCTCGCCAATTTTTTTTCCCAAGTAAGCTTTATTGCCTTGTAAATCATAAATCACAGGAACAATATTAGCTCGAAACATGCTCTGCCCATCCCCACCTTGAACAAAAATTGGTGAAAACTCTATTTTACTGACTCCTGAATATCGCTCTTTGATATATGTTGACAACTGTTCTTCCAACAAACGAAATCCTCGTTTGTAAAGTTTTACTTCTTTATCATCTAAAACGTCACTAACATTATACGGTGAGTTTTGATATTCAATCCATTTTGTCATACAGTATCCCCCTCCTGAAACTAAGATAATTATTACAGCTATAATTGCAAGTTTTTTTTTCTTCATTAACTGTCACCTTTATGTCTAAATGAAAACGAATCCATTATTTCTGTTTATAGTATATCACAATATAATATTTCTTGCCGACTTTTCCTGTAATATTATCTATCCATAAACAGAAACATCCCCATTTAATCAAAGATTATTCCCATTCTGAGTAGCTCCCTCTTTTAATTTATAAGTTGTAGTCTATTTCAGCATTCGGACTTACTACATCTGATTCCTTAACATCTTTTAGCCTTACTAAGTGTTATTAATATAAACAATGCCATTCTATCAACGCCATTCCCACTCATTTCCTTTCTTAATTTCTGTATTATAGGCAACTTCTGCTTTTAGACTGCCTTTTTCACTTTTAACCACATCTTTTAGGTGACCAGCATTGACAAGCGCTTCAATATTTTCATCTATTGAGGGGTTGATTGTTAATTTAGCTTTTGGAGGCAAGCTTTTGTAATTCGTTATGTCAAGAAATTTACCATCTACATCAATTTCAATCACTTCCTCATCAAATCCATTAAAATCTAACCGTAGATCTCCTAAAAGACCGTAGCTTGCATATCCATGCTTACCAACTTTCCGCCCTAAATAAGCCTTATTCCCATGATTGTCATAAATTACGGGAACGATATTAGCATCGAACATAGTCTGCCCATCCCCACCTTGAACAAAAATTGGCGAAAACTCTATTTTACTGACTCCTGAATAGTGCTCCTTGATATAAGTTGACAACTGTTCTTCCAACAAACGAAATCCTCGTTTGTAAAGTTTTGCTCCTTTATCGTCTAAAACGTCACTGACATTATACGGCGAGTTTTGATATTCAATCCATTTTGTCATACAGTATCCCCCTCCTAAAACTAGAACGAACAAAATTGCCAGAACGACAATAATATTTTTTCTCATAATTATACCTCCATTGTAGTATGCTATAAAACAAGGCTTTCAGCTATCACTTTCCTACATTGTAGCATAATTTTTAGCATTATCCTCCATTTCTTTTTCAATCATTTCAACCAAAAGGGGAGTACTTAGGTCATATCGATAAATTATCTTTTTGTTTTAGACCTTTTAATCCATTGAAATCCAATTTGTCTGTTATCTACATGAAGTCCAAGTATCTATCTTTTGAATTCGTCTCATATCACCTTTTCTCCTCCCAAAACAAAAAAGACAAGCTTAGCCTGTCTCTTTAACATATATTATAATTCAATAATTTTACCCGTTTCAAAGTAAACGACCCATTCGCAGATGTTTTTGGCATAATCGCCGATACGTTCCAAGAAAGAAATAACCTGGAAGTAATCACGACCTGTAACGATGGCTTCAGGATTTTTCTTGATTTCTTCCGTAGCCAGGTCACGAATGCTATCGAAATAATGGTTGATTTTTTCATCCATAGCTGCTACCTCATAGGCTTGATCTACAGAACCATTCAGGTAGAGATCAAGAGCAGCTTCAACGAAATTTTTCACATCGCGGCCCATCTTTTTAATTTCGTCCTCGACGGCTGGAATACGCTGTTCACCCTTCATACGAATAGCCGCTTTTGCAATGGATACCGCATGGTCTCCCATACGCTCTAAGTCTGAAACAGCCTTGAGAACGGTCAAGACAGTACGAAGGTCTTGAGAAACAGGTTGTTGGAGGGCAATCATTTCAAATGATTTCTTTTCCAATTTCACTTCATATTCATTTACTTCTGCATCATCTTCGATGACTTCCTTTGCCAAGTCACGGTCATGCGTGACAAAAGCACGCACCGTGCGGTTGATTTGTGAGAGCACTTCTTGTCCCATTGCGTAGAACTGATTGTGCAATTTCTCCAAATCTTCTTCAAATTGAGATCGTAACATCATTCAACTCCTTATCCAAATTTTCCTGTAATATAATCTTCTGTTTCCTTATTTTGTGGGTTGAGGAACATCTCCTTAGTATCATTAAACTCCATCAAATCGCCACCCAAGAAGAAGCCTGTTTTATCCGAAAGCCGAGAAGCCTGCTGCATGGAGCGAGTTACCAAGAGCATGGTATAGGTGTCCTTAAGTCCATAGAGAGTTTCCTCAATTTTACCCGCAGAGATTGGATCTAGCGCTGACGTTGGCTCATCCAAGAGGATAATTTTCGGACTGGTAGCCAAAACGCGTGCTACACAAATCCGCTGCTGTTGACCACCAGAGAGACCAATAGCGGAATCATGTAAACGGTCTTTCACTTCGTCCCAAATAGAAGCCCCAATCAAGGAACGCTCTACCGCTTCATCTAAAACCTGTTTATCCTTGACACCGTTGATGCGCAGTCCATAGACAACATTTTCATAAATGGTCATCGGGAAAGGATTAGGTTGCTGGAACACCATGCCAATTTCCTTGCGCAACTCCACCGTATCTGTCCGAGGACTGTAGATATTGTGGCCGTTATAGATGACTGTGCCTGTCGTAGTGACTTCAGGATTCAAATCTCCCATGCGATTGATAGCCTTGAGCAAGGTAGATTTCCCTGAACCGGACGGTCCAATCAAGGCAGTGATTTCATTAGGCATAAAGTCCAAGGAGACACTATTGAGTGCTTTCTTTTTATTATAATAAACCGACAAGTCCTTGACTTGCAAAATAGGTTCTGTCATAAATTCATTCCTTTAGTTTCTTCACCTCTAACCAAAATGACCAGAAACATAGTCATTGGTCGACTGCAGTTTGGCATTTTGGAAGATATTGGCGGTCTTGTCGTACTCAATCAAATCTCCCAGATAAAAGAAGCCGGTGTAGTCACTGGCCCGGGCAGCCTGCTGCATATTGTGAGTCACGATGATGATCGTGTAGTCCTTTTTGAGCTCAAACATGGTTTCTTCCAACTGCATGGTAGCAATCGGATCCAGCGCAGAAGCTGGCTCGTCCATAAGCAAGATATCTGGCTTGACTGAAATAGCTCGGGCAATACAGAGCCGCTGCTGCTGACCTCCTGACAAGGTCAAGGCTGATTTATGAAGATCATCCTTTACTTGGTCCCAAAGCGCGGCTTGCTTGAGCGAAGTTTCAACAAGCTCATCCAAAATCTTTTTATCTTTTACACCAGCCCGTTCATGAGCAAAGGTAATGTTGCGATAAATAGACTTGGCAAATGGATTGGGCCGTTGAAAGACCATGCCGATGTGCTTACGCATTTCGTAAACATTGATATCAGACTGATTGACATCTATTCCTTGGTAAAGAATTTGCCCCGTTACCTTGGCAATATCAATCGTATCATTCATACGGTTGAGACTGCGAAGATAGGTTGATTTCCCTGAGCCAGACGGACCAATCAGAGCTGTGATTTTATTCTTTTCAAATTGCATATCAATGCCCTTGATGGATTCTTTTTTACCGTAGTAAACATGCAAATCCTTGGTAGAAAGGGCTACCTTTTCTTCAGGAAAAGTAATGATATGTTTTTCATTCCAATTATATTCTGTCATTGCTTCTCCTTTATGCAGAGGTTAATTTCTTGTGCAAGTAGGAACCGAGTTTGCGGGCTCCAAAGTTGAAAATCAAGATAAAAATCAGAAGCACCGCTGCTGATCCTGCTGACACCACAGTGCCATCAGGAATGGTTCCTTCACTATTGACCTTCCAGATATGGACAGCAAGAGTCTCCGCCTGCCGGAAAATCGAAATCGGGCTGGTAATGCTGAAAATGTTCCAGTTAGACCAATCCAGAGCCGGCGCAGATTGCCCCGCAGTATAGATCAAGGCAGCTGCTTCACCAAAAATCCGACCAGAAGCAAGGACGATCCCTGTCACAATCCCTGGCAGAGCCTCTGGAATGACCACATGAAGCACTGTTTCCCAGCGGGAAATTCCGAGAGCCAATCCTGCTTCACGTTGTGTATGGTGAACGTGACGTAAGCTGTCTTCGACATTGCGAGTCATCTGAGGCAGATTGAAGACGGTCAGCGCCAAAGCACCAGAGATGATAGAAAAGCCATACTCAAACTGGACAACGAAAATCAAATAACCAAAGAGTCCGACTACCACGGATGGCAGCGAGGACAGGATTTCAATACAGGTACGAACAAAATTAGTCACCGGACCTTTTTTAGCGTACTCGGCTAGATAGACACCCGCTCCCATCGAAAGGGGAACAGAGATAATCAGGGTAATCACCAACAGGAAGAAGGAATTGTATAGCTGAATCCCAATACCACCTCCAGCCTGATAGGAAGAAGATTTTCCAGTCAGGAAAGACCAAGAAATGTGCGGTAATCCTCTTACCAGAATATAAAGAATCAGAGAGGCAAGGATAGCAACAATGATACCAGCTATCGTGTAGAGGATACCAGTCGCCAATTTATCTAATTTCTTAGCGTGCATAGTTTTTCTTACCTCTTTCTTTTGTAATCAGTTTAATGACACTGTTAAAGGCTAAGCTCATCATCAAGAGCACCAGAGCCAGAGACCAAAGAACGTTATTGTCCACTGTTCCCATAACGGTATTTCCGATTCCCATGGTCAAAACGGAAGTCAGTGTAGCTGCCGGTGTTGTCAAAGAGGTTGGAATCACCGCAGAGTTACCGACAACCATTTGAATGGCCAAGGCTTCACCGAAGGCACGTGCCATTCCAAAGACCACAGCTGTAAAGATACCAGAGCGAGCAGCCTTTAGCGTTACCCGCCAAATGGTCTGCCAGCGCGTTGCACCCATAGCCAGACTTGCCTCACGGTAGTGACGTGGCACAGCACGCAGACTGTCCGTCGTCATAAAGGTTACTGTCGGCAAAATCATGACAAAAAGTACGAAAATACCAGACAGAATCCCAAATCCGGTACCGCCAAAAACAGTCCGAACAAAGGGAACAACGACCTGCAAGCCGATAAATCCGTACACAACAGACGGAATCCCAACCAAGAGTTCGATTGCAGGCTGGAGAATCCTAGCTCCTTTAGGCGACACTTCAGTCATAAAGACTGCTGCTCCAATAGCAAATGGCGTTGCTATCAGTGCTGACAGGATCGTAACAATAAAAGAACCTAAGATCATTGGCAGGGCACCGAATTCCTTACCTGACGGATTCCAAGTGGAGCCAAATAAAAATTCAAATACATTAACTCCGTTGACGAAGAAGGTCGATAAGCCTTTTTGTGCTACGAAGATTAAAATCATGGCTACGATCAGGACGATTAAAGACAGGCAGGCAAAGGTGATATATTTCCCAAATTTTTCCAGACGAGAGTTTTTCGAAGGGGATAGTAATTTTTTTGCTAATTCTTCATTTCTCATTTGCTATCTCCTTTTAAGCTCGTAACATTTCCATCAGCATCCTTGCTGACCTGCATTTCTTTGATGGAAATATAGCCCATTCCTGAGACAATCCCATCCTGAACCTCATCTGACAGCATGTAGTCCAGAAACTCTGCTGCCAGACCAGTCGGCTTGCCCAATGTATACATATGCTCATAAGACCAGAGTGGCCAATCGTTGGTCGCAACATTTTTGGCCGTTGGCTCGTAGCCATTGAGCTTCAAAGTCTTGACAGAATTATCGACATAAGCAAAGGCCAGATAAGAAATGGCTCCCGGTGTTTGAGAAACAATGGACTTAACCATCCCATTTGAATCTTGTTCCTGACTTTGAACGGCCGATTTACCAGCCATGATGACACTGTCAAACGTAGCTCGAGAACCAGAACTTGCCGCACGATTGATGATGGAAATCTCTAGATTTTTCCCACCCAGCTGCTTCCAGTTGGTCACTTCACCAGTAAAAATCTTCTGCAATTGCTCCGCTGTTAAATTATCGACAGATACTTCTTTATTGACAATCACGGCAATTCCAGCGACTGCTACCTTGTGGTCAACAAGGGCTGAAGCATTAATCCCTTCTTTTTCCTCAGCAAACACATCTGAGTTGCCAATTTCGACCGCACCAGACTGAACCTGAGACAAGCCCGTACCAGATCCGCCCCCTTGAACATTGACCGTTTTTCCAATATTGGCTGAACCAAACTCATCCGCTGCTGCTTCAACGAGTGGCTGAAGGGCTGTCGAACCAACGGCAGTCATGGACTCCCCTCGGTCAATCCAGCTGGAGCAGGCTGATAGGCTGACTGCAAATAGCACTAGAACTGCTGACAAAATCAGCTTATATTTTTTCTTTACCATTTTTTTCCTCGAAATCTTGTGAATGATAGTGGAATGTCTATTTGAAAGAAACTGAAAATCCCACTATATCCACTATAACATAGAAAGAGGGCTTTGCCTAGTCTTTTGAACGAAAGCGAAGCCCCTTTGGGAAATAATTTTTCAAGGTATTTCCAGTAATTTTTGCAAAACCCAAACCGTTGCCCTGGGCAAGGACTTGATACCAACCATTTGGATAGTTTTGAGAGAGTTGAACCGTTTCGCCAGCTACATATTTGCTAAAGGCATCCTCATCAATCTCAAAGACTGAGACAACTTCACTAGGACTCAAAGCTAGGCCTAAGGCAAAGCTCGGTTCAAAACGATTTTTCTTAAATTCACCCAGATGCAGGCCATTGCGAGCAATTTTCAGTTTTGAGATATCTGGCAGTCCAGCTGGCAGCAGATAAAGATTGTCCCCAAAAATATCTAAATGTCCTTCTAGCTCAATTTTTAGATGCTTTTTCTGAAAATCTTGCCAGAGTTTTCTCTGCTCTGCTGTCAATTTATTTTTGGTCGCCTTGATTTTTTTAGCAGACTGACTGCCTGTAAAACGAAATTTCGCTACAAATTGCCCTTCACCTTTAAAATGGTGGGGATACATACGAGCTGTTTCTGGGAAATCAATCCCTGCCACCATGCCATTGACTTTTGGTATTTCCAGCAATTCCAAAGGAAAATTCTCCAAAAGCCAAGCGACAATTTCTTCATTTTCTTCAGGTGCCCAAGTGCAAGTTGAATAAACTAACTGCCCGCCTGTCGCCAACATCTTGACAGCGTCCTCCAGAATTTCTCGCTGCAGACGCGCACACTGAGCCGGATATTCCGGACTCCAATACTGGGTAGCATCTGGCTGCTTGCGAAACATTCCTTCGCCAGAGCAAGGAGCATCCAGAACAATGAGATCAAAATAGCCCTGAAAGACCTTAGCCAATCGATCCGCAGATTCGTTGGTGACAAGGACATTTCGCGCTCCAAAACGCTCAATGTTTTCCACCAAAATTTTACTGCGTTTGGCATTGATTTCGTTAGAAACCAGCAAGCCTGTATTTCCTAGATAAGAGAGTAAATGAGTAGATTTTCCACCTGGTGCAGCCGCTAAGTCCAAAACTTTCATGTCCTTTTGCGGTGCTGCAACTTGGGCAACCATTTGTGCAGCTGGCTCCTGAGAATAAACCAGCCCCGTGACATGTTCCGCCGACTTCCCAGACACTTTTCCGTAATGGCCCCAGTCTGTATTTGGAATCGCATCTGCAAATTTTTTCTGATTTTCTTTTAAAGGATTGCTGCGAAAGGCTGAAATCGGATCTTGATCAAAAATCGCAAAAAAAGCCTCTGCCTCCTGACCCAAGAGCTCCTCATACTTTTCCTTAAAACCTACTGGAAAGTCCATTCTAGCCTTTTCCCTTTCGTAAATACTCTTGTAATTCGTCTAACTTACACTTTGGTGCAATCATAATCGGCTCCTGAGTCTGAAAATTCGGCTGATTGCCATCTAGGGTCTGAATGACAAAGCCCAGTTTGTCAGCCATCACATAGGCCGCTGCATAGTCCCAAGGCCAATTATAAGAGAAATAGGCCGCCAAACCACCCGCCAGAGCCTTGCCAAAACTAATCCCAGCGCTGCCATAGACACGCACGCCTAAGCAAGCACGAGATAAGTCAGCCAGTCCCCAGTGATTATGCTCTAACATACAGGCATTTGAAGCGATCAAATATTGCTGCAAGGGCTTATCGATAAAAGCAGATAACTTTCTGTCATTGCAGTACACATCAAAAGCCCCGCCTCCGTGAAAAAGCTGGTCTCTTGTCACATCGTAAATCAATCCAAACTTGCCCTGCCCATTTTCAAAATAAGCTAACATAATAGCAAAATCAGCCCGCTGGGTGATGAAATTATTGGTACCATCAATGGGATCAATCACCCAGACATTACCATCCGCAATGTCGTGTCGCAGGTCATTTTCCTCAGCCAAAATCGCGTCGTTCGGATACTGAGCTAAAATTTTCTCAACCAAATCATCTTGGATGAAGCGGTCCATTTGAGTCACCAAGTCAGTCGGGCTGCTCTTTTGTACGACATCCAAGTCATCATAGAGATGGTTTCTTAAAAAAGCACCTGCCTGATAAACTATTTCTTTCGCAAAATGAAATTTATTTTCCAAGAGAAATCATTCCTTTCCCTTTCCTTTTTGCCTCCTGAACAGCGCGATAAAGAGAATAGCTACTAACCGTCTCAAACTCACGGCCTAGTCGCTTCTCTTCTCCCTTGCTGGGAACAACTTTCTTGAAGACTGCATAAGACTGGAGCAGTTTCTCCGCTTGAATCTTCTGTTCATAGGCTTGCTCTACATCATTAAAAAAAGAAAGCACTGAAGCAAGCTCTTCAGTGCTCCACGATAAGTCTAGTGGGTAACTATAATTTTTTTCCATATTTTAAATATCAGCACGCATAGTTGCGGCTCTTAGTTCTTCTTTCCGATAACCTCTAGGCAAGAAAGCACGGATTTCGTCTTCATTGAAGCCGATTTGCATTCGTTTACCATCGAGGATAATTGGGCGACGCAAAAGACTAGGATTTTCCTCAATCAGCTTAATGAGCGTTGAAATCGATAAATCCTCTACATCTAAATCTAGTTTTTGAAAAATTTTTGAGCGGGTTGAGATGATGTCATCAGTGCCATTTTCTGTCAATGAAAGAATATGTTGCAATTCTGGAGCAGACAGAGGGCTCGTCATGATATTATGCTCCGTAAATGGAACTTCATGACCAATCAACCAAGCACGCGCCTTGCGACAGGAAGTGCAGCTAGGCGATAAAAATAATGTAATCATGCTGTTCTCTTCTTATTTTTATATAGTAACTAACTCTATTATACTAAATTTTATCTCTCTTGACTAGATATTTTTGAGAATCGGCTTGAAATACTATGAAAAATATCAAGAACTGACAATTATTCCGAACGTTCCCAATTTCTTGCCACTTCTTCATCACTCTTTAATTGAGCAACCAGTTCTTCAATACCATCAAATTTGACCATATCACGAATCTTATCCAGCCAGATAATTCGAATCGTATCGCCATAGATTTCCTCCGCAAAGTCAAATAGATTGGCCTCAAACCGAAGTTCATCTCCTTCAAAGGTCACATTTTTGCCAACGCTAGCCATGCCTCGATAAATCTTGCCATTGTGCTCAACATCCACCACATAGACACCATCTGCTGGCAAAATCACGCGATCCAAAGGAGCTAGATTAGCTGTTGGATAGCCAATGGTACGCCCCCTAGCATTGCCATGAACCACAATGCCACGAGTAGAGAGAGGATAGCCTAATAGCTGATGCGCCTTGGCAACATCACCATTTTGGATGGTTTCTCTAATCCGAGTAGAAGAGATTTTTTCCTCATCTTGATTGACTGATGAGACAATGACAATCCGACCATCGAAATAGTCTGCAAGCTCCTCTGCCCTTCTCTTGTCAGATCCAAAATGGTAATCAAAACCTGCCACAACTGCCTTTGCTTTCAGCGCAGCAACGTACTTATCAAAAAATTCTTGGGCTGTATTTTTAGAAAAATGGCTAGTAAAGTCAATCAAATAAAGGTAGTCCACACCCAAATTTTCTAAGTGAGCAGCTCGTTCCTCTGGATGATTCAAATGCAACATCAACTCTGGCTGATAGCGGACAAAAGCTAATTTTGGTGACTCAGGAAAGGTCAGTACGGCAATCTTCAGTCCTTGCTCAGCTGCAATTTTCCTTGCTTCCTTAAAAAGTGTCTGATGCCCTTTATGCAGGCCGTCAAAATAGCCCAGAACCAAGACTGTATCTTCTTCCTGATTTATCTCTAATTCATTATTTATTCGTCTTATTTTCATCATTTTTCTATTTTACTATGTATCCGCTTTTTTTACAACAAATTAAATCCCATGAAAAGAACTTCTATCACTCCAAGAAAACACCTTGCTATCTCTAACAAAGTGTCTCTGTAAATATTTGAAACTACACTGGTTACTGGCGATCATCATAGCCGTTTGGATGACTGGAATGCCATTTCCAAGCAGTTTCGATAATGGTTTCGATATTGTCAAATTTCGGCTGCCAGCCCAAAACTTCTCTTGCTTTCTCAGAGGAAGCAATCAGCGTATCCGGATCCCCTGGGCGCCGCTCTGCTATTTCCAAAGGAATAGGATGGCCGGTCACCTTGCGAGCGGCTTCTACAATCTGAAGGTTGGAAAAACCAGTCGAAGAGCCAAGGTTAAAGGCATCCGAAGGTTGACCAGCTCGCAGGTGTTCAACAGCCAGAATATGGGCATCAGCCAAGTCGAAAGGATGGACATAATCGCGGACATTGGTTCCGTCTGGAGTATCATAATCGTCTCCAAAAACGGCAATCTTCTCACGTTTGCCCTGAGCCACCTGGAGCACAATGGGCAGGAGATGGGTTTCTGGTCCATGGTCCTCACCAATCGAGCCGTCGGGCTTGGCACCCGCCACATTGAAATAACGCAGAGCTACAAACTTGATGCCATAGGCCTGGTCTGCCCAGCGCATAATGGTCTCCATCATAAGCTTGCTCTCACCATAAGGATTGATCGGCTTTTGCGGAGTCGTTTCCAGTATCGGCACTTCCTCAGGAATGCCATAAGTCGCTGCTGTCGAAGAAAAGACAATGTTTTTAACGCCGCATTCCTGCATGACCTCCAAAAGAGAAACCATGCCGGCTGTGTTATTGTCAAAATATTTGAGCGGATCAACCATAGACTCTGCGACCAGTGAAAAGGCAGCAAAGTGAATGACTGCATCGATGGATGGATGCTTGGCAAAGACATCTCGTATAAAGTCCTTATCCGCCAAATCCCCCTCATAAAAGACTGCTTGAGGATGAACCGCTGCGCGATGACCAGTCACCAAATTATCAACGACGACTACCTCTTCCTTGCCTGCTGCTACCAAACGGTCTACCATGTGCGAGCCGATATAGCCAGCGCCACCTAATACTAAAATTGCCATGTTTCTCTCTTTCTTGTCTTGATTTTTATTTAACTATTTTATCAAAAATAGGGACAAATGAAAACTCTCACTGCAATTATTCTTCCAAACCAACAGATCGTACAAAGCGCATGAAAGCTTCTTGCCCTTCCTTTGTTCGCTTGTAAACTCCCGCGTCTTCCAGCACACGGCTGAAAATTTGTCCGACTGAAGCCTGCACTATTCCTTCCACCGTCTCAGCGGTGACATATGGATTCTGGTCTTTGAGTTGATTGGCCCACTCCTGATGATAGGCCGCGACCTGACAGTCTTCTCCCAGCAAGAAAAGTTCCACCTGCTTGAGTTCTTCCTTGAGCCGAGGCGGCAGAATAGCCAGCCCCATCACCTCAATCAGGCCGATATTTTCTTTCTTAATATGCTGAACATCTCTATGAGGGTGGTAAATGCCGTCTGGATGTTCTGGGGAAGTTTGATTATCCCGCAAAACCAAGTCTAGCTCAAAAGATCCATCTTTCCTGCGGGCAATCGGTGTGATGGTATGGTGAGGCTCACCCTCAGACTCTGCCAACACCTGCACACTTAGATCAGAATAAGTCCGCCAAGCTTGCAAGATCTTGTCAGCCAACTCAATCAGAGACTCCTTCTTCTCAGATCTCAGCCGAATGACGGACATGGGCCACTTGACAATGCCTGCCTCTACCTCATCAAATCCGCTAAAAGTAAAGTTGCAATCCAGCTCTGCTATTTCCATAGGGAAGGTATGACGTCCGCCCTGATAGTGGTCGTGCGTCAGGATGGAGCCGCCGACAATCGGCAGGTCGGCATTGGATCCAGCGAAATATCCTGGAAAGGTCTCGACGATGTCCAGCAGGCGCTCAAAGGTCAGCCGGCTAATGGCCATAGGAAGGTGCTGGCTGTGCAGAAAGATGCAGTGTTCATTAAAATAAGCATAGGGCGAATACTGGAAGCCCCACTCCTGTCCAGCCAAATCAAATCGAATAATCCGATGGTTGGCTCGGGCTGGGTGGTCCAAGCGGCCTTGGTAACCTTCATTTTCCATGCAGAGCTGGCAGGCTGGATAATGCCTGTTCTTAGCCTTTTTAGCTGCCGCAATTTCCTTGGGATCCTTTTCTGGCTTAGAGAGATTGATGGTGATTTCCAAATCTCCGTATTCAGTTGGCGCTTTGAAAGCAATGTTTTTAGCAATGGCCTTGACCTTGATGTAGTCGTTCTTTTTACTAAGCTGGTAAAAATCAGCCACAGCTTGCTCAGGATTGGAGCCATAAGTTGTCCAGAAGTCCCGATTGAGCTGACTAGGGGCTGGTGTGATGAAGTTCATAAGCTCAGCACCAAGGATTTCACGCGCAGTCTGACTATCCTCAATCGTCTCTAATCTAACTGCCTCCTCAACCAGCTGGTCCTTGAGGTCAATCAAGTCATCCAACTTAGTCTCAACTTCTAAAACACCATCTCCCACTCGTGCCAAAACACGATTGGTCAGGTAGATTCGATCCATTTCCTCAAATGAACTTTCAGAAATGACTTTTGTGATAAATGCATCTAGAACTCCCTGACTCATTGATTCTCCTTCTTACATTCTAAATAGTCTCTGACAGCGTCTAAATCCTGAAAAACTTGTTCTGTTTTATTTAAGAAAGACTGCGCTGGTATTTTTAAGTCTGGAATACAAATGACTGGTATCCCAGCCCTATACGCTGCCTCAATCCCTGCTTCACTATCCTCTAATACTAAGCAATTCTCTGGTAAAACATTCAAATCACTGCAGGCCTTTAAAAATATATCAGGGTAAGGTTTGCTTCGCTTTACATCTTTTGCAAAAACTAGATGATCAAATAGAGCCAGTATACCATTGCTATCCAAGATCATTCTCGCTCGAGATTCAATACTTGAAGTTGCTAAGGCGATTGGAATACCTTCTCTTTGCAAAAAAGCAAGCAAATTTTTAGCACCTTTTTTTAAATTTACACCTTTGGCTAATATTCGAGCTTCCAGTTCATAAACTTTTTCCAAGGTTTGGTCAAAGTTCCAAGGTAAATCATAGGTATCCAAAAATCGTTGAACATTCTCCTCTTCCCTATGTCCACTGTATTCTCTAGAATATGTTTCTTCTGTGAAAGGAATTCCAAAATCTTCAAGCAATTCTTGATAAACTTTTAGAGAAATGATCTCAGTATCAGCTAATAAGCCATCTAAATCAAATATTACAGCGTCCATTTACTTCTCTCCTAGTCTAAAACTCGACTGCCACCTGCAACTTCAGCGATATAGAAGCTTGGAGCATATCCAACGACTTCCTCGTAGTGCTTGCCTACAGCTTCCTTAAAGGCCTCAACAGCATCTTTTCGCACCAAAGCAATGGCACAGCCACCAAAGCCTGCTCCGGTCATACGGGCTCCCAGAACACCTTTTTGCTCCCAGGCCGTGTGAACCAAGGTGTCCAGCTCTAGACCAGTCACTTCATAGTCATGCTCCAACGAAACGTGGGAAGCATTCATGAGACGGCCGAACTTGTCAAGATCGCCTGCCTGCAAAGCTGCCCGCGCTTGCAAAGTGCGCTGATTTTCCAAAACAGCATGGCGAGCCCGTTTGAGGCGATTTTCGTCCTCTATCAGATAGCTATACTCGTCAAAGGACCACTCGTCCAACTCACCCAAGGTTGCGATAGATAGCTTGCGGTTCAGTTCTTCAACAGCTTTTTCGCACTCCGCCCGACGCTCATTGTACTTAGAGTCCGCCAACTCACGCCGCTTGTTGGTATTCATAATCACTACAACATTATCCTTGAGATCAAGCGGCACCAAGTCATACTCCAATGTATTGGTGTCTAGGTAAATAGCCCGCTGGTCAGCGCCCATTCCGATAGCAAACTGGTCCATAATACCAGAATTAACCCCGATAAATTCATTCTCAGTTAATTTACCAATTTTCACTAGATCCAGACGTTCCAACTGCAAATCAAAGAGTTTCTCAGCAATGACACCCGTCAAAAGCTCTAGCGATGCAGAAGATGATAAGCCAGAACCATTTGGAATATTTCCATAAACATAGACATCCATGCCTCGGTCAATCTTATGGCCAGCCTCCTGCAGAAAATGCAGAACTCCTTTTGGATAGTTGGTCCAGTTATGCTCAGGCTCAAAGTGCAGGTTTTCCAGCGGCACTTCAATAATCCCTTTTTCTTCAAAATTCCCTGAGAAGAATCGCAAGAGCTGGTCGTCCCGCTTGCGAGCCGCTCCATAAGTTCCAAGAGAAATGGCTGCAGGAAAGACATGGCCACCGTTATAGTCCGTATGCTCACCAATCAGATTGATCCGACCGGGTGAAAAGAAAGTGTGGTCCGCTTCTACTCCAAAAACCTTGGCAAAATCTGCGCGGATTTGCTCTACTGAAAGTACGTTTGACATAAACTAAACTCCTTTAAAATGATGATCGATATTGTAATCGTTTTCTTAATTTCATTATAACTGTTTCCGAGTGAAACTTCAATAAATTTAGTAAAATTTTACTAATTTTATAGATAGATTTTTTTAAAAATCCAAACAGTAATCTGTCTGGAGTATTTTATAAGGAGCAATAGATTAGAAAATATTGTCTTCAGTCTCAACATCAAAGTAATGCGCCTTATTTAGATCGAAGCCAAGTTTAATACTGCTTCCGGTATTCATATGATCACGTGCATCAACTTTGGCAACAAACTCACTGCCACCAACCGCACAGTAGAGGTGAGACTCCGCTCCAAGCAACTCAGAAACAGAAATCTTCGCAGTTAGAACCGACTCAGGGAAGGTTTCCAGAAAGGCTGGTTCCATGTTGATATCTTCCGGACGAATACCCAGAATAACTTTCTTGCCTTGATAGCCTTTTTCTTTGAGCCCCTTAAGGCTGCCTTCTGGTACTTTGAGGCTAAAGTCACCGTTCAGTCCGACCAGGCGATCGCCTTCTACAGTTACTTCGAAGAAGTTCATAGCTGGGCTACCAATGAAGCCAGCAACAAACTTATTTGCCGGATGTTTGTAGACTTCCTGCGGCGTACCAATCTGCTCCACCCGTCCAATCGTTCCAGTTCCAGCAGGATTCTTGGTCGCTGACATGATAACAATCCGGTCAGCCAGAGTCATAGCTTCAGTCTGGTCGTGGGTAACATAGATAGTTGTTGCACCGATACGGCGGTGAATCTTGGCAATCTCCGCCCGCATAGAAACACGCAGCTTCGCATCCAAGTTAGACAAAGGCTCATCCATAAGGAAAACCTTTGCATCCCGAACAATAGCGCGTCCCATTGCTACCCGCTGACGCTGACCACCAGACAAATCAGCTGGCTTACGTTGCAAGAATTCCTTCAAGCCTAGGATTTCTGCTGCTTCATTGACCCGTTTTTCAATATCTTCCTTGCTGTACTTGCGCAGCTTGAGGCCAAAAGCCATATTGTCGTAGACAGTCATGTGCGGATAAAGGGCATAGTTCTGGAAGACCATAGCGATGTCACGGTCTTTTGGTGCCACATCATTGACCACCGTACAGTCAATAGAGGCAGTTCCTTCTGTGATGTCTTCAAGACCCGCAATCATACGCAGCGTAGTTGATTTTCCACAACCAGACGGACCAACAAAGACGATAAATTCCTTGTCCTTGATATCTAGATTGAAGTCTTCCACCGAATAGTGGTCGCTGTTGGGATATTTTTTATAGATATTTTTCAGATTTAATTCTACCATTCTTCTTCTCTTTTCTTATCTCTATTCAAAAGTGATAGCTTGGCAATTTTCACTCGCGCTATATGTCAATTCTTTGAGGTTGATAACTACTTGAGCAGTGACTGACTTATCTGCATTGCTACGGACAATCCGGAGGCTATTTTCATCCAATAGATTGACTTCAATAGTGCCATCTAGGTCAAAGGCAGCAGACTGGTTTCGGTAACTGAAAAGCTTGAGCAAGGCTTGCACAACTGGACGCTTGACTTCTTCAGCAATCTCCTCATTACTGTAATAATGACGGTTGATATTGCGGCCTTCCTTAGTGTTTTCTAGCAGTTCAAGGTCATTTTTCCCAGCTAAGAAACCAACATAATAGACCTGTGGAATCCCTGGAGCAAAAGCCTGAATCAGACGACTAATGAAGTACTTCTTGTCGTCATCGCCCAGGGCTGAGTAGTAAGTCGAGTTAATCTGGTAAATGTCCAGATTATTGTACTCAGCTGAGGAATACTTACGCTTGACATTGGCCCCGACCTTATATAGTTCATTGGTCGCAAAGTCAATTTCTTCATCAGTCAGAATATCCTTAACATCAACAACCCCAATACCATCGTGAGTGTCCAGTGTTGTGAATTGCTTCATAGGACTCATTTCAAGCCACTTGACTAGACGCTCTGCTTTACCACTGTATAGAGAATAAAGAGTTACCATCGGTAGCGCAAAATCATAGACAAAGTAGCCATGCTCTGCAATCTTGAACTGTATAGAATAATGCTCATGAATTTCTGGTAAAATATCCGTCCCAAAATCAGCCGCTTGCTGCTGGACTTTTTCTAAGAGATCCCAGATTTCTGGCTCAACAAAGAAATCATTGGTATCTAACTTTTTGACTGCATAGGCAAATGCATCTAAACGAATCAGATCACAGCCATGCTCTGACAGTTGACGCAATGTTTTCTTGATAAAATCATTAGTTACCTGACTGCGAACATCTAGATCAATCTGCTCTTCACCAAAGGTGTTCCACAAATACTCAGTGCTTCCATCTGCAAAGACAATTTCCTGCTTAGGCGCCCGATCCTTACGCTTATAAATCAAATCAACATCAGATTGCGTCGGACGATTTTCTGGCCAAAACTTATCCCAGCTGAGAAAGAGGTCACGATACTCACTCTGATCCTTCTTTTCCTGAAAATCCTTATAATACTTGGACTGGCGTGAGATGTGGTTGATCATAAAGTCAAACATGAGATAATATTTCTCGCCCAGCTTTTCTACATCCTCCCAGTCACCAAAGGCTGGATCAACCTCTTCATAGTCTACTGGGGCGAATCCCCGGTCACCAGTTGATGGGAAGAAAGGAAGCAAATGCACTCCTCCAACCGCATCGCCAAAATGCTTTTCTAAATTGTCATATAAATCTTTTAAATTCTCCCCCAGGCTGTCTGAGTAAGTAATCAGCATGGTCTTATTTTGAATAGCCATAGTTTTCTCCTCTAAAATCTTGTCTTATATACTCTTTCCCGTGCGCTGAATAGAACACGCCCTAAGCTCTGTACGAAAAAGATGAATCTTCCACAGGCGTTACAAATTCAGTAGTTTACGGATGTGGTTGCCTTTGTATGCACTGTGAGCTTTTTACAGTCTTTGTATCTTGAGCTTACTTCACTGCCCCATTGCTCATTCCAGCAATAATGTTGCGCTGGAAGATGAGATAGACAATAGTAATGGTGATAATCCCAACAACATAAGAAGCAAAGCTCGGTCCATAATCATTAAAGTATTGACCTGTGTAGTTATATTGGAAGAGTGGCAGAGTCCACATCTTGGAGTCTTTATTGAGTACCAAGAGAGGAAGCATGAAATCATTCCAGAACCAGAGAGCATTGATAATCATGGTTGTCGCATGCATGGGTTTCATCATAGGAAAGATAATCTTGAAATAAGTTGTAAACTTTCCAGCACCGTCAATTTCTGCTGCCTCATCCAGACTGTCTGGAATGGAAATCTTAATGTAACCTACATAGAGAAAGAGAGTCTGTGGAACAGCGTAAGCCAGATAGAGGATAATTAATCCCCAAGTGTTGGCTAGTCCTAGCTTACTCATCATAACTGTAATAGGAATCATGATAACTTGAAAAGGAACGAAAATCCCCAAAATCAAAAGCGTATACATAATACCAAAAGCTTTTTTCTTAGACATATTACGAGCGATAGAGTAAGCAGCCATGGGAATAAAAATCATGACAACAGCTAAAGATAGAACCGTGATTACAATTGAATTCCAATAGTAGCCTCCGATACCATCAGCCAAAAGGCGTTGGAAATTTTCCAAAGTCGGTTGAGTCGGAAATCCGAAAAAATTATTAACGATGTCTTTGGTAGACTTAAAGGAACTGAATATCGTTGCTAAGAGTGGAATTAAAATGATAATAGATCCCAGTGTTAGCAAAATATATTTACTAAAATTAGCTTTTCTTTCTGCATTTTTCATCGGGCTTCTCCTCTTAGATTTCAAATTTCTTAGATACTCTCAACTGGATAATAGAAATAACCGCAATCAAGAAAAACAAGATAACAGCAATGGCATTGGCATAACCAAATTGATTGCTCTTAAAAGCATAGTTGTATACCAGAAGTCCTAGAGAGGTGGTCGCATTATTCGGACCGCCGCCTGTCATGGCAAAGACTTGGTCAAATGCTGTCAAACCGCCTTTTAGAGCCAAGATAAAGACCATGGAAACACTTGGTAGGAGATAAGGAAGTTCCACCTTCCAAAAAATTTGTTTGCTGCTAGCTCCATCAATTCGAGCTGCTTCAGTAATCTCAGTCGGGATAGACTGAAGACCAGCTAAGAAGATGATAATAGGCATAGCTACCCCTTGCCAAAGCAAGACGAAGATTGCTGCAAAGATTGCACCGCCATTCGTTCCTAGAAGGCTGGTTTTAAGAAATTCAATTCCTAAGACATTCCCTATAGCTGGCAATCCGTAGTTGAAAAGTTGCTTAAAGATAAGAGCCACGGTCAATCCAGATAGAACAGCAGGGAAGAAAAACCAAGCTCGGAAGAAAGTTTTCCCCTTTATCTTCGAGTTGAGAGCTCGTGCTATCCAGATTCCCAGCATAATCTCACCAACCACCATACAAATAGTAATGATCAATGTAAAGCCTATCGCGTTCATAAACTTAGGATCGTTCATGAGAAGCATAAAGTTATTAAGTCCGACAAACTTATAATTATAGGTCAAACCAGTCCAGTTTGTCAGGCTGTAGAAGGCACCTTGAAACATGGGCACATAGAAGAATACAGCCTGTAGTACAAGGGGAACAAGGACAAAGAGCCAGCCCCAATATTTCTCAATCAATTTTTTCATAGTAGATCTACTCCTACTCTACGTCTGCTTTCATCGGATTGAAGAAGGCATTTAGTGCTTTCGCCATATCCTCTTTGTTTCCAGTTGTAATATAATTCCCAGTCAAGGTATAAAAATCACTTTCACTGGTCCAGTCTTGAGCTAGCCAAACGAGGTGTCGGTCTGTAAATGCTAGTTCAGCAAGACCGGCTAGCGGTGCATCTGACCCAGCTTCCTTGACACCTTCAATAGCTGTTGGCGAGCCGTCCACATCATAATATTTCTGCATAACTTCTGGACGTGACATATATTCAACAAAAGCATTGGCTTCTTTCTTGTGCTTACTACTTGAAGAGATAGACCAAGCTAGGTCTCCTGCTCCAATGGTCAAGCTTTGTCCTTTTTGCTTTCCAGGGAAAGGGAACGTTCCAACATTAAACTTAGGATCTTGCGCATTGATTGCTGTGATAGCCCAAGAGCCATTTGGAGTCATCAGGGCATCGCCTCTAGCAAAGGCACCGACAACATCAGTATAGCCTGCTCCCTGCCAGTTGGTCTGCATGGCACCTTTTTTGCGGAATAAATCTAACAACCTGAAATCATCTTTAAGCACTGAATCTGAAGACTTGATGGCATTTGGCTTGGAAAAACGTAGGTAATCATTCGCTTCCTTACCGCCACCTGTAGAAGTGGCAAGAGCCAACTGATGATAACCATTCAAGGTCCAAGTATCTGCTCCTGCAATGGCAAAAGGCGTCTCCCCTTTTGCTATAATCGTATCAACTAATTCCTCAAATTCCTCCCAAGTCTCTGGAACTTTCAATCCCAGTTCTTTAAATTTATCCTTGTTGTAATAGATACCATAAGCATTAGCAGTATAAGGGATATTGTAAATCTTTCCATCTATCGCATATTTATCTGCGTAATGATTCTTAACTCGCTTAATATAGTCTTTGTCAGATAAATCTTCAAAGTACCCAGCCTTAGCCCATTCTTGCAATTCAATAGACTGGGGATAGATATTGACAACATCAGGAACATCTCCAGCCAGAACGCGAGTTTTGAGTACTTCCCCAGCGTTAGGGACATTCACCACTTTCACATGCACATTCGGATTTTCTTTTTCAAAGTCTTTGGCAATCTCACGAAGGGTATCAACCATTTCACCCTTCTGATTGAAATACTCAATCGTTACCTTACCATCTGCCGATTCCCCTTGGCTGCTGCAAGCTGACAGCCCCAAAAGGGACAGTCCTGTAATAGCAGCTAAGCTCATCTTTTTATACCATTTCATGGTCTAGCCTCCTTATTTTTTAATAAAATGCAACTGTCTGCTAAGATAATCTCCTTGCGGAAGATTCATAGTGATACCAGCATACATGAGTTCTGCACCTGAGTAAACTGCGCCATTTTCCTGCAGCTCATAAAGTCCTTCTTCCTCTAAGTCTTTTAGTTTCAAGGTTGTTTCCATCGTTTCCACAACTGATAAGACTCGGACATAGGTTACAATCGTTTGATTTCCATAGTTAAATTGAACTGCTGCTTCATTGGAGCCAACATCTGGATTGATTAGCCTATACTGACGCCCTAACTGGACCACTGGCCGTAATTCTTTATACAACTTCACCTGGTCAGCAATCGCAGCTTTCTCTTCATCTGATAGACTAGTCAAATCAAGCTCATACCCCAGATTTCCCATCATAGCAACATGACCACGTGTTGCTAGTGGAGTAATCCGTCCCATCTGATGATTAGGCACTGCCGACACATGGGCACCCATTGAAATAGTCGGATAAAGATAAGAAGACCCATATTGGATTGGCAAACGAGCTATGGCATCGGTATTGTCACTAGCCCAAACTTGAGGAAAATACCGCATCATACCAAGATCATTTCGTCCACCACCACCTGAGCAGGACTCAAATAAAATGTTCTCATATTTCTCTGTCAAAAATTTTACAATTTCATAAAGCCCCAAGATATACTTATGCGACTGCATTTTGGTCTCCAGATAGTTAGTGCCATTCCCAAGATTGGTAATATTACGATTCATATCCCATTTTATGTAGTCAATATCGTGCTGACTCAACAGCTGATCCAGTGTTTCTTTGATATAGGCTACCACATCTGGATTAGCATAATCCAATACGAGTTGATTGCGAGAGTACGTATGATCCCGATCAGGCACTTGAACAGCCCAGTCTGGATGTGCCCGATAAAGCTGACTGTCTACGGAAATCATTTCTGGCTCAACCCATAAACCAAATTGCAATCCTCTGCTATGAACTTCTGATATGAGCTCCGTCAAACTGCCGCCTAGCTTATCTTCATTGACAAACCAGTCACCCAGAGCCCGATTGTCATCAAAACGGTTGCCAAACCAGCCATCATCGAGAACAAAGAGCTCAATACCAACTTTCTGCGCCTCATCTGCTAACTCTAGCAACTTCTCTTTTTTGAAATCAAAGTAAGTTGCTTCCCAGTTATTGATTAAAATTGGCCGCTCTCGCTTCGCAAATGCTTTAGGAATGATATGCTCTTGAACAAAAGCTTGGCTCTCATGACTAAGACCAGTCAAACCCTGAGCCGAATAATTCAACAGAGCAACAGGACTATAGAAAGTCTGCCCCGCTTCCAGTTTCCAAGCAAAGTTATCTTCATTGATACCAATACCTAGCCGAACTTCATTCAACTGATTTTGCTGAATCCAAGCTTCAAAGTTTCCGCTATAAAGGAGCTGAATTGCCCAAACTTGACCAGCCTCTTCCGTCGTTTCACTATCACAAAGGATAAGGCTCGGAGTCTGCGCGTGACCAGAAGCTCCTCGGTTGGAAGCTATTTTGAAAATTCCTTGTTCTAACTTGTGACGACGAACTGTTTTCTCCCTAGCATAAGCTCCCTGTAAACTAATTACATCATAAGTCCCTGCCGGCAAATCTGCCATTAAGCTCAAGTTCTTATGTATGATTGCTGTCTCTCTACCGATATTTTCCAGCTTAGTAAAGGTTGCAATGGTATTGCTATCTTCAAAAGCTGTGTAATAGAGAGTGAGGCGTAAGTGAGCTACTGCATCCTCTAAAATAAAAGCCAGTGTTTCTGCATCTTCTGTACTGTGAGGGCTAGGCAGTCCTGGAACTTCCAAACCTCCCTTAATCAGCTGACTCTCAACAAACCGAAAATCTGTTACTTCATTATTAGCATGTTGGACTTGCAGAGAAGGTTGCCGAAAGTCTCCTAAACCATGCTGACCCAAAACCTGCCGCTGGGTATCTAAGCTAAAACTCCGATCATTCAACCTCGGATTACCAGAAAATGCATGATCTCGCTCAAATACTGTATTGGAAAAATGATAGGATTCGATTTTTCTGCCTAAGTGTTTAAGCAAAAGGTAGCCATCCCTTTCCTCAATGATAAGACTGGAATTTTTTGTATTGATGTAGAATAGATGTTTGTCTATTTTGATTGTCATTTTTGAACCTCCATATTTACTAATATTTTACCTTTTGAAATCGCTTCCTAAAATAGAATTATGTTAGGAAAATATGGTAAAATGTTAGGTAACAATAAAAATTACAATATTATTTCTAAAGTATGGAGATGTAAAAAGTATGCTTATATTTTCAGAATACCAGACGGGAACAATTGATTTATTATTAGACTTTTACGGCTATGAGGATTGCCAGCCAAACTATTCTTTCGGGCCTGCTATTCGTGACGGATTCGTCCTTCATTTTATTACAAAAGGCAAAGGAGTCTTTCACTATAAAGGGGAACAAATTTTCCTGAAAGCTGGAGATTTATTCCTACTAAAACCAAACGAACTAACTTACTATAAGGCAGATTCTGAAGATCCTTGGTCCTATTATTGGCTCGGAATTAGTGGAACAAAGGTTTCAGATTATTTTAACTTATCAGAAATTGGCAAAACAGGTTTTCTAAGAAATTCAAGTACTACTACTACTGATAGTTTAGGAAAGTTTATTATAGATATTATTCAAGAGGCTGAACATTCCCAATCTACCATGCTAAGTCATTTACAACTTCTCGCCATGCTCTATGAACTACTATTTAAATTGGGGAAGCTCGCACCAAACCAACAGCTCCTAAAACAACAAAATTCCACTTATCAGTTGTATTTAGATACTAAACGTATTCTAGAAACTCGCTATCCGCTTGAACAACTGAGCATCCAAGGTATTGCTAATGAACTAAATGTCAATCGCAGCTATTTGACAACTATTTTTAAAGAATACAATGGACTCTCTCCCAAAGAGTATCTGCATTATATACGTATGCATCGAGGAAAACAACTTCTAGAAACTACTACTCAACCAATTAAATTTATTGCCTATTCGGTTGGTTTTTCTGACCCGCTTTATTTTTCAAAAACTTTCAAAAAATATTTCAACTGTTCACCAAGCCAAATGCGAAATATTTACTAAATTCCTCTTTGTTATTTACTTGTATTTGAGGTATAATAGCCCATATAAGACAATAGGAGAAAAAAATGGCTACGATTAAGGATATTGCCCAAGCTGCTGGGGTCTCTCCCGCTACGGTCTCTCGCGTACTCAACTACGACCCAGGCATGTCAGTCAGTGATGGCACTCGTAAAAAGATTTTTGACATCGCTGAGCAGCTGAACTATAAAAAATCAAGAAAAAGGAAGCCAAGCAAGACTCAGGCCTACCGTATCGGCCTCATCGAATGGTACACTGAGCAGGAAGAGCTCGATGACCTTTACTACTACTCTATTCGCTTGGGTATTGAAAAAAAAGCCCAAGAATTGGGCTATGAGATTCTCAGAGTGTTTCAAAATGATTCTCTTGATCAATTGAAAGACATTGATGGCTTGATTGCCATCGGTAAATTCAGCCCAGCTCAAATTCAGCAGCTGGAGCAGTACAGCAGCCACTTAGTTTTTGTCGATAGTGATACGCTTAATGCAGGCCACAGCTGTGTGACGATTGATTTTGAGAATGCTGTACAGAAGGTTCTTGAGCACTTCATGAACGCTGGTTTTGACCAGATTGGCATGATTGCCGGGCAAGAAAGAACCTCTGATCAGACTAGCCTCATCAGCGACCCTCGTTTGGCAAGCTTTCAGCAGTATCTGTCTGAAAAAGAAATTTATCAACCTGACTTGGTTAAGGTAGGCAGCTTTTCTCCGGAATCAGGCTATCAGATGATGACAGAGCTCCTTAGCGAGCACGAGAACCAGCTCCCGCCCGCCTTCTTCATCTCTAGCGATGCTTTGGCTATCGGTGCCTTGCGAGCTCTGCAAGAACACGGAATCCAAGTTCCCCAAGATGTCAGCATTATTTCATTTAATGATACGTCTATTGCTAAGTACATCTATCCCAGTCTCAGTACGGTCACCGTTTTTACAGAAGAAATGGGCAAGCAGGCTCTGCATATTCTGAATCAAAGTGTAACATCCGAAGAGGATTCCATTCCCTATATGGTCAAACTTTCTACCAAACTGACCATTCGAGAAAGCAGTATTTAACAGAGAAAGAACGAATGAAAACTTACGAACAATTATTTACCATTCTCAGCCAAGCTGACGATTATGTCAATGGAGAAAGTCTGGCCCAGACATTGGGTATTTCCAGAACTTCCATTTGGAAGGCCATTCAACGATTGGAAAAAGAAGGAATCCAGATTGATTCCATTAAAAATCGCGGCTATAAGCTCAAAGTAGGGGATTTACTAATCCCAGAAATCATTGAAAAAGAGGCACCCATCAAAGTTTCCTTCAACCACAACTGCCAATCTACTCAGATAGATGCCAAAGCAGGTCTGGAGGCGGGTGGCGAAGCAAATACCCTTTATCTAGCTGCTGCTCAATCCGCTGGTCGCGGTCGCTTCGGCCGAGATTTTTTCTCTCCAAAACAGGGCGGCTTTTACATGTCCCTTCATCTCAAGCCCAACCTGTCTTTTGATCAAATTCCCGCCTATACTCTCCTGACAGCTGGAGCCATCTATCAAGCTGTAAAAAATCTAACTCTCATAGACATAGATATTAAGTGGGTCAACGATATTTACTACAAGGATAAAAAAATCGCAGGTATTTTAACCGAGGCCATTACTTCCGTCGAGACAGGCTTAGTCACAGATATTATTATCGGGGTCGGGTTTAATTTTTGCGTTAATGATTTTCCAGAAGAATTGCAATCTAAGGCTGGATCACTCTTTACTGAGCAGGCTCCTATCAGCAGAAATGAGCTGATTGCTGAAATCTGGAGATGTTTCTACGAAAGCGATCCCCAAGACCTGCTCTATCTTTACAAAAAGCACTCCCTAGTCCTTGGCCGCCAAGTGAGCTTCCAGCAAAATAATCAAACCTATAAGGGAATTGCCAGCGATATCTCGGACAGTGGCCAACTTCTAGTCCAGTTGGAGAACGGCCAAAATATCTGGCTCAACAGCGGGGAAATTTCACTGACTAGCTGGTAGTTTGTATAAAATTGCATTCAAAAAGCACTTGATTTTCGTTTCAAGTGCTTTTCTGTATAGTCTTTCTTCCAGTGTGATGTCGCTATTTAATCCCTAATGCAATCCGAGCATAACGACTCATCTTTTCCACTGTCCAAGCGGGGTACCAAACCAACTTAACATCCGTCTTAGTAACCTCTGGAACATCTGACATGGCATCATAAATCTGGTCAGTCAGAAGATCCGCCAGAGGGCATCCCATAGTGGTCAAGGTCATATCGATTTCCGTTTCCCCAGTGCTCTCGTCAAAACGGATTTCATAGATTAGACCTAGATTGACAATATCAATCCCCAGCTCTGGGTCAATGACCTGCTCCAAGCTCTCCAAAATACGCGTTTTAATCTTTTCAACTTCTTCAGGGCTGTATTTTTTTTCTGACATGCATATCCTCCTTATTAGATATAGCAGAAATTTCAAGTTAGCTCGAGGGGGCCTTTGTTTTCAGCTAGGATTGCCTACTTGACACTTCCTACTGAAAGATTCCTGCCCCTTCTTGCTCTTCACTTCTTAATCTTCGATAAAGTCTCTGAGTGGTTTGCTGCGGCTTGGGTGGCGGAGTTTACGTAGGGCCTTGGCTTCAATCTGGCGAATCCGCTCACGGGTGACATTGAAGACCTTGCCGACATCTTCCAGTGTCCGCATTTTTCCATCGTCCAGACCAAAGCGCAGACGCAAGACATTTTCCTCACGATCTGTCAGCGTATCCAATACTTCATCCAGCTGCTCACGAAGGACGACACGAGTAGTATAGTCGACTGGATTTTCAATCACTTCATCTTCGATAAAGTCTCCCAGATGACTGTCATCTTCCTCACCAATAGGTGTTTCCAATGAAACTGGCTCCTGAGCAATTTTGAGAATCTCACGAACCTTGTCCGGCGTCATATCCATACGCTCAGCGATTTGCTCAGGCGTAGGATCTTGACCTAATTCTTGCAAGAGATTGCGTTGCTCGCGGACCAGCTTGTTAATGGTTTCCACCATATGGACCGGAATCCGAATAGTCCGAGCTTGGTCAGCAATCGCACGGGTAATGGCCTGACGAATCCACCAAGTCGCATAAGTTGAAAACTTAAATCCCTTGGTGTAGTCAAACTTATCAACAGCCTTCATCAGCCCCATATTTCCTTCTTGAATCAAATCAAGGAACTGCATACCACGGCCGACATAGCGCTTGGCAATGGAAACAACTAGACGAAGGTTGGCCTCAGCCAGACGCTGCTTGGCTTCCAAGTCTCCCTGCTCTACCAAAATCGCCAGCTCCTGCTCTTCTTCATTGCTAAGAAGGGGCACAACCCCGATTTCTTTCAGATACATGCGAACTGGGTCATTGACCTTGGCTGAATTGCTACCCAAGAGCTCTTCATCCGTCAGCTCCGCTTCTTCCTCTTCAGTATTCAAGACACGCGCGCTAGGATTTCCTTCCTTATCCGTGATAGAAATTCCCGCATCCTGAATGCGTTGCAGCAAATCCTCAATCCCATCAGCGTCCAAAGTGAAAGGAATGACCAGCTGGTCATTGATTTCATCGTCTGTCGCTACACCTGTCTGCTTATGATTGCGGATAAATTCTGCAATTTGAACATCTAATGTTGTTACTTCTTTTTGTTTTGTAGCCATACCTACTCCATTCTTCTTTTTTGTGCGATTAAGCGCTCCACCTCTAATATAGCGGCATTCTCATCTCCAGTATGCAAAGCTTCTCGAATCTTTTTGCTAATCAGCTGATTATTCTTACGAAGCAATTCGCGTTCCCTGGTCAGCTCAACTTCTGCTAACTCTCCGTCTTCCATCTCCTCTGGCAAATCTTCCTCCAACATCCGATACCAAAGTTGCTGGACCCTTTCCGGTAAGCTAGATAAATCCTGCGAAGTCACTTCACCATTGGCCAGTAAAAGCTCGTATAACTCCTGCAGTTCCGCCGTATCAAAGGCAAAATCTGTGCGAAGCCGATAGCTATTTAAAACCAGCTGATTGTGTACCATACGATAGAGGATATGGATTTCTGCCTTTATCAACCGTGATAGCTGTTTAGACAACGGAAGATCTACCAGTACAGGTCTTCTTAGAGATTCTGACTGCTGTCCGCTTCGACTACTTCGTTCAGCCAAACGGCTATTATTAACCGTGTTCTCTACCTGCTGGTAATCAAAATCCGGCAGCAACTCAGCCAACATATAAATATAGGAATTCTGAGCTGTAATAGACTGAGTTTGAGCAATGATTGGCGCCATTCGCTCCACGAATTCAATCTGAGCCTGCAAATTTTCAATATTATCCGGTTTGAGATAGCGTAAAAGGAACTCTACATCACTAATTCGCGTTTTGGTCAGAAATTGTCTCAATTCCTCGGCAGAATTTTTAGCAATAAACTCATCCGGATCCATATTGTCAGGAAAGGACACAATCTCTACCGACATATCCCGCAGCTCCTCTAAAGCTTTGGCTGTCGCAGCCTGACCAGCCCTGTCTCCATCATAAGTCAGAATAATTTTCTTGCAATACTTACGCAGATGCTGGACATGCTCAGGCGTCAGAGCTGTTCCCATCGACGCGACTGCATTTTCAACTCCAGCCCGATAGGCCGCGATCACGTCCATAAAGCCCTCCATCAGATAGACTTCGTGGCTCTTCTTGATCACCGGCTTAGCCTTATCCAGATGATAAAGCTCATAGCTTTTATTAAAAATAGGTGTGCTGCGACTATTCTTATACTTAGCAGTTTGCGAACCAGCCTCCGAATCTTGCCAAATCCGACCAGAAAAAGCTACAACCTGACCCTTGTCATTGGTTAAAGGGAACATAATCCGGTTCTGAAAAGCATCATAGACCAGATTATTCTCTGCTAGATTAAAAAGTCCCGAGTTCATGATAGTGGACTCATCAAACTTACCAGCCATGCTCTTATGAAGATAGTTGCCTTCATTAGGAGCCAAGCCGATTTGAAAATGCTTAATGACTTCATCCGTCAGCCCACGCTTGTAGAGATAAGCGCGTGCTTCTTCTCCCATTTTGGTCGTCATCAGAACCGCATGGTAAAACTTCGCTGCCTCTGTATGAATATCGTAGAGCTCCTGATGCGGATGAGCCTGTCTCGGTCGATCTGCGCTAGCTCTCTCCATACCTAAGGAAATGCCCGCTCTGTCTGCGACAATCTGCACAGCATCCATGAAGGATACGCCTCGGTAGTCCTCAATAAACTTGAAAACATCCCCCGACTTGCCACAGCCAAAACAGTGATAAAACTGCTTGTCCTCTACAACATTGAAAGAGGGCGTCTTTTCGCCATGAAAGGGACAAAGTCCCAGAAAATTTCTCCCAGCCTTGGTCAAGGCTACCGTTTCTCCTATGACATCGACGATATTGACACTATTTTTTATTTCAGAAATCATTTCTTTATCCAATAGACAATACCTCCAATTCATCACAGAATATCACTCTATATTTTATAATAATTTGACGCAAATGTAAAACATTTGATAGGCAAATGACTTGAAATAATTGCTACTTTAAGCTATAATATAATCCCAAATATTAAATCATTTTTTGAAAGGAAAAGAAAATGCTAAAGGATCTTAAAGAATTTTTGCTACGCGGTAACGTGATTGACTTGGCAGTCGGGGTTATCATTGCGAATGCTTTCGGAGCAATCGTCAATTCATTGATTACTGACGTTATCACTCCCCTCTTCCTCAATCCAATTTTGAAAGCTGCAAACTTGAAGCAAATCGCTGAATTGAAATGGAACGGAATTGCTTATGGTAACTTCTTGAGCGCCGTGATCAACTTCTTAGTAATCGGTACTGTTCTCTTCTTCATCGTTAAGGCTGCGGAAAAAGCACAAAATCTTACTAAGAAAAACGAAGAAGCTGCTGAAGAAGCACCAGCTGGACCAACAGAACTTGAAGTTCTGCAAGAAATCAAGAGCTTGCTTGAAAAACAAAACTAATATCCAAACAGCACTGAAAAAATCAGTGCTGTTTTTATTATGTGTTTCCCATTCAAAAGAAAAAAACAGCCAAATCGGCTGCTTCCTCATTCTATTGATTAGAATTTTTTACGTTTACGAGCTGCTTCTGATTTACGTTTGCGTTTTACAGAAGGTTTTTCATAGAATTCACGTTTGCGTGTTTCTTGAAGAGTACCAGCTTTAGTAACCGCACGTTTGAAACGACGAAGAGCATCGTCAAGAGATTCATTCTTACGTACTACTGTTTTTGACATTTTTTTCACTCCCTTCAAGTCCAAGATCTATTCTATTCTACACGCAAAATGGATAAATGTCAAGAAAAAAACTGCCATAAAGTTATATTATCTTCACTTTCTTTTTTAAAAGCAACAAATTGTTAGAATGAACATCATAATAGCAAAAAGAAATTGATTTTAATCCTGTTCAAAAACGACTTCTCTTTCTTCACCATTTACAATTACGGCTTGGGAATTGTTTATTAGCATTAAACTGAACTGATTTTTATAGGTTTCAAAGGTCTTTTTGCTACTATCAGTAAAAGGCTCCTCACCATAATGTGGAAGGACATAAAAATCCACTTCATCCAATCCTGCTGTATCAGATAACTCTGTCGCTACGGTCTTATCGTCCATGAGTTTATTGTAGTCAATATCCTTAGCTGTAATGATAGCCCCTGCTGATTCTCCCACATAGACCAACCCATCTCTTATTTGTTCTTTGATGAGAGATAGGAGTTGCTTTTTCTTTAATTCTTGCAACAAATAAAAGGTATTTCCGCCTGAGACATAAAGAATCTTGCTTTGGAAAAACTTTGCCTGTGCAGTTTCTCGATCACAAGAAGCAATATCTAGAACCTCTATTTCAAAGCCTAAATCTCTGAATGTTTGCTGAGCCTCATCGATATAGGCAGTATAGTCCTCTTTGTTCCCAGCGGTAGGAATAAATAGAACCTTTTTTTCTAGATTTTTTTCCTTTGCATAATCACTAAAAAGATTTTTGACACCAGCAAAATATGAACATAAAAATAATTGTTTCATGATTGTACCCCCATTAGTTTTTAACAATTTCATAAAGGATCCACGATCCCTTTCTTTGACTAGTTACGAGCTCAAAGCCTATTGATAACAAGAATCGTTTAAATACTTCTTCGCTTTGAAATTTTGGTAAAAAATAAGATAGCTTGTTAGATTCACAAGCTAGTAAGAGCATCCCGTCTGATTTGAGTATCCTTCGAAGCTCTATAAAAGAAGCCTCTAGATCTTGCCAATGAAAATGCGTTTGAAAAGCTGTAATCAAATCAAAACTTTCATCAGAAAAGCCTGTCTCCCTAACGTCCCTTCGTTCAAAATTTAAATTGACCATTCCTATCTGTTTGGCTTGAGCTATTGCAGTGTCTGAAATATCGATTCCAGTTACAGTACTTTGCGGAAAGGTTTCTTTCAGTAGAATGGTTGAACGACCATTCCCAACTCCTACATCTAAGATTGCAGGGTAAGATGTTCTATCCAGATAACGAATTGCCCATACAAACATGGGAAGATAGGTCCAATTCCACAATTTCATCATTCGTTTTCCTAGAAAGCCCGAAGGGTTCTTTGATTGCTGAATCAAAGAATGAAACATGAGTAATAAAAGTATGATAGAAATGATAATTATTATATGAAGCACTCTTCAATCCTCCACTTCTGGATAGCTATATTATACCATTTTAGAGAGATTATAGCTAAATCAATCAACAAAACACTTGCATCCCAAAAGATAACTTTTGGGATGCAAGTCATTCAAAATAGCTGGTTTTTACCTTACAAGGTCTTTCGTTTTTTGGCTTCTTTCGAGAGGGAAATATTCTTAATCTTTTCATAGCGTAAGAAGCGTTGGATGAGGCGCTGGTCGCTTACATCTGGTTTCAAATCAACCACATAGTCCAACTTGATAAACTTATTGTCAACTGACTGAACAGAAGTCAACTCAAAGCTTTTGCAGGATGTTTCAAAGATTGCTTCAAAAAGGACTTCATAGTCTAATTCAGCAGGAATCTGAATTTGAACATAACGTCTGGTTTGGCTAACCGAACTAAAGTCCATCTTTTCAAAAAGCAACCAAAAGAAGGAAATGAGGAGCGTGAAAAAAACTCCTAGAGCTAAGAAACCCATCCCTGTCGTGATCCCAATCGCTGTCGCCATGAAGATGGCTAAAAGTTCTTTGGACCCTCCTGCTGCTGATCTGAAACGAATCAAACTGAATGTTCCTGCTACAGCGACACTAGTTCCCAGATTTCCATTTACCAAGAAAATGATAATGGAAATAATGGCTGGCAAAATAGACAGTGTGATGACAAACTCCTTGGTATAAATAGTTTGGTGCTTATAGACCTTGGCCAAAATAATCCCCAAAATCAATCCCGTCACGAGGGAGGCTATTAGAGCTAGAGGGTTAACCTTAACTTCAGCCGAAGAATAGATACTGTTAAATAGTTGTGTAATCATTGTTTCTCTCCTTAAACCTTGACGGCTTGGGAAACCAATTCTTTAGATTTTAGGTGGGCTTTGCCGTATTTTGAGAAGGACTGATCTTCAAGGCTGTATTTATTCAAGATAGCAGACATCCACTCAGGATATTCCCCTGGAACCTTGATTTCCATAATCACCATATCGTCTTCCAAGAGAGGATAGCCGTGGCGTCCTGAGGTCAGGTCCACATCATAATCACGGAAGCGGATATTGGAATCAACCGTCACACGAACTTTTTTGTCCTCTGAGCCTTTCATTGAGTAACAGTCGTAGCTAATTACCATTTTAGCTTTTAAGCCTGCATAACGCTCCTGCAACAGCTCCACTTCTGTCTTGACCCGCTCATCAGAAATAGTCTGGTCTGTAAAACCTTTCTCAATATAATTAACGACCGAAGTAAGATTTGAAACCAGTCGATACTTGAAGCCAAGGTCCTCCGACTTTTTCTTGATTTCCAAAAATACCTGACTATCCTTTTTTGGCTCCGCTGCATAAGTCCGCATCCGTAGCTTTTCACGACCACCTCTTCTAGCAATCGAATCTTGGATCATTTGAAAATCATCATTGTCAAAATAGACATTTGAAATAGTCGAAGTCGCATAATCATCTGGAATAAGGTAAGCATGCATTTCAGCTTCTAAGCGAGCCAAGGTCGCACGGTCTATGATGTATTTTGTTTCAACACGTTGGAAGTTCGTTTGGATTTGTTTTTGTTTCATTTGTATTTTCCTTTTGTTCTACAAATGTAGTTTAAAATTTTAAAAGAAAGAGAGCCCTTGCTCTATCATCTTCTACTTTCCGGACAGTATTTTCAAAATTTCATTCTACATCTGTAGTTTATAACTGTATTCTACAATTGTAGTTTTTAGAAGTCAAGAGGAAAAGTACTAAAATTTTGAAAAAACTTGAAAATTGACCTCAATTTATGAGTTGAAGATTAGATTTTAGCAAAAATAAAAAAATTCTACCAATCGCTGCTTCTTTCAAGAAAGTCTGATTGGTAGAATCTTTTATCTAATCGTCATCGTCATCATCATCGTCGTCATCGTCTTTATCATCATCACTATCTTTATCCTTACTCTTTGAAGAGCTAGTTTGAGCAGGAGGTTGACAGGTGCTGTACTAGTGTTTGTATTTGAATTTGTCACAGTATTGGTCGCAGGAGTCGGCGAGCTAACACTTCCAGTCTGTCCTGCATTCCCATTCCCACTTCCACTATCAGCTGGAGTCGCTGTAGAAGACGAAGATGGCGGAACTTCTTTTTCAACTGTTACTGTCTTTTCGACAATGGTATGTTGCTTGGATTGGACGACTTTTCCAGTCTTGGCATGACAAGTATCTCATGGGCCGTCTGTCCGTGTGAAAATAGAATCTTATAATTGCCTTTCTCACGTGAAATCTGCACACCCTTAGCGTCCTTTTCAGCCAGAGAAAGTTCCTTCAAAACTGTTTCTAAAACCTGATGCTGACTAAGCCCTTCCGCTTTTTTAGACTCTAAGACAAGTTTACTATCTTGTGCGACTGGATTTTCTAAGGCAAAGACCGAGCTAGTAAAGAGTAAAAGTAGAGGAACTGCTACTACAAAAGAAGCAGACAGAAACTTTTTCGGCAGGCGGCTGTCCATGATACCAATAATCCGCCGCTTAAGATTAAACTTATCCGAGTAAAAACAAGTCGTCAAAGCAATCGGAGTCTTCTTACTACGGTCAATCATCGTCAGAATGGTCTCACCATAAAAAGTCCGATAAGCTGTATCTTTTCTGCTCAAAACATCATAGTCGCAGTACATTTCTCCTGCTTCCTGAGTTTCCCGACAGGCAAAACGGACAACCGGATTAAACCAATGCAGGCTCTTAGCGAGAATCGCAAAAAGATTAATCAAGACATCATAGTGCTGATAATGGGTCAACTCATGCTGAAAAATCAGCTGCAGCTCCTCCTCCGTGTAGTCCAGCTCCGGTAGCACAATCAAAATATCCCTGAATCCCAGCAACATTGGACTCTGTGTCATAGGATAGTGGAGCAGACGAATCTTACTTTTAACGCCCATCTTTTCTTTGATCAAATGCAACTGGAACAAAGTCTCTTCGTCCTCAACCTCTGTCCCCCAACGTTGCAACATCTTTTTGAAACGGATATAAGAATAGGCATACTTACCTAAGTTAAATGCACAACCAAGTAGCCAAATAGCAAAGAATATTTCAAACCAAGGTAGACCTAGAAAAGCCTCCCAGAGATTTGCCTGGCTAGCTTTTTCAGCTACTTGAGAAACAGCCTGCCCTCCACTTATCTGGCTAGCTCTAACGGCTGTCTGAACAGTTGCCCCAGTACTCAGGCGAATAAAGCCAGAGCCAAATTGAGGACGGAATGGGAATAGAAAGCTCAGCAAGATTAAAAACCAGATAAAATACTTGACCTTGACTGAAATCTTGGTATTGAGGGCTGCAAAAAGAAGGCTCAAAAACAGAACCAAGATCGAGGTTGAGAAACTGGTTAAGAGGAAAGACAAAAGGAACTGTTTCATGGATACTACCTCATCTTACTCTTTCTGATTCAGTAAATTACGCAGTTCATCCAGTTCATTTTCTGAAAAAGAATTAGATGAAAAGAGAGTCTTGACAAATCCACCCATAGAATGTCCGCTATAGCGCTTCAAAAAGTCTGACGTCTCTACTTCTAAATATTCCTCTTCCGAAATCAAGGCCGTATACTGCCTCTCACGCCCCTTTCGAACACTTTCTAAAAACCCCTTTTCCGTCAAGCGAGCCAAAACTGTCAACAAGGTCTGAGGCTTCCAATGGTTATCTTCACCCAGCTTTTCCATGATTTGGGCAGAGGTCGTTGGATTTGGCAGGTGCCAAATAATCTTTAAGATGGCAAATTCACCATCTGGTAAACGTTTAATTGAATGATTCATTACATTTCCATACTTTCTAAAGTCTTCTTCTAATTTTATTCTACATATGTCTAATAAAAAAGTCAATCATTATGTAAAAAAAGAGCTGGGAATCACTATTTCCCGCTCTTTCTAGAAAAATAAACTCAACAAAGTCAACATTGCTAGTCCACCCTGCTTAAGCAGAATTTTCGGATCACTGCTAACTGCACCGTAAGCAGCTACCAAGATGATATAAACCATAAAAATCCCCAGCCAAACTGGACTAGGCTGTACAAAGGCCGCAATCAAGACCAAAACAGCTATCAGACCGTTGTAAACCCCTTGGCTTTTGAAAAGAGTATTGACTGACTGCTGCTCCAACTCCTTTTGTGACATACCGAAAACCCGAGCTGTCACTGCAGAAGTCGTCGCGATGGTCTCCAAGTACATAATATAGAAAAATTCCAAGGCAACCAAACTTGCCAAAATCAGTGTAAAAACAGACATTTTCTTCTCCTTATAGAAATTTATGACGAAAAGAAGTATAACATAGTGCAAGAAAAAGCGCTAAAATTTAGTTCCAATAAAATGGACAAAGTGTATTAAAATGTTTTAGATCACATTTTTAAAATAGGCGTAGCAAAATTCAGCATTTTCTGATCAGATGTGGTACAATTCTTTTGAAAAATGGAGGTAAATTATGTTAACCTATGATTTAATTGTCATCGGCTTTGGAAAGGCCGGTAAAACATTGGCAGCCAAAATGGCGGCCCAAGGAAAAAAAGTTGCTTTGATTGAGCGAAGCAAGGCTATGTACGGGGGAACCTGTATCAATATTGCCTGCATCCCAACCAAGACCTTGCTTGTCGCAGCTGAAAAAGGCCTGGCTTTCGACCAAGTCATGGCTGAAAAGAATGCTGTAACCAGTCGTCTCAACGGGAAGAACTATGCAGCAATCAGTGGCACTGGTGTTGACATCATCGATGCGGAAGCTCATTTCCTTTCCAATAAGGTCATCGAAATCACAGCTGGCGATGAAAAAGAGGAACTGACTGCTGAAACTATTGTCATCAATACCGGTGCTGTTTCCAATGTCTTGCCAATTCCAGGACTGACTGAAACTGAGCATGTCTATGACTCAACTGGCATCCAAAACCTGAAAGAACTTCCTAAACGCTTAGGAGTTCTAGGGGGCGGTAACATTGGCCTAGAATTTGCTGGACTCTACAATAGAATGGGCAGTCAGGTGACTGTGCTGGATGCTGCTCCTGTCTTTCTCCCTCGAGTAGAGCCTTCTATCGCTGCTCTAGCTAAGAAATACATGGAAGAAGACGGAATCCAATTCCTGCAAAATGTACAAACCAAGCAGATTAAAAATGATGGTGCTGAAGTTGTGGTTGTGACAGAGGATGGAGAGTTTCGTTTTGACGCCCTGCTCTATGCTACTGGCCGCAAGCCGAATGTTGAGCCACTGCAGTTGGAAAATACAGATATTGAGCTGACAGAGCGCGGAGCTATCAAGGTCAACAAACACTTGGAAACATCTGTACCTGGTGTATTTGCAGCAGGCGATGTCAATGGCGGTCTGCAGTTTACTTATATCTCGCTTGATGACTTCCGTATCCTTTATAGCTATCTGGCTGGCGACGGTAGCTACACACTGGAAGACCGTAAAAACGTTCCTACCAGCATGTTCATCACACCACCTTTGGCTCAAATCGGACTGACTGAAAAGGAAGCCCAAGAGCAAGGATTGCCGATTGCAGTGAAGGAGATTCCTGTCGCAGCGATGCCTCGCGGACATGTCAATGCTGACTTACGCGGTGCCTTCAAGGCTGTTGTCAACACTGAAACCAAGGAAATCGTCGGAGCAACTATCTTCTCAGCTGGAGCTCAGGAAATTATCAATATCCTGACTGTAGCCATGGATAATAACATCCCATACACCTACTTGAGCAAGCAAATTTTCACCCACCCAACGCTGGCTGAAAACCTCAATGATTTATTTGCTATCTAATTTGAAGCCCCTGATGGGGCTTTTACAATCCCTACGAAATTTAACTACATTTCAATCCATTTTTATGGTACAATAATGCTAGTTTATTTTTAAAAAGATTGAGGAAAATTATGTCTGAACTGTATGATATTACGATTGTCGGCGGCGGTCCAGTTGGCCTATTCGCAGCTTTTTACGCTCATCTGCGTCAAGCTAAGGTTAAAATCATTGATTCCTTGCCTCAGCTGGGCGGTCAGCCAGCCATTCTCTATCCAGAGAAGAAGATTCTGGATGTGCCGGGCTTTACTAATTTGACTGGCGAAGAGTTGACTCAGCGTCTGATTGAGCAGCTGGAAACTTTCCAGACTGAGATTTGTCTCAATGAAACGGTGCTGGATATCGTCAAAGCGGATGATGGCTTTACCATCACGACTTCTCAAGCTCAGCATCAGACCAAAACCATCATCATCGCCATGGGAGGCGGTGCTTTCAAACCAAGGGCTTTGGAGTTAGATGATGCTGAAAGCTACAGCAACCTCCACTATCACGTTTCAAACATCAGCCAGTACGCTGGCAAAAAGGTTGTTGTTCTGGGCGGCGGCGACTCGGCTGTTGATTGGGCGTTAGCTTTTGAAAAAATCGCAGAAACCAGCCTGGTTCACCGTCGGGACAACTTCCGAGCTTTAGAGCATAGTGTGGAAGAACTCAAGACTTCTAGCGTTGAGATTAAGACACCGTTTGTACCTAGTCGATTGGTCGGCGAAAATGGTAAGATTACTCACTTGGAAATCAGCCAAGTCAAGGGAGAGGAAAGTCAGCTCCTGCCTCTTGATCATCTCTTTGTCAACTACGGTTTTAAATCCTCTGTCGGTAATCTCAAAGATTGGGGCCTAGAGCTCAACCGTCACAAAATTTTGGTCAACAGCAAGCAAGAAACTTCCGTCCCAGGTATCTATGCAGCTGGAGACTGCTGCAGCTACGAGGGGAAAATTGACCTGATTGCAACTGGGTTGGGTGAGGCACCTACTGCTGTCAACAATGCCATTAACCACATCTATCCTGAGCAAAAAGTTCAACCCAAACATTCTACAAGCCTATAAAAAACAGCTGCCGAGCTCAAGCTCAGCAGCTTTTATAATTCGTCAGCAATTTTATTGATTTTTCTCAAGCGATGATTGACACCGCTCTTAGTTAGAGGCCGGCTCAGACTATCAGCTAGCTGCTGGATCGAATAGTCCGGATGCTGGATACGAAGTTGAGCAACCTCCTGCAGGTCTACAGGTAAACTCTCAATGCCGATATTATCGCTGATTTTGGCAATATTGTTGATGGTTTTCATACTTGCTGTAACTGTGCGAGCGATGTTCGCTGTCTCCGCATTATTGGCACGATTGAGGTCATTGCGCGCTTCCCGCATGAGCTTAAGAGACTCAAACTCAGCCATGGCTTCCATAGCCCCAATGACAATGAGAAAGTCCATAATATCCTCAGCTCGCTGCAGATAGGTCACTGCCCCCTTCTTACGCTCAATCGTCTTGGCATCCAGCAGAAAACGGCGCATCAAGGCAGCCAAATCCTCAGCATGATCCAGATAAACAGATAGGATTTCCAGCTGGTACTTACCTGAGTCCGGCTCCCGCATGCTGCCATTTGAGAGAAAGGCCCCTCGTAGGTAGGCTCGGCTAGCTTCGTCATCTGACAAAATAGCCTGATCAATCCCTGCCTCGATACCAAAAAAGGAATCAGCCAAGTGCAGGTCAGAAAGGATCTCTTCCACTTTCTGATCTAGAAATACTGTATAAACTCGGTTCTTGCGCAAGTTGGTCTTCTGATGGTGGCGGATTTCTGACTTGACCTGATAAAGATCCAACAGCAATTCATAGAGATGGCGAGCAATCTTGGCATTTTCTGTTGAAATGGATAAGGTGAGGCCGGTCGAAGAAATTCCTAAACTACCAGCCATCTTGATCATGGCAGCCAACTCGTTTTTGTCTTTTACAGATAAGCTTAAAAGCTCTTCTTTTACTTTTACTGTAAAGCTCATTTGCGCACCTGTATAATCTGCATCAATTCATCCACAAGTAACTCTCCGTCATGGAAAGCTCCGCCATTTTCCAAACGAAGGAAATTCGATGAAATGACACGCGGAACTTGCTCTTGCAGCCCTCGAAAATTATGCTCCACCTGAACCAGATATTCATCAAATTTATTGCTATTCATATACTCGCGCGGAACTGGCTCGATATTGACCAAGACAGTATCAATGAACTTTTTGCCCAGATGACGATGCAAGACCTGAACGTGGTCGCTATCTGAAAAGTGCTCAGTTTCGCCGCGCTGAGTCATAATGTTGCAGACATAGGCTACTTCTGCCTTAGTATCTAAAATAGCTTGGCCGATTTCTTCGATTACGAGGTTTGGCAAGATGGAGGTAAAGAGAGAACCCGGTCCCAGCACCACCATATCGCTATCCAAAATGCTCTGGACCACCTTTCTACTGGCAACAGGCTTTTCATCATCATAGGTATTGGTCACATAGACCCGCTCAATCATACCAGCCTTACTAGCTAGATTGCTCTCACCGACAACTTCTGTTCCATCTGTAAACACAGCATGCAGAGTCAGCGGAGTGTCGCTTGAAGGGTAGATTTTACCTGTTGTATGGAAAAACTTGGTCAGAAGCTGCATGGCGTTATAGGTAGAGCCCTGCATTTCGGAAATGCCTGCAATAATCAGATTCCCAAGGGGATGACCTGCTAGAACACCATCTCCTTTGGCAAAGCGATACTGGAAGACCTTCTCATAAAACTTTGGCATATCAGACATAGCCACCAAAACATTTCGCAAGTCACCCGGCGGCGTCAGCTGCTGGATGTTCTTACGCAGCTCACCAGAACTGCCGCCATCATCTGCAACTGTGACAATAGCTGTGATTTCTACATCCTTTTTCCGCAGGCTGTCTAAAATGACTGAAATTCCTGTACCGCCGCCGATAACTGTAATTCTCGGTTTTCTCATGAGCGGTTCACCGTTTCCTTCCGGCGATTTTTGTCACGATGGCTGGCATTGACAGGCCAATTTTTCGCCAAATCATCCGCCAAACGCTGTGCAAAGGCCACACTACGGTGCTGTCCGCCCGTGCAGCCGACTGCGATGGTCAGTACAGATTTTCCTTCCTTTTGATAGCCAGGCAAAATCGGCTCAATCAAGCCCAGCAAATGCTGGTAAAACTCTTCTGACTCCGCATGGTTCATGACATAATCAAAGACATCCTTGTCCAATCCTGTCTGATTGCGCAGCTCAGGTTTATAGTAGGGATTAGGCAGGAAACGTACATCAAAAACCAAGTCCGCATCCAGAGGCAAACCATATTTAAAACCGAAACTCATAACCTCGATGCGGAAACTGTGCAGGTCAGCCTGGTTTGAAAATTGTTCAGAGATGGTCTTTCTGAGCTCCCGTGGTGTCAGTTCCGTCGTATCTACAACATTTTGACTGAGGTTCTTCAGAGGCGCCAAGAGTTCACGCTCCAGCTTTATTCCATCTAAAATTCGCCCGTCAGCTGCCAAGGGATGACTGCGCCGGGTTTCTTTATAGCGAGCCACCAACTCCTTGTCGGCCGCATCCAAAAATAAAATTTTAAAATCAATTTCCGTGCTTCTTTCTATCTCATCCAAAATATCCTGAATCTCCAAAAAGAAGGAGCGACTCCGCATATCAACAACCAGAGCCAACTTATCATTGTCCTTTGTCCCTTCGACCAACTGCAAAAACTTTGGTACTAAGGTCGGCGGCATATTATCAATGGTAAAATAACCCAAATCCTCAAAAGACTGGATGGCGACAGTCTTTCCAGCACCGCTCATTCCTGTCACAATCACTAATTGAATCTTGTGTTCAGCCATTTTTTCTCCCTTCATCTAACATTTTATTTCTAAAAAAGGACGGGAAACTTCTCCCGGTCCCAATCATTTATTCTACAATCTCAGCAATGACTTCGATTTCGATTTTTACATCACGAGGCAAGCAAGCCACTTCTACTGCCGAACGAGCTGGAAACTCGCTTTTAAAGGCCGTTTTGTAGACCTCATTAAATGGCACAAAATCATTGATATCACTTAGGAAGCAGGTCGCCTTGACCACATGGTCAAAATCTGTTCCAGCCACTTCCAAAATAGCTCCTACATTTTTTAAAACTTGCTGGGTCTGCACTTCAATCGTTGCTCCTACAATTTCTCCTGTCTCTGGTGACAAAGGAATCTGACCACTTGCAAATAAAAGGTTGCCAACGATTTTTCCTTGAACATATGGTCCGATTGCTGCTGGTGCTTTATCTGTTTGTACTATTTTTGCCATTGTATTCTCCTCATTTCTTTTATCTTACTTATTATATCATAAAGTCAAAAGACTGACTATTCTTGTCCCCCTTCCCATTGACTTTTAGGAAATTTTTCTTTATGATAGTAAATGCATAATTCAAAACACTTGTTTTGGACTGGTTCGCAAACTTCCCAGTATAAAAAACTAAGTACCCTTATATTCTAAAGTAATGTAATTGCGCATAGTTTTTTCTGGTGTCCTGCCACTTTGGCAGAACTAACTGAGAGGTTGAGACTGAGGTTTCAGCCTTATTTTATTTCTCAAAAGGAGGACCTATGAAAAGAAAAGTTATTATTGACTGCGATCCCGGCATAGACGACAGCCTAGCCCTGCTCTATGCCCTGCAACACCCTGACTTAGAGGTCGTTGCTTTGACCATAGTTGCTGGAAATGTCCCAGTAGAACTTGGTCTTGAAAATGCACTTAAAATCCTGGAAAGGCTGAATAGGCTAGATATTCCAGTCTATGTAGGAGCCGACAAGCCCTTGGTTCGTGACTTCGTCTCCGCTCAGGACACCCACGGCATGGATGGATTGGGGGAAAGCAGGATAACAAGAAGCAGTTCCACCCAAGCCCAGCCAAAAGCTGCTTATGACTTTCTGGCAGACTATTTCCAGAAAAATAGTGATACTTCCATCATAGCACTGGGGCCTTTGACCAATATTGCCTTGGCTCTTAGGAAAAATCCTAACCTTGGGCAGCATCTAAACCGATTTGTCAGTATGGGCGGCAGCTACAAATCGCACGGCAACTGTTCACCCGTAGCAGAGTACAACTACTGGTGCGATCCGCATGCAGCCCAAGGAACCTACGAAAAACTTGGAAAAAAGATTGAAATGGTCGGTCTAGATGTCACGCGAAAGATTGTCTTGACGCCTAATCTCTTGGAATATATGCGATTTATCAATCCTGAAGTCGCTGACTTTATCGGAAAAATCACGCGTTTTTACTGGGATTTTCATTGGGAGTATGAACATATCATCGGCTGTGTCATCAACGATCCATTAGCCGTTGCCCATTTTCTGCATGAGGACCTTTGTCAAGGATTTGACTCCTTCGTCGATCTCGCAACGGAAGGTATTGCCATGGGACAAACGCTGGTTGATGCCTATCATTTTTATGGTAAACAAGCCAATGCTAAGGTGCTGACTCAAGTAAACACCCACCTCTTCTTTCAGGATTTTCTCTCCGTGATACTCAACACTTCAAAGGAAATCATCTGCCAAGATCTAGAAACTTTAAATTTAGGATAAGATTATGAAAAAAACAACACCATTTACCATTACATTTACAGCTATCTGCATCGCTCTAAACTATATCGGTGCCAACATCGCCCTTTTTCTAAAACTTCCTGTTTATTTGGATACTTTTGGAACGATATTAGCCAGCCTCGTTTTAGGACCTATTTTCGGAGTAGGAACTGCGGTTGCCAGTGCTCTTATTAGCGCCTTTACAACGGACATTTCTGCTATTTATTTCTCTCCAGTAGCCATTCTTTTGGCTCTTCTTGTCTCGGTCTTTTTCACTGCTGATTCAAAACCAAGACTAAACCTTCTCTGGAAAACGGTTCTAGTCTCTCTGCCAGCAACTGCTTTGGCCTCTCTGATTACTGTGATAGTCTTCAAAGGGATCACTCCGAGCGGTTCCAGCATCATCGTTCAGGGTTTACATGGATTCGGCCTAGATTTGGTGACCAGCACTATCATCGTCCAAGCGCTAACCGACTATGCAGACCGACTCATCGTTATTGGAGTCAGTCTGGTCTTCATTCCACAACTCAAAAAAGTCATCCCAAGAATCTTTGCAAAATCCAGCAATGCATAAATCAAAAGAACTACTCAGACAATCTAATTTCGAGTAGTTCTTTTAGTTTAACTTTGTCTTTTATAGGTCTTCAAGGTTAAGTTTAAAAAAGGAGTAGGCAGACTCTTCTTGAGTCCAAGCCTACTCACAAGCTACATTCTGAGATTAATTGCGTCCCTTGAGAACAGCCTCAATGATTGCCATTCTGACAAAGACGCCATTTGTCATTTGTTCTACAATTCGAGATTTTGGAGCTTCAACCAAATGATCTGCAATTTCTACATCGCGATTGACAGGCGCTGGGTGCATCAGGATTGCAGTATCCTTCATACGATCATAGCGCTCTTGCGTCAAACCGTGAAGTTTATGATAATTTTCCTTAGAGAAAATGGAGTTGTAGTCATGGCGTTCGTGCTGTACGCGGAGGAACATCATGACATCCACTTGGTCAATCACTTCGTCAATCGTTACGAATTTACCATAGTCAGCAAATTCTGCACTTCTCCACTCATCTGGACCAGCAAAGAAGAGCTCAGCGCCAAGACGTTTCAAGATTTGCATATTAGATTTGGCTACACGAGAGTGATCAAGGTCACCAGCGATGGCTACTTTCAAACCATCAAAATGACCGAATTCTTGGTAAATTGTCATCAAGTCAAGTAAACTTTGGCTTGGGTGCTGACCAGAACCATCACCACCATTTACGATAGAAGTTGTAATCGTTGGGCTTTCGATCAATTCTTTATAGTAGTCCACCTCAGGGTGACGGATGACACAGACATCTACACCGAGAGCTGACATAGTCAAAATCGTGTCGTACAAGGTTTCTCCCTTGTTAACTGAGCTTGTCTTGACATCAAAGTCAAGCAGGTCGCATCCAAGTTTTAATTCTGCTACTTCAAAAGCTTTGTGAGTCCGAGTTGAAGATTCAAAGAAGAGATTTGCAACGATATGCTGCTCATCATAATGAACCTTTGCGCCGTTTTTAAATTCAATCCCGCGCTTGATCAAAGCCATTACTTCTTCGTTCGTAAGGTGTTCCATAGATACAAGATTTTTAAGTGCGATTTGATTTGATGACATGATGTTATACTCCTTTTTTATTAAAAACTTTGGACAAATGTAGCAATCTCGTCAGCCTAATTTTTAGGTTCTGGCATGATGAGATAGAGGGCAATTCCGAGAACAGTTGACAAGGCAACTCCTGAAACTTGCAGACCTGATAGTTGCAGGGTCAGACCACCGATACCAGATACCAGAACGACACTAGCAATCAGCAGGTTCTTTTTGTTGTCAAAATTGGTTTGGGCTTCAATCAGAATTTTCAAACCGCTAGAAGCAATTACCCCGAAGAGGGCGATGGAAATACCTCCCAAAACTGGACTTGGAATTGATTGGAGCAGGGCAGACACTTTTCCGACAAAACTCATGGTAATCGCCAATACAGCAGCACCAGCAATCACATAAACACTGTAGATTTTATTGAGCGCCATCACTCCGATATTTTCGCCGTAACTGGTCACTGGCGGAGCACCAAAGATACCCGCGATGACCTGAGCCAGACCATCCCCAGCCAAAGTCTTATCCAAACCAGGCTCTTTAAAGAAATCCTTACCTGTCAAGCTATTCAGAACCATTACATGCCCAAAGTGCTCTGTCATCGTTACAAAGGCGATCGGTGCCATTGTTAGAATTGCACTTGGATACAATTTAAAATCATAATCTATAAACGGAAGATTCATCGGCGGAACGTGGAGCCAAGAAGCTTTTGTCACGTTGGCAAAAGAGATAATCTCCTGACCTGTCACCGCTCCGACAATCAGAGCGAAGATATAGCCAACAATCAAGCCCAGCAGAACTGGAATAATACCAACGATTTTCTTACCGTAGATGTTAAAGAGAATGACACAGAGAAGAGTTACCATCCCGATAGCAAAGTAGGTGATATCGTAAACCTTCTGGTCTCCAACAGTCTTATACATCACATCGCCAACAGCTGTACCCGCTAGACTCAGACCAATCACCATGATGATCGGCCCCACCACTACTGGCGGCAAAATCTTATCAATCCAAGCGTTCCCTGCGAATTTCACGATGAGGGCTACGATGAAGTAGACCAAACCACCCGTGATAGCACCTTGCGCAACCGCAGCAATCCCATCTGTCTTCATTAAGATTTGCATGGCAGCGATATAAGCAAAGCTGGAACCCATATAAGCAGGGATTTTGTACTTGGTCACTGTCAAGTGAGCCAGCGTTCCCAAACCACTTGAAAACAGGGCTACCGCTGGGTCAATTCCCACCAGAATCGGAACCAACACTGTCGCCCCAAACATGGCGAATAAATGCTGGAATGAAAGTCCTAAGAGTAAGCCAGGCTTTGGCATATCATGGACATCGTATTTAACTTCTTGACTCATCTTGTCTCCTCCTCTACGATCAGAACTCGGTCCTGACCATCTTTTTCAGTCATTTCAACAATAATCTCTTCAAGGTGGCTCGTTGGAATATTTTTACCAACATAGTCTGCCCGAATCGGCAACTCACGGTGTCCGCGGTCCACTAGAACAGCGAGACTGACACGTGATGGTCGCCCATTGCTGACAAGATTATCAATGGCTGCGCGGATCGTCCGGCCCGTATAGAGCACATCGTCAACGATAATCACTTCACGATCAGTAATGTCAACTGGAATCACTGTCGTGTCTTCCTTGACCTTGATATCGTCTCGGAAGGGCTTTGTATCCACTTCGCAAACTGGAATCTCAATTTTCTCTAGCTGAGCCAGTCGTTGTTGGATACGTTTGGCAATGAAGACCCCTCTGGTCTTAATGCCTGCCAAAACGATTTGACTTAAATCCTTGTTGCGCTCGATGATTTCATAGGTGATTCGCGTGATGGCGCGATTCATGGTGATCTCATCGACAACTTCCTTTGTCTTCATCTAAACCTCCTAAAAACATTAAAAAAGCCTCCTTTTGCAAGGAGACCTCAGAAAATAGAGACAGGCTGAAACAAGACGCACTTGTCACACTCCACCCATCATTTTTACTTTGCTCCTTGCCTATCTCTCTGGATAGAATTAAAGGACTATTTAATTGTTTATAACTATACCACAATTTCAATTCCATTTCAAGAAAAAAATGAACTTTTTTCACGATAAATTGCTAATCCATTTCAACAAAATAAAAAACAGAGAACATCTGTTTTCTATTTTCTACTATAATACTCTAAGCTTTCTTCTTTGAAAATGAGATAGATTTGATTCCGTAAAAAATATAACCAAAGACAAGATAGGCCACAAAGATAATCAAGCACATCTTGATAACATAAGGCCAACCGTGCTTATAGACATTCAGGAAAAAGTAGGGAAAGGGTTTATCCTTGGCATTGGGAATATCAATTTTCAAGAAAAAGCCGTTAATAAGGGCAAAAATCATGTAAATTAGCGGAACACTTGTCCAAGAAATGGGATCAAACCAACGATACTGCCGAGTTTTATCAAATACAAGAGTATCAAAGAAAAACATGAGGGGCACAATGTAATGGCAAAGGAAATTTTCCAAACGATAAAAATCGGTCGCAATCGGAGCTAGGAGCAAGTGATAGACCACGCAGGTAATCATGATACACATGGTTACACCGCCCTTCACGCGCAACAGCTTGGAACTCTCCCAGTTATTGTCCATCCACATCCTAAAAATAAGATAGGCGGTGAATAATAGAACCAGAAGATTAGACAAGACAGTGTAGTACATCAGCATTCCCACGCCAAGTTTAGCAATTTCCAGATAGACCCCTACAAAAGCCAAAACAAGAAGAAGGAGGCGATAAGAAAGAATTACTTTTTTATTCATAGCGCTTCTCAGATTTTCTTGACGAATTCTGACTTGAGCTTCATAGCACCAAATCCGTCAATCTTACAGTCAATATTGTGGTCGCCTTCGACGATGCGGATATTTTTCACGCGCGTTCCTTGTTTGAGATCCTTAGGAGCACCCTTGACTTTCAAGTCCTTGATTAAGGTAACTGTATCCCCATCGGCCAACTGGTTTCCGTTTGCATCAATAGCCACTGGACCAGCTTCTCCTGCTGCAACTTCTGCTGGATCCCATTCATAGGCACATTCTGGACAAACCAAGAGGACACCATCTTCATAAACGTATTCTGAGTTACATTTTGGGCAATTTGGTAAATTATTCATTAAATCATTTCTCCTTATAAGTGGACAGACATTCAGAAAAGAATAAGAACCGAATGACAGCCATATTTTACCGTCTTATTATACGATATTTTATCTTATTTGACAAATGGACAAAGAAAATCACTTGTTTTTAAAAAACTTTCTTGACTTTTATGACAAAACAATGTACTATTCTAGTGTATATACAGTAACTAAAAGGAGTTTATTATGAAACCAACATCCAAAAATCAGTTTATGACACTGACCGCTTTTTTGACTGCCCTAGCCATCGTTATTCCGCTGGTTATGCCGATTAAGATTGTCATTCCGCCTGCTTCCTTCACTTTAGCCAGCCACGTTGCTATCTTTCTGGCCATGTTCATCTCACCACTCATGACAGTAATTGTCGTCCTCGGCTCTACCATCGGATTTTTCATGTCCGGTCTTCCTTTCATCATCACCCTGAGAGCCCTGTCTCACCTACTCTTCGGTACTATCGGAGCTCTTTATCTGCAAAAGCATCCTGAAACACTGGACAGTCAGAAAAAGACCTGGATCTTTAATTTTGTGCTGGCCCTGATTCATGCCTTTGGTGAGGTAGTGGTCTGCATTCTCTTTTATACGACAACAGCCTATCCGGCGAATGCCTTCTATATCCTCTTTGGTTTAGTTGGATTTGGAACAATCATTCACAGCATGGTCGACTTTGTCATTGCCAAATTTGTCTATCAGTCTCTGAAAAAGATTCGCTAAACCTTGAATCTTCTAGAGATTTGATTTACAATGAAGATATGACAAAAAAACGAAGAAATGATGTATTAGAGCTTTTAAAAGAAGCTCGGCAACCTTTAAACGGACAATTTTTGGCGGAACAATTTCATGTCACTCGCCAAATCATCGTTCAGGATATTGCTCTGCTGCGTGCCGATGGTGCTCCTATTATCAGTACCAATAGGGGCTATCTCTATAAAGAAAGCAATCAGCCTACTCATTTTCACCGCCTTTTTAAACTTAAGCATAAGGCCGACGATATCGAAGCCGAACTTTTGGCCATCGTTGATAATGGCGGGCGGGTGCAGAATATCATGATTGAGCATCCTGTCTATGGGGAAATCCAGACCTATCTAAAATTAACCTGTCGTCGCGATGTGCAGCAATTTTTAGATCAAGTCTCAGAGAGCGATTTTCGTGCCTTATCCGAGCTAACAAATGGAGTTCACTATCATCTAATCGAAGCGGATTCTCAGCAGGACCTAGACTATATCGAGGAAGCCTTAGCTACACTGGGCTTTCTGCAAGAATAAACACGAGGCAAATATTCTAGATTGAACCAGTTTTGAAGGAAATTCAAGGCTGGTTTTTATATTTTGAATGAACAAGAAACTTTGTCAGTTTCCTAGAAATAAGGTAAAATAAGAGAAAGAAATCTGTAGGGGGACAGAATGGCAGCAAAAACAAAATACCAAGTCATCATGGATAAAATTATTAGGGACATTGAAAAGGGAAGACTTAGTACGGGGCAAAAGATTCCCTCCGTCCGCAAGCTGGCAGACCGCTACCGTTGCAGCAAGGACACTGCCCAGAAGGCTCTGATTGAGCTTCGTTATCAGAAGTACATCTATGCTGTACCTAAGAGCGGCTACTATGTCTTGGAAAATGACCAAAACAAAAAGGAAGATATCGAACTGGCTGTGACAGACGACCGACACCAAGCCTACGAAGACTTTCGCATTTGTGTCAATGAAACGCTGATTGGTCGAGAAAACTATCTTTTTAACTACTACTCCCAGCAAGAAGGACTGGAGGAGTTGCGACAGTCAGTCCAGCGCTTGCTCTTGGACTCGGCTGTCTACACTTCTGCAGATAATCTGATTCTGACTTCTGGTACCCAACAAGCCCTTTACATTCTCTCTCAGATTGACTTCCCCAATAACAAAGAGACCATTCTGGTTGAGCAGCCTACCTATCATCGGATCAACGACTTACTGCTAAATCAGAAACTGCCTTATGAGACTATTGAGCGTAAACCGACTGGGATTGACCTGAAAGAGTTAGAGAGGATTTTTAAAACAAGGCGGATTAAGTTTTTCTATACGATTCCCCGTTTTCACTATCCACTAGGCCATTCATACAGCCGTCAGGAAAAGGAAGAAATCCTTGCCCTCGCTGAGCGTTATGATGTCTATATCGTTGAAGACGACTATCTGGCCGACTTTGATAGTAAGCGAGAACTGCCTTTTCACTATCTAGATAACAGTCAGCATGTCCTCTATATCAAGTCTTTTTCTACCAGTCTCTTTCCTGCCCTGCGCATCACGGCCTTGGTTCTGCCACCTCAGATTCGAGAAACCTTTCTATCCTATAAAATAGCGGTTGACTACGACAGTAACCTCATCATGCAAAAAGCTCTCTCCCTCTATATTGATAATCTGATGTTTGAAAAGAATCGTCTAGGCTTACTTAACCGACTGGAAACTGAAAAAACTAAGGCACAATTCCTCTTGGACGACCTTCATTTCCCTCTGCCCCACCAGTTGACAACAGATGGCGTGATTTTTGACCTCCAATCCCTCCCCTCTGTCAGCTCCCTCAAACACAGCAAGCTGCCGCTGGACTTTTTTGAAAGCAGCTACATTCAGACCTGCCCCTACCACTACGCTAAGCTACAGTTTGATGATTTAAAAGAAAATCTGGAAAAATTTAAAGACTACCTAAAAAAGAGAGTGGGTCAGAAATCGGTAATTCGTTAGAATTCGATTTCGTCATCCCACCTCCGCACAGTTGAGTAGGACTGTAAAAACTGATGAAATCAGCGGAGTAGAGCCCACTCAACCACTGCGTCTTGATCGACAATTGAGAGGCTAGGACTTTTGTCCCAGCCTCTTTTCTTTGAATTTTTCCTTGTTTTTCAGGCATCCAACATTCCAGCCTGCAGCTGGTACATTTTCTTGTACTTCCCATTTTGTGCTAAGAGCTCTTCGTGGCTACCAGACTCAATAATGCGCCCTTTATCTAAAACGTAGATGCAATTGGCATCCTGAATCGTGGACAACCGATGGGCGATGGCAATAGTGGTTCGACCCTGCCGCATTTTCCGGAGAGAATGCTGGATCAGCTCCTCAGTTTCCGAATCGATATTGGCAGTGGCTTCGTCCAAAATCAAGATTTTAGGCTTAGTTGCGATGGTTCTGGCAAAGGCCAAAAGCTGTCGTTGGCCACTAGAGAAGGTAAAGCCGCGCTCGGTAACTGGACTATCATAGCCCTGAGCTAGTTGGCTGATAAAGTCATGGGCATCAACAAACCGAGCTGCTTCTTCGACCTCTGCTTGTGACAGACTCTCCTGATACATGCAGATATTAGAGGCAATGGTGCCATAATAGAGAAAGGGATCCTGCAAGACAAGACCAATATTCCGTCGTAACTCTGCTTGACTGTAGTCTCTGATATCTCTGCCATCAATAAGAATTTTGCCTTTCTCAAATTCATAAAAGCGCAGGAAAAGGTTGATAATGGAGGATTTTCCCGAACCCGTTGATCCGACAAAGGCAATCGTCTCACCTTGCTTAACGCTAAAAGAAATGTCCTTTAGAATCTCTCTCTTTCCGTCATAGGAAAAAGTCACATGCTGAAAGTCAATATTGCCTGCCTGAATCTCAGGTCCTTCTTCTGCTTGCTCGGGCTCAAAGTCTCGACGATCCATCAGTTCAAAAACACGCTCCGCTGCTACCATAGAAGTTTGAAGAACAGAGTAATTTTGCATGACATCGATCAAGGGATTGAAAAGCTGGTTGACATACTGGATAAAGGCATACATGATACCCGCAGTCACTCCAGCTACTTGCCAGCTCAAGCCAAAATAAGTCAGAATGACTGCATAAGCCAAGATTTTCAGCAAGGACATAGCAGGGCGTAGAAAGAGGCTGTTCACGTTCAGATAGCGATTGCTAAAGTCCAGATGTTCCGCATTGATTGCTTCAAATTCTTCTAACAACCGCTTTTCCTGACCAAAAGCTTGGATGATCCGCATCCCTTCAATGCTCTCAGAAAGTTTGACGTTGAGGTCACTCAGTTTAGCTCGGACTTGCTTGAGCAAGCGATTGGACAGCCGCTGATATAGGATAATCGAGCCAAGCATGATAGGCAAAAAGAGGACAATCAGAAGAGTCAGTCGCCAATTCAAAGCCAACATGGTAGCAATTGTCACCACCAAGATAAGCATGGAGGTGAGAAAATTTGAAAAAATGCTGCTAAACATATCAGCCACTGACTGGGTATCGTTGGTCAAGCGAGAAACGATAGCCCCTGCTGCTGTCTGGTCAAAGTAAGCCATGCCTAATTGCTGCATATTCGCAAAAGTTTCCTGCCGAAGATCACGGACAATGCTGTAGGCCACCCGTGCAAAAGCATATTGCCCCAGAAAAGTAAGGAGTACCCGCAAAAGAAAGAGACCATAGTAAATCACCAGCAGATAGAGACCGCTTGTGGCTACCTCTCGACTGACAAACTGGTCAATATAAGAACGAGCCAAGAGGGGCAAGGCCGTTGTCACCAGAGTTGTCGCAAAAATAAAGGCTAGAGCCAATAGGCTAATCCATTTGTAGCGCCACATATAGCCTAGGAGGCGTCTAAAAGTTGATTGTTTTGTCATTTTGAAGACTCCTCCTTGAAACGTTCATATAGTTGTTGATTTTGATAGGTTTGGGCATACCAGCCCTGTGCTGCTAGAAGTTCTTGGTGAGTACCTCGCTCCTTGATACGACCATTCTCCAGCACTAAAATCAAATCCGCATGGACAATGGCTGACAGACGATGGGCAGTGATAATAGTCGTCTTGTCAGCTCGTTCCTGCTTGAGATTTTCTAAAATCACATGCTCGGTCTTGGCATCCACTGCTGACAAGGAATCATCCAAAATCAAAATTTCTGGATTGATGATGAGGGCTCTGCTCATAGCCAAACGCTGCTTTTGACCACCAGAAAGCGAGACGCCCCGCTCACCAAGCAGCGTATCCAAACCATCCGGCATAGCCTTAATATCCTCATAAACACCACAAAGCTGGGCTGCTCGGATGACTTGCTCATCTGACAGTTCTGGATTGGCGAAGCGGATATTGTCCCGAATGGACAGGGCAAAGAGTATCTGATCCTGAGGCACATAACCAATCAGACCACGCAGATCCTTAAGAGCATACTCTCGAATATCGTGGCCATTCAGATAGATTGCTCCTTCTTGAATATCCTGCTCCCGAAGCAAGAGGCGCAGCAAGGTGGTCTTCCCGGATCCAGTCGGCCCAACAATCCCCAAGGTCTGACCTTTTTCTAATGTAAAGTGAATATCCTTCAAAGTGGCTTCATTCTCATAAGCAAAGTAATCTATCTCATAGTCTAGTCGGCCATTTTGAATACTAGCAAGTGGCTGCTGGGCTTCCTCTACATCTGACTCCTCAGCCAGCAAGTTCTCAATCCGTTCACAGGAAACAGCTCCCCGCTGGCTGATATTCACTAGGTACCCCATCGCTTGCAGCGGCCAAACCAGCATATCCAGATAAGTCATAAAGGTAACCAGTTCACCGACTGTAAATTGACCCTGAGAGATAAACATTCCTCCGAAAATCAAAGTCAGAACATAGGATAAGCCGACAAAAATCAGCACCATCGGGTCAAACAGGGAATTGTACTTGGCAGCCAAGATGTTCTTTTGGTAGACTTCTTGGTTGATAGCTGCAAAGGACTGAGTCTCTGCATTCTGATAGCCAAAAGACTTGGTTACTTTAATCCCCGCTACGCTCTCCTGAACTTTGTTGTTGAGATCAGAAAAAGCCTCCTGAGCTGCTTTAAAGCTCTCGTGATTCTTCCGACCAATCAAGCTGGTTCCCCAAGACAGAAAGGGCAGAGGGAGAATAGAAATCAAGGTCAGCCGCCAGTCCAAGACCAAGAACATGGTGATGAGGGTCACTAAGGCTGTAATAGAAGCATCCACCGCTGACATAACACCACCACCAGCTACGCTAACCACCGCATTGATATCATTGGTCGCATGAGCCATGAGGTCACCCGTTCGGTATTTTTGATAAAAACTTGGCGACATCCGCGTAAAATGCTCAAAAAGCCGAAAGCGTAAGATGCGTCCCAGATTATTTGCCGTGCCAAAGATATAGAGCCGCCAGACATAACGCAAACCATACATAATAAAAGCAGCCAAAATCAAAAGGAGAAGATTATAAGCAAGTTCTCCAGCAGTCAGACTCCTCCTAGCAATTCTATCTATGACCTGCCCAATGACTCGTGGCGGAATCAGATTAAACACACTGACCAGAGACAAGGCCAAAATGCCGATCATATAGCGCCGCTTCTCCAGTTTAAAAAACCAGTCCAGTTTTCTGATAAGATTCATTTTGTTTCCTCATTCCAAACAAAGGACGGACAGCCCTTAATCCGACTGTCCGTTTCTCACTATCTCTATTATACGCTATTTCATCTAAAAATGAAACTCAGGCAAACTATGCTCATCTTTTCTTAGTCAGGACAAAGCTGGTGTCCAACAAATCAAAAAGTTGCTGGTCGGGCAAAGTTCCATCCAAGGGCAGGCTGAGCCAGTATTTTTTATTCATATGAAAGGCGGGATAAATTCCCTTTTTCTGAATAAGTTCCGCAACTCGGTCACTCTTGACATTTAGAACCTCGACCGCACCACTGCGCTCCTTTTCAAACTTAGTCCAATCGGTCGTCAAAAAAGCTCCGTACCATTTCTTGCTATCCTGATGGCGAAAAACAGCAGCCCCATTAGTGCTTTTACGAGAAGAATTCTCCCAGAGATACTCCAACTGTCCCTGATAAGTAGTAGCCACATAGCTACTCAGTCGCTGACTTTGCTCATAAAGAAAGCCTACTTCCTCAAAGCAATGCTGCCGAATATCCAGCAAAACCTCCTGACAGGCCGCCCTGACTTGTCCGACAAACTCTCCAGCCATACTTTCCATCTTGACTTGTCGATATTCATCACCTGTATCCAAGTCAAGCACCTGAAAATCCAGCTTTCCATCAAAAATCACCACATTCATCTGGAAGTCGCCAGCCATGATCTCAGTCGAATAACTGTATTCTGCACCAGACCTGACAAAGCCATAATCCAGCAAACTTTCTTCCTTCAGCCTGTATTTTTCAAATAAATCCAGCATGAACTTTCCTGCTAAAATACTACTTTGGTGCCATGCAATTGATCAACACCTAGAGCGTCAACAATCTCGTCACGATTTTCTAGGTTAATCCCACCACCAGGTAAAATCTCTATCCGCCCTGCCGCATGCTCAATCAATTCATCCAGCCAAGCCAAATGCTCTAGAATAGACTCTGACGCTGGCCCGCCATGAGTCAAAATCCTCTTAACGCCGTGTTCAACCAGCCAGTCTAGCTCTCCGAACTGATACTCAGCAGGAATAGCATCAAAAGCCATATGAAAGACCACATCCAGCCCCTGAGCCGCCTCAAGCAGCCGCTCCATCTTAGGATAATCAATCTCATTATTTTCCTTTAAGACACCAAAAACGAGGCCATGACTCCCTGCCTCACGTGCCTTCTGAATGTCCGAAAGCATTATCTCGATTTCCATATCTGAATAGACAAAATTTCCACCACGAGGACGAATCATGGTCATCACAGTCGCATCATAAGTCTCAACCATTCGTACTGCAGCCTCGATGACACCGTAGCTAGGCGTTGTTCCACCAACTGTTAGATTATCACACAGCTCAACCCGCTTCGCTCCAGCCTCTAAAGCCTTGTCTAGCAAGGTGACATTCTCAGCACAAAATTCATAAATCATGGCACTACCTCTTATTTACTATATTGATTTTCTACTTTTTATTATAACACAAAATTTCCTTTAACATGCGCCTCTAGCATATTTGCCACTGTATTTTCTCAATCATTTTATATTCATAGTCTCGCAAAAAATCCTATTCTTCAAGTTTATAAGGCTTATTTTCACCTATTTCCATTGCGCTCATCTTCCAAGACCTTTCAACTAGAGAAATGGTGACTTACGAGTGTCTTTTGTTCAAGATTGTGCTAAAATAGACTTAATCTATGAAAACAAGGAGCTTTTATGAAATACCCTAATCTTTTAGATCGTTTCCTGACCTATGTCAAAGTTAACACACGCTCAGACGAAACGTCTACTACTACACCCAGTACCCAGAGTCAGGTGGACTTTGCTAACAATATCCTCATTCCTGAGATGAAGCGAGTTGGCTTGGAAAATGTCTACTACCTGCCCAACGGCTTTGCGATTGGAACTCTGCCAGCCAACGACCCTAGCTTTACCCGCAAGATTGGCTTTATTTCCCACATGGATACGGCGGACTTCAACGCAGAAAACATCCAGCCGCAGGTCATTGAGAATTATGATGGCGGTGTGATTCCGCTTGGTCAATCTGGCTTTAACTTAGATCCTGCAGACTTCGCCAGTCTCCATAAATACAAGGGCCAAACACTGATTACAACTGATGGAACCACCCTTCTGGGCGCAGACGACAAGTCAGGTATTGCTGAAATCATGACTGCTACCGAATACCTGTCTGCCCATCCAGAAATCAAGCATGGAGAAATCCGAGTGGGATTTGGACCAGATGAGGAAATCGGTATCGGAGCTGATAAGTTTGACGCGGAAGACTTCGACGTAGACTTTGCCTACACAGTAGATGGCGGCCCTCTAGGAGAACTCCAGTATGAAACCTTTAGCGCTGCTGGAGCAGAGCTAACCTTCCAAGGACGCAATGTCCATCCGGGAACTGCCAAAGACCAAATGGTCAATGCACTCCAGCTGGCTATTGACTTCCACAACCAGCTGCCAGAAGCCGACCGTCCAGAGAATACTGAGGGCTACCAAGGTTTCTACCACCTGATGAACTTGACCGGAACTGTCGAGGAAGCTCAAGCCAGCTACATTGTCCGCGACTTTGAGACAGAGGCTTTTGAAAATCGCAAAGCTGCTATGCAGGCTATTGCTGATAAAATGAACCAAGAACTGGGTAGCGAGCGCGTCATTTTGACCCTCAAAGACCAGTATTACAACATGAAGCAGATTATTGAAAAGGACATGACACCAATCAATATCGCTAAAGCAGTCATGGAAAGTCTGGACATCCAGCCGATCATCGAGCCAATCCGTGGCGGAACTGATGGCTCCAAAATTTCCTTTATGGGTATCCCGACTCCCAACCTCTTTGCCGGCGGTGAAAACATGCACGGCCGCTTCGAATATGTCAGCCTAGAAACCATGGAACGCGCTGTCGATACCATCATTGGCATCGTCTCTTATCAAGAATAAATAAAAAAACAGAAATTCATAACGAATTTCTGTTTTTTTGACTTTTAAAACTGAAAGTTAAGCTAATAGCAACTGCTCCAAGAGCAAAAAAGGAGAAGACCAATTGGTCCTCTCCAAAGTTTGGCATGTATCAGGCCGTTATAATCGACAAAAACTGTATTGACAGATTCAATTAAGCTTCTGTACCGTTAATGACTTCTATAATCTTCTCAATAATCTCATTATCTAGATACTGTTCGAACTGAGGTAAGTATTCATAATAGTTCTTATAAGTATCGGCCTGACCTGCCAGAATTAAAGCTCTGAAACCTTGATAGGCAACTTCAAAATTCCCTATTTTGACACCATTTTCTAACAATTCAAATGGAATCCAATAGTCATAAACCCTGTTCCAGCTGAAAAGGCTATCTGGATTCAATTCTAAATCCTTAGCCATATAAGCATAGGCAAAAGCAATGTGATGCTGCCCTGATTCTCTATATAATTTAGCTAATTGAGACCATGCTTCAGCGCGATTAGGGTTAATCTGGATAGCTTTTTCCAAATACTCTCGTCCTTCAAGAGCTTTCCCTTCATTTTCATAAATTTGCGCTATTTCTAGACAAGAATAATAAGCTTCCTCTGACCATCCATCCGTCATAACTGCACGTTTTTTGAACCAAGACAAGGCCTCCTGGTATAAACCTGCATCACGATAAGATCTCGCGCAATAAAAAGTATATCTAGGCTCTAAGTCAGGGTCTTGATTATTATAAACAGCATTTGCCAGTACAGTTGCATCATGATAATATTTATCATCGTCTAGACTTCGTGCGCCTCTTGTTCTTGCAATGACTGAATAAGGTCCTACAAGATTTCCATAACTGGCACCTTCAGGCAATTCAATAAATTCATGCACAACTCCTCGCCAATAAATTTCTGGATTATTTTTAACAAGAGCTACACGACGAAATGAAAGAACTCCACTCTCATCTGAAAAATTGAGATAATAGGCATCTGCTTCAAGATCAGTAGAGATTTTTAAACTACCTTCAACGAAATCATCTGCATCAAAGATTAGAATATAGTCTCCCTTTCCTCTTGCATAATTTAGGGCTAAATTTCTATTATGTGCAAAGTTTTGCCATTCATCTTTGTGCAATTCTCCTGGAATTCCCACCTCACTAAAAAAGTTCAAGATGAGGTTTTCCGTTCCATCTGTGGAGCCAGTGTCAGAAATGACCCAGTAGTCAAATGTGATTGAATTGACCAAATTTTGGAGTGTTTCCAAAATTATATGGGCTTCATTTTTTACAATCATATTCAATACAATTGATGACATTCAATTCCTCCAAAACATTAATACAACAAAACTAGAGGCTAGTAGAATTTTAATAATCCTAATAGCCTCTGTTTTACTCTAAACTTGATATTGCTTAAATTTTATAAAGAGAATATCTTAGAGTTCTTCTTCTTTTCGCTTAGAAACACCTAAGGCAGCTAGAAGTGCAGCTGATAGAAGTCCTGCGCCTACCACACCTACTTCATGGTTGCTATTGTCACCAGTCTTAGGAAGGGTTCCTGACTTAGCTACTACTTTGGTTGTTCCTGCAGGTTTTGTTGGCTTAGCTGGAACTGTTGGAGCTGTTGGAACTACTGGTTTTATTGGATTAGTAGGACCTGTAGGACCAGTTGGGCCGGTTGGACCGGTTGGACCAGTTGGACCGGTTGGACCAGTTGGGCCGGTTGGACCGGTTGGACCGGTTGGACCAGTTGGACCGGTTGGACCAGTTGGACCGGTTGGACCGGTTGGACCTGTAGGGCCGGTTGGACCGGTTGGACCTGTAGGACCAGTTGGACCTGTAGGGCCGGTTGGACCAGTTGGACCGGTTGGACCAGTTGGACCAGTTGGACCGGTTGGACCTGTAGGGCCGGTTGGACCGGTTGGACCGGTTGGACCAGTTGGACCTGTAGGACCAGTTGGACCGGTTACACCCTTGCCATCTTTACCATCTTTTCCGTCTTTGCCGTCCTTACCATCTTTACCATTTCTGATAATTGTAGAAGATGTTACTTCATCAGAATCAACCTTACCATTGTTATTCTTATCAATTCCAACAAGAATAGTAACACTACCATCTTCATTTTCAACGAGCGTTACAAGTGAGCTTTGACCATCTTTTCCGTCTTTGCCGTCCTTGCCATCTTTTCCGTCTTTTCCATCTTTAACGATTGTAGCAGAGGTTACTTCATCTGGATCAAGCTTACCATTACCATTTGTATCAAAACCAATCTTAATGGTGTGTGTTCCATTTTGGTTGTCAACTACTTCTGCTAATGGTGTCTTACCATCTTTACCATCTTTCACGATAGTTGTTGAAGTTACTTCACTTGGATCAAGTTTACCGTCGCCGTTCTTATCGAGTCCAACTTTAACAGTATGAGTACCGTCGTTGTTGTTAACTACTTCAGTTAATGATGATTTACCATCTTTACCTGTTGCTCCTGTCGCTCCTGTTGCACCAGTTGCGCCGTCTTTCACGATAGTTGTTGAAGTTACTTCACTTGGATCAAGTTTACCATCACCATTCTTGTCGATTCCAACCTTAACAGTATGAGTACCATCGTGGTTATCAACTACTTCAGTTAATGATGATTTACCATCTTCACCTTTATCGCCCTTAGCTCCGGTCGCTCCTGTAGCTCCAGTTGCACCATCTTTCACGATAGTTGTTGAGGTTACTTCGCTTGGATCAAGTTTACCATCACCGTTCTTATCGATTCCAACCTTAACAGTGTGCGTACCGTCGTTGTTATCAACTACTTCAGTTAATGATGATTTACCATCCTTACCGTCTTTAACGATGGTAGATGAGGTCACTTCGTCTGAATCCAACTGACCGTTGCCGTTCTTATCGAGTCCGACTTGAACAGTATGGGTGCCATCGTTGTTGTCCACAACCTTAGCCAATGATGGCTTTCCATCCGCTCCCGTTGCGCCGTCTTTAACGATAGTCGTTGAAGTTACTTCACTTGGATCAAGTTTACCATTGCCGTTCTTATCGAGTCCAACTTTAACAGTATGAGTACCATCGTGGTTGTTAACTACTTCAGTTAATGATGATTTACCATCTTCACCCTTAGCTCCTGTTGCACCTGTAGCACCAGTTGCGCCGTCTTTAACGATAGTCGTTGACGTTACTTCACTTGGATCAAGCTTACCGTCGCCGTTCTTATCGAGTCCAACTTTAACAGTATGAGTACCATCGTGGTTGTTAACTACTTCAGCTAATGGAGACTTACCATCCTTACCGTCTTTAACGATGGTAGATGAGGTTACTTCGTCTGAATCCAACTGACCATTGCCGTTCTTATCGAGTCCGACTTGAACAGTATGGGTGCCATCGTTGTTGTCTACAACCTTAGCCAATGATGGTTTACCATCCGCTCCAGTTGCGCCTGTAGCTCCAGTTGCGCCGTCTTTAACGATAGTCGTTGACGTTACTTCACTTGGATCAAGCTTACCGTCGCCGTTCTTATCGAGTCCAACTTTAACAGTATGAGTACCATCGTTGTTGTTAACTACTTCAGTTAATGATGATTTACCATCTGCACCTTTATCGCCCTTAGCTCCGGTCGCTCCTGTAGCACCAGTTGCGCCATCTTTAACGATAGTCATTGACGTTACTTCACTTGGATCAAGTTTACCGTCTCCGTTCTTATCGAGTCCAACTTTAACAGTATGAGTACCATCGTGGTTATCAACTACTTCAGTTAATGATGATTTACCATCTGCACCAGTTGCTCCGGTCGCTCCTGTAGCACCAGTGGCACCGGTTGCGCCGTCTTTAACGATAGTTGTTGAGGTTACTTCGCTTGGATCAAGTTTACCGTCGCCGTTCTTATCTAGACCGACTTGAACAGTATGAGTGCCATCGTTATTGTCTACAACCTTAGCCAATGATGGTTTACCATCCGCTCCAGTTGCACCTGTAGCACCAGTTGCGCCGTCTTTAACGATAGTCGTTGACGTTACTTCACTTGGATCAAGCTTACCGTCGCCGTTCTTATCGATTCCAACTTTAACAGTATGAGTACCATCGTGGTTATCAACTACTTCAGTTAATGATGATTTACCATCTTCACCTTTATCGCCCTTAGCTCCGGTCGCTCCTGTAGCTCCAGTTGCACCATCTTTCACGATAGTTGTTGAGGTTACTTCGCTTGGATCAAGCTTACCGTCGCCATTCTTATCGAGTCCAACCTTAACAGTATGAGTACCGTCGTTGTTGTTAACTACTTCAGTTAATGATGATTTACCATCTTCACCCTTAGCTCCTGTTGCACCTGTAGCACCAGTTGCGCCATCTTTGACGATAGTTGTTGAAGTTACTTCACTTGGATCAAGCTTACCGTCACTATTCTTATCAATACCAACTTTAACAGTATGAGTACCGTCGTTGTTGTTAACTACTTCAGTTAATGATGATTTACCATCTTCACCCTTAGCTCCTGTTGCACCTGTAGCACCAGTTGCGCCATC